>NZ_CP116341.1:1590000-2332500 GCF_033304595.1 Sporosarcina jeotgali
TGCATGACATCGCCATCAATTCCATTTCGTGTACGATTGGTTAAAACAATGGTATCTCCTGAACCGAATCCAGTCTGTTGTTGCACCCATTTTAAAAATGCTTCTTCATTTGCCGCAATAGGGTCAGCAAAAGATTGCTCACCTTGAGTTGACGAATTCTGCAGTTGCTGAAAACGGAGTGAATACCGGGTAGAAACTGTTCCATCCGGGAGAGTGTCAACCTCATCGGGTGCCTTTGCTGCAGGCGGAAGCCAGTCTGCATTCAGCAGAATATCAAATCCGCCGAATGCAGACACTTCTTGTGAAAGAGTGTATGTGTGAAGAACAAACTTGTTAAGACCAAGCATTGATTTCAGTTCTTCTAGCACAGTTTCAATTCGTTGATCCAAAGTGCTCGCCTCCCTGCTTTACTCGAAAAAGACTTTATCTGTGTTGTACTTAGCACGCATTGTATTAATGATGTAGGTTTCGTAAATTTCACGTTCCATTGCATCATCAACGTTGATTACAGCAATCTTATTAATTTCTTCACGATGCGGTTTTAATGGTGATACGTTGTCTTCTAAGTGCTTTTTCACTCGCGGACGCAGCTTCCGTGCTTTACCAACAAAAAGCAATTCGTCTTGTTTGTTGTAGAATAAAATGATTCCGCCTTTGTCGCGCGGAATTTCATGCAAGTCGACAAATCCGCAGATGGGTTTGATGGGTACAATATTCGCCAATACTTTTTGGAGCCGTTGTTCAATTTTTACGTCAATTTCAGGAATAGTTATTGAAATCATTCATGTCACGTCCTATCTAGTTTTGTTATAAATCCTACCACAGTTTCATTCAGAATGCGATTTGTCAATATATTGCGACGAAAAAAGCGTCCCATGTAAATGGACGCATAGTTAAAAGTATCATTTTTCAAAGACTTCATGAAGCACTTTATCTGGTGTCGAGTTATTTAAATTTTTATGAAGCACACTTTTAGGTTTTTGATTCATCGCAGCGGCGAAAGACTGAGAAGACTCGGCTTCACCGATAACGTGGATTTCATCCCAATGACGTTCTTTTTTCATTTTATCGATATCGGATGCCATGGATTTATAGAAACGCTCTAGATTTTCTTTTAGTCTCTGATCCAAATCATCAACATGACTGCCGCCTGTTCCTCTATTCCCCGATGGATTCATACCTTTTTGTTCTCGCCACACATCGAGTCCTGAGTCAAAATAATAGACGAGATCATCTGCTACGTAGCCCATAGCGGTGTCGATTATTCGCACATTTCCAACACTTGGCATTATGACTCCCGAATTTGGATACGCTTTCAACATATATTGCAGCTCGTCAATCACTGGATGGTTCTCCCAATGAAAGCTCGTCTTAACTGCAATTTGGACATAGTGGACTGACCACAGGTCGGGATCATCCGCTGTGAAAATAACGACTCCTTTTTTCAAGTCGTTTTGGTTTTTTTCAATTTCTTTCGTAACTCTTTCTTTTGCTTTTTTAAATGCTTCCATTTCTTTCTCATTTGAAGCTTCTAAGTATTCCTCCAGACGCTTTAATCCAGATTTTAAATGGATTTTCCAAGCACCTTTCTGCTGATCAGGATCAGCTGGATTCGTATTCAAATACACACTTAGTACACAACGGTTTTCACAATGGTAATCTTTCAGAGTTTGAAGTTCTTCACTTACTGACATTATCGCTTCGACCTCCTCATGATCTGCTTCTCTTTGTGTGATACCCTTCCAATCAAAAGTTAAACGGAATAAAAATTAATTATGGAAAGGCACAAAGTGGTAATCAATTTAGTGTATGCGGGTAATGAGGAAACACCGTTCTTTGATTTGAAAGCTTGTTTTAAACGTGATGGGAATGCTATACTTTTACAAACAAATTTGAAGACAGGTGATGTTTCGATGAATTATGATGTTTTCCTTTTCGATCTGGATGATACCCTTTTAGAATTTAATACAAGTGAGCGGAACGCATTCCGCAATGCATTTACACAAGCAGGACTCGAAGAAGGAATAGATGGGTACAGAACTGAATACAAAGCAATTAGTAAAGTGCTTTGGCGGCAATTGGAAGAAGGCACAACGACTATGGATGAACTGAACGTGAGCCGTTTCCGCCAATTATTTGATAAATTCGGGATTGAGCTGGATCCTGTAAGTTTTTCTGACACGTATCTAACTTTACTTGGCAAGGAAGCTCATTTAATAGATGGTGTCTTGGAAATGTTAGATCGTTTAGGTGATGTCCGACTAGCCATTGTAACCAACGGGTTTGTAAAAGCACAAATTGCCCGCGTCGCATGTTCAGCACTAAATAACCGTTTTGAAACAATTGTCTCTTCTGATGAAGCCGGTTTCCAAAAACCGCGGCCGGAGATTTTCCAGGAAGCGCTGGATCGTCTCGGCGTGACTGACAAGTCCCGTGTGTTAATGACCGGTGATTCTCTCACTTCGGATATCCGTGGAGGCATGAATTACGGGGTGGATACATGTTGGTATAACCCAGATGGATTGAAAAATACAACGAATAACATTCCGACTTATGAAATAAGTAATTGGGCACAATTTAACATCAGAGAAAAAACAACGAATTAATTTAAGAACAGTTGCTGGATGTCAGGTTTTCTGATGTCAGCAGCTGTTTTGTTTGTAGGAGGAATATTTTTTTAGCGATTGTTATCATTTCTTCAATCTAGAGTCCAATTGACGGCAAGTTATTAACTTGTGCATTTAAAAAAGCGAAGCGTTACCAATTAATCCTTTAACGATATTTAAATGTGAATGATTGAGCATCAAACAGCCTAGATTATCGATTCACCGTTGGGGCTTTTGCGTTGTTCACCGTTGGGGCTTTTGCGTTGAATTGATGAATATGGCTGGCGTTTGTTTGGGGACGTGAGATGATTGGTGGATTATGAGCGCTTTTTGTGGTTTATGATCACTTTGCTATGTTTATGATCACTTCCCTGGCTTTATGAGCGCTTTCTCGGGTTTATGATCACTTCCCTGGCTTTATGAGCGCTTTCTCGGGTTTATGATCACTTCCCTGGCTTTATGAGCGCTTTCGCGGGTTTATGATCACTTCCCCGGCTTTATGAGCGCTTTCGCGGGTTTATGGTTCTTACGCGAAAACGGGGAGTTAGCCTCTAACCTATTACGTCTTGAATGATTACTTTTTGAAAATAATTACAGGTGATACAATACTCGCTTTTCCAAGACCTTAAAGCCTGCTCGACCATACATTAAGCGCTTAAGTGTCTTTAATCGATTGACATTTCCTTCTGTTGGACCATTGCTCCAATGCAAACGTATCCCAAGCAGAATGGCGTCTAAATCGTTTTTCACTCCTTGGAAAAACGATTGGATAGATTTATTTTCAAAACCCTTATGGTTTTCTATCCATTGTGGCAATTGGTCAGCTGCTTTTTCTTTGATCAATGATCGAAATGAATGAATTAGCTTACTTAATTCTTTTATCAAAGGGAATGTTGACAGAAAGTCAGGATGGAAGCTTTGTAGTTCTTCAAGAACGTCTTCATTATCAGGATTCCATAATAACCGTAAGGTCTTTTGCCGAAAAGACAGACCTGGGGTTTCCAATTTAGCAGAGCGATTACGTGCGCTCGTAATCATTCCAGTCAATGTATCCAGGGATCCAGTATACCCTTGAGATCGGCATGTCTCCTCAATTTGGTCGGAACTCATTTTATCTTTCACCAGTGAAGAAACCAAGGGATAGTAGGCGGTATCCGGCGAAGCACGTTCCTCATAAGGAGGCACTGTCTGATTTAAGTCGGAGTAGACGGTGTTCCTTACAACGCCGAGTTTCCGTGCGATAGTTGCGACACGATATCCCTCTGAAAATAACTGCTGGGATTGTTGAATACGCTGCCATCTTTCTTCAGACCGGTTCCATGGAACCGAATCAGACTCTTGGGCTAAAGTCGTTTCAACTTTTTTATCCTCGGTTATAGAAGATGCGTTCCACTTCCTAGGGATACACGAATAAATGGCTTTTTTTGACGCTTCGAACAGCTGATGAAGTACATGCCAGCGATCAGCCACCTGCTGAATAGTAGGCGAAGCATCATGAACTGCCTTGGCATACCCTCTTGATCCGTCCCGAGTAATAAGACAGATTTCCGGATGGCCTAAAAGCCACTTCGTGACTTCCGCTGAATCTCTTGTCGGTATCAACCCTAGCGGCTTGTTTGTCTCCAAATCAATAAAAATCGTTCCATAAGATAGACGCTTCTTGAACGCGAAGTCATCAATTCCTACAAAAGGGAGAGCCCTCAGGCTTCTCTGGGGTAAATGATTTGTTTTTTATGGATCGTAAAATCGTGTCATGACTGACTGGAATGTGAAGAGAGCGGCAGATCTTTTCCGCAGCCAGGCAACTCGTCGAAAATCCGATGGTCTCAATCACTCTTTCTAATCGTTCTGTTCTTCTGTGATAAGGTTGTAGCCATGAGATTCGCTCAGTGAAAACCCGTGCGTCACACTCGGTATTTTCGCAGAACCACTTACTTGTAATCACCTGGATTTCGACCGGAGTGTCTGCATTAGCTAAATCTTTCACCAATCGAGTGTATCGGCTATGGCGACGATGGGAAGTTTCCTGGCACTTTGGGCATTTGGAAGAACTAGAACGAAGTTCAATAATAAGAAAAATCACATCATCTGTCTGTTTGAAATACAAGAGTTGATCTTTTTCTATGAACGGAAGTGTTAAATTCGTTAGCAATTCCATAGGGAGCCACCCTTTCGTTTTTTCTAAAACTATACCCAGAAAATGACGAAACAAATCCTCCCCAAACCACCGTAAGAACCGGGTTTATGATCACTTCCCCGGCTTTATGAGCGCTTTCGCGGGTTTATGATCACTTCCCCGGCTTTATGAGCGCTTTCGCGGGTTTATGATCACTTCCCTGGCTTTATGAGCGCTTTCGCGGGTTTATGATCATTCCCCTGGTTTTATGAGCGCTTTCGCGGGTTTATGATCATTCCCCTGGTTATATGAGCATTGTTCACTCATAAGAATACCCTCCCCCAAACATTCCCCACAGACAAAACGAAGCCCATGCTCAAAATTGAGCATGGGCATCTGATCATTATTCATTCATTTTCGTTTCAGTATACTCTGTGATACCGTTGTAATAACGGTTTAAAGATGACGGGGATACACCGAATTCATCAGCAATCGCCTTCACTGTAAAGTCGAGAGTTTCAAACAATCCCTTTTCTTGTCCGTAACGGATGGCGCCAGCTGCAATGGCGACATCTTTGCGAGCGTTCGGTTGTTCTTCGACTAAATAGTCTTCAATTAACTCCAAGAGTTCATCCGATTTACGAGCATGTGCTTCTAGGAATGAGGCAATTCTTGCTAGGACGCCTTGTTCGAAATCTGTGAACTCTTCTCCTTTATATCCATTTTCCGCTAACTGTTCCCACAAATTCACTGAATGATTCTTCATGTATGTTTCTGTATCTTGATCCACATTGGTAAACGCTGTTACAAATTCATCAAATACAGAACTTTGGTCGACTGGGAAGAAGATAAGCGTTGAGACGGCGAGAACTCCATCCACACCGTCCGGTAACGTGAAACACCAGAGATGAACATCTTCTGGTACTGGCTTATCTGACTCTCTGCGCAACAAGACCGTCCGGTTATTCAGCCGGTCGTAAACGGTTAAGTAGGATTCTTCCGTCTTAACCACTTGTCCTAGTAAAGTTTGTGGCACTGTCCAGCTCTCAAGAACTTTAATAACGGATGGACGAACCGCTTTCTTCAATTGCTTTCGCGCAAAACCTTCCCAGATATCCGTCCGATTATGGAAGAAGAATTCATCTAATGCTATCGCTTCAATCATTTCTTCTGAATACGCTGCAGAAAGTGGAAGTTTCCATTGGATGGCGAATTCACGATAATCCCCAAAGTCTTTTTGCTTTGGATATTCATCATAAAACGACTGCAGAGTGCGTTCCAATTCTTCCGCTTGAACGATTTCTACAGTGAGCTCTTCTTTACCTGCACAACATTTCTTATATTTCTTTCCGCTGCCGCATGGGCACGGATCATTTCTACCGATCATCTTCAACACCTGCTTCTTTCTAAGCTGTTGTCCAGTTTACCACTTTTTTGTGCTGCATGGAAGTTTGCCTACATGTGATGATTCCGGTCATTCGCATTGACGACCCGGTTGCGGCCAGTTTCCTTTGCATAGTAAAGGCATTCGTCAGCCAATTCAAGCAGTCGTAAAAAGTGCTCAGCATGTTCGGGTATATTAGCCACTCCAGCAGAAAAAGTAATCGGCTCACCGATGGGACTAACTTCAGAAAACACATTTATTCTAATAGTATTTGTTAGTTCAGTCGCTTCCGGGAATTCAATTTCAGGTAAAAGTATCACAAATTCTTCACCGCCAAAACGATAGCACATTCCTTTGTCTTTTGTGTAATGCTTTAACTTTCCAGCTAAATATTTTAACACTTCATCTCCCATATTATGGCCATATGTATCATTGACTCTCTTGAATCGGTCAATATCTAAAATCACTAAGGAAAAGGGAACTTTTTGTTCCACAAGGACTCTGGCTTGCTCGTTTAGGGCTCTCCTATTTAAAAGGCCAGTGAGGGAATCCGTAGAAGATTCTTGTATAAAATGATTAACTTTATCCTGGAACCTGCTAAAGCTGTCAGTTAAAGCGAGATCCAGCTGAATTGCTTCATGATACCATGCACCGCTCTCTAGCGTTGAATGACCTTCTCTTTCTAATTGATGGGTCGCATAACTCGCTAATTTTTCAAGTGGTTGAGCAATTTTTGAAGCAAAATATAAAATAATCAGTGCAGATAATAGAATAAATGGGAGTGACTTTAAAATCATTTCCTTCAGCATCACTTTTGAGGAAGCCAGTGCGATTGCAGTGGGTCTTTGGGAAACGACTCCCCACTTCGTAAGAGGGACTGAGGCATAACCAGCCAGCATATCCTGATTTTTGCTGTTCAAGAGCCTCATACTGCCGCTATTTCCCTTCCTTAACTCTGCTATTACCCTGTTCTTTGTGACATACTCTCCCACACGGCCACGATCCAAGTGGTACAGCAGCATGCCTTCTTCATCGACGACATAAACGTATGAACCATCTTCATAAAAGTGTTGTCCCAATAAGTCATTCAAGATGTTTTCTTCTTTAAGATAAATACTTCCGCCAATCAACCCCATCACATGATTTGAGGCATCAAGGATCGGTGTAGATATAAAAACTACCAATCGTCCAGTTTGTGATTGGTAAGGCTTACTGATTGAAGGTTTACCTGCAGTTAACGTCTCAATTCCAACATCGTCTGTCAGCGGCTTTCCGATTAACTCTCGAATGCCTGAAGATGTTCCCCGGACAATTCCGCGGCTGTCTGCAATAATTACTGAACTTAACGAATCTGCTTGAACTACTAATCGTTCTGCTTCATGATTCAGTTTCGCAGCGTCAGCAGAACTTAATGAGAGAGACAGTTCATTCGCAGAATACGCTAGAGTTTTTTCGGTTCTTAAAAGAAAATCTTCTGTCGTTTTCGCTAACTTTTGCGCATAAGCAAAGTTTGTTTCTAACGTAGTTTTTTCAAGGGTTTGCTGATCAGCACGGTATCCGGCATATAGACTGCTTGCTAATGTTAATGTAATAGAAAGCCATGCGATGGCCAACAATAAATGCTTTAAGGATATCTTCATACCGAACACCGTCCTTCTAGCAAAGTAGTCATTATCTCTTAAGACTATTATACCAGTTCTCGACAAAAAACAACATATTTACTTACCTAATTTTCAAACTATTCTCGTTAACGAGGGTGATTTTCCCCATTGTTTTAAAAAGTTGGTAGCTGATACTTCTCCGCTAATAACTAGTGTGTCTTTTTGCTCGTCTGACAAATCGAATTGCACTGCGGAGATTCCGTCTGTCGGAATGAAGAGAACATCTTTTTCTAATCTTTTAGAAACGTGTTTTTCATCGTGAGCGTCCTTCATCGTCGTAAAGAGTGCTTCGTAAAGTCCCAATCCATTTCGGATAACTGTTTTTTTCTTATCTGCTGGATTGTGACTCAATTTCATACCAACAATCGGGCGGATTTCTCCATTTTCAGGCTCATTGAATACCCATAAAGGAAAATTGCTAAGCACTCCGCCATCTACGGTCACTGAGTTTCCTGCTAATGAATGCAGGATAACCGGTTCGAAAAAGAAAGGAATACTTGTGCTCATTCGTAACGCACGGGCAACAGGGAAAAAATCTGGTCTTAACCCGTACTCTCCTAGATCATCAGGCAGCACAATCAATTTTCCATTAGTTAAGTCAGATACAATAATTTTAAGGGAGCCTTCCGGCAGATCTGCAAATGTATAAACTCCTTTTTCTGCCAGGATGTCACTAAACCAATTTTCTAGTGCCGTTCCTTGATATAGCCCCATACGCCAATAAAGCTGCAGCCACTTCATAAATGGAATCGGGATAAATGTCTTTCTTGCATCTAGCAGTTCGGGAAAGTTTTGCTGCTGCATGATGTCTTCCATTTCAACCGCCGTGTATCCGGCTGCTAACATTGCAGCGACAATGGCTCCTGCACTCGTGCCGACAGTACGCTTAAACGTGTAGCCATTTTGTTCGAACACTTTACACGCGCCAACTAACGCAAGCCCCTTTAATCCCCCGCCTGAAAAGACGCCGTCAATTTCCATGCAATCTCCACCTTTCTGCAGCCATATAGCTTACTGTAAGAAACATCCCTTTCTTTTAGAACCAATTCATCCAATAAACCAAGCCCTCTAAATCAATTGTTGACTGTCTCACGTTAAGGTGTTATGATTATTAAGTTATAACCAGTTAGCTGATTCTTGAATACTGGCATTCTGCGGAATGTTTACCCATTATACGTATTCAAACTGGCGCGGCTATAGGGCCGCAAGGACGCAAAAGTAGGTAGGGTTTGCGTTGCTTATGTTAGGAAACAACTGCTGAACAACGACCGCGGCAATGATCGTTGTGAGTAAATACACAATTCTAGATGATAATAGAAGTAACATTTTCTGATATTCAATAATCGGCTATACAAAAAAACAAAGGGATGCCCCAACCGGGCATCCCTTTTCCAATTCCTCTATTCAGTTTTATCCCCTATTAACAATGCCAAAATGATCATACCGATAAATAGTGAGGCAAATAATGCGATCGTCACTTGATGGTTATTGGTTGCATCATATAATACTCCGATTAGTAACGGCAAAATTCCGCCGATAATGTATCCGCCTGTTTGCATCATCGCTGTCCAAGAATTAGTTTCTGCTGCATTCTCAGTTTCATCTAACGGCAGGACAAGTGCAATCGGGAACATGCCTCCTAACGGCACTCCCATTAGAAGCGCACCAACCCACAAAAACGGTACATGCCCTGTCGCAAACATTCCAACTGCAACTAACCCAATTAGGAGAATAAACAGCAGCCACATTTTTCTGCCGGGATAACGTTCCATCATAAGTGGAATTGTAATATTCAAAACAATTTGTACCGCCGTCATAAGACTGACCAGCGTACCCGCTTGCACAATTGTCATCCCTTTCGAAATTGCGATTGGCGCAAGCCAGATAACGATTGAGAAAAACGCTGCTGACTGCAAACCGAAGAAGAATAGGAATAACCACGCTTTGCTGTTTTTCCAAGGTGAACGGAATTCGCTTACTTTTTGTTTAGATGACTTTCCTGCTTGTTGATGTACGACTAGCTGATCAGTTGCAGAAGCGAGCCAAACTGCAATTCCTGCAAATGCCAGAACTGCCCAAATACTGAGCGCAAATGGGTAGGAGCCGGTCAATTCGTAGAAATATGCGGATAATCCCGTACTTGCAGTAGCTCCCGCTCCGAGACCGAAAGAATAAATTCCAATTACAGGACCAGCACGGTGAGGAAAGTTCTGCTTAATCATTGCTGAAAGTAATGGACCGGCGATGGCAATTGCAATCCCTACTCCAATAGAAGAAACTAGGAGCATTGTATACGTTGGTATGAAATCACGAAGTGCAGTCATTACACCAATGACTGCAACCATGAAAATCATCGTTGCATTCAAACCGAATCTCCTATTTAGCACTGGAGCCAATGAAGCAAACACGCCCATGCAGATGACGGGCAAGGCCGTCAGAAGGCTCACTTGTGCATTCGTCAATGACAGTTGCCCCCTAATTAAGTCAAGGAGCGGACCAATTGATGTAATGGCTGGCCGCATGTTTAAGGACACTGCAAAGATTGCAAAGATCAAGAGTACTGTTTTTTTTGTTGTGAGTTGGTTAGGATTCATAAGGATTCCTTTCTGATATCGGCATCGAACTTGCGTTTGGTTTCTTCTAGTCGTATAATTTTCTGTGAAAGGATGAAGTCTATGAAACTAATTCATTGGTCCTATACACGGAAATATCAGGTTAAAAGTGTATTCGACATGTTTCCTGACACCGTTGTTGTGTTCCGCCAAATCAATGGGTATTACTTCATTAACACGATGAAAGGGCTGGATCCGCTTGGATTACCCTCTCGCAAACATTATGTACAAATGGAGTATTTGATCAATAAAGAACTTGGCACATTGCCAGCATATAAAAATCGCAGAGCTCTTCAAAAGAAAGAAAGTTCTTGAACAATTTAGACGATATACCCATAGATGTATTGTAAGCTTGAAATTTGAATTTTGCCACTGTAAATTCCCCCACCGTAACGACAATCCGTGCTATAATGGGCAAAGTGTGAATTTTAGGAGGTCAATTATGTTAGCAGTAAGTAATGTAAGTCTTCGATTTGGAGACCGTAAACTATTTGAAGATGTTAATATACAGTTTAACCCTGGGAATTGTTATGGGCTAATCGGTGCAAATGGTGCCGGTAAATCAACATTCATTAAAATACTTTCCGGTGAAATCGAACCGCAAACCGGGAACGTCATTTTAAATAATGACGATCGCCTGGCAGTACTAAAACAGGATCACTTCGAATTCGAAGAAGTGCAAGTTCTTGAAACTGTGATTATGGGGCACAAACGGCTCTATGATATTATGACTGAAAAAAATGCGATTTATATGAAAGAGGACTTTTCAGATGAGGACGGCATGCGTGCTGCTGAACTTGAAGGTGAATTCGGAGAGCTAAACGGATGGGAAGCAGAATCCGAAGCAGCTATCCTTCTTCAAGGTCTTGGAATTTCTGAGAAGTTTCATACAATGAAAATGTCAGAACTTAACGGTTCCGACAAAGTGAAAGTTTTACTTGCTCAAGCTCTATTTGGTAAGCCAGACGTCCTGTTACTGGATGAGCCGACTAACCACTTGGACTTGAAAGCGATTCAGTGGTTGGAAGAATTCCTGATTAACTTCGAGAATACAGTTATCGTTGTTTCTCACGACCGTCACTTCCTAAACAAGGTATGTACACATATTGCGGACTTGGACTTTAGTAAAATCCAAATCTATGCAGGTAACTATGATTTCTGGTATGAGTCTAGTCAGCTGGCACTTAAACTTTCTCAGGAACAAAATAAGAAAAAAGAAGAAAAAGTTAAAGAATTACAAGCCTTCATTGCACGTTTCAGTGCGAACGCTTCCAAATCGAAGCAAGCCACTTCACGTAAAAAGACGTTGGATAAAATCGATATTGATGATATTAAACCATCATCACGCCGTTATCCATATGTGAACTTCCAGATGGGACGTGACATTGGTAATGATGTGCTAATGGTTCGCGACCTTTCTAAAGCTCAAGAAGGCGTTCAATTGTTGAAAGATGCCTCGTTTACATTGAACAAAGAAGATAAAGTTATTCTTATCGGAAATCCACTTGCTAAGACAGCTTTACTTGAAGTTTTAGCTGGCGAACAGGAACCTGATGCAGGAACAGTTAAATGGGGCGTCACAACGTCACAGGCTTATTTCCCTCTCGACAATAGCAAATTTTTCGAAGGCAATGAAAAGTCACTTGTTGAATGGCTCCGTCCTTACTCACCAGAAGATGAAACCGAAACGTTTTTACGCGGATTCCTCGGAAGAATGCTTTTCTCTGGCGAAGAAGTGAACAAAAAACCATCAGTTCTTTCAGGTGGAGAAAAAGTTCGTTGTATGCTGTCTAAAATGATGTTGACACATTCAAACGTCATCTTATTAGATGAGCCGACTAACCACTTGGATCTTGAATCGATTCAAGCATTGAACAATGGGCTAATTGCATACAAAGGCGTAATGATCTTCACTTCTCATGACCATCAGTTCATCCAGACAATTGCCAATCGCGTAATTGAAATTAATGATGATGGAACGATTTTCGACAAGATGATGAGCTATGATGAGTATTTGGAATGGAAAGAAACACAGCCCTCTGTAAAATAAGTTTAAAAACATTTCCAATTGAAATAGGAGCAGCTGCTTTTTTAGCAGCTGCTTTTTTCTTTGAGTTTTTTAATACAAGAAATAAACACTATACATACATTTTTGAAAAACGGTAATACTATTGGAAAAGGAGTGATTGACTATGAAAAAGGTTCCGTTTTTGTTTTTCTTACTCATTAGTCTCCTCGTCGTCTCCGCTTGTTCCAAACTGAACGGTGAAGATGTCACTGCTCCGGATAATTCCGGGAATAGCGGCCAAACAACTCCCCTTGACAAAAATGATTCCGATGCCGGAGGTGAAATCAAGGACAAGGATAAAGACAATGATGGCGTTGAAGAACTTGATGATCCGAACGCAGAAATCAAAGATCCTGCAATGCTTGATTATTTGCTCCCTGACAGTTCCAAAGCCCATTATGAAGGTGCTGGAAACGAGTATGCAGAGCTAGATGTTCAGGTATATCACCCTTACGAGGAATATGTGATGATTTATGAAAATAATGGCGGATCGATGGTGCGGAAACTTTATAAGGTGGAAAAAGATCGAATTTTAACCTTGGAGGAAAAGCATGTTGATGTGACGGAGAACGCTCCGCCAGTGGCTGAAATTGAAAAGATGGCAGTGACGGGGGTTTATTTGCAAAAGCCTTTTGAAAAGGGTGCAACATTCGGGAAATGGACGGTTGTCGATACAGATGCGACTGTGGATACTCCCTATAAAAAATTTGAACATGCGATTGTGATTGAAGAACAAGGTGACTCATACATTAACCGAAAATATTTTGTGGAAGGTTTTGGAGAAGTTAAACGAGAATCCGTGATGACGGTTAAAGGAGAAGATGATTTATTGGTCACCTCATCTATGGAATCCGTAACGAAACCATAAAGCGTAAAGAAAAAAGGAGACCCACTCGGAAAAGTGGGCCTCCTTTTGTTTGTTATTAGAGTTTAGTAACGTTTGCAGCTTGTAGACCGCGGTTACCTTCAACGATTTCGAACTCAACCTGCTGGCCTTCGTCCAAAGATTTGAAACCTTCGCCTTGAATAGCTGAGAAGTGTACGAATACGTCGTCTTCTCCGTCAACCTCGATGAAACCGAAACCTTTTTCTGCGTTGAACCACTTAACTGTACCTTGTTTCATAAATGAAAACCTCCAAATAATAATTGCTAATACATGAACCTGCTACAAAAAAGAAAATTCACGTATTACGAAAAGTACCGACGTCGCCGATCACTTTTTGTAATAGGTGAATCCGTTTCTCGTCGCGAGCACTTGCTATTAACCTTTGTTCTACTATACCATACCACTTTTAAATGTCAATTAAACATTATGAAATATTCCAATTACTTTCTTCTATAAAGGAAATCGGTTCACTGCCACGCAATAGAAAAACACCATGATATAATTGCATGTCATCATCGCATCCGTCACAATACGTTCTTTCACCAGGATTCCAAAATGCTGCGAATGTTCCCTTACGAGTTTTTTCTTTTTCAAAAAATCGGCGCATTTCATTCATAATAGAGATCGCAAAATCAATTGCCTCTTCTAAAGCATCAAATGTTTTTCTTAAACGGACCATCTCTTCCCATCCTTCAAACATCCACCAAGGTTCATAATCTGCTTTCATATAAATCACTTCGTACATGCTAAAACCTCTTTTCCTATACAGTTGACAATTATACAAAGCACTTCGGGTTTTTCCAAGCAATCTGTACTAATCTGCATTTCAAATGTTCGTCTGAATGGTGCTTATACGGTATACTAAAGAGAGATTAATGAGTCGATGAAACTTTTCCTGGTGCTTACACGTAATAAAGATATATATACTAACGATAAGGAGGGCTGACCGAAGATGAAAAAAGTCAAACAGTTTTTTATGCGGCACTTCATCGTGGCGCCCGTCAGTTTTGGAACATACCTCTTTTTACTGCTAGGAACCGGCATACCTTTTTTGGCATCAACGGGTATTCTCATCGCGATGTACCTTGGAGGTACTTTTGCCATTAAACAAGTCCAAATCAGCTCATCAGTGAAAGAACTTGGAATGACACGTTCTGAGTATCGACATATTGAATTACAACTTCATGAAGCCAAGCAAAAAATTAAAAAGTTGAATAGTCTATATGGACAGGTTCGCTCGGTTCAGGCTTTTCGTCAAGTGTATGAGCTGAGTAATCTTTCTAGAAAAGTGCTTACGATTGTACGCAACGATCCAAAGAAATTTTACCAGACCGAACAGTTTTTCTACGCACATCTGGATTCCGCAGTTGAACTGACTTCTAAATATGCACTGCTTGCCAATCAGCAACTGAAAGAAAAAGAAGTTCGTATTGCCTTGCAGCATACTCGAGAAACCATTACTGATGTCACCCATCAGCTGGAGAGTGATTTGCAGGATGCCCTAGCCACTGATTTAGCAGCCCTGCAACTTGAACTTGACTATGTAGATATTACAATGGCACGTAAAAAATCCTTGCCGAACACGAAAGGGGAAACATTAGATGACCGAAAATCAGCCAATGAATAATGACGTGAAATCTTTTGATGATTTACTCAGCAGTCCTTTTGATAGAAGTGAACCGATGCTCCCTAAAGAAATGCAAACAGAGCAAACTGAAAACAATGCTTCTGTAGCACTAATGGATCGTCTGTCACCTGAAGAACAGCAAAAAGCTAAAGAACTCGCCGATCAAATTCCTGTTGGTGATTATGAAGCGATATTAACTTACGGAGCTTCAGCACAAAACGAACTGTCTCGTTTTTCCCATAAAATGCTGGATCATGTTCAAAGTAAAGATATTGGTCCTGTCGGTGATGTCTTAAACGATTTAATGGGTAAGCTTTCTGAAATCGACCCTGATGATCTATCTGAAAAGAAAAAGTCCGGTTTGAGCCGCCTTTTCAATAAAGCATCCCGTTCTATACAAGAAATGATGACGAAGTATCAAAAACTAAGTACACAAATTGACCGGATCGGTGTGCAGCTGGAACACTCTAAACGAGGGTTAATAGAAGATGTTCATATGCTCGATAATCTATATGAACAGAACAAAACATATTTTCAAGCTCTTAACGTCTATATTGCCGCAGCTGAAATAAAGCGTGATGAACTTGCAAACATTACGATTCCACAGATGCGCTCAGATGCGCAGCTATCTAATGACCAGATGGCTATACAAGAAGTAAACGATATGAGTCAATTTCTCGATCGTTTGGAAAAACGTTTATATGACCTGCAGCTTTCCCGTCAGCTTACCATTCAAAGCGCACCGCAAATCCGGATGATTCAGCAGACGAACCAAACACTTGCAGAGAAAATACAATCATCCATCATGACATCCATTCCTTTATGGAAAAACCAAATTGCGATTGCGTTAACATTGAATCGCCAAAAGAAAGCTGTTGAATCGCAGCGCCTTGTGACGAAGACAACAAATGATCTATTGCTTCGTAATTCTGAAATGCTAAAACTGAATTCAATAGAAACCGCAAAGGAAAACGAACGCGGTATCATTGAAATCGATACGCTGAAAAAGACCCAGGAAAACTTGATCCAGACAATTGAAGAAACTCTTGTCATCCAAGCAGACGGCCGCGTGAAACGGAAAGAAGCAGAACGTGAAATCGGCAGAATGGAAGAAGAGTTAAAGCAACGCCTCCTCAATATCCATGAAAAAACGCAAAACCGCCCATTATAAGGTGGTTTTGCGTTTTTCATTGGGCTGCTATCGCGAGCAATTTTCTCAGGATACGAAGTGTCTGGCTCGCAAATTCTTCTACAGAATCAGAAGATGCGGTTTTATTGCCAAACATTGCAGCAAATAATTCTTTTTGGTTTTCAGTGGGCTGTTGACCTGATAAAAATAGATGGACAACAGAAATCCCTTGCTTCTCTGCCTCCCACACAGCTTCTGCAGTGTCGATAATTCCATTGCGATCGTATCCGAACGCAGATGGTTCCCCATCAGAAAACACTAGTAAAAACTTGTGCTGTTCAGATCGCTTCGCCAAGCGTTTGGCCATCCACCGAATCGCAAATCCGTCGCGATTGTCTTCGTGTGCTTCAAAGTTCATAATTGCTGGTCCACTGTCGATATTTGTTTCTTCGAACGTATGCATCACTTCGAAAAAGTTCGGCTGCTCTTCTTTTGATGCTTCAAATGCATCTTCGTAGTACGCAGTAATTTCATGGGATACATGAAGTTTTCGTAAGACATCATGGAAAAGAACAACCGCTTCTTTAGTCTCATCGACTTTATCAATCATGGATGCAGAGCCATCTACGAGTAACCCGAATACGGCATTGAGCTCCGGTGAAGGTGCTGATTTTCGATAGAATGGTTTTGGCCGCTCATCTGTCAGCATCGTGGTTAACTTTGAGGACAGTCGTCCTTTCGTTAAGTTCTCACGCTTTCGTTGTTTTTTGCGCTCCAGTCTTTTTTTCATCTCGGTAACAAGTGCGCGAACAATTGGTAAATGTTCGGTTCGCCATTCATTGAGCAGGATAGCTGAGGATGCCTCACCCGCATTTGGCATTTTTGTTATTTTAAACGTGACATGAGTATGCGCTGAACCATAATCGGAGCCTGCTTTAGCTGTTGTCTCCTCTGACCTGTCCCCCGTTAGATCTGCCTCTTGCTTTGGCATCCCCTCTTTATCGTTACCTTCCGAGCTTCCCATTCCGAATTGTTGAACCTCTGTGTTGTCATCACCCGGACTCGCTTCCGCCGCATCTGCAGCACCTTGAGTTCCTTGCTGCAGCTCAAATTCCAGATAAGTTCCCTTTTCTTCTTCAGTCTTCTGATGCCACGTACGAAACTCTTCCTCAATCGTCTCTTTCACATCCTGATTCTCTAACTCATCCGGATCAGACATTGCTCGCACATCGGTATTCATCTCTGTACCATCTTCGAAAGATTCTCCAAATGTGTATAAGGGAAGTATAACGTCCCCAGTCAATTGCTCTTCCACAAGTTCTATAATTCTTTTTGCTAGAAATGCACTTTGACTGGTAGTTTTTAATTCATATGCACTCTGTATAATTTGCCGAATTCGTTCCATCGGAATATGATCGAACGATTCGTGAGGTGAGGCTGTCATTCCTATATGAATGTCTAAAAATAATTGATTAATTAACGCGTCCGCACCGAACCCGCGTTGTGCATTTGAAAGAAGTCGATCCTTATGGAACTCCGCGTAGACTTCACTTCGTACTGCAAAAGCCTTCTGAGTCCCAATCCGTGTCTTTTGAATCGATTCCATTAATCTAAATTCTTCAAGCATCATCAGTAGTTGACCTGCTAATTTAGGATGATGGCTGGACTTCATTTCCAGCGTGAACGCTCTCCAGGCTGCTAAGTCAAATTGCCGATAAAAACCTGCAGCAAGCAGATAGATATCCGAAAGACGACCTAAATGTGTTACCCGCTCTGTACGATGCCGCCAAAATACACTCATCGCAAGAGTTGCATCTTTTGGCTGATACTCGATTAACTGACGCTCCGTGATTTTTACAAAAGGTGCGTTTGCCAATGACTGCGCAATCCTTTCGTAAAGCAAGATTTTTCGTGTTTCAACGGATTCGTCATTAAATTGTATGAACCGATTGACTTTATCCATCACGATCCCTCATTTCACCCAAGTAGCTGTCAATTCGTTCACGAGATCCCGTTCCATTTTATCTTCCAGGAGTTCAGCGATTGCATACATTACAGCACGATTAACAGGCATGTGGACAGCGAGTTGAAGTGCATCGATCAGACTTCTGACCGAAGCTGCTTCGTCGGCAAGGAGGCCATTAGCAGCTTGTTTAGACAGATCCCCTGATAGATTCATAATTGTATCCACTACAGATGCTTCCGCTTCGGGTACTGCATCTTCCAATACCTTTCGTAATTGCGCTGCTTCTAAGTAAGGGATGGAAAACGATACAAAACGGTTTTTTAGTGCTTCGTTCATGGGAGAAGTTCCAATGTATCCTTCATTGATGGCCGAGATGACGGAAAAGTCTTCATGGGCTACGATGACTTCCCCTGTAAATGGATTCGTCAGCATTCGACGATGATCGAGCAGACTATGTAAAATCGGCAGCGTTTCCGGTTTAGCCATATTGATTTCATCGATATATAAAATATGACCGCGCTTCATAGCAGTCACAACTGGACCGTCTATAAATTCAATAACACTTTGACCTTCTTTGGTGACAATCGTTTTAAAACCTAACAACGCCTCAGCATCCAGATCTACAGAACAGTTGACACTTTGCATTGGCTGCTGGAACAACGCCGAGATACTTTGGGCAAGGCGAGTTTTCCCACTTCCAGATGGCCCTTTTAAAAGAACCGGCTTCTTTAATGAAATGGCAATTAAAATATCATCAAACAAATTGCGAGTCGGGCTTACATACCCACCCTCTTGAATAAGTAAATGCTCTTCCTCCGAATACGTCCTATTTAAACGCGATGCTTGAATTTGTTCAATTAATTGGTTCATGAGTACTTGTCTCCTTCTATATAAAACGGCCTGATGCAATTATAGCATCAGACCGTTTTATTAATCAGTGTTTACTTATAGCTACCTGCAAATCACTCGAAATATGTTTTGTAATATCCGCCGACTTTGCCTGTGTTGTCAACGACGAAAAGAAATTCTTCCGTTTCGTTTTTCACATCATAGGTTTTGCCAGGCGTGAGAACGTTTGTTACTAAATATTTTTCAGCGTCTGCGTGTTTGCAGACGACTTGCCGGATTGCCGGTGCGTGAAGCCATTCTTTGAACGAAGACATTCCAGGACCCCGCCCTTCCTATAAAAAAGTGTAAGAGTAAATCTGTCCGCAGCAATGCGGACAGGTTCATTACTTATGATCCAAGAAGAAGATCTTCTGGATTTTCGATTAATTCCTTGATCATTTTCAAGAAACCAACTGAATCTTTACCATCGATGACACGGTGGTCATAAGAAAGAGCCACATACATCATCGGACGGATTTCAACATTATTCCCGACAGCAATCGGACGTTTTTGGATCGTGTGCATTCCAAGAATACCAACTTGAGTTCCGTTAAGGATTGGCGTAGATAGAAGTGAACCGAATACTCCGCCGTTCGTAATTGTGAATGAACCGCCTGACATATCAGCTAGCGTCAATTTGTTATCACGCGCTTTTTTAGCAAGTTCTCCGATAGTTGCTTCGATTTCAGCGAAGTTTTTACGGTCTGCATCGACGACATTTGGTACAACAAGTCCGCCATCAGTGGAAACAGCGATACCTATATCAAAATAGTTTTTCATGATCAACTCATCGCCATCCAGCTCTGAGTTAACTTTAGGATACTTCTTAAGCGCAGCGACAACTGCTTTTGTGAAGAATGACATGAAACCTAGACGGACATCATTCTTATCAAAGAATTCGTCTTTCTTACGTGAACGAAGTTCCATCACATTTGTCATATCAATCTCATTGAACGTTGTAAGCATAGCTGTGTTTTGCTTAACTTCAAGCAAACGTTTTGCAATCGTTTGACGGCGACGGCTCATTTTTACGCGTTCTACGCGGCCATCGTCCACTTTTGCTTCCTGTTTAGCTGCAGGTGCTGCAGGTTGTGCTTTAGGCGCAGTACCGTGTGCCTCTACGTCTTGAACGCGTACACGCCCCATTGGATCTACAGGTGAAATCTCGGCTAAGTTAATGCCTTTCTCACGTGCTAGTTTACGTGCAGCAGGACTTGCAATCAAACGATCTCCTGAAGTTGCTTCTTCAGCAGGTGCTTGCGCCGCAGCTGGTTCAGATACCGCTGGTGCAGTCTGTTCTTGTGCAGATGGAGCGGGTGCAGCCGGCTGCTGTGCCGGTGCTCCCGAACCTGCTCCAACAATTGCAATGACTTGACCGACTTCAACTGTGTCGCCTTCAGCCGCCATTAGCTCTTGAACTGTTCCAGCTTCTTCTGAAATCACTTCAACGTTTACTTTGTCTGTTTCAAGTTCAACGATGAATTCACCTTTGTCTACGGATTCACCTGGTTGTTTCAGCCACTTTGCAATTGTTCCTTCGGTAATCGATTCTGCCAGTTCAGGTACTCGGATCTCTGCCACAATAATTTCCTCCTCTAATATCGTTCAATCATTTAAGAATTGCTGTTATTAGTTTTTAAGTGCTTCCTCAATAATACGCTGCTGTTCAAGTTTATGCATTGTGCCATTTCCTTCAGAAGGACTTGCACGATGAATACGCCCAACGTAATTCACTATCAAACCTTGAGAAATTTCATACAGATATGGCAATGCGAATGACCATGAGCCCATATTCTTCGGTTCTTCTTGAACCCAAACGATTTCTTCGGCGTTTGGATATCGTTGAATGATTGCAGCCAGTTTGTCAGATGGGAATGGATATAATTGTTCCACCCGTGCAATATGCAAGTGGTCGAATCCTTCACCGTCTTTCACTTTCTCTGCTAGGTCAATTGCCATTTTACCGCTAGTCATAATCACTTTTTTCACGCTATCTGCGTTTTTACCTGTATTCGGTTCTTCGAGTACTGTTTCAAAGTGACCTTCCGTCAAATCAGCTAGATCCGCACCAACAAGCGGATGGCGCAGCAGTGATTTAGGTGTTGCAATGACGAGTGGACGTTCAGCTTCTTCTCCAAGTATTGCAGCTTGTCTGCGAAGTACGTGGAAGTAGTTTGCTGCACTTGAAATGTTCGCAACTGTCCAGTTGTTTTCGGCACAAAGCTGTAAATAACGTTCGATACGGCTGCTTGAGTGTTCCGGACCCTGTCCTTCGTAACCATGCGGCAGCATCATGATTAAACCAGACTGCTGACCCCATTTCGCGTTACTGGAAGAGATGAATTGGTCATACATCACTTGGGCCATATTGGAGAAATCTCCATATTGCGCTTCCCAAATTGTAACAGTCTTCTCTTCTTCAAGATTATAACCGAATTCATATCCTACGACACCAGCTTCAGTCAACGGACTGTTGTAAGCGACAAACGACGCGTTTGAATCACTGATGTGATGCAGCGGAACAAATTCTTCGCCTGTTTTTTCATCGTGAAGAACAAGATGACGATGTGCAAACGTACCGCGCTGAATGTCTTGACCCGACATCCGGATTGGCTTGCCGTCTTGAAGAATTGAACCGAATGCAAGCTGTTCAGCATGCGCCCAGTCGATTTTCCCTTTTCCGTTGAACGGATCTTGACGACGTTTCAAAATACGATCCAGCTTACCGAAGACATTGAAGCTTTCCGGGTATGAGAGCAATTCTTCGTTCATACGGCGAAGACGTTCTTCAGAAACACCTGTTTGAAGGTCTCTTGGATATCCCGCAAGTACAGCATCAGGCGTTGCATTAGAACTATTGCTAGTATCTGATGACGACTCTTTTACTTTGTCATAAGCACGCTGCATCTCAGCAAATACTTCGGCATCCAAGTTCTCAACGTCTTGAGCGGTTAAAATGCCTTCTTTTGCTAATTTTTCTCCATACAACTGACGAGCAGTCGGATGGTTGTGCACGTCATGATACATAACAGGGTTTGTAACCATCGGCTCATCCATTTCGTTGTGACCGTAACGACGGTAACCGAGAAGATCTATTAGAATGTCTTTACCAAACTTCTGCCGATAGTTGAACGCGAATAATGCTGCGCCGATAACATCTTCCGGACTATCTGCATTCACGTGCAGAATCGGCACTTCGAATCCTTTTGCCATATCCGAAGAGTAGTGGGTTGAACGCGAATCATAATACTCTGTTGTAAATCCGATCATATTATTTGCGATCACGTGAATGGAACCGCCAGTCTGGAATCCGCGAACCCGGCTGAAGTTGAATGTTTCCTGTGTAATCCCTTCACCTGGGAACGCAGCATCTCCGTGAACCATAACTGCGTATGCAGCATTGGTATCTTGTACGGGGATACCGGGATGATCTGTATTTTCTTGTGCAGCACGCGTCTGTCCTGCGATTACAGGATTCACAACTTCCAAGTGGGATGGGTTGTACGCTAGGAATCGATCCATACCCGTTTGACCTTTATATAAAGCACCAAGGTGATACTTTACGTCGCCAAACCAGCCGCGAGTCACTTCTACTGAACCATCTTCCGGCAGAAACGGACCTGATGGGACGCCCGCGAATTCTGCAAACATCATTTCATAAGGTTTGTTAAGGATGTGCGTCAGAACGTTCAAACGTCCTCTGTGCGCCATGCCAATCAACATTTTCTTCGTATTTGCTTCCTCAGAACGCCTTACTAATTCATCTAGGAATACGACCAGCGTGTCAAGACCTTCAATCGAGAATCGTTTCGCTCCTACAAATGTTCTGTGTATGAACTTTTCGAAGCCTTCGATTCTAGTTAAACGATCTAACAATTGTTTTTTATCGTCAGCTGTAAGGGAAATCGTTAATTTTCCAGATTCAATATTTTCTTGAATCCATAGCTTTTCCTCTTCTTCAATCAAGTGAGCAAACTCATAAGCGATTTTGCCCGTGTATAAGGATTTCAAATAATTCACAGCGTCGAGTGCATTCTCCACTTGAGAAGGAACTTCTTTTAAGAAAAGTGACGCTGGCATCGCTTCAAGATCACTTTCAGATAGATCATAAGCTGAAAGTTCAATACGTGAAGCGTCTTTTGGACGGTCATTCAGCGGGTAAATATCAGCGTTTAAGTGTCCGTATGCCCGAATTGCATCCATGAGTTTGTATGCGGAAAGAACTTTACGGAAATCAGCTGGACTTCCTTGAGTTCCATCTGCTGTTGCTAAACTTGAGGTATGATCGCCTCCCGTTTCAGGTGTACCGTTTCGCTTAAAGAATTCAGCAAGTTCCGGATCGATGGATTCTGGTGCATTTTTGTAAAGCTCATACATCTCCATTACATAGCCAAGGTTCGGACCTGAAAAAGCTGCATACGGTGAACGCTCGGAACCAACACTGTTCGACATGAGTTATTACCTCCACATTTGCCTTTTGGCATGTTGCGCAAATTTTTTATATCCTTCTTCATGTTACCATGCAAACACTTGAACTGAAAGGGTTTCGTTCTAGTAAGCACATGTATTATCCGCGGACTAGTTTACACCTTGCAGACTCGCTATGCAAGAGTTAAAAAAACGCAAGTGTCCATTTTGTGGATTAAAGTTTATGAGTTCGTTCTATACGAGAGAATGAGATTCGCCATTTCTTCGGGCGTTTTGGTTGCATCCGTTTGTTCCATTGTCGAAATGATGATCTTTTTGTCCTCTGCAAGGTCCACAAGACCAGCTAATAATGACACTTCTGTAATGTCCTCCTCATTCAGGACATGTGCAAAACCAAGTTTCTTAAAATGTTCAGCATTCAGAATCTGGTCACCCCTGCTTTTTTCAGCAGACAATGGAACAAGGAGCATCGGTATACGGACCGCGAGTAATTCAAATATCGCGTTTGAACCCGCACGAGAAAGTGCCAGTTCAGACGCCGCCATCAAGTGCGGCAGCCCCTCAGTCACGTATTCAAACTGAATATACCCTTCTGTCTGGTCAAGGGATTCATCTAAATTCCCTTTTCCGCAAAGATGAATAATTTGGAAATCTTTTAAAACCGTTTGCAGGTTGCCTCTTAGTGCATCATTGAGTACTGCAGAACCTTGACTGCCTCCCATTACGATGACGACTGGCTTATCTCCAGATAACCCAGACATGCGAAGACCGGTCTTTCGATCTCCTTCAAATAGTTCAGGACGGATAATTGCTCCTGAACAAGAAGACTTCTCCGAAGGGACATATGAAAGTGTTTCTTCAAATACGGTAAAGATATGCTTTACAAATGGCAGTGCGATTTTGTTAGCGAGTCCAGGAGACACATCTGATTCGTGTGCAACGACAGGAATACGCGCAAGCTTAGCAGCAAGCACAACCGGTACCGACACAAATCCGCCCTTGGAGAAGATAATCACAGGCTTTAATTTACGCAAAATCGAATATGCCTGTAAAACACCCGCACCTACGCGAAAAGGATCCGTAAAGTTTTTCATTGAAAAATAACGTCTTAGTTTACCACTATCAATTGCATGGTAGGTCACTTCTGGATGACCTGTGCCGATTAGGTCCCGCTCTATTCCTTCATGGGATCCGATATAATGAATCTCGTATCCTCTTTCTAAAAATGCAGGGATAATCGCCTCGTTAACCGAGACGTGCCCAGCCGTTCCTCCGCCTGTTAATACGATTACTGGCCGTTTCATTAGGGCCGTTCACCTCTTCTATCATTAAAAAATAAAGTCAATCTCATTTGTTTCTTTTGATAGTATACCAAAATAAGCATGATACAATAAGGATTGAAACAAAAAAGGAGGGAAATCGATGGAATCTTCTCTTCCTGTGGAAAGAAAATCATTCCGTTTTGCCAAAATTGTTATGCCGATTTTAATCACACAGGTAGCACTCTACTTAGTAACATTCTTTGATATCCTTATGACCGGAAGATACAATACATACCATTTAGCAGGAGTAACAATTGGTTCATCTTTCTGGGTCCCTGTTTATACGGGTCTTGCAGGTATCCTTATGGCGCTTACGCCGATTATTGCCCAGCATGTCGGAGCCAGACGGAACGAACATGTCCGCCCCTCTGTTCAACAAGGAATCTATGTATCCGTTGCGTTAGCCGCAGTCGTTTTTGGATTAATTCTTTTCGTATTCTTCCCAATCATCCGTACGATGTCACTTGAAACACCCGTGAGTATTGTAGCGATTGACTATTTAAAAGGGATGAGTGTTGGGCTTGCACCATTGTTCGCATACACCGTATTACGATCGTTCTTTGACGCACTGGGTTCTACTCGTGTGTCGATGTTCATCATCTTAATTTCTGCCCCCATTAACGTGCTCTTGAACTACTTATTAATCTATGGTCACTTTGGCTTCCCTGAGCTTGGGGGAGCTGGTGCTGGTTATGCTTCAGGAATTACGTATTGGATTGTGTTTGCTATTGCCGGAGTTGTAGCGGTCGCGGGTAAACCTTATCAGAAATATGAGCTTTTGCATCATTGGCAGCTGCCGAGCTGGCCCTATTGGAAAGAGATTTTGTTCATTGGTGTACCCATCGGAATGTCCATATTCATTGAAACCAGTATTTTTTCAGTAGTTACGTTATTGATGAGTTCCTATTCAACTGAAGTAATTTCTGCGCACCAAGTCGCACTGAATTTCACTTCCCTGCTGTATATGATTCCGCTTAGTATATCAATGGGAGCGACCATATTAGTCGGGCAATCGATAGGGGCGGGTCAATCCAGCGATGCAAGAAAATACAGCTTGCTTGGTATAAGTTTCGCCGTGATTTTCAGCTTTATCGGCATCGCCATATTATTAGGGTTCCGCGAACCAATCGCTTCGTTATACACGACAGACAAGTCGATCATCACTCTGGCTGCCCAATTTTTCATATTTGCAGCGTTATTTCAGTTATCGGATGCTGTTCAAGCACCTATACAAGGGGCACTGCGGGGTTACAAGGATGTCAACATCACATTCCTGATGGGCTTTATATCCCTATGGGTGATTGGACTTCCTGTTGGCTATGCCGCTGCCACTTATACCGGTCTCGGCCCTTACGGATATTGGGTCGGGTTAATTGCAGGGTTAACGGTTGGAGCAATTGCACTGAGTATTAGACTGCGAGTTGTTCAGAAAAGACATGATCTTTCTATTTGATAAAAAACGCCGGTTCAGCAATTTTTTTTGCTGAACCGGCGTTACTTTTTATTTTTGAATAAATTGCTGTGTCCAATAGTTACCTCTTGCATCGTAACCGATTCCGATGTGCGTGTAGCCAGGAGTCAAGATGTTTTCACGGTGTCCTGGGGACGCCATCCAACCTATAACGACTTCTTCTGCACTTCGTTGACCCATTGCAATATTTTCAGCAGCAGCGCGGTATGTGATACCGTTCGCTTTCATCTGATCAAACGGTGAGCCGTATGTCGGGCTTGTATGAGAGAAGTAATTCTTTGAAGCCATGTCTGCAGATTTTGCACGTGCAGTCTGCATCAATTTCTCATCCATTTGAAGAGGTTTCAAACCTGCTTTTTGACGTTCTGCATTCGTAAGCGTCAAGACTGCTTGTTCGATTTGACTCGCAGAAACTTGACCTTGGTCAGGTGTTTGTTCTGGTTTTTCTTGCGGTGCCGGCTTAGCAGGCGGTGTCGGCACTGGAGTAACGTCCGGCTTTTGCTCAGGCTGTGGTGTCGGCACTGGCTTTTCAGCTGCTGGAGGCGTTGGTTTTTCCGGTTTCACTTCAGGCACCGGCTTCTGATCCGGCTTTGGTGTCGGTGTTGGCTTTTCAACTGGAACATCCGGCTTTTCTACAGGTTTTTGCTGCGGTTTCACATAGTGTTTCATTAACCAGCTGGCTAACCCATTGTAGTAAGCTTGCAGATCCCCCTTATTGTATTGAAGCTGTGTCGGGAGCTGTTGCAAATTCCCCTCCGCGGTAATTGTTTTTACTGCTTTGTTCACTTGGACAGAGTCTAGAGTAGAAGCTTCTGCCTGGCTAGTGTTCGGCAATACGAGTGCCGAACCGAGCAAGATGACTGCTATCGATTTTTTCATCTTGTACGCCTCCCTTCGAAAACTATCGTAAACGAAGAAGGCTGTCGCAAAACTGGAATACATTGGAGACATCTCCACTCCCTATCTCTTTGTCTTTAAAAATAGAGTTGAAGAATGTTCTCAATGGATATCAATGGTATTGGGATGCATTATTGGATAACAAATCGTCTTGACAAGGCATGAGAAAGCATCTATTTAATCAATCCATTCAATTTGTTCAATACCTTCGCCAATCACAACAAGACGTTCAGGCATCTTTACATATTCCGGCATCCAGTTCACCATACCATAGGCATATTGGAACAGCATCGGATTTTTCACACCCTCAATTGGGATATATCCTTTCATGCGATATACGGTATCAGGAAGTGAAGCCGTCCATGATTCAACATCCTCTTTTTTCACTGGATTCAGGAACAGTATGACTTTCGATGAAAGCGGTAAGTTCTTGCCTGAAATAATCGGCTGCTGTGCAGACTTCTCGGCTGACAATGTTTTTTCAATGAATGAGAAATCTAATTTCCCTTTGACGGTCTGTACAATAGGTGCAGACGTGTTCAAGTTCGCAAGTTCCATTGAAATGGTTGCTAATTGCGAGTCCGTCACTAAGTCAGACTTATTTAATGCAATAATATGCGCATGCCGGATTTGTTCTAACATCAGAGAGTGGATTCTAGGTGAAAGCTCTTCCCGATTCAGCCACCTGGGTGCATCTGCCACTGTAACAATACCTTTTACTTGAAGGCGATCTGCAAATAAGGGTGAATACACGGCGTCCAAAGCTTCCACTGGATGTGCAGCACCCGTAGTTTCAATCAGAATGACATCAATGCCTTCGTAGTCTTCCAAGAGCGCTTGTAATTGCGCCTCTGTCTTCTCAGAACCCGTACAGCAAATACAGCCGCTCAGCAGTTCTTTTAACGGAACATCCCCTGATGCGGATACAGAATCTGAATCCACGGGCAATTCTCCAAACTCATTCATCAAAACAGCCGGTTTCTTGCCCGCTGCTTTCAGTTGAGCAATTGAATTTAGCAGAAGTGATGTTTTACCGCTTCCGAGAAAACCACTATATAAATATACATCTATCATTGTACCCCATCCTTTCTAGTAGAGAAGGCGCCCAATCCGGTATGGATTGGGCGCCTTCAGCTCATTTACCGATTTTGTCGAGCACAACTTGTTTAGCTTTCAACAACTGTGGATCGTCTTTTTCGATTTTTTCACGCAGCTTGTTCATAAGACCAATTGCTGTATCACCTGACAAAACACCATTTTCTTCAAGTTTCAAATCAGCTTGAAGTTTTTTAACAGCTTGGGTCATCGTTTCATCGAAGAGACCGTCAATTTTACCAGCGTCATAGCCGACTGCTTTCAACATTTCTTTAGCAGTTTCCGTATTAGCCGAAACCTGTCCTTCTTTCATCTCTTCAGAAGGGTCTAAGAAAGGCAGCATCGCATAGGATGGATAATCGACTTTAACGTCAGGCTCGATTCCTTTTTTATGAATCCAATTGCCGTCTGGTGTTAACCATTTCGCAGTTGTGATTTTTAAATTGGAACCGTCTTTCATATCTAGTGGAGATTGTACTGTCCCTTTACCAAATGTCTTAATACCGACCAGTGGAATATCTGAAGACTCTTTCAGAGCGCCCGCTAAAATTTCAGAAGCGGATGCACTTCCGTCATCAACCACGAGTGCAACAGGCACTTCCACTTTCCGTCCTCCAGATGCAGGATAGAGGACTGGTTTCTTACCCTTTTCTTCGGTTTGAAGGACTGTTTTTCCTTTATCCAGGAACAGATCGGAAATTTTAAGCGCGCCATCTAGAACACCGCCGGGATTCTGCCGGACATCAAGTACGAGTCCCTTCATTCCTTTAGCTTCCATTTCGTCAAGAGCAGTTAGCAATTCGTCATACGTATGTTCCGAAAACGTCGTCATTCGAATATGCGCAATCCCGCCGTCTAACATTTCTGCATAAACGGTTTCAATCGGAATATCGTCTCGTTTAATCTTCACTTCGAAAGGTTCTGCTTTTTCTCCGCGTTTGATTGTTAACGTAACAGTTGTCCCTTTTTCACCACGGATAAGCATTACAGCTTCTGAAGAAGACATGCCTTGTATGCTTTTGCCATCAACCGATTGAATCAGGTCGTTCGGCAGCAAACCTACTTTTTCAGCAGGTGAATTTTTAATGGGTGAAACCACTTTGATATACCCTTCTGCTTCTTGAATTTCTGCACCAATACCTTGGAAGCTGGAAGAGATATTCTCCATGAGGTGTTCAGTTTCTTCTGTATTCAGGTAATCTGAATAAGGATCGTCCAAAGCATCGACCATCCCATTAATGGCACCATCAAGTACTGCTTTATCGTCAATATCTTCAAAATAGTTTTTCTTGATTTCGTCATAGGCGTCATAAAACTTTTGGAATTCCTGACGATCTGTTTTTTGAGGACTTACCACTTCAACAACTTTATCATCACCAAATGTAAGTGCAAAAAACGTAATTCCTGCAGTAAGAATGACTAATGTGAAAATCAGCATGACGAATGAGAACGGTTTTATCTTAAAATATCGATTGTGAGCAGGGTGTTGTTCCGGCTCTTGCGGCCGGTTCTGCTCTTGTTGTTCATTTTCGTCCATTCGCGATCCCACTTTCTGCTTCGCAGTGCGTATTTAGTCAAAAAAGGGCCGCTGACTTGACCGCGGCCCCATTTGAATTATTCCTGAATTGCTGCTTCTAAAGCAACTTCAATCATGTCATTGAACGTTGTTTGACGCTCTTCAGAAGTAGTTGCTTCACCCGTAAGAATGTGGTCGCTAACTGTAAGAACAGAAAGTGCCTGGCAACCGTGTTTAGCAGCAAGTGTATACAATGCAGCTGTTTCCATCTCTACAGCTAACACTCCATAAGATGCTAGTTTTTCGTGTTCAGCGTGCTCATTGTAGAAGAAGTCTTCAGTGAAGACATTTCCTACTTGAAGATGTAAGCCCTTTTCTTTTCCTGCATTATAAGCTTTCAGCAGCAAATCGAAGTTGGCAGTTGGCGCATAATCCACGTCATTGAAGAAAGTGCGGTTGATCGGTGAATTTGTAGTTGCACTTTGTGCAAGAATGACGTCACGAACTTTCACGTCTTTTTGAATTGCGCCGCAAGTACCAACGCGAATCAGTTTTTTTACGCCAAACTCTTGCATAAGTTCAGTTGTATAGATTGAGATAGATGGTACTCCCATTCCAGTCCCTTGAACGGAAATACGTTTTCCTTTGTATGTTCCAGTGAACCCGAACATGTTACGTACTTCGTTGTATTGAACAACGTCTTCAAGGAAAGTTTCAGCAATATACTTCGCCCGGAGTGGATCTCCAGGAAGCAGAATCGTATCGGCTACATCGCCTTTTTTCGCATTAATATGTATACTCATCTCTACATAGCACCTCTTTTTTCATTTTCTGTACTTATCATACAGTTAAACAGGCGGTATTGCAACGGTTCTACCGCCCGCTTAAAGGAATCGATCTTCGAAATGCCGATACAGTTCGTCAAAAAGAACAGACGGCATTTGAGGATCAGCTTTTTCTTCGATATAACGTGATAGCGTATCGAACGATCTCTCGTATCTTGGAAAACTGTGATCATTAAACATACTTTCCGCAAAAATTGTATGTGGATCGTTTTTTTCGCCGCCTCGATAAGATAGTACAAATTGATAAAAGGAACGGTCCATCCGCGGACCCCCTTTCTTATTGGAATTGAGCTTTGTAGTCGCCCAGACCTTCTTCGTCAAACTTTTCAACAGGAACAAAGCGGAGTGCCGCCGAATTAATGCAATAACGCGTTCCGGATTCCCCAGGACCATCAGGGAAGACATGTCCTAGATGTGAATCTGCTGTTTTGCTGCGTACTTCTGTTCTGCGCATTCCGTGTGTCGTATCGAAGTGCTCTGTAACTTCTTCTTTTTCAATAGGCTTCGTGAAACTTGGCCAGCCGCAACCTGCATCATACTTATCCTTTGAACTGAAAAGCGGCTCTCCAGATACAACGTCTACATAGATTCCATCTTCAAAATGGCTGTCAAACTCATTGCGGAATGGAGGTTCAGTTCCGTGTTCTTGCGTTACGTGGTACTGCATTTCGGTTAATCGATTTTTCAAATCCTCTTTCATGATTACTCACTCCAATTCTCTGATTTAAATCGTTCCCTGCCAGACCCCGCTGAATAGCGGTTATAATGTCCTGGGTTTTTCTTATAATAATCTTGATGCCCCTCTTCTGCCAAATAAAACGGTTTCGCGGGTAATATTTCTGTCGCAATTGATTTTGTGAATTTTCCTGACTTTTCTAGTTCAAGCTTGGATTGTTCAGCTTCTTTCTGTTGCTCAGCTGAATGATAAAAAATTGCGGTTTGGTAAGACTCTCCTCGATCGAAAAATTGTCCGCCGCTGTCGGTAGGGTCAATCTGACGCCAGAAGATATTCAATAATTCCTGATATGAAATGACTTCATCGTCGAATTCAATTTGTACCGCTTCCCGATGACCTGTTGTTTCTGAACAGACAAGTTCATACGATGGGTTCGGCACGTCGCCGCCAGTATAGCCGGAGACAACTGAATGGACGCCATCGTACTTATCAAAAGGTTTCACCATACACCAAAAACAACCGCCTGCAAAAGTTGCATATTGCTTCATGACGTACACCACTCCTTATTTTTTGAGGATGGACACTTCGAGTAAGATTTCATCCTTTTCTAGGTTGAACGATTTTGCTCGTACCGATACATCCTTTGCAACAGGTACTTTCGATAAATCGATAAAAAGCTCTTCCTCTTTTGGCCGGACAATCATCCATGAAGGTAATTTCACTGAATCACGTAAAACCTTAAGAACGGTTGATGGTGGAATGTTTAATTGACCTAGTTCCATGGAAGACTGTTTTAAGATCAAGTTCCCGTCTTTTTGGACAATAGGATCGAAATGCATAACTACAGGCAATGTAAAGGAAAAAACCGTTAACTCGGAGTACAGGATTACGTCGTCTTTAACTTTCATTTGTACCGGAAGTTTCTCACCTTTCATTGCTTCCCGAATATACGTATTCGCGATCCCTTCAAAATCTTTTTTTGTTGTACGGACTGTCAGGAGATTGGCATCCCCGTCTTCAATCACTTCTGTTGAAGGTAACGGCTCTGAGGTTCCTGTCGAACCTAGTAAAAAGAGAACACCTGCAAATCCTGCTGCTACCATTCCTGATAAAGTGAAAAAAGCGATTTTCCATCGGTTCAAGCAATCATCTCCTACCTGTCCATTTCCCCTTGGAACAGTTCTGGCAAACCAAACTCCTCCAAGTATTTTACATAACGTTCTTCCATCAGCGCATACCCTTGAGCATTCGGATGGAAAAAGTCCGTATGATAGACAATATTTGTATTTTCTTCGAACAAATCTGCTACTGGAACGAAACAGCTGTTTCCGTCCAATTCAATTCTGTTTTCGATGACTGCATTCCAATCATCAATAATCTCGTCAAACTCTTTTACTTCATCCGTTATTAACAAGATTGGATTGTACAATCCGGACATCACGATAGGGGCATCTGGATTAAGTGCACGGATTGTTCCAAAAATCTCATCCAGCCGCTTTTCATAGCTGTCCATTTCTTTATAAAACGGTTTTGTTTTCAGTTTGAACAAATTGGCTTTCAATACTTTCATAATATCATTGCCGCCAATGGTTATAAAAATCACGTCTGCATCTTTAATAGATGCCTGAATATCAGCTTCTTTCAACTGCGTTGCCAGCTGATCGCTTCGACGGCCGCGTTTTGCCAAGTTTTCCGTTTCTACAAAAGAAATCCCTTCCCATTCAGTCAGGTCTGAAGCTACCCGTTCAAAATAACCGCCCTTTTTCTCCTCGTCACCCACACCCTGAGTCAAGGAATCTCCCAATCCAACTACGTGAATAGACCTTGGCACAAAGCTAGTTGGAATATCCCAATTCGCAAACTCGAAGTTTCGTCTTTCAGTAAAAGGTTCTGCATTATTTCTGAACACCTGATCACACCCCGTCAGCACCAATGAGAAGGCAAGTAATACTATCCATGCTCTTCTTCTCATTTTTAAAGTTTCCTCATTTCGTATGATTTGTCAAACCCATGACCCGCCAATAAATTCAAGGTCTCATTCAGTGTAGTACATAAACCCGATTGCACCTGCGCCAGTGTGTGTACTGACTACTGGTGAAGTGAAAGAAAAACGGATATCTTTAAAACCGCTTTCTTCGATAAGGCGCATCAATGGTTCTGCCATGGCTAATCCTTGTGCGTGAGAAATACCTACACCTTTTACTATTTTCCCCGCTGTATCTTCTTTAAACGAGGCAAAAAGTTGTGCTGCGACTTGTTTATGACTTCTTGCTTTTCCAACAGGAGTATAAACACCGTCTTGAAGGGAAGCGATGGGTTTAATGTTAAGTAAAGATCCAATAATCGCTTTGCCTTTTCCAATCCGTCCGCCTTTTACAAGATTATCTAATTTATCAACAACAACGAACAGCATTGTTTTAGAACGCACTTCGTTCAAGTGCTGAACAATTTCATTCATCGTTTTGCCTTGCTGGGCTAATTTTGCAGCTTCAAGCACTTGAAATGAAAGAGCGTGAGAAATATATCGTGAATCAATCACTGTTACGGAAGTGTCCGTCATCTCAGCTGCTGCTTCTGCTGATTTCACTGTACCGCTCATTCCACCCGTCATATGGATAGAAATCACTTCACTTCCATCTTTACCAAGTTCATTATATAACTCCGTAAATGTACCGGATGATGGCTGGGAGCTTTTAGGCAGCTCATCAGAAGCCGCCATTTTCTCTAGAAATTCCAATGGTTTAATATCGATTTGGTCTTGGAAGACGTCTCCGTCAATATGTATCGACAATGGAACAACCTGGATTCCATATTTGCTGATTTCTTCTTCTGTTAAATCTGCCGTTGAATCGGTAACGACTTTGATTTTGCTCATTACATTCTCTCCTCTGTCAGTGGAAACTGTGTTTCTATTTTAGTATAATGTACGAAAAGGAGGCACTCGCCAATGGAAAGCGCGTTTGACTATAAAACCCGCAAAGAGGAACGGTGGAATGCCATAACACATGGCATTGGAGTACTGTTAAGTATTCCAGCTCTCGTTTTCCTCATTTTAAAAGGGGTTCATCAAGACAATGTCCTTGCGCTCGTCAGTTATAGTATATTCGGTGTGTCGATGATATTGTTGTATACGATGAGTACACTTTTGCATAGCTTACCTGAAAAGTTCAAGAAACTGTTTTCGATATTCGATCACTCAGCAATCTACTTTTTGATCGCAGGTACGTATACCCCATTCGTACTGGTAGCGATCGGCGGTAGTTTGGGCTGGACTCTGTTCGGTATCGTATGGGGGCTGGCTATTTTTGGAACATTGTTTAAAGTGTTCTTCATCCACCGGTTTGAAGTCGTTTCCCTCATTCTTTATATCGTGATGGGATGGCTGATCATTATTGCAATAAAACCATTATACGCGACACTTACTGGTACAGGTATTACGCTGCTTGTTGCAGGCGGTGTGTTGTATACTCTTGGTGCTTTAGTGTATGCATGGCGCAGTCTCCCGTACAACCATGCAATTTGGCATCTTTTCGTTTTAGCTGGGAGCGCTTCCATGTATTTCAGTGTTTTGTTCTTTGTATAGGTATGTAAGGCAGCCATAATCGGCTGCCTTTTTTTATGCTGCTGTTTCGCGTTCGTAAATGTGATAGGCATAAGCGAGACCGTCTTCTGTGCGGTGGTCTTTAGATTCTGAGATCAGTTTCCATCCCATACTGTATGGAGGGAAGAATGTGTCACCTTCATAGGTACGGCGAATGATTGTCGTGTAAAGACGATCAGCATAAGGCATGGCCATTTCAAAAATTTGAGCTCCGCCAATTATCATAACTTCTTCTGCATAGCTTTCAGCACGTGCAATGGCTTCTTCTAACGAATGAACAATGACGACGCCTTCAGCTTGGTAGTTCTTGTCGCGAGTCAAAATAATATTAAGACGTCCCGGCAACGGTTTGCCAATGGATTCAAATGTTTTTCTGCCCATGATGATGCCTTTACCCATCGTCTTTTCTTTAAAATACTTTAGTTCCTCGGGGATATGCCAGGGCATTTTATTGTCGACTCCGATGACTCGGTTTTCATCGTGCGCTGCCAATAATGAAATCATAAGTATCCTCCTTAGTTAAACAGCAATCGGTGCTTTGATTTTCGGATGCGGGTTGTAATTCGTTAAGACAATATCAGATGTCGTCAAATCGAATATTGATTTCCCTTCCATATTGACACTAATTGTTGGTAATTCACGAGGTTCTCGAGTCAATTGCTCTTTTACTTGATTGACATGGTTTGAATAAATATGAGCGTCCCCTAATGTGTGGATAAATTCTCCTGGAACCAAGCCTGTCTCGAGAGCAATTAAATGAATGAGCAAAGCATACGATGCAATGTTAAATGGAACACCAATGAAGATATCTGCGCTTCGTTGATAGAGCTGGCACGATAGTTTCCCATCTGCTACATAAAACTGGAACAGTGCATGGCAGGGCGGCAGCGCCATATCTTCAATTTCTGATGGATTCCAAGCGGTTACGATATGTCTTCTTGAATCGGGATTGTTTTTCAGTCCGTCGATCAGCTGGGCAATCTGGTCAATCGGCTGCCGTCCTGTTTCAGTCGCGCCGGTTCCAAAGCTTCGCCATTGTTTCCCGTATACGGGTCCCAGGTCACCATACGTTTCTGCAAATGCATCATCTTCTGCAATTCGTTTTTTAAAGTGTTCCATTTCAACTTTATACTGAACACGGAATTCTTCGTCCACGGGTGCACGTCTTCCGAAATCCGTCATATCAGGTCCAGTATACTCTTCACTGTTTACCCATTTCTCAAACGCCCACTCGTCCCAAATCGGGTTGTTTTCTTCTACCAATGTGCGGACGTTTGTATCTCCTTTTAAAAACCAGAGAAGCTCTGAGACAATTAAACGAAATGCTGTCTTTTTAGTCGTCATTAAAGGGAACCCTTTTTGTAAGTCGTAACGCATCTGGTAGCCGAATACACTTAATGTGCCCGTTCCAGTGCGATCCCCTTTTTGAATTCCTGTATCTAATACATGCTGGCAAAGATCTAAATATTGTTTCATGGTTCAGCCCTCCTGTTACTCTCTAGTCTTACTATACCAAGTGAAGGTTACCTATTACAAATTTCAAAAAGTCAACAAAAAACCACCAAGACAGCTGTCAGGACAGCCACTTCGGTGGTGTGTTTTTGGACCAGTAGACGTCGCCCAGCGTATGATGCGCTTGGTAATCGTCTTCCGGAAGATGGTAATGGAAGTTAAAGAAGTATCCATCTTGCGGCCGTTTCTCTGTTCTGACATGAAAGAGAAGCAAATTTTTATCTGCATCGACATCTTTAATATTAAATATCTTTTCAGAAGTTCCGCCAGATGGATGTTCTGAAATGGCCAATTTCCGATTCATTTGCACGTGTTCACCAATCTTTTCACGAATGACTTGTTCGATTTGGGGAAAAATCACTTCGTCAAACTCATCTTCAATAACAGGACCGATTTTTGAGCCGAACTTTGTGAATGCGAGCGTGCGGGCACCATTTACAAGTTCTTCTTCAGTAAGTATGTCTTCAGAAGTAGTAATTCCAGTAAAATACGGGTCATCGAAATGAACGGCATACTGTGTTGTATGCTGTGGATGTTCAGCTTCTTTTACATCTTCTTTGTCATGTAGAGTCGACCAGATTTCGTGATTCGGAGAAATGACTCCGAATGTCACAAAAGCGACTGATATGATCATCAGTTGCTGTAACCATTTTTTCATATCTCATCACCTGCACTTATGTATTTTAAAAGAACCGCTTTCTGAACAGTACGAAAAATAACCGAAAAGGTTCCCTCTTTTCTAATTTCATTGTACAATAAACTTTAGAGTACGTGTATGTTTTTTTAAGGAGGTTACTCAGATGGATGTTCAATTAATCGCCGGGATCGGCATGCTGGTATTCGTCCTATACTTAAGTTCACTCAATTTCACGCATTAATTCACAAAACGCCAATCGGTTTCTTACGAGACCGATTGGCGTTTTATTTTTCTATAAACCCAAAATGGAACTTGGTATTGGGTCTTATTAGCTGCGTAAAGTTGAATTCTCCGAAGACCGGATCGCTAAAATGGGCTTTTACTACAACTCGTTTTCTGGCTACCCGTTTCGCCTCCGCCACCCACTCTTCTGTCAAACTCCCATGAACCCCTGCCTGCCGAAGCGGAGCAAAGCTAGTTGACTCAGATATCGTTTGAGAAAACATCGGATCCAAGTATACAATATCCCACGACTGTTCAGGCAACCCCGATAAAAAAGAGCAAGCTGAGTCCTGGATGACAGAAATTCTGCGCATCGCATCTTGCAGTTCTTGAAACTTAGGTTCAAATTGTGACAATCCTGTTGCGGTAATGAAGGCAACATCGGGATCAGCCTCAATTCCTTTTACCTTGCCTTCAGTCCCTGCTGCAAAAGAAGCGACAATACTATCTGTCGCTAAACCAAGTGTGCAGTCCAAAAATGAGCTGCCCGGTTCCAATTGACAAGCGTCAATGAGTGGATCCGATTCCCCTTTCATCAATCGCTTGAGACGGAAAGCGGCAGTATCCGGATGAAAGAAAAAGGGCTCACTCATTTCCTGTCTGAATAATTCATAGCGTTCTTTTCCCGCTACAAGGAGATCGCTGGAATAGGTTTCCATAATTTTATTCACAGAACGTTTGCTGCGTGGAATTATTGAGTATCCGAGTGCCTGGTGTGCAGCATGTGCACGAGCTTCGGTTACCTCATCCGGTCGGCCAGCAGTTGTAATGAGGACGCGATTCATGCCGTAGTGACTTGGTTTAAGGCACCTGCCAGGTGGTCTCTTACTTGTTCCATTTCAAATCCTTCGATTTGCTCTCGAGGTATGAAGTACGCAAGCTCTCCATTTTTTACAATTGCAATGGACGGTGAGCTTGGCGGTACGTCAGAAAAATAAGAACGCATTTTTGCAGTCGCATCTTTTTCCTGCCCAGCAAATACAGTAAACAAGTGGTCGGGCTGCTGATCCGCTTGACTGAGTGCTTCTCGTACAGCAGGTCTGGCGAGTCCAGCAGCACATCCGCAAACTGAATTGATCACTACGAGTGCAGTTCCCTTATGATCTTCCATCACAGAGGTAACATCGTCTTCTGTAAGCAGTTCCGTAAAACCGCTTGCTACTAACTCTTTTCGCATTGGTTGTACAATTCCTTGCATGTATTCTTCATAAGCATTCATTGGAAATAGCCCCCTAATAGGTATTGGTGCTCTATTCGATACACCGTCATTCTTATTCTACATGGAAAACACCCGAATGAAAACGAACGGCATTTGAACCAGACTTGCGTCATCCTGTGATACACTACATACAGACTTTACACGCAAGGAGAATTCTTATGGATATCAAACACCAGCAACTGAATGCTTATTATTACAAACGATTCACTCAACGAAACTTTGACGAAAAAGATGTACTTGGATTTTTAACGGCAGCAGGGAGTGATCCCCAGTTTGAAGTTTTGTATGCACTAAAGGAACTTGTCACTTCTCGTGATACAGCAGCCAGCTCAGTTAAACCCTATTTTGACCGTGCCCAAGAAATTATTAGCCGGCTGGGGTCAGGCGGAAAAAAAGAGAAGATCGAACTTCTATACTCATTCAAAGAAATCCGCAATGGACTGAACCTATACTTTACTGAACATGGATTCGACAAGCTGCCAATTGGAACAATTAGTGATTTGTTGTTGTGTTTCATATCACTTTTACAAGGAATACAGATTCATAGCGGAAAAAACCGTCGCGCAGTCGGAAGTTTATGCTTTGGAGCCTCTCATAAAGAGCTGCTTCTGATGGGTACCATTAAGACAACTGTACGCGGTCGCTCTGTACCTGTTACATTTCCGATACTAGCGGTAATGAACGAGTATGAAAAGATTCAAAAACAAGATGACATGGATAGTCCATACCTCTTTGAAACAACCGTTGCAGAAATCGTCACGAATGAAGGCAGCCTAGTCGTTACCTTCCCGGAAATACCATCCCAATTATAAAAAAAGCAGCGCCACCTGAATTTGATCAGAGGGCGCTGTTTTTGTAATTAAGCGTTTGTTGCTTGCTGTTCAGCGATGAAAATATCGAGATGTCTCGAAGTGCACACTACCCCCAAGACCCTCTATAGCTTTTCCGCCTTCAATTTGTTGTGCTTCTCAATTCAGTCATTTGCTTCCAAATGGAACCTTTTGCATCTTCACCTTCTTCAATACGCTCAATTGCCATCTTGATTTGTAATTTCACTTCAAACTCTGGGTCCTCAACAGCTTCACGCAGTGCAGGTAACGATTTTTCTGTTCCTGTTTCATATAAGAACATTGCGGCACGCCAGCGGACTAGTTTGTTTTTGTCTTTCAACAGCTCCATTGCGGCTGATTCGAATTCAGCGAATCCTAGATCGCTCATGCAATCCCCTGCCGTCCTTCGCACAGCCCAGCTTTTATCATGCAAAGCCTTCTCAATATATGGAACTACGTCAACTGACTCAATCATCCCTAAATATACAGCTGCAAGTCGTCGGATCGACATTTTTTCATCAGTTAATGCACGGTCGAGCAACGGCAAATCTTGAATTGCAGGGTCTGCCATTTGGTCTAGTAACCGGAATCGTGTTTCCCATTCCTGCGTTTCAAATTCAGCTAATGAAACCTTGAACCGTTCTTGGCCGCTTTGAGTATTGCCTTCATGTGAGTTGTTCACAATTGCAGCCAAACGTTCTTCAGGGTATGCAGCCTCCACTTCTTTAACGACGGTCTCTCCTATTTCTTCTTTACTGCCATATCGAATACCGTAATCAGCCCACTTGCGCAAGAGAATATAATTCTCGACTTCTGCGCTATGAACTTTTTCCATAGCTGATACAAACCGCTCACTTAAGCCGAATCGCTGTTCACTCTCACTGTCGAACACTTTAACTTGGAGCGGGATATCTTTATACGTCTGAACGTGCACATAGACTTCGCCAAAGTGCTCAGCTGCTTCGGAAACTTCTTCAGTCTGCTCTGAAGTTTCCTTGTTAAAAACTTTTCGAACTTCCGCCAGAATCGTTTCCCACTGAACATTTCCAACACGTTCAACCGCCATGAAATTCATGACATGATAAATTCCTTTGATTCCTGTTATTTGAAGCAATTGAGCGACTGGCTCAGGCGCAGTCGCTGCATCTTCTTTTTTATAATTGTGCGTTTCCAGCATTGGCAGTTCCGTATCCAGCACAATTTTCATCGAGTTCGGACTTGGTGTTGGTTCAATTGTTACTATATTCATCACTTGGTACCTCCTTTAATTGTCCATCAATTCTTCTAAAATTGACCAGCGTTCAATTAAGTACTCATACTTTTCGTTCAGCGCATCCAGGCTTTTTGTCAGATCCCTTAATTTATCATAATCCGCACCGCAAGTACTCATTTCCGTTTCAGTGGCCGCAATTGCTTGTTCCGTTTCTTCAATATCTTTTTCAATGGTTTCCCATTCACGTTTTTCTTTGTACGTCGGCTTCTTCTTAGCAGGTGTTTCAATTACAGGTTCTGCTGTGCGTTCTTCGGTCATTGCAGGTTCAGAGACCGGCTTTGAAGTTTCTTTGAACCGTGCAACTTCTAAATAATCGGTATAGGACATGAAAACCGTCTCTATATTCCCCATCCCGTCAAGGACCCAAAGTTTGGTGGACGTACGATCCAAAAAGAATCTGTCGTGTGAAATCGTAAGTACCACGCCAGGGAAAGTTTCTATGAACGTTTCAAGAACGGACAACGTCTCCAAGTCCAAATCATTTGTCGGTTCATCCAGCAAGAGAACATTTGGCTGTTCCATAAGCAGCTTCAGCAGATATAAGCGCTTTCGCTCGCCGCCTGATAATTTGCCAATAGGTGTTCCGTGTGCAGAAGTTGGGAACAAAAAGCGTTCCAGCATTTGAGAAGCCGATATTCGGTTGCCTTCTCCATCTTCAATGTCATTAGATGTTTCCCGAATGTATTCAATAATACGTTTGTTTTCTTGCATTTCGGGTAAATGCTGTTTGAAGTATGCAATTTTAACTGTTGTTCCCCGTTCGATGATTCCTTCGTCCGGTTCAAGTAAACCGTCAAACATGTTGACCAAGGTTGTTTTACCGGCACCATTCGGACCGACTATAGCAATGCGATCTCCTGATTGAAGAAGCGTTGAAAATTGATGGATAATTGTTCTGCCGTTGAATGACTTGGAGATGTCTTTAGCTTCCAAGACTTTTTTCCCTAATCGGGAAGTTTTAAGCCCGGCATCCATCTCTTCTTTCACGGAACCGCTCTTCACTTGCTGCTCAAGCTCTTCAAATCGTCCAATTCTGGCTTTCTGTTTTGTAGATCTCGCTTTAGCACCGCGCCGTATCCATTTTAGTTCTGAACGATAGCGATTTTTAAGCTTATCTTCCGTTGCGGCGTTCATTTCCTCACGAAGCGCTTTCGCCTCTATATAATCGCCATAGTTGCCTTTGTGCGCATAAAGCGTTTGGTCTGCAAGTTCGAAAATCGAAGTGGAGATTGCGTCCAGGAAATACCGATCGTGTGTCACAAATAATACAGCGCCCGATAAATTCTTAACGAAATCCTGCAGCCAAGTAATTGAAGCGACATCCAAATGGTTCGTTGGCTCGTCAAGGAGCAGCAGATCTGCAGGTTCAATGAGTGTTTTCGCAAGCATGACACGCTTCCGCTGACCGCCTGAAAGTTCGCCCATTTTTTTGTCATACGTTTCAATTCCTAATTTTGAAAGAATCATTCGGGCTTGTGTATTTATATCCCACGCATTTTGCTCATCCATCTGTGTTTGATAGGTCGCAAAACGGGCCTGATTTTCTTCAGAGTCAGGATTTTCCGTGAGCGCCTGCAAGGCGTGTTCATAATTTAAGTTTAATCGAATAACGGAGGCATCACTTTGAAACACAGCTTCCATTACAGTTAAGGATGGATCGATGATTGGATCTTGCGGCAGATACGCGATCCGATAATTATTCGGATGATCTTTAGAGATGGTATCTGCATCTTCAGTACCGGCGATTATCGAGAGCAACGTAGACTTTCCCGTTCCATTTATGCCAAGCAGGCCCGTTTTCTCTCCTGATGTTATGGTGAAATCGATTGCGCGAAATAATGTTTTTTCACCAACCGTTTTTGTTAGATTTTCTATAATCATTTGACTCATGACAACACTTCCATTCTATAGCCTGTTCTTTTCATAATACCTTATATTTGTCCGCTTTTGTAGAAATAGCCTTATCGCTTAAGTGTTTCAGGGTTTTCTATTTTGGGGGCACTCCCTGAGATTGGGAATTTGACAGCTTTTATTATCTGAAAATAGCTTCGAATCGCAATTCTTTCTATTCAAATAAACATAAAAGTCAAGGAAATCAATATTATAAGACTTATTTTATTTTCGAATATATTATTTTCAGACTACCACTAAAAGTGGTACTATGTTCTTCATAGATAAAAGGAGGATTTCTCATGTCACAGCTGTCAAAAAAGGAAATCGTTGAAAGTGTCCCTCAAAAAGGCTTCTTCGGTCATCCAAAAGGACTGTTCTCGTTATTCTTCACTGAATTTTGGGAGCGCTTTTCTTACTACGGAATGCGAGCTATTCTCGTCTTCTATATGTACTACGAAGTTTCAAAAGGCGGTCTTGGAATCGATCAGGGAACTGCTCTTGCAATTGTTTCCTTGTACGGATCACTCGTCTATATGTCAGGAGTTATTGGCGGCTGGTTAGCAGACCGGGTATTCGGTACGTCACGTTCTGTCTTCTTCGGCGGAATTTTCATAATGCTCGGGCATATTGTTCTTTCTTTCCCCGGAGGCCTTGGAATGCTCTTCTTCTCCATGGCGTTAATCGTCATTGGTACAGGGTTACTGAAGCCGAACGTATCAAGTATGGTTGGAGATATCTATCCTGCAGGTGACAATCGTCAGGATGCTGGATTCAGTATCTTCTATATGGGTATTAACCTGGGTAGTTTCATTGCACCTTTAACTGCCGGAACTATTGGAACAGAATACAATTTCCATTTAGGATTTAGTGTCGCTGCTTTTGGTATGTTCCTAGGACTGGTCATGTTTGTCGTAACAAAGAAAAAGAACTTAGGTCTCGCAGGAACTTATGTGGCAAACCCGCTTTCTCCTGCTGAGAAGAAAAAAACGATCAAAATTGTCGGAATTGCAGTTATTATATTAGCAATTCTAGTGGCAATCGCAATTCCAACTGGATATCTAACATTGAATTCCTTCACAGCTTTAGTTGGTATTCTTGGATTCGCTATTCCAGCTGCGTATTTCATCGTTATGTACCGAAGCCCTAAAACTACAAGTGATGAAAAGTCCCGAGTTCTGGCTTACATACCACTGTTCTTAGCAGCTGTTATGTTTTGGTCAATTGCAGAGCAAGGATCCACAATTTTAGCACTCTATGCAGATAAAAGAACGAACTTGGATTTCTTAGGCATTCACATATCACCTGCTTGGTTCCAGTCATTGAACCCGTTGTTCATCATCATTTTCGCGCCGGTGTTTGCATGGCTTTGGGTTAAGCTTGGAGACCGTCAACCTTCAATCCCTCATAAGTTCTCGCTCGGTTTGCTATTTGCCGGTATTTCATTTATCGTCATCTTGCTTCCTGGTGTCTTGAGCGGTACGGATGCTTTAGTTAGCCCGATTTGGCTGGCATTAAGTATTTTCACACTTGTACTTGGTGAATTGTGTATATCCCCAGTGGGATTATCCGCGACAACTAAACTTGCACCTGCTGCGTTTACTGCACAAACCATGAGCCTTTGGTTCTTGTCGAATGCAGCAGCTCAGGCATTGAATGCACAGCTTGTTAAATTGTATTCTGCAGATACTGAAATGCTTTATTTCGGAATTATCGGCGGAGTTGCAATCGTACTTTCAATCGTTGTATTCTTTATCTCGCCAATCATTTCTCGTTATATGAAGGGTGTTCATTAAAAGAAATTCAACAAAAAAGCGGTTTCCATTACGGAGACCGCTTTTTTTGTGTCCTGTGATTTAACAAAATGCAGTTGCATACTTTAAAGAACTAGATAAGTTTTGTTAAGCGAGGGATCGTCTATGATATTGATTTTGCTCATTCTGCTTGTTGCTGTTCTATTTGGACCTTTTGTATTGCCATTTGCAGAACGTCAGTTGGAATTCTACCTGTTTACATTAGGAATTCTCTCCGTATTCACAGCAGGCATATGGAGTGCGTCAATTGTTCATACGGTACTTACCGATCCTATCGCAATCACATGCGCTGTATTCGTCGCAGGAATGCTATTCCGTATCTTCGAGCGGCCATTCAGCCAGTTAATACGCTTTACGGAGCGTCTACTTCCCTCCCGTATTTTTGTCGCACTCATCGTGATCGGGATTGGGTTAGTCTCAAGTTTCATAACAGCAATCATTGCAGCAATTCTTCTGGTCTCAATCGTCAGCTTGCTCCATTATGACAGACAAACTCAAATACGCCTGGTCATTGTCTCATGTTACGCCATCGGGTTAGGTGCCGTGCTGACACCACTAGGCGAACCTTTGTCGACCATCGCAACCAGCAGACTGAACGAATCCTTCTTTTACTTATTTTCATTGTTAGGAAGCGACGTTATCACCGCTATCGCTTCATTAGGAGTTTTTGCGGGAATCGTCATTCCTCCGCCAAATAGGAAGCGCACTATCGATAAGAAAGTAAAACGTGAATCGTGGAGCGCAATTGTTGTGAGAAGTATTAAAGTATACGTATTTGTGATGGCACTGACTCTGTTAGGAGCCGGATTCGAACCACTGCTGAGTCCTTTTTTGGAAGGGAAAAGCCCTGCGGTCCTTTATTGGATCAATATGATCTCTGCTGTTCTGGATAATGCCACATTAGCTTCAATTGAGCTCAGCCCCGCTATGGATGAACCCACGATACGGGCCATTCTAATGGGCTTGCTTATAAGCGGAGGCATGTTGATTCCCGGTAATATCCCAAACATCATTGCAGCTGGAAAGTTATCAATCACCAGTAAGGAATGGGCACGCTTCGGCTTCCCGTTCGGACTGTTAGCGATGCTCGTTTACTTTTTTGTCGTTGTGTACTGACTATATACCATCGAAGTGGCGGCGCATGTTCTATAATTCTTGCGACTAAAAAAGGCTGCTCGGAAATCAGTTTTCACTGAACTTCTGAGCAGCCTATGTTGTTTCTATTACTTATTTCGTTTCGTCATGCGGCCAAGTGCAAATGCACCCGCAGCCAGACCAATTAGCGTGTTGGTCTTTTTATTGAATACTTGCTTCACAATCAAATTCATGTTTTGAGGACGCTCTGCAAGACGGCGCATGAAGTACCCATACCAGTCTTCTCCAAAAGGAACGTACGTCGTGAAGTTGTAGCCTTCCTTGGCAAGTTCTAATTGCATATCTTTACGGAATCCATAAAGCATTTGGAATTCAAACTTGTCATAAGAAATATCATTATCTTTCACAAATTGCTTCACATGATTAATGACATGGTGATCATGTGTTGCAATCGAAGTGAACTTTCCGTTCAATAAATGCCATTCAATTAATTTAACAAAGTTTTCATCGATATCCGCTTTGTCTTGATACGCAACTGCTGGAGATTCTTTATAAGCTCCTTTTACAATGCGCAGACGGAAATCTTGATGCTGTTTCATATAGTCTTCTGCTTCGAAGAAGTATGCTTGAATAACTGTTCCGACATTTTTATAGGTCTTTGATAAGTCATCAAGTAAATCGAATGAAGGCTTCAATCGATCATAGTCTTCCATATCAAAGTTAACAAAAATATCGTAGTCGTTCGCTTTACTTACGATTTCCCGCAAATTTTCTTCACAGAAACCCGGATCGATATCCAGTCCGAGCTGAGAAGGCTTCAGTGAAATCGTAGCATCGACACCGTTTTCATGAATTGCTTCAATCACACTTAAAATTTGTTTTTTTGCAGCAGTTGCTTCTTCGCGATTGTAAACGAACTCACCAAGATTGTCGACAGTACAAGAAATACCGTGCGCATTCAGTTCCTTAATACTTTCAATTGTCTCAGGAATATTTGTTCCTGCTACTACGTTTTGAGCTCCCAGCTTTAGACCGTATTTTTTTGCTGCGCTGTTTAATGTCTGGTTTTGGGAAAGACCCATAAATAAATCTTTTAGCATGTCGATAACTCCTCAGAACTAAAATTTTTCACTACTTCATTATATCATATATCGCAAGGATACAACATGATCTGACACGTAAAAGACGTTCCCTTTTAATTCCTATAGCTTTATCCAAGTTCTTTATGGTCGCGTTGCTGAGTCCGCTGCTTCCTCAGCCATTCTAAACAGCTGCACACTCGTATCCAATTCATCTGCAAGTCGTTTCATTTCGTTAGATTGTTCAGCTACATCAGTAATGGTTGCGGATGTCTCTTCACCTGATGCTGAAATATTTGATGTCATTTCTTCTAATGATCGAAGCGCATCCGACAGCATTTGGATATGACGTTCAGCCTCTCCAGATTTTTGTGCTTCTCGCATTAGACTTTCAGAAATCGCAGATACTTCTGCAACGGTTTCTTCAACAGCCGTGGAAATACCGCTTAATGTCTGCGCAGTTTGACGGACTGTTTCTGACCCTGTTTCAATCAGTTCACCGCTTTCTTCAGTAGAATGCACCACATCTGCAATGCTGGTAGAAATATCTTTTATCAGCTGTCCAACTTCCTGGACGTCCTGATTAGATTGCTCAGCGAGTCGGCGCACTTCATCAGCAACGACTGCAAACCCTTTCCCATGTTCACCTGCTCTAGCTGCCTCGATAGAAGCATTCAATGCGAGTAAATTGGTTTGGTCAGCAATATCTGAAATCGACTCTGTAATCGTTTGTATCTTCTTTGCGGAATCTATAAGACCTTGAATTGCTGATTTCGTACTGGAAGAGGATAGTGAAATCTTCTTCATATCATCACTTAGTGATACAGCACGTTCTCTGCCTTCTTCGGCCAACACCATCGTGTTTGATGAAATCGATGTTGCTTTCTTTGCGCGGTCATCCGCCAGGTGAAGATCATTCGCTAAATCTTGGATAAGAAGAGCAACTTGACCGGCACTTGCATTTCCGTCTACTACAGAACTAGCTGCTTCATTAATATTTTCTGATACCATATGCGCTGCGCCTTCCATTTCTTTCAAGGAGTCCACAGTTTGTGTAGTGCTTAGAGTTAATTTAGTTGATGTTGTTTTGACGGTTCCGATCATACTCCGCAGATTGGATGCAAGCGTATTTAAGGTAATACCTAAATCCCCAACTTCATCTTTGCTTGAAACCTGTACGTCTGCAATCCCTAAATTACCGTCTGCGAGCTGTTTCGAGTGTTCTATCAACTCCGAAATCGGTCTTGTTTTTTTACGAAGCAAGAAGATTGTCAATAACGCTGCGAGCAATAACGGCACGATGCTGATCAATATTCCGTTACGAACAACTCCCCATGTGCGGGAAGTAACAATTCCAGCATCAAAGTCGATTACACTTACAGCGATCACTTCTTTTGAAGGATCCTGATCTTTGAAAATAGGCGCATAGCCGGACAGCCGTTTCATTCCTGCAAAGTTATATGCTTTTGAATATGTTGGATGCTTCATTTCTTTAAGCATAGCAATCGCTTCTTCATCTACTTTGAACTTATCTCCCGGTTTGAAACCGTTGTTTTGGAGATTGTCATCGACAGCAACTAATGTACCGTCTAAATCTACAATATATTGCGTTTCAAAAATATCTTTATGAGCGGTTGTCCAGTTAAGCTGCTCGCCCACTTTGTCTTGAGTGGAGCTGTCGCCTTCGAGAACTTTGTCCATATCTTCCGGTAATATAAGACCAGTTGTTATATTTGCACAACCATACGCTTCAATTCCAGCTGCTTCAAAAAGCTTGTCATATGCAGTCTTGTAGGTAGCTACAGAAGTGATTGCAAGCATGACAATAAGAATTCCAATAATCAAACTCCCCAGCTGGAACGTTAATGACCTTTTCATCTTCATGATTCATAATACCTCTTTCTAATTTCACATAATAAGGACTTTATTACTTTAAACTTTACCTCAAAACTCCTAGAAAAACTATACATACATAATTATTTCACATAACCTTCACGATTCCTGCATATCTCTTATCGACTAAAATTTCAGCTTTCGAAGTCATTTTTCTCTATTTTTTATTTCACTTGGGGTATGATTAGTTAGTATTTCATTTTGAATAACCTGTTATGAATCGCATTTCAGGTATATTACTACCGGAGGTTTACACAATGTCTGATACTAACGATAAAAATATTTTTGAATTACTTCATACGATTGAAAAAATCAGCTATCAAATGGTTATTAAATGGCAGCAGCGATCCAATAACGACTTAGGTATTTCTCATATCCTTGTCTTGCAGGAATTGGTGAACGAGGGAGAAAGCCGGCCTTCTGATATTGCGAAGAAATTAAACTTTACACCCGCTTCCCTCACACACCTTTCAATGAAGCTAACGAAGCAAGGTTTAATTGAAAGAAGACAATCTGAAGAAGATAAGCGCACTAAATATTTATCCATCACCAATGCTGGCAAGGAGCTTGTCGAAAAAGCGTATAATGACGGTATCGAAGTCCGCCGTGAATTATTTTCACATATTTCTACAGAAGAACAGCAAAAAATGCTGGAGATTTACAGAAAGTTGGATGAAGCACTTATGAAGCCCTCGAAATAATTTAGTGGAGATGAGGTATGGCCTATGTTTGCACTTATTGTCAATCCTTCTTCCGGCCGCGGTCGGGCAACCTCTCTATTTCAACAAGTCGAAGAAAGACTAATCCAACACGATTTAGCTTATACGACTCTGTTAAGTGATTCTAAGGACGCTTCGATTGAGTTTCTTAAACGACTTTTAGATGACTATAGACTAACAGCGATTATTATCATTGGCGGTGATGGTACTGCGGGATCTGTCGTTCAAGTCGCTTCAAATTACGCTATCCCGCTCGCTATTCTTCCCGCAGGTTCCGGAAATGACGCCGCAAGAGCGTTTAACCTTACATATGATCCAAATGTTTTCGTACAAAAACTAATCCACCTTTCTACGCAACAGGTCGATTTACTCAGTGTAAATGGAAAGAAAGGAATCACCATTGCGGCTGCAGGGGTGGATGCAGAGATTGGAGAAGCGGCAAATCACTCCTTTTATAAATCCTTCCTGAATAAATTCGGGATAGGAGGAGTCGCTTATCCAATCGCTGCGATTCATACACTCTGCACCTTTACACCATTTGAAGTCAGGTTGTCCATCGACAACACCCCTCATGCTTGGCACCGCACGTGGCTGATTGCTGCAGGCAATACTCCATCTTACGGGGGTGGATTGCGTGTCTGTCCGGAGGCGTTGCCAAATGACGGTGTGCTGCATATTACCGTGGCACATTCCGCTAGCAGGACATCTTTACTTCTTCGTTTGTTTCCGAAACTGCTTCAAGGTAATCTGATTCACAGCCCTTCCATCAGTTATTTAACAGGTACCGCCATAACGCTGCAAGCCAATCGAAATATTCTTCTTATACTCGATGGTGAACCTATCCATTCGCCACAGTTCACAATTTGTATAGAAGCGGGTGGACTAAAGCTTGTAAACAGCAGCGAATAACTCATATTTTCATAAAGAAAACGCTTTCATATTATTCTCGGACTAAATGTTCTAACTATTTAGACTAAGTTGTTGTATTCTCCCTGCTCCTCATGGTAGTATTGAAAAATGCTAGTGTTGAGGAGGTCGCCCCATTGACAAACGTTCAAGAAGTAGAAAAGAAAAGTTTAGGTATTGAAGATATTTTGATAGCGAATCAGGTGTTAAAAGATATCGTGGCACATACGCCTCTTCAGAAAAACGAGCGGTTGTCAGAAGAATATGGATGTACCGTTTATATAAAACGAGAGGACTTGCAGCATGTTCGATCGTTCAAACTCAGAGGCGCTTATTATAAAATCAAGCGGATTGAATCCGCTGCTTTAGAAAAAGGAATTGTTTGTGCGAGTGCTGGTAATCACGCTCAAGGAGTAGCCTTTGCATGTGCGCAGCTAGGAATTGACGGGAAAATCTTTATGCCCTTAACGACACCTAAGCAAAAGGTGGATCAAGTTAAAATGTTCGGTAAAGGGTTTGTTGAAATCTTATTAACGGGAGATACGTTCGATGATTCCTTTGACAGTGCAATACTTTGTACAGAGGAAGAGGATCGAATATTCATTCATCCTTTTGACGATTTCGACATTATTGCCGGTCAAGCTACGGTGGCTGTGGAAATTATGAATGACATCGAACAGCCGATTGACTATGTATTTTCAAGCATCGGCGGCGGCGGACTTATGTCCGGTATGAGCACATACATTAAGAATTTATCTCCGTTAACGAAGATGATTGGTGTTGAACCTGCTGGAGCAGCGAGCATGAAATCCTCTTTTGATAATGGAAAGCTTACACCGTTAGCCTCGATTGATAAGTTTGTTGACGGCGCTGCAGTAAAGTGCCCTGGCCAGAAGACGTTCGATATTTGTTTTGAACTGGTGGAAGAAATCGTAGCAGTTCCAGAAGGTAAAGTATGTACAGCAATTCTTGAACTGTATAATAAGCACGCAATTATTGCAGAACCTGCAGGAGCGCTCCCGATTGCCGCACTGGATTATTATAAAGATGAAATTAAAGGAAAATCGATTGTCGTTGTCATTAGCGGCGGAAATAACGATATCGGCAGAATGCAGGAAATCAAAGAGAAATCATTGATTCACGAAGGATTATTGTATTATTTCATAGTGAATTTCCCTCAGCGTGCAGGAGCACTGCGTCAATTCCTTGATAATGTTCTCGGTCCGAATGATGATATTACCACATTTGAATATACGAAGAAAAACAACAAAGAAAACGGCCCGGGACTCGTAGGAATTGAGCTGAAGCATCCTGAAGAGTATGAAGGACTGCTAGACAGGATGCGATCGAATGGTTTCTCATTTACTGAAGTGAATAATGACAGCACGTTGTTCGATTTGCTAATTTAGTGAAACAAAAAACAGACAAAGCTCTAAATCGCTTTGTCTGTTTTTTGTTTTCACAATCCCACTGAAATGTATTTCACTTCTACAAATTCTTCTATCCCTTGGCGGCCCCCTTCTCTGCCTAAACCGCTTTGTTTAAATCCGCCAAATGGTGCTTGCGGTGAAGAGGGTGATCCGTCGTTCAGACCGACAATTCCATATTCAAGCTGTTCACTCATTCGGATTCCTCTGCTGAGGTTTTCGGTGAAGAGATAGGCTGCTAGTCCGAAAATGGTATCATTCGCCCGTTGAATTGCTTCCTCTTCTGTCTTGAATACAGAAATCGGAGCAACGGGTCCAAATGTTTCTTCATTCATACATAACATATCTTCGGTTACACCTGTCAGCACAGTCGGTTCATAGATCAGTCCATCTAACTTTTTACCGCCTGTCGCAACTTTGGCACCTTTGTCGAGTGCATCTTTTACATGTTTCTCTACTTTTTCAATCGCCTTTTCATCAATCAATGGACCAATTTTAGTACCCTCTGCAAGACCATCCCCTGTCTTCAGAGCCTGAACCTTAGCAGTGAATATTTTTGTAAACTCTTCGACAATCGACTCTTGGACATAGACGCGATTCGCACAGACGCATGTTTGACCGGCATTTCTAAACTTCGTAGCAATAACACCATCCGCAGCTTTTTCCAGGTTACTGTCTTCCATCACAATCGCAGGTGCGAGCCCCCCAAGTTCCAGTGACACTTTTTTCACTGTATCCGATGCTTTCTTCATCAAACCTCGTCCAACTTCCGTGGAACCTGTAAACGTGATTTTTTTAACACGACCATCTTCGAGCCAAGCATCGCTAATTGTTTTTGAATCCCCCGTGACAACATTCACGACACCTGGAGGGATTCCCGCTTCCAATGCGAGTCTTCCGAGCTTAATGGCAGTCAGAGGGGTTTGACGGGATGGTTTTATGACGACTGTACATCCCACCGCAAGCGCAGGTGCCACTTTCCGTGTAATCATTGCAGCTGGGAAATTCCATGGTGTAATGGCAGCGACGACACCGACTGGTTGTTTAGTGACAAACATGCGCTTATTTTGTTGTGTGGCAGGAATCGTTTCCCCATAAAGACGCTTCGCTTCTTCTGCATACCACTCGTTGAAGCCATTTGCATAATCGATTTCACCAACTGCTTCTTTTGTTGGCTTCCCTTGTTCCAGCGTCATAGTTTTGGCTAAATCGTATTTGTCGCGTTCAATCAGATCATGCCATTTCATGATCAGTTCGCTGCGTTCATACGCAGAGAGTGCGGCCCAGTCCGGAAATGCTTTACTTGCTTCATCTACAGCAAGAACCGCTTCTTTTTCCCCGCCGTTTGGCACATCTGCAATCTCTTTTTGAGTGAATGGATTAACAATAGAGATTTTCTCCAGTTTGTCACCGAAGTCCGGTTTTCCAATAATCATTTCGTAGCTTTCCATTTAAAATTCCTCCTTCAAAATCGATGGTTCCTATCAACACGAATCCTCACATGAGGTGTGATAAACATAAGATTTGACGGTTGTTCTCAGTTTTTGAATGCTTCACAACAGAAAACTGAGCGTTTTGTGATAAACTGAACGATAGCAAGCTTTTCGGGCTTACTGAACAAAACAAGAATTGTGAGGCGACGTACACATGGAAACAACCGTTAAACTAACGACACTTACAAAAAAAGGAGGCTGCGGCTGCAAAATCGGACCAGCAGATTTAGCTGAAGTTTTGCGCACGCTCCCTACTGCTACACCGAATCCAAACCTATTGGTAGGATTGGATACAAGCGATGATGCCGGTGTTTACAAGTTAACAGACGATCTTGCAATCGTGCAAACACTGGATTTCTTCACACCGATCGTGGATGACCCGTACGACTTCGGTCAAATTGCTGCAACTAATGCGATCAGTGATGTCTACGCAATGGGAGGAACTCCAATAACTGCCCTTAATATAGTTGCATTCCCTATTGCAGTACTCGACAAAACAATTTTGACAGAAATTCTTCGCGGGGCTGGCGACAAATTGAAAGAAGCTGGCGTCGCTCTGGTCGGCGGGCATTCGATTGACGACCAGGAGCCGAAGTTCGGTCTCGCAGTGACAGGTACTGTTCATCCGGATAAAATCCGACCGAATGCAGGGGCGCTTCCTGGAGATATTCTAATTTTAACAAAGCCAATCGGAGTAGGAATTTACACGACTTCATTGAAACATGGCGAGCTATCAGAAGAAGAAATCAAACACGTGACCTCAATCATGACAACATTGAACAAAACAGCTGCTGAAACGATGGCTGATTTCGATGTTCATGCAGTTACAGATGTGACTGGATTCGGTCTGCTTGGGCATACTTCTGAGATGGCGAAAGGTAGCAATGCGGGCATCACAATTGAAGCGAGTGCGGTTCCAGTCCTCCCCCGTGCTAAAGAATTAGCTGAAGGCGGCCACGTCCCGGGCGGAACCAAGAACAATTTCGCACATCTTGAAAATGATGTTACATTTGCAAGTCACTTAAACCAGATCGATCAATACATTTTGTGCGATGCGGTTACTTCTGGAGGGTTGCTGATCGCAGTTGCTCCTAATGAGGCTGATGAGCTGTTATCTGCCTTGCAGAAGAATGGTGTAGATGCAAAACAAATTGGTAAAGTTACGTCTGAAAATCCCGGACACATTACAGTCCAATAAGAAGGTGCATGTATGTTTCGAGATATAACGCTGCGAGATTTAATGGGGCTCCACGCCAAAGAGCCCCATACAATGATCGATGTCCGATCTCCTAAAGAATTTGCAGAGGCAAGCATTCCAGGCGCCTTGAATATTCCTGTTTTTAATGATGAAGAGCGTGCAGAAGTCGGAACGATCTATAAGCAAGTGGGTCAAGCCGAAGCAAAAAAACGAGGACTCGCTATTTTTGCTGAAAAACTCCCTGATTTCATTGCTGAGTTTGAAAAGATTGATACGTCTATGACCGTTTTTTGCTGGCGCGGCGGGATGCGCAGTAAGACTGCAGCAACGGTTCTCGATCTCATGGGAATCCACGCGCATAGACTTACAGGAGGCATTCGCACATATCGCCAATGGGTGGTCGAAGAGCTGAATGCAATCGAATATAAACCTGAGCTGATTGTGTTAAACGGCTATACGGGGTCCGGCAAAACGGTGATTTTGCATAAGTTAGCTGAAGTGAACGAACCGATTATAGACTTAGAAAATTTAGCCGGCCATCGCGGGTCGATTTTCGGTCAGATCGGGTTAGAAGGCAGTAATCAGAAAAACTTCGAATCGTTGCTTTTACATGATTTAAAACGGACCAATGATGAGAAAGTTGTATTTATCGAAGGCGAGAGTAAACGGATCGGCAAAGTAACGATGCCTGGTTTCTTGTTTGATAAAAAAGAACACAGTCGGCAGCTGATCATCAAACTCCCCATTCAAGAGCGTGTGAGAATTACGCTGGAAGACTATAAACCAGCAGAGCGGCCAGAAGAGTTTATAAAGGCATTTGAGCAAATCCGGCGTCGGATCCACGTACCGATTGCAAAAGAAATTGAAGTTGCGCTGGATAACGGTGATTTCGAGACAGCTACCCTGTTACTCCTTGAGCATTACTACGATCCTCGCTATCAGCATTCTACTGGAAAAGTGGATGATGAGTTAAAAGTGGCGATTGAAGCGGATACTGTGGACGAGGCGTTCGAAAAAGTACTGGCGTGGAAAAAAGAATATATGAAGTTGATATAAGGAAAGCATGCACACCGTTGGGGGTCGTTTGACGACACCCTGGCGTGCATGCTTTTTTTGTTGTGTTTTAAACGAAATGTGGATGTGTATGCTGCAGACGGACGCTTATCAAAACAAGTAAGTATAATCAGTGTGCCGCTTGGAAATTGGGTTGTGGCTTAGATACACAGTTCGTGAATTAAGTGCACTTAACCAATCAAATCTCTTATGTTTTTTCATTTTGCGTAGATTTGGGATACCGGTTCACCAGTTCCATTATGAAAGAAATTAATTGGTAGCGCTTCGCTTGATTTTTCGCGGGCTATTGCTTCAATTTCAGGTGTTAGAGATATTGGTGGATTTATGAGTGCATTTTAATTGGGTTGTGAGCGCTTTTCTTGGGTTATGATCATATTTTCAGCTTTATGAGCACTTTCTCTGGTTTATGGTCACTTTTCCAGGTTTATGATCACTTCCCCTGGGTTATGATCACTTTTCCAGGTTTATGATCACTTCCCCTGGGTTATGATCACTTTTCTAGTTTTATGAGCACTTTCCCAGCTTTATGATCACTTTTCCAAATTTATGAGCACTTCCCCTGAGTTATGATCACTTTTCCAGGTTTATGAGCACTTTCCCTGGTTTATGATCACTTTCACAGATTTATGATCACTTCCCTAGCTTTATGAGCACTTTCCCTGGTTTATGATCACATCGCCAGAGATATAAGCATATTCCACCACCTCTTCAGCCACCCTTACTTCTTCGCGTCGCTCACCCGCTCCAGCGGGATATCTGCTGTGATATCATTCAGTACCCAGCTTGCGCAAACGAGGCCAGCTACAGATGGACAATAGGAATTCGAGGCAGGCGGCATTTTCGCTTTACGGATTGCGGCTTCCGGCTTCCCTACCGTCTCTGCCACATCAGGGCGCACGATGATCGGGCTTTCATCCGAAAATACAACGGGCACCCCTTTATAGATACCCAGTTTTCGCAAACGCGTCCGAATTACTTTAGCAATGGGATCTGTATGCGTTTTAGAGATATCTGCAATTCGGAACCGAGTCGGATCAATTTTGTTGGCTGCGCCCATGCTTGAGATGATTTTAATGCCCCGTTTGTGACATTGTTCAATCAAGTGAATTTTGTAACTGATCGTATCCGATGCATCAATTACATAATCCGGCTTTTGATCGAAAAAGCGCTCTGCTGTCTCTTCCGTATAAAACATATGGAGCGGGACAATTTCGCAATTCTCGTTAATGTCCTGAATGCGCTCAACCATCACTTCCGCTTTCGAGCGTCCAACGGTAGATAAATAGGCGACTAGCTGCCGGTTGATATTGGTAATGTCCACATCATCTTTATCTATTAAAATGATTTTGCCGACACCGCTTCTTGCGCAAGCTTCGGCTGCAAAAGATCCTACCCCTCCTACCCCTAAGATTGCGACGGTTGTGTCGCTCATCCGCTTGACGCCTTCTTTGCCTATGGATAATTCGTTTCTTGAAAACTGATTCAGCATTTTCTAACGACCTTTCTTTTTAGAAATTCACAAATAAAAACCCCTCAGCAAGACTGCCGAGAGGTGAACATTCACATAAGAAACAAATCCCGAATGTGCCGTCTTTGTAATATCGTTTTGAACCCGCATACAGCAGGTGGGTGTCCGATCTTCTTACTTCTGAGGTCCCATGACAGGCATGTCATCATAAGAAGAATCTAGACTCCCGACGATTGAAGTGTTCGGTCAAAACTGTCTGGCAAATAACGAACACCTCAGGATTTGTTGTTAGATGTATCATATCATACGACTTCTTGAGATTCAATAATTTGCACGAAATATTTCTTGTTTAATTCAGAAAAGTCCTAATTTCCTATTTTTGTTCGTCCGCCAATTGGATGTGAAGTTCTTTCAATTGTTTAGGATCAACCGCATCCGGAGCTGCTGTCAACAAGTCTGTAGCACTTGCTGTTTTCGGGAATGCAATTGTATCCCGCAAGTTAGTAGAACCAGAGAGCAGCATGACAAGACGGTCGAGTCCGAAGGCGATTCCGCCGTGCGGGGGCGTTCCATATTCGAATGCATCGAGAAGGAATCCGAACTGCTCGCGCGCTTGCTCTTCAGTGAAACCGAGTGCTGCGAACATTTTCTCCTGAACATCACGTTCGTAAATACGAAGTGAACCTCCGCCTAACTCGTAGCCATTTAGCACTAAGTCATATGCTAACGCTTTGACAGTTTCAGGACTTGATACGAGTTCTTCCACGTCAGCAGGCATCGTGAACGGATGGTGTGCTGCGTAATAACGGCCGTCTTCCTCGTCGTATTCAAACAACGGCCAATCCGTCACCCATAGGAAGTTATAAAGGGACTCATCAATTAATCCGCGTTCACGGCCGAACTTCATTCGGAGTGCACCGAGTGTGTCTGCGACCACTGATTTTTTATCAGCAGCGAATAACAGCAAGTCACCTGGCTGTGCATCTGCGGCAGTTTTAAGTGCTTCTGCAGTCTCCCCTTCGAAGAACTTGGAAATCGGACCTTTGAGACCGTCTTCTTCACATTTCAACCAAGCTAATCCTTTAGCGCCGTAGACTGCTGCGAATTCACCGAATCCATCGATATCTTTACGTGAATAATCAGCTGCAGCACCTTTTACGTTGATTAATTTTACTTGGCCGCCATTTTCTAATGCGCCCGTAAATACTTTGAATCCTGTTTCTTTAACAACTTCAGATACATCGATTAGTTCCATCGCGAACCGTGTATCCGGCTTATCTGAACCGTAACGGGCCATTGCGTCTGTATACGTTATCCGTTTAAATGGTCCGTCAATTGTAATATCCTTCACATCGTTCATAACTTTTTGCATGAGACGTTCGTTTAACTCGATAATTTCTTCAATCGACATGAAACTCATTTCCATATCAATTTGAGTGAATTCCGGCTGGCGGTCTGCCCGTAAATCTTCATCACGGAAACAGCGGGCAATCTGGAAGTAGCGGTCGAAGCCGGAAACCATCAGCATTTGCTTGAACAGCTGCGGTGATTGTGGAAGTGCATAGAACTCTCCGTCATGCACACGGCTAGGTACGAGATAGTCACGCGCGCCTTCAGGTGTGGACTTAGTCAGGATTGGCGTCTCGACTTCGAGGAAGCCTTCACCATCCAGGAAGTTTCGGACAGTCTTTGTAATATCCGAGCGCATTTTGAATGTACGCGCAAGTTGCGGACGTCGAAGATCGAGATATCGATATTTCAAACGCAGCTCTTCACTGACATCTGTGTCATCTTCGATTAAGAATGGAGGATTCTTCGCTTCGTTAATAATTGTCAGCTCAGTTACTTGAACTTCAATTGAGCCTGTTTTCAAATTCTTGTTTTTCGTCCGTTCGTCACGTTCTACTACATTTCCTGTAATCGAAATGACGAATTCGCTGCGCAGCTTTTCTGCCGTAGCGAGAGCTTCTTCAGAAATTGCAGGATTGAAAACCGCTTGGACGATGCCCGTGCGGTCGCGCATGTCAACAAAGATTAACCCTCCGAGATCACGCCGTTTTTGGACCCATCCTTTTAACGTAACTTCTTGACCGATATGTTGCTCGTTTAGTTCTCCACAATATTGTGTTCGCTGCATCATTCAACACTGCCTCTCTTCAATTAGCCTTTGATAAGTTCAATTAGTTCTGTAACGCTGACGGATTGTTGTGTACCTTCCGCCATGTTTTTAAGCTGGACGATTTGTTGTTCGACTTCTTCTTCTCCAATAACGGTAACCCATTTGGATTGCAATCGGTCTGCTGATTTCATCTGAGCTTTCATCTTCCGGTCGAGATAGTCCATATCTGCACGGATGCCTGCTGCGCGTAATTGCTGAAGAACTTGGAAGCCTTCTTGCTTCGCCGCTTCACCCAGTGTCACGACGTACACGTCCAGCGCGTCATCATTTGTCAGCGGGACTTGTTCCGCTTCAAGTGCCAGCAGTAAACGCTCGATACTCATTCCAAAGCCGATACCAGGAGCTGACGGGCCGCCAATCTCTTCAGAAAGTCCATTATACCGGCCGCCGCCGCATAGCGTTGTAATTGCGCCGAAACCTTCAGCGGTGCTCATGATCTCAAAAGCAGTGTGATTGTAATAATCAAGGCCGCGTACTAGATTTGGATCTAATTCATAAGAGATGCCCGCTTTCGATAACAATTCCTTCAGCGCTTCAAAATACGCACGGGATTCATCATTCAAGTAGTCGGTAAGCGATGGGGCTGTTTTCATGAGCGGGTGGTCGCGGTCTACTTTACAATCCAAAATTCGCAAAGGATTTTTTTCTAAGCGAGTTTGGCAATCCCCGCAAAACTCATCAATATGAGGAGTAAAGTGTGCAACTAAAGCATCTCTATGTGCTGTGCGCGAATCTTTATCCCCTAGAGAATTCAATACCAGTTTGATGTCTTTCAGACCCGCACGTTTATATATTTCGAGTGCCAGGGCAATTACTTCAGCATCGATTGCTGGATCAGCACTGCCGATTGCTTCTGTTCCAAATTGAACAAATTGGCGATACCGTCCTGCTTGTTGTCGTTCGTAACGGAACATCGGCTCAATGTAGTACAATTTGACAGGCTGGTCGACCCAGCCAAACATCTTATGTTCAACAAACGAGCGAACGACTGGTGCTGTTCCTTCAGGACGCAAAGTCATGGAACGATCTCCGCGGTCTTTAAATGTATACATCTCTTTCGACACGATATCTGTTGTATCGCCAACCGCTCTTTGGAAAAGTTCAGTTTGCTCAAACATCGGAGTGCGAATCTCTGAATAGCGATACACTTCACATGCTTCGCGGATAAGCTGCTCTACTTTTTGCCACTTCCAGGATTCGGAAGGCAGAATGTCTTGTGTTCCTCTTGGCACTTTAAACTTCATTGGTAAACCCCTCTCGTTTGTTTCAGTTAAACGGAAATACAAAAAAGCCCCCATCCCTTGCGTATGCAAGGGACGAGAGCTTGTAATCAGCTTCCGCGGTTCCACCCAAATTGACGTCAAGGACGTCCACTCGTATCCGGATAACGGCCGGCTCCGTCTTTACCTAATATGCCCCTCGGACGTTTCAGTAAAGAGTCTCATTGGTGTTGTTCATCAAGTTAGTCTGCAGGGGGATTTCAGCCACGTCCGCCCTTCTCTGGTCAGCCACGATCTTGATTACTTTCCAAGTCATCGACATGAATTCATCATGCAGTTATCAATAATAGTACCATCTGGTGAAAATGTGTCAACCTTTTTCATTTCCTCTAGTCTTTTTCGACAATCTCTTTTACAATAATGAGAAAGGAGAGTGATCAAATGCCGAAACTGGCAAAACTAGTGGCCGCTGTCCTGTTGGTGTCATTTACGCTGTTGGACGTACGACCTGCTGTTGCTGATTCTTCAGGACAAACGGCAGTTGTCGATTCTCCGACACTAAATGTCCGTTCTGGACCGGGTCTCACCTATTCTTTAAAGGGGAAATTGAAGGATGGACAGAAAGTAAAGATCATCGACAAGTCAGATGATTGGTATCAAGTATCGATAAATGGTGAAACAGGATGGATAGCTTCTTGGCTAACCAAATCTGATGAGCAAGGTTCTAATGCAGACAAAACAATTGTCTCACGTGTTGATTCACTAAATATCCGTTCGTCTCCTTCGATCACTTCTGCAGCTATCGGAAAGTTACGTTCCGGTGATCTTGCACAACTCGTCGAATACCAAGGAGAATGGGCTTCGATCATCGTAGATGGGATGGAAGGCTGGGTTCACACGACATACATAACTGAAGTTGATTCGGATCATGTGCAAAACATATCAGAGACGGACAAACCTGCTGTTACGAACGCAAATACATTTACTGTAACTGTGAATAAATTGAATGTCCGAAAAAAACCCGATCAAACTTCAAAGAAAATCGGAACGGTAAGTAAGAATGACACATTCCCGATTCAGAAAATTGATGGCAATTGGGTTAAGATTTCATTGACAGGCAACCAATCAGGTTGGGTGTATTCGTTTCATGGTGAACTTTCAAGCAAAGCAGCAAGTACTTCAAGCAAAACGGATCAAACCGTATCAATTGTCACAAATGGAACTAATATTCGAGTGGAACCTGCAACCTCTTCAGAAGTTGCTCTGCGTGCGGACGCGGGTGATGTGTTCCAAGTAGTTGAAAAGAAAGAAAAATGGTATGAAATTCAACTGCCTGCTGGCGGTACTGCATATGTTGCTGAATGGGTTGTCAATTCTTCCGATACATCCAGCGCTTCCACAACTGCTGTTCCTGAAAAAAAGAAACGTGTACCGGGAACTTTGAAAGGGATCACCATCGCACTGGATCCCGGACATGGCGGGAATGATCGCGGCACGACAGGTACACGCGGCACCGATGAAAAGAATTTAACCTTACAAACAGCAGAGCTTTTAGCTGGTAAGTTGAAAGATGCAGGAGCGATCGTTGTCATGACACGAAACTCGGATACGTATGTGTCATTGCGGAAACGGACGTCCATAGCTCACCAGGAAGGTGCAGATGCGTTTGTCAGTCTGCATTATGACGCAAATCCAGATCGCTCGATTACTGGATTTACCACATATTATACGCAGTCTGCCCAACAACCGTTTGCTAAAGCTGTGAATGAAGGACTTTCTTCAACCATCGACTTAACGAATCGCGGAACTCAGCCGGCGAATTACTTAGTTCTTCGTGAAAACAGATTACCTGCAGTTCTCATTGAATTAGGATTCTTATCGAATTCATCTGAAGAACGTGTGCTGACAAGTTCTTACTTCCGGGAACAAGCATCTCAAGGTATTTATAAAGGATTACTTCATTACTTTGACGCACAATAAAAAAACGTCCGCAGCATGCCAATCATCTGGCTGCTGCGGACGTTTTTATTTGGATTCCACAATAATCGTCACAGGTCCGTCGTTCACAAGCGAAACATCCATCATTGCGCCGAACACGCCCGTTTCCACTGTTAGCCCATAACTGCGAAGCTGTTCGTTGAAATAATCGTAAAGCGGCTGAGCAGTTTCAGGTCTGGCAGCCTCGATAAAGCTCGGACGTCTCCCTTTCCGTGTATCCCCGTAAAGGGTAAATTGGGAAACCGACAGAATCGCTCCGCCCGTTTCGTCAATGGATCGGTTCATCTTCCCGTCCTCATCTTCGAACAATCGGAGACTCGCGATCTTCTTAGCCGTATACGCCGCGTCTTGATGCGTATCCGTATGCGTCAGCCCGACAAGAAGAACATACCCGTGATCGATGGCACCCGTTACGGTACCATCGACTGTGACGGATGCCTTCTTGGACCGTTGAAGCACAACTTTCATGTGAGGACACCTCTTTGTTAATTAATAATACGCTGAACGGAATATATGTCCCGGACTTGCTTGATTTTATCGACAATCCGTTGTAAATGCTGTAAATCCGTAATTTTGATAGACATACTGATGTGAGCAATTTTTACACGGTCCGCTTTACCGGAAACAGCCACAATTGGGGTTTTAGTATCCACTACAGCCATCATGACTTCGTTTAACAAGCCTTGCCGGTCATAACCCGTGATTTCAATATCGACCTGGAATTCCTTTTTAACGCTTTCAGTTCCGGAAACAGCCCAATTTACGTCAATTAAGCGGTCTTCTTGCTCTCCGTCTGCATGGATATTCGGACAGTCCACGCGGTGAACGGATACACCGCGGCCCTTTGTGATGAATCCAACAATCTCATCTCCCGGAACCGGATTACAGCATTTTGAGAGTCGGATGAGCAGGTTTTCCAGCCCTTTGACGACCACTCCGGATTCGGTCATTGGCTGGGTCGGCTGCGCTTTGATGTCAGAGACGATCCGGTCGATGGCATCCTTCTGTTCCCGCTCTTTACGGATTTTATCTGTCATCCGATTGACGACTTGCTGAGCGGTAATTCCGCCAGAGCCGATGGCTGCATACATGTCTTCTTCAGATGTAAAACTATATTTATCGATGACACGCCGTAAACTTTCTGGTGTAACTACTTCACGGAGGATAAATTCTTGCTGCTTCACTTCTTTTTCCAGCAGCTCTTTGCCACGATAAATATTCTCTTCACGCAGCTGCTTTTTAAAATACTGGCGGATTTTGTTGCGCGCTTGAGAAGTGTTCGCGATTTTTAACCAATCACGGCTTGGCCCAAACGACTGTTTAGACGTCAGCACTTCCACGATATCGCCGGTAAATAATTCAGTTTCAAGCGGCACCATTTTGCCATTCACTTTGGCACCGATTGTCCGGTTTCCGACTTCTGAGTGAACACGATAAGCAAAGTCGATTGGAATGGAGCCTTTCGGGAGTTCAATGACGTCTCCTTCAGGGGTAAATACATAGACCATGTCCGAGAATAAGTCGAATTTCAAGGACTCCATGAATTCTTCTGCATTCGAAGACTCATTTTGCATTTCTAATATTTCACGGAACCAGGTCAATTTCGAGTCGATGGTATCAGGATAAGAGGCAGTGATTCCCTCTTTATATGCCCAGTGGGCAGCGACTCCGAATTCAGCAATTTTGTGCATATCTTCCGTACGGATCTGCACTTCCAGCGGATCTCCCGCAGGACCGACAACAGTAGTATGCAAGGATTGGTACAAGTTCTGTTTTGGCATCGCAATATAGTCTTTAAAACGGCCTGGCATCGGTTTCCACAGTGTGTGAATGATGCCGAGGACGGCGTAGCAATCTTTAATGCTTTTGACGACGATCCGGACCGCAAGCAAGTCATATATTTCGTTGAATTCTTTTTTCTGTAAAATCATTTTCCGGTAAATGGAGTACAAATGCTTCGGACGGCCTGATAATTCAGCATGAATATCCATCGTTCCAATTTCAGTATTAATCTGTTCCATGACATTTTTCAAATAGTTTTCACGTTCAACACGCTTCTGTTTCATGAGGTTGACGATGCGGTAATATTGCTGAGGGTTTAAATAGCGAAGGGCAATGTCTTCGAGCTCCCATTTTATCGCAGATATTCCGAGCCGGTGCGCAAGCGGTGCAAAAATCTCAAGTGTCTCCGCAGAAATCCGACGTTGTTTTTCTTCTTTCACATACTTTAACGTCCTCATATTATGCAGACGGTCTGCCAATTTTATAAGAATGACCCGTATATCCTGTGCCATTGCGATAAACATTTTACGATGATTTTCTGCTTGTTTTTCTTCATTTGTTTTAAATTTCAGCTTTTCAAGTTTTGTAACGCCATCGACAAGCATCGCGACTTCTTCCCCGAAGTCCCGTACGATGTCTTCTCTGCCGATTTCTGTATCCTCTACAACGTCATGTAAAAAGCCTGCAGCCACTGTCGAAGGATCCATTTGTAGTTCTGCAAGAATTCCAGCTACTTGCACTGGATGGAGAATGTAAGGTTCTCCAGAACTTCTGAACTGACCTTCATGCGCTCTCTTTGCAGCTTCGTACGCTTTTTCGACAAATGCTACGTGTTCATTGTTCATATAGGAACCCACGAGTTCAAATATATCCTCTGCCGTTAAATCCTGATTTTTCGCCATTCTCTCACCTCTTTCAAGCAATTTCCGAAAAAATAAACATACCTCTATTGTATGGCGAAAATAGAAGATTTGTAAAGAAATGAATTCAATGAGTTTCGCTCACTGTGTCAAAAGCATGTCTATTCAAATTTTATTTCTACAAATAAATACAAAAACTCCCCCGCTAAATTGCGAAGGAGAGAGATATTAGTATTTCATTAGCGAAAGAACGTTATGGTTTTCCAGTTTTCTTCGGCCATCCAAGTAAGTGAGTTCGATTAAGAACGCACATCCGGCAACGACACCGCCAAGTTTTTCAACAAGTTCCACTGTTGCGCCAACTGTTCCGCCAGTAGCTAGAAGATCGTCTACCACAAGAACGCGCTGACCAGGTTTGATTGCATCTTTATGAATCGTTAACTGGTCAACACCATACTCTAAATCATAGTCGACCGCGATTGTTTCGCGAGGTAATTTTCCAGGTTTGCGGACCGGTGCAAAACCGATTTCAAGGGCATAAGCAACCGGACATCCAATGATGAATCCGCGTGCTTCAGGACCAACAATCAGTTCTGCGCCCATTTCTTTTGCGTATTCAACGATTTGATCCGTTGCATATTTGTAGGCTTCACCATTATCCATGATTGTTGTAATATCTTTAAAGCTAATCCCTTTTTTCGGATAATCGGGAACTACTGTTACGAATTGTTTCAAGTCCATACTGTTTCCTCCTTGACGGCTATCTCCTGATGCACCTTTTGAAACCATTGTTTCAGCTCCTGGTAAGGGGCATACAGCATCCGTTCTTCCATTTCAATCTGTCTCTTCCGTTCCTTGTAAGCAGGTGCTTCGGCAAGATCGCGTTTGCCTGCCGTTGGTTCGATTATAACAACACCATTCTCTATCTTAACAAATCCTAAATCAAAAAACACTTTCGACATGAAATAAATCGTGTCTAATTTCCAACCTTTGTGTTTTGCAAGCTGCTCTGCTTGTTTATCCAAATCGAACGTACCCCGTTTTTTCAAGAAGCTGAAGTACCATCCGAACTCTTTACGATCCGGAATACCGTCAAAATAACGCGAGTCCGGTGCATAGAAGTGAGCATATATTCTGCCAGGATTGTATTCACTCAGTAATGACTCAAGCTGTTCCTGCTGTTCAGGCATATCGAGTAACACAATGTGTTCAATGGCCGGATCTGCCTGCCGTTCATCATATAAAACGATGTCGCTGCCTTGTAGAATCGGGAGGAAGTGCGCTTTCGTTTGCGGCTGGAATGCAATATAAAGTGCATTGTCCTTCGGAATTGTGTGAATCCAGCGAAGCGGATCCCGAATTCCCCTTAAGTCGAATACTTGCCGCTCATCAGAACGGATATCTTGAAGGAGAATTTGCGGCTTTTTAAAATTATTCCACTCATTCACTTGCAAGTCCCCTGTCACCATCAGCGACATGCCGTGTGTCATTTCATCTGCAAGTTCACCGGATCCGAAACTGATGGCATCCAGTTTACTTGCCCCATCTTCCAGCTCAAGTTTCAAATGATTTTTGGCAGCGCCGATTTTTCTAATGGACCCGACTGTGATCTGTTCAATCATATACATCGGTTTCGGGAATGCCATTCCAAATGGACGCAGCTGTTCCAAAGATTCCAATACGTCCACTTCAATTTCATCGATTGTCAGAGGAACGTCAATTTGAACAGTAGCGATAAGTTGTTCATCTGTTAATACTTGAATCGCCTGCTCGTTAAGACGATCACGTAACGCCTCGACATCTGATAGGGCAAGTGTCATCCCGGCAGCCATTGCGTGGCCGCCGAAATGCGGAAGCAGTTCTTTGTTTTTTGACAGTTCCTGATACAGGTCAAATCCTTCGATACTGCGTGCAGATCCTTTCGCTGTTTCTGCGGCAGGGTCAATGGCTAATACAATGGACGGCCTATGGAACCTCTCCGTTAATCGAGAAGCAACGATTCCGATGACGCCTGGATTCCATCCTTCTTTCGCAAGAACAAACACATGCGGAATAGTTGAGCCGTATTGTTCTTCAATCATGGTGAGCGCTTCTTCTGTAATCCCATTGACGAGTGCTTGACGCTCTTTGTTAAGGCGATCCAGCTCGTTTGCAATTCCTGTTGCGACTGCACTATCCTCTGCTTTTAATAGTTCGACAGCAGGATCTGCATCCCCTAAACGGCCGGGTGCATTCAGACGCGGTCCAACCATGAAACCAAGTGTCTCTTCTGTAAATTGACGCTGCTCAGTTCCGCCGATTTTAGCAAGCGCTTGAATTCCCGGACGGCTTGACATGCGAAGCCGGCGAATGCCTTCTTTCACGAAGAACCGGTTTTCATCCAAAAGCGGTACGAGGTCAGCGACTGTGCCGATTGCTGCAAATTCGAGCAAGTCGAGGGGGGCATCACCCAGGAGTGCAGTCGCTAACTTAAACGCAACTCCCACCCCTGCAAGCTCTCCAAACGGGTAGTTCCCTTCTGGATGTCTTGGATGAATGACAGCATCAGCCTGAGGCAGCGAATCACCAATTTCATGGTGATCGGTAATGATAATATCGAGTCCGATCGATTTCGCAAATGCGGTCTGTTCTATACCTGATACACCGTTATCCACTGTAATGATAAGTGATGCGCCAAGATCCGATATTTCTTGGAACAGCTCACTGTTCGGACCGTAGCCGTGTTCAAATCGATTCGGAATGATAAAGGATACATCCGCCCCAATTCTTTCTAATGCAGTTGTCAGGACCGAAACACTAGTTACCCCATCCGCATCGTAGTCGCCATAAACAACAATATGCTCGTGGTTCTCGACAGCTTTTCGGATGATGGCGACGGCTTTGTCCATGTCATACAAGAGAAACGGATCGTGCAGAACGGCTGCATCCGTCTTTAGAAACGCTTTGACAGCTGATGGATCTTGAAATCCTCGTGATGCCAAAATTTTTGCATGGAGCGAAGGCAAGTTCAATTCTGTCATTAGTTTTTCAACTGCAGATTCGTCTGGTCTATGTACTTTCCAATTCTTGTTTGATTTAATCAACGATATCACTTCCTCATAAGCATTATACCGGTTGCAGATGATTACTTAAAGGATTCTAGCCGAAAGAAAACGTCCTACGCGTTTTAGCGAGGACGTCCGCTGATATCATTTTTTAGCATCGTATTCATCATTCATGACTTCGTTTGCTAATTGAGGGGATTTTGCGAGCATGGCAATTTCGTTTTGCTGGTTTGCGATAATCCCTTCTTTTTCGGTAACCAGTTTTTGCAGCATTTTAACTTGCCTTCTTGTCTTGACAGATCGGAAAACAGTAAACAAACCGCTAGCGACAGCCCCTAGTAATGCTGAACCGACTATGACTAGAACAAGCGGCCAGCGCGCTTCTCCAAATCCATAATTAACTGGGACTTTATCAACATTGAAAACAGCAAACACTGCGATAATGAGCGCAAATAATAGTCCGAATAATAACATCCATTGCGATTTCATCTAGAATTCCTCCTTAAAAAAAGATGATTGCTGTAAAGCTTCTCTTCGAACTTCAAATGTTTTCGTCTGCCAATATCGCGGCAGCAATGAAGAACAGCGGGTAAAGCGTAAAAAACAGGTATACCTGAGTATACCTGTTAGTGGAATCCTTGAAACGTATTAAACGACGGGTTCGTCTGATCCCCATTGTTTCTTTTCTTTCGTTGTTTTGAGCTTGCCATGCTTCTTGATTTCACGCTTTTTCAGGTCGAACCAGATTTGTGCGGAAATGTAGATTGATGAATACGTACCTGCGATTAGACCGATCAGCAATGCGATTGAGAATGGTCGGATCGCTTCTGCACCCAATGCAATCAGTGCAACGACGACAATCAGTACGGTCAATACTGTATTCACAGAACGGCCAAGCGTTTGACGCAGTGACTTATTGATAATATTCGCCAAGTCATCTTCGTTATCCAAGTGTCCAACCTTATGAAGATTTTCACGAATCCGGTCAAACGTGACAATGGTGTCGTTAATAGAATAACCGACAATCGTCAGTACTGCCGCGATAAACGTGATATCCACTTCCAGTCGCAAGATACTGAAGATCGCAATCATGAAGAACGCATCATGCAGGAGACCTAGAATCGCTGCTACACCCATCCGCCATTCGAAACGGAATGCGACATAGATAATGATTCCGATTGCTGCATAGATCAATGCAAAGATTGCATTTTTCGCTAATTCTTTACCGACTTTATCCGATACTGTAGAAATATTCGGTTCAGAACCATATTTTTCAGCAACTTGTGTTTTGATGTCACTGACTTGTTCTTGACTGAACTCATTCTTGAATCGGGCAACACCTATATTACTTTCGTCGCCAGAGATCACGATATCATCCGTAGGATAACCGATATCTTCCAAATACGTGCTGATTTCGTCTTTCGTCAGTGCACTCTCTGAAAGAATTTCTGCACGTGTACCACTGGAGAAGTCAATACCCAGGTTCAATTTGAAGATTCCTAAGATAATCGCTCCTGCAATCAGCAATACGATTGAAAGCGTGTAGAATCGCTTACGGCTGTGAACAAAGTCGAATCGGTCAAACTTCGTCGTCAATTCCAGCGTATCTACGTTCTCTTCTGCAGGATGAACGCGTTTCGGAGAAATTCCGAACCAGCTCGTCTTCCCGTCAAACATTCCACTGTGAACGAGCAATCCGAGAAGCAGACGCGCTCCCCATACCGCAGTGATAAAGCTGACCGCGATACTGATGATAAGCATTGTCGCAAAACCTTTAACTGAACTTGTCCCGAATATGAACAATACAATCGCTGCAAGGAGTGTCGTAATGTTTGCATCTAAAATTGCCGTGAATGATTCTTTCGCACCGCGAGAGAATGCGGTTTTAATGGAACTGCCCACGCGCAATTCTTCTTTGATCCGCTCATAGGTCAGGATATTGGCATCGACGGCCATACCTACACCGAGCAGCAGCGCCGCAATACCCGGAAGCGTCAGCACACCGTTAATAAGTGTGAAGACAACCATGATTAAGAAAATGTAAACAGACAATGTAATGACTGCCACAAGTCCTGGAAGACGGTAGTACACGAGCATGAATAGGAAGATTAACGAAACACCAATAATACCAGCAGTAATCGTTTTATTAAGTGCTTGTTCTCCGAATTGTGCTCCGACAGAAGTTGAGTACACCTCTTGAAGATGAACCGGCAATGCACCTGCGTTCAAAATACCCGCAAGATCTTTTGTCTCATCGACTGTGAAACTGCCGGAAATTTCTACGTTGGATGAATTGATCGTTTGACGTACAGATGGTGCTGAAATGAAACGCGGGTCAGGCTTTTTCATTTCTTCTTTGTACGAATCTTTACCTTCTTCAAAGTCCAGCCAAATGACCATCACGTTTTCAGGTGCTTTTGCAGCAACTTCAGAAGTTACTTGTGCAAACTTTGACGGGTCTTTCATCTCGAGTGTAACGACAGGATTGCCGCCTTCACCGAAGTTCGCTTTCGCTTTACCTGCTTTTAAATCATCTCCGTCAAGCAGCAATTTATCATCCGCATCACGGAAAGTTAAATTTGCTTGTGTGGATAAAAGCTCACGTGCTTTCTTCTGGTCATCTACACCAGCAAGTTGAACGCGGATTCGATTGTTGGATTCAATCTGAATACTTGGTTCACTGACACCGAGAACGTCAATTCGGTTACGAAGCGCTTTCGCAGTATCGGCAACGACGTCTTCTGTGATTTTTTGATTGTTAGATCCTGATTTCAACGGCTGCACTTCATACAAGACTTCAAATCCGCCCTGCAAGTCCAAGCCTAGCTTTACATTCTTCAAAATTGGGTTCGCTGTACTGCCAATCGTTGCTGCAAAAATCACTAGCAACAATAAGAAGGCGACCAGCCGTCCTCTTTTCTTCATGATCCATTTTCCCCCTCTATATGTGAAGCGGTGTTACTTTGGTATGTACGAAAGAAACATCAACACAACAATTATGAGACAGTGAGCTCCTTGTGTCAAATGCTAATCCGACACAACCTAATTTTCTGAATTCTTTTTTGGGGAGAGTAATAATTGCAGCTCTTCGCTATTTAAATCTGAAAACCAATCAGATCCCCGCTGTTCTTCAATTTGTGTGTATGTCATGTATTCTGCCGGTGTAAGTTCCATGACATCATTAATGAGCACATACGTCCTCATTTCACTGATATTCCGCTTCCGCCACTTTTTCTGGACACAGTATTTCCAAATGTCTGCTTCCGTCACGGTTGTATAGCCGTAAAAGTGAAATTCATTCATCTTACTTTCAATTGCAGGGCGGACATGGTCAAACAATTGCTCATACTTGTTATCCACTCACGTTCATCCCTTCTTTAATAGAGAGTTGTAAATGTACATGTTTCCGCATACTAGTAGTGTATATGAATTGGTTGGACTTGAGAAGGAGTTGTTTTCATTGTCGTCATTTATTCGGGGTACTGTAATTTTAATGATTGCCGTTTTCATGACAAAACTACTTGGATTTGTTTATCGGATTCAGTTTATGCGAGTTGCCGGCGAAGAAGCGGTCGGCATTTATATGACCGCTTTTCCCGCTTTCATCTTCTTTTTATCACTCGTTCAGCTTGGGGTCCCCATCGCTATTGCGAAAGTGATTGCTGAACTGAAAGCAAAAGGTGAGACAGCCCGTTTCTCACAAGTAATGCGCACATCGACATTCATCACCTTGTGTACGGGATTCATCTTTATTCCTTTATCAGTATTATTCATCCCGTTTTTATCGGGTACGCTGCTTGGTAATTCTGCCACTTCCATAACGCTATATGTAGGGGTTGCCATCATACCAATCGCTGCAATCGGCGGGATGGTGCGGGGGTTCTTTCAAGGAATTGCACGGTTGGAAGAAACCGCTTGGTCACAAATCATTGAACAATTCATCCGGATTATTTTAATTACTTGGCTGCTTCCTTATTTCTTAGTAGAAGGGAATGCCCCACTGAATGCCGCGATCGCGATGGCGATTACACTCCTAGCTGAAGCAGGCTCGGTATTCTATTTATGGTTGAAGTACAAAAAACACAAAAAAAATAACCCTGTCGCGCGCGACAGGGATGGGCAGTACCCGCTAAAACCATTGCTTTCTGTTGCCTTGCCTTCATCTGGAAGCCGCTTATTCGGAACGTTTACATGGTTTTTAGAACCCATCATCTTTTTAAGGGCACTTGCTGTATCCGGAATAACGGCTGCAGCCGCCACGTCCCTTTATGGAGTCATCTCTGGAGTGCTTATTCCACTGCTGCTGTTCCCGTCGTTTATCTCTTACGCACTCTCAGTAGTCCTTGTACCCGCAGTAAGCGGCGCATCTGCTTCAGGCAATATTAGCAAGCTCCAGGAGCGGATTCACTTATCTCTTCGGCTTTCGGCATTGACCGGAGCCTTTGCAGCTGCAGTGTTCTTCATTCATGGTAAAGAAATGGCGGAAGCACTTTTCCACATTACTAAAGGTGCATCCTATATGACCATTCTTGCACCTATCTTTTTCTTTTACTACATTCAAGGGCCACTGTTTTCCATCTTGCAAGCAACAAATGAAGCCAAAGCGGCCATGATGAACTCCGTGTATGGCGGAATTGCCAAGCTGGTTGTCATGTTTGTACTTGCTTCACAGCCCGGCCTTCAAGAAACTGGAGCGATCCTCGCAATTGGATTCGGTGTTTTAATCACTTCGTTCCTACATATCGCAACACTAAGGAAAAATAGAAAAACCGATACCGGATTTACGATGTTTGCGCTTCCTTACGCGTCATTCATCATGACTGCAGTCATGCGTCCGATTTTTTTCCCGATCGGCAACTACGGTCTTTGGGTAGAATGCGGAATTACTGCAATCTTCCTCGCAGTTGTTCTATTTTTCACAGGTCAGTTACAGCGAAGCGATCTTCGCCATTTCAAAAAACTTTTTGCCCGTTACAAATAAGCTTGTTTAAGTTGAACGATAAGTTCCTCGTCTTCATAGGAACAGTAGAAGACCTGCTTCGGATCTTCAATCCCTTTTTTACGAAGTTCCTGCAGCAGCCATTCTTCCGTTTTGTCATGGATTGACAAATGCCGCACGTCAATATCTCCATCTGAAATAAAAGGAAGAACCGGTGCCGTTTCTCCGTATTTGAATACTGATAAATTGCCGGATGGCTCTAGATACGCATAAGCGACTTCGAAAACTGAACCGATTTGCTGTTCACGTAATTGCTGAAGCAAATCATCTAAATTATAGCGCTGTTTTCGCATCTCTTCTTCTAATATTTTACCGTCTTGGATAATGACGGTTGTGTCCCCATCAACGATGTTGCGAAACTTTTTGTTTTTCAATGAAACAAAAGATGAAACGAGCTGAATGATCAGCAGAACGAGCATTGGAAGGATTGCGTTAATAAGTTTCGAATCCGGTGAATCCAGAGCAAATGCTGCGACTTCAGCGATAATGACAAATACAACGATGTCAATAACACCCAGTTCACCGACTTCTCTTTTCCCCATTACTCTTAAAATGATGACTATGAGCACATACATCAGTATTGTGCGAAAACCAATAATCATTAAATCATGCATGCCGACACCTTCCTTATCGGTCACAGCATGCCCACAAACTCATTTGATTAAACGGATTTTCCGCATAAAAACAGACCTGCCATAGCCATGGCAGGTCCTAACAATTTCAGTATTAAATCGCGGTTGAGCTATCTGTAACTCGACCGACAGCTTGACGATCAAATTGCATGACAGCACCATCTGCAGTTTTCAAAAATACAGAAGTTTCGTCTACTGCGTCAATTGTCCCGTGTAATCCTCCGATTGTCACGACACTATCTCCACGCTTCAAGCTTGTCTGCATTTCTTTTGTTTGCTTTTGGCGTTTTTGTGCCGGTCGAATCAGCAAGAACCACATAATTGCGATCATCGCTACGAACGGCAGCAAGTTCACTAAAGTTGCACTCATCTAAAATCCCCCCCTACTTTGACTAGTATACAAGAATTAAAAGTTTTTTGCATTTGGTTTGTTGAAACCATATTGTTCGAAAAACTCTTCACGGAAATCGCCGAGACGATCATTCCGGATTGCATCTCGTACTTGCTCCATTAAATTAAGCAAAAAGTACAAGTTATGATATGACGCGAGACGCAGACCAAAAGTTTCGTTGCACTTTATTAAATGACGCACGTATGCACGACTATAGTTTTTGCATGTATGGCAATCGCAATTTTCATCGATTGGACCGAAGTCTCGTTCATACTTTGCGTTTTTAATGACTACGCGTCCGTTGCTCGTCATTAAAGTTCCATTACGGGCAATACGAGTCGGCAGCACACAGTCAAACATATCTACACCGCGGATAGCACCGTCGATTAGAGAGTCTGGTGACCCAACCCCCATTAAGTAACGCGGTTTGTCAGCAGGCAGCAAAGGCGTCGTGAATTCAAGAACACGGTTCATAATATCTTTCGGTTCCCCGACTGAGAGTCCGCCGATAGCGTAACCCGGGAAGTCGAGTGACGTCAGGTCCTTTGCACTCTGTTTACGCAATTCTTCAAATTCCCCGCCTTGGATAATTCCGAACAATCCTTGATCATTCGGGCGCTGATGCGCATTGAGACACCGTTCTGCCCAGCGGGAAGTACGTTCAACACTTGCTTTCATATACTCATAGGTTGCCGGGAAAGGCGGACATTCGTCAAATGCCATCATAATATCCGAACCGAGTGCGTTTTGAATGTCCATCGCCTTTTCAGGACTGAGGAAAAGCTTACTTCCGTTCAAATGATGTCTGAAGTGAACGCCTTCCTCTTCGATTTTACGCATATCACTTAGCGAGAATACTTGGAAACCGCCTGAATCCGTTAGAATCGGACGATCCCAGTTCATGAATTTGTGAAGTCCGCCCGCTTCACGGATAATTTCGTGTCCTGGACGGAGCCACAAATGATACGTATTGCTTAAAATAATACCTGCGCCCATCTGCTTCAAATCTTCAGGTGACATCGTTTTTACAGTTGCCATCGTTCCCACTGGCATGAATGCTGGTGTTTCGAAAGAGCCGTGGGGTGTATGGACAATTCCTAAACGCGCTCCTGTTTGTTTACATGTTTTAATATGCTCGTACGTTACTGCTGGCATGAGTCATTCTCCTTTTTTCTTGACGGTCGGATGAACATTGCATCTCCAAAACTGAAGAACCGGTATTCTTCCTCAATCGCCTGGTGATAAGCATTTAAAATATATTCCCGAGTGGATAGGGCAGAGACAAGCATCACTAATGTAGATTTAGGCAAATGGAAATTTGTGATGAGTCCATCTACTGCTTTAAACTCATATCCCGGGAAAATGAAAATCGATGTCCAGCCTGAACCTGCAACAATTTTGCCATCATGTTCACTGGCAATGGTTTCAAGCGTACGAGTGGAAGTGGTACCGACTGCAATTACGCGTCCGCCTGCTTCTTTCGTCTGGTTAATCGCAGCTGCTGTATGCTCGGTTACTTGATAATATTCCGCATGCATTTCGTGATCCTCAATGGAATCGACGCTGACAGGACGGAATGTTCCAAGACCAACATGCAGGGTGATGAATTCCACGCCGACACCTTTAGCCCGAAGTTCATCTAAAATTTCTTCTGTGAAATGCAATCCTGCCGTAGGAGCTGCTGCAGAACCTCGCTCTTTTGCAAATACAGTTTGGTAACGTGATTGATCATCCAAAGATTCCGTAATATACGGAGGCAGCGGCATTTTACCAAGCGCATCCAGTAATTCGTAAAAAATACCTTCATACGTAAACTTGAATGTGCGTCCGCCTTGATCAGCTACGCCGATACATTCCGCAGTCAACCGCCCGTCCCCGAACGTAATAATCGTTCCTGGCTTCACTCGTTTCGCAGGCTTGACGAGCGTTTCCCATTCATTGTCACCGGTTTCTTTCAGCAACAGCATTTCAATTGAAGCACCCGTCTCTTCTTTCACACCGATCAGACGTGCCGGCAATACTTTCGTGTCATTCAGCACAAGCATATCGCCTGCTTCTAGTTCATCTGTAATTGCACGAAAGTGTTTATGAGCAACTACTCCTGTTTCACTATTCAACACCAGCATCCTGCTTGCAGTTCGATCCGCAAGCGGAGTCTGAGCGATCAGTTTCTGTGGTAAGTCAAAGTCAAAATCATGTACATCCATTTCATTTAATCTCCTTAATGTCGTAAAGTCAGTGCTGCTCCGGCAGTGGATAGCCAAAGTGTTCATACGCAAGCGGCGATGCGATTCTTCCGCGCGGTGTCCGCTGTATGAAACCAATTTGCAATAAGTATGGTTCATAGACGTCTTCGAGCGTGACCGACTCTTCCCCAATACTTGCAGCCAGTGTTTCCAAACCGACAGGTCCTCCCCGGAACCGCTCGATCATGCCTGTCAATAACTTATGGTCAATGTGATCAAGTCCAAGCGAGTCTACTTGCAGCATTTCCAGTGCTTCTTTTGCAATGTCGATAGAAATTGTACCATTGCCGCGCACTTGCGCATAGTCTCGCACCCTGCGCAATAAACGATTGGAAATACGCGGGGTTCCTCTTGACCTGCGCGCGATTTCTACCGCCGCCTGATCATCGATTTTGACATCGAACAAACCCGCGCTTCTCATGACGATTTCTTTCAGCGGATCGATTTCATAGTATTCAAGACGCAGCGGAACACCAAATCGATCCCGAAGCGGTGCGGAAAGTGACCCTGCACGTGTTGTCGCCCCGATCAATGTAAACGGAGGCAGGTCAAGTCGAATCGATTTAGCAGAAGGTCCTTTCCCAACAACGATATCCAGACAGAAATCTTCCATTGCGGGATACAGTACTTCTTCGATCGCACGATTCAAACGATGGATTTCATCGATGAATAAAACATCTCCAGGTTCCAATGAAGACACTACTGCAGCCAAATCACCCGGCCGTTCTATCGCCGGGCCGCTTGTCATCCGCAGATTGACACCCATTTCATTCGCGATGACCGCAGCAAGTGTCGTCTTTCCGAGCCCGGGAGGACCATATAACAGCACGTGATCCAAACTTTCACTTCGTCCGCGTGCAGCTTCTATGAAAATCGATAAATTGTCTTTTACTTGTTCTTGTCCTATATAATGCGCTAACCGCTGCGGGCGCAGTGATTGTTCAAATCCTTCATCAAAATCCGAAAGTTCACTTGAAAGTACGCGTGAATCCATTGTTCTCCCTCCTTTTCAACTGAACGCAAGAGTTACAGACTTCGTTACTTTTGTTTCAGCAATAATTGCAGTGCACGTTTCATATAACCTTCTGTTGATAGTTCTTCGTTCTCAAGAGATTTTTTCACTTTCGCGATTTCTCTCGCAGAATAACCAAGCGCCTCAAGTGCAAGCATAGCTTCTTCTAGCGCCCCATTTTCTGTAAGTGTGAACAATGTATTGCCATCATCTTCCGGCATGTCCAACTCTGTAAAGAGATCCACCAATTTGCCTTTTAAATCAAGAATCATTTGGCGTGCGGTCTTCTTGCCGACACCCGGGAATTGAACAAGGAATGCCTCGTCTTCACGCTCAATTGCGCTGATCACTTGTGATGGAATGCCGCTTGAAAGAATTGCCAGTGCACCTTTAGGACCGATTCCTGATACTGTGATCAGCTTCCGGAACAACTCCCGCTGCTCTAACGAAAGAAACCCCATGAGAAGCTGTGCATCTTCTCTCACATGGTGATGTATGAAGATTTGCTGCTCTGTTTCCGTCACATGAAATGCATAGGGATTTGGTGTTAATACTTGATAGCCGATTCCTCTATTTTCAATCGTAATATATTCTGGTGTCACTCGGGTAACGAACCCTTTTATGTAATCATACAATGCCACTTACCCCCTAGAGTCTTATCGTTAAGTATACCACATGACCGGACAATACAACGCTGTCAAACCACCAAAAAGAACCGCCAGACGTATCACAGACGACTTCTGGCAGTTCTTATGGGAGATATCGATTGTGTTCAAGTAAGTTGTTGGAAAACCGGCAAAGTTCCGGCCATCGATTCAAAGCCTGTTCCGTAAAGGGAATGAGTTGCTGCGCTAATAGGACTCTGCGTTCTTCAGGCAGTGTCGTTAAATATGACCATTCACGCAACATTTCATTAGGATATTGGAGCATGGCAATCGCCTGCTGGCCCAGAACTTGCAATCTAGGTTCTTCATCAAACAATAATGCCGCATTGTAGTCTGCTTTCGGAAGCACTCGATGCAGCCATAATGCAATTTCGACGTCAGGATGGCCCGTGCATGCTAAATCGAAATCAATCAAGGTAACAGTACCTTCGGCTGTTTTTAATAGATTGTGATGAACCACATCCCCGTGAAGAAGCGTAGTGGGTACTTCTCGAGCAGGTGCAGTGCGTAAGCAAGCAAGTGCTTGCTCGCTGTATAGTTCCAGCTGATCAACGACGTTCTCCCCTAAATAAGAAACAATGGTTTGGCGATTGTTGCGAAAACGTTCCAGTCGCCAATTCCATTTATCCAGCAACGCATAGGGTTTTAAAAATGGCAGCGACTCCCATTTCACAACCGTCTCGGTCTCATGAAGAGCTTCCAGTGTTTTTAAGGAAGCTCTCCGATCTGATTGCTTAGAAAAATCTACTGGAAATCCATCAGTCACCCAGGGCTGGACGACAATGTGTTCATTCCCTTTCTCAGAGATAGGTGCACAATAAGGGAAATCCACTGTTTGTAACAATTCATGCAAATTACGTATCTTAATGGCATCACGAACATCCGCATAACGCTTTACCGAGTATTCATTCCCATTCTCTTCTAATCGCCACACATTTTCTTTAATACGGGAAAATTTCTTTTCAACTTTCACGCCCGGTCAATACGAACCCATTTGGTTTTGACAATAGTGACCAGGATGCGGCGGCCCCATTTGCGGATAACCTCCGTAAATAGGCTGAACTCCCATCATTGGCATCCCGTAATACGGGGTTGGAGACATGTTTGATCCGCAAGACGAGCATAAATGCATATATTGCGGATGCTGAGCGGCTTGAATCCCTTGCATTTGAGGCTGCTGATTGTTCGGGAACTGTTGCGGGTACCCTGATTGAGGCATCTGCTGCGGGACATACCCTTGCTCCGGCGGACAGTACGCAGGCGGTGATAAATCAAATGTGGACGACTCAATGTTCGGCATTTGAACACCCGGCGATTCCCACGTCTTCATACTGTCGCAATGGTTCGGTGACACGCCGGGACCTTGGCCAGCCATAATTGGTGATTCATCTTTACATTCCATTGTTTCCGGCTGCATATTCCACATTGGCGGCTGTACAGGTACTTGCGGCATCATTGGGGGTGCCATCGGGTAATGCATATGATGCTGCATCGGATGCGCGCACGGGTGGCAATCCGCATCGTAAATCGGCATCCATCCACAAGGAATACCTATGAACATCGGATGGACCATCGGCTGTTGCTGCACCGGCGGCAGCGGCGGAGCGGGCGGTGCTTCGCAAGCAGGCGATTCCGGTTTAGGTATCGGCTTCACTTCAGGCATTGGCGGCGGCATTGGCTGTGGTTTCACTTCCGGTTTTGGAGCAGGCTGCGGCTTCACCTCAGGCTTAGGTGCCGGTTTTGGCGGTGGCGGCATTGGTGCTGGTTTTGGCGGCGGTGTCGGAATCGGTTTCTGTTGCGGCGGTTTTGGCGGCGCAACTGGTGGGACTGGCGGGACTGGTTTTACCGGTTTCTCAGGATGCTTCTCGTGAGGCAGCGGGTGCTTTTCATGAGGCAGCGGATGCTTTTCCTTCCCCCCATGCTTTTCAGGATGCTTTGTTCCTTTTCCTTCGGGCAAGAAGATTTTCATGCCAGGCACAATGTAGTCCGGATTGGCTAAGTGTGCGTTCACCTTTTTCAGTTCTTCAAACGATATCCCATACTGACGCGCTATTTTCCAAAGCGTGTCACCTTTTACAACGATATGGACATTCACTCTGTAAAGTCCCCCTTCCATCGACTCATCTTATGAACGGGTGCCTGGATGTGTGACCAATCACTAAGTCAGGCACCTTCTCTTTCAACTATACGAATCTGAAGAGACAAATAGTACTTCATCGCAAAAAATACCTGCCGGTTATTTCCCGGCAGGTGATTGTTGCAAATATGTACTATATGATCCAAACGATGTAACATCACAATGCAGCGCTTTCAGTTCTTCCAATGCACCTTTCATCATTGGATGATCTTCCGTTTCTGCAACGTCGATTATGAAAAAATAATTACCGAGACCCGTTTTCAATGGACGGGATTCAATTTTACTTAAATTCAATCTGCGCCATGAAAACACTGATAAAATCTGATGGAGCATTCCTGGCTGATCATCTTCTGGTAATTTAATCATAAGAGTTGTTTTCGGTATGCCCGCACCTTCGTATGATAATGTTTCCTTACGTAACGACAGGACGACGAACCGCGTATGATTAAAATGAAAATCATGAATCGATTCTTCAGCAATATGAAGTCCATATGTATCAGCAGCCAGCTGGTTCCCAATCGCTGCAATCGGCAGCTCAGGATGCTCAGACACGTATTTCGCTGCTGCTGCAGTTGAAGAAGTTTGAATAAGCGGTACTCTTCTAAAGTGATACTGCAGATATTTGTGACATTGTGCCAGCGCATGAGGATGAGAGTGAATCGATGCCAGTGAATCGATGGATTCGGATTGTTCAGGATGCACCATTAAATGTTGCCGGATGGGTGTTGACAGTTCAGCATTGATGAACAAATCACTGCCATGGAACAAATAATCGATCGTGAGCGGCACAGATCCTTCTAACGCATTTTCAAGCGGGACAATCGCATAGGCAACATGACCTTCCGTCACCGCTTCGATACAATCAGGAATCGACCGATACGGCATGAGTCCATCCGTCCCGAAAAAGTCTGTCGCAGCAATATGTGTAAATGAAGCTTCCGGTCCTAAGTAAGCAACGGATGGTGTTGAAGATTCCTGTTTCATCGTCAAATTCTCCTCTCACAATGCACCTGAACTAACCAAATGGACTGAATCTACAAAGCTCGGCCCATTCAGTTTATGGATGAACGCCTCCATTGAAAGGTTCATCTCAGTTACGTCCAGTGATAACGTAATGTTGGCACGCCCTTGTACGGGTATGGTTTGGTGAATCGTCAGTACATTGCAATGTGATGAAGAAATCAGCTCCATCAGCACCGCTAGTGAACCTTTCAAGTCTTCCAATTGGATGAAGACCGTTAGTACCCGTTCACGAGCAATCGCTTCGAATGGATATACCGCATCTTTATACTTATAAAATGCACTTCTTGACAATCCAACCCGGGCGGTCGCTTCTTGAATCGTTGTCGCTTCACCGGAAACCAGAAGCCGTTTCGCTTCCAGCATCTTTTGCATGGACTCCGTCAAGACATCTTCACGTACCAAATAGAACTGGTCTTCCCCCAACTGCTTCATCGTCAATCCCCCTGCAGCCGCAGAACGGCTCTTCATTACTCGATAAATTCAAACTCGAAGTCAAGAAGACGAACGATGTCTCCGTTTACCGCACCGCGTTCACGAAGTGCATCATCAACACCCATGCCTCGCATTTGACGGCCAAATTTACGGACAGATTGGTCGAAGTTGAAATCGGTCATCTTGAATAAGCGCTCGATCCCATATCCGGACAATACGTAAGCCCCATCGTCATCGCGTGTAATTTTGAAATCAGGTGTTTCCGGTTCGTATTTATAAAGAACGGAGTGCTCCTCTTCTGTTTCCTCCACTTCATGCATTGGGAATTCTGACGTCAATTCAAGCAGGTCTGCAATCGCAAACAATAGTGAATCTAATCCTGTACGTGTAATGGCTGAGATTGGGAAGATTTTGTGTTCCGTTTCTCCAAGTTTCTCTTTGAATGCTTTTAAGTTTTCTTCTGAATCCGGCATGTCCATTTTATTGGCCACAATAATTTGAGGACGCTCCATTAAACGCATGTTATATTGTTCAAGCTCTGCGTTAATCGTTTCGAAGTCTTCAAACGGGTCTCTGCCTTCTAAACCTGACATATCGATAACGTGCACGATGACACGAGTCCGCTCAATATGACGTAAAAACTGATGTCCAAGTCCTACTCCTTCGTGAGCACCTTCAATAAGTCCCGGCAGATCCGCCATGACAAATGTCCGGTGATCTTCTGTTTCAACAAGCCCCAAGTTTGGAACGAGTGTCGTGAAGTGATAATCTGCGATTTTAGGCTTGGCAGCAGATAGTACAGATAGAAGCGTAGATTTACCAACACTTGGGAATCCAACAAGGCCCACATCAGCGAGGACTTTCAATTCAAGCATGATGTCACGTTCTACACCTGGTTCTCCTTTTTCTGATAGCTCAGGCGCTGTGTTTTGCGGTGTCACATAACGGCTGTTCCCGCGTCCTCCGCGTCCTCCGCGTGCGATCACTGCAGTTTGTCCATCTTCCACTAAATCTGCGATAATTTCTTTTGTTTCTACGTCTGTCACAATTGTACCAGGCGGAACTTTGACAACCATACTCGTGCCTCGACGGCCATGCTGGTTTTTGTTGGCTCCATGCTCCCCGCGCGGAGCTTTAAAATGGCGCTGATAACGGAAATCCATCAATGTACGCAATCCTTCGTCTACGACGAAGATAACGTCTCCGCCATTCCCGCCATCGCCGCCTGCCGGACCGCCAAATGCAATATATTTTTCACGGCGGAACGCAACGATTCCATCGCCGCCGTCTCCACCTTTAACGTAAACTTTTACCTGATCGACAAACATGTAATTTCCTCCTATTGTCCACGGAATGTGAACGTCCAATACTCATTATCTACAGACAGCTTTGCTGTCCAGTCCTTCTCATATACATCATTCCATACAATCGGCGCTGTTTGTCCGGGAAGCGAAAGGGATACTTCCCATTCGTCGCTTGTGGTTTTCACAAAGATATTGACCTCACAGTCAGCGTAAGGATCTGCACCATTCACAAGCTGCTGACATACGTCGTCCAATACTTCTGCAATTGCCCGGCCATCTGCTTTTCGTGCAGATTTTCCAGGAACCATTGAAGTTTTTACTACTTTGCTGAACGCTATGTAGTTCCAGTCAAACGTTAACAGCCACGTTTCAAGCGCAGGCATGTCCAGTCCGCTTATTTGGGAGTCAATACGCATGCGTTCTGTAGCATCCAGAAGTTTGCGCCGTGCTTCGGGGACATTATTGAGGTCCATGTGCATGAGGATGAGCTGAAGCTCATTTAAAAAGTCATGCCGGGCGAATTTCATCGCATCCCGGACAGTCAACTCCGATTTTTTCAAGATTCTTCACCGCCTGCTGTTTCGTTCTTTACAGTATAGCATTATGAGGGTGTTGTTCGTCAAAAAGTTTGGGCGAATCTTTGTTGATTGCCAATAAAAATGGATCTTGGAATGACACTAATTTGTATCCGGATTTTAAAAATAAAAAAAGGACTGCACACTTGGCGCGTGCAGTCCTTTTTGGATTCAATTCTTATGCTTCCTGCACTGCAGGATACACACTTACTTTTTTCTTATCGCGGCCAAAACGCTCGAAGCGTACTACGCCGTCAACTTTAGCGAAAAGAGTATCATCGCCTCCGCGACCTACGTTTTCACCTGGGTGAATTTTCGTTCCGCGCTGGCGGTAAAGAATAGAACCACCAGAAACGAATTGTCCATCAGCACGCTTAGCGCCAAGACGTTTCGATTCGGAGTCACGACCGTTCTTTGTAGAACCTACTCCTTTTTTCGATGCGAAAAACTGAAGATCTAAACGTAACAACATGTGTTCCACCTCCTACTTGGTAAAGGTTATTTTTATAAACTGCGCATAGTCTTGTTCAATCGTCTGCATGGAAACAATCATCGCACGCATGATTACTTGCTGATCATGATCCTCTTCCGTCTCCGGAAGAACGACTTTCAGATAGCCGCCATCTTCTCCTTGCTGGATCGCTGGCGTTACCCCAGTGAGTGAAATAATTGCATTAACAGCGCCAAATGACACGGCAGATGCAGCTGCACACACTAAGTCTTTCCCATGTTCTGCGTAATCAGCATGTCCGCTCATCTCAAAAGAGCTGATACGGCCAGATGCTTGTTCCTGTACGGTGATTTGAATCATAACAGCTTACAGGTTGATGCCTTCGATAACAACCTTAGTATAAGGCTGACGATGACCCTGTTTTCTGCTGTAGTTCTTTTTCGGCTTGTATTTGAAGACAGTGATTTTTTTGCCTTTGCCCTGTTTAACGATTTTCGCTGTTACAGAAGCACCATCCACGAATGGAGCGCCAACTTTCACGTCATCTCCACCTACAAAAAGAACTTTGTCAAATGTTACAGCCTCATCAGCTTCTCCCACCAATTTCTCGATGAAGATCTCCTGACCCTGCTCAACTTTGATTTGCTTTCCACCAGTTTCAATAATTGCGTACATACTTGCACCTCCTCAAATAGTCTTAGACTCGCCTTCCCAGGTGATCCATACGGATACTTGTACCTGGTTCAGTGCGGTTGCAGCACGGGTGCGCTACAAACATAACATTAGAATAATAACATGCATAGAAATTCAAGTCAAGTTGTTTCTTTTCAATTGCTCATAAATCCTTCGATATCTTCTGAATCGAAACACGCTGATATTTTGCAAACATAAAAAAACCGCAAGACTTATTAAAAGTGCAGTTTCAGGCAAACCTGTCAGTAATACAGCAGCTCCCACAATCAAAAATCCGATTGAAAACACTAGAAATGCGGTTTGATCGAAATACCGGCTCTCTTCACGTTCAGTTAAAGCGAGCAGCGCCTGTCCGCCATCCAGCGGCAAAATAGGAAGTAAATTCACAAGTAAAATCAATAATTGAATACGGATCACATCCATTGAACCCGGAAAAGATAGGACAATCGCTGCTGCAAGTACCAGTGTCGTTGCAATTGGCCCCCCAAGCGCTAATAGCACACGCGCCCTGCGTGAATGCTGGGAGGGATTCGCGATTTCCATTTCCCCGCCATAAGGAAGAATCGTTATGGAACGGACACGCATACTTTGCGCTTTTGCAGCCGCTAAATGTCCCGCTTCATGAATCAGCAGTGATCCGAAAACAATCGCGTATGCAGCGAGTCCTCCCATGACTGCAAGCAAAATGAAGACCGGCAGCAAAATCGGATGCAGCCGGAACTTCAAGGACTTACTTCCGAAAAGAACGCAGGCAATAACGTGGAGTCAAGCACAAGTCCATCCCGTTTCACTTTTAAATACATCGTTCCTTCTTCCATCACTGCAAGCGTGTCCCCTTTGTTGACAGCTGTATACGGCAGCTTTGCAAAAGAACCGACAAATCCATAAGTAACCTCATCCCCATTGTCATATTGAACAGTAAGTGTTTTGCCAGATTGTCTTGTGAACCCTGTAAAAACGATTAAACCGCTTCCTCGAGCCGCAATCGGAAGTGCTTCAGGATAGGACAGTATGACACCTGATTTATACGGCTGCATCGATTCATAAGCAGCAAACGGATCAACACCTTCTACATCCCCGCTCACTTGAATCATTCCCGACTCCTCAGAGTCAATCATCGATGCTACCCATTTTTTCATGGCTACAAAATCTTGACCCGTTGAAATATATTGAGTGACAGGCCGCTCCATTACGCCCAGTTGCTCTAGTTTGGCAACCCCGAGAATCGAAATCGTAAATACGATTGCTAACATCCATTTCGTCTTCCCTCTCAACACATGCCCCCCTTTTTTTCAGTATATGAAGCACATCACTTGAATAGTCGGGTTACCTTGTCTTTTACGGACATTCGGAACAGCTGCCAAACTGCAAAGGGTTAATCCAATAAAAAAATCCCCCGCACCAAAGGTACAGAGGATCATCCATATTATTTAGTAAACAATGATTTCAACTTCCCGAAGAATCCAGGTTTCCCTGTATCCACGGACATCAGCGGCACGGATTCGCCTAATATTCTACGTGCGATATTACGATATCCAAGCGCGGCAGGATTATTAGGATCCATTACAACCGGTTCTCCTTTGTTGGAAGACGAAATGACGTTTTCATCATCAAGAACAATTCCAAGCAAATCGATTGAGAGATGAGTTGTAATATCATTTACATCCAATGTATCGCCAGAATTGATAAGATTACGCCGTATCCGGTTAATGATGAGCTTTGGCGGCTCAATATCTTCTTGTTCCAGTAATCCGATGATACGATCCGCATCGCGAACCGCCGAAATTTCCGGAGTTGTAACGACAATCGCGCGGTCAGCGCCCGCCACTGCGTTTTTGTATCCTTGTTCAATACCTGCAGGGCAATCTATCAAAATATAATCATAATCACGTTTCAACTCGGTGATTAGGTCTTTCATCTGTTCCGGTGTGACTGCGTTCTTGTCCGTTGTCTGTGCAGCAGGCAGCAAGAACAAGCGATCTTCGAACCGCTTGTCCTTGACGAGCGCCTGCTGAATTCGGCAACGGCCTTCAATGACATCAACCAGATCGTAAATAATACGATTCTCAAGGCCAAGAATGACGTCTAAATTTCTCAATCCAATATCTGTATCGACTAGACAAACTTTCTTACCTTGAAGGGCCAATGCAGTACCGAGGTTTGCTGACGAAGTAGTTTTTCCGACTCCGCCTTTACCAGATGTTATAACAATCGCTTCTCCCACATTAGCACCCCCCTTTAAATGTTGACAAACCAGGTCTCAGAAGTCTTAGATCCTGCAAACGGTCAATGGCGATGAATCCATTGGTATGCAAGTAAGCGCATTCCATTTCAGGATGCTCAGACAAAATTGCGAGCTCGTCTGTCATTGTTTCCATTTGGTCCGCAATCATGAGGTGTGTCGCTTCCAACCACGAAGCTGCAATGACAGCTTCCCGATTCCCAGCGTTTCCTGCATGCGCTTTCCCTTTTAATCTGCCAAGTATATAAATGCTTCCTGCTGCAGAAACATGTCCGTTTGGATTCACATCACCAATGACGACCAGATCCCCTTTGGCACGAACTTCCTGACCGGAACGAACAATACCAATATACGTTTCTGACTGTTGTTCTTGCACGCGGTGGTTGCATTCTTCCATCGTAATGACATCACTTTGAATCTTTGAAACACGTAAATGCCCAGCAGACTGGACTATTTGAATAATCTCTTTGGCTGCCTGATCACTGCAATACCGTGATCCTGTATGGATTTGTACTTCGACAGCGCCTTCTAAACCTGGATCCTGTGCTTTCTTGCCTAACTCCTCCAATAAATCTGAATAGGCGCATTGATCGTCCAGCCGCAGGATGAGTCCATCTTTGGTCCCTTTAATCGTTACTACTTGCTGTTTCGACACTTGCGTCACCCCGCCCTATGCGAAAATTACATACCGGCTTGCTTCTCTATGACTCGTTTATAAATCAAGTTTCTGAACAGCCAGCCAAACAAGACAATGAATATCAAGTTAGCAATCACTGTTGGAACGAGTCTCGCTGTCATAAATACTTCAAAACTAATCGACGTAAGTGCAATCAGACTAGCAAATAGATATGACATCATTTCTAGCAGCACGACCATAAACAAAGACAAGAGCATTACAGTCCCGGTAGACCGATGAACTTGACGAATGATCACATAAGCTAAGAAACAAATCAGCGGATAAAGAAACGTATATATCCCAATAATATCAATGTGATACATATCATACAAGAGCCCAAAGAATAAACCATAGAGAACTGACTTGCGAAGATCATAGTAAGAAGCAATGAATACTAAGTAAACAATGACAAATCTCGGAACGAGCGTATAGCGGACATCTCCCAATTCAATGGGGGAAAACAAACTGAAAACCGGTTCCAGAAAAAACAGAACGACCGCAATAAGAGGAATGATGAACCGTTTCATGATCCATCCTTCCCCTCTGTTGCAGACGTTCCAGGGTCATCTGTCCCTTTCACAGTAGCAGATTGTCGTTTTGCAATCATAACGTGATCGAGCATTGAGAATTCTGCTGCCGGACGGACGTAAGCTAACTTTGTGAGCCCATAATCATCAGTCGACACTTCAGTCACTTCTCCAATTAAAAGACCTTTAGGGAAAATTCCGCCAAGACCGGAAGACATAACTTTTTGACCCACTTTCACTTCAAAACCGGAATCGATCCGTTTCATAATCAATTCGCCACGTTCAGGATCGTATCCTTCCATCAGACCAAAAATATCTTTCTTCCCGGGAATCATGGCAGATACACGGAAATTCTGGTTTTCAGTCGACAACAATTCGACTGTGGAAGTGAACGGTGTCACGAGGACAACTTTTCCGACAAGCCCATTGGCAGTCAGCACGGCCATGTTGAGTTTCACACCCTGGCTTTCACCTTTGTCGACAATAATTTTCTCTTCCCATTGATCGGGATTCCGTGAAATAACAGTCGCTTGAATAGGATCATACGCACGCAGATCATCTTTTTTATCGATAATCTTACGTAAACGCTCATTCTCTTCTTTGATGTCTGCAAGTTCCACTTCAGTTGAAGCATATTCGGTCAGACGAGCTTTTAACGTCTTGTTTTCTTCATATGTATTCAAAATTCCATCAATGTCATCGAAAAATCCGGTAATGGAGTGGGCCGGTTTGGAGAATAGAGATTGTCCAAAACCGACGACATCCTTCACCATCTTTTCAGGGAGGTTGGCGCTTTGCCGGTCTTTAAGAGAAAAAGCTATCAATGCCACCAGGACAATTACGCCCACGAGCAGTAAAATTAAACGTTTGTTCGAAAAAAATCGCGGCATTGCCGATATCCTCCCTCAATTATTTCGCTTGCATTTTTTTAATGACGTCAAAATTATCAAGTGCTTTACCTGTACCGATCGCCACACAATCCAAAGGATCTTCAGCGATGAATACCGGCATATTCGTTTCATCAGAAATCACCTTGTCCAAGTTGCGCAAGAGTGCACCGCCGCCTGTCAGGACGATTCCGCGTTCCATGACATCTGCAGACAATTCTGGCGGTGTTGTTTCTAATGTCTTTTTCACACCATCGACAATTTGCAACAATGATTCGCGCAGTGCTTCGACAATTTCGTCTTGAGAGATTTCAAGCGTTTTCGGAAGACCTGTCAACAAGTCCCGTCCGCGGATTTCCATTTTCTCAGATGTCTCAAGCACGCTGGCAGAACCAATTTCGATCTTAATCGCTTCAGCTGTGCGTTCCCCGATTGTTAAGTTATACGTTTTACGGATATAACTGATGATTGCTGCATCCATCGTATCACCACCGACACGAATCGACTCACTCGTTACGATTCCTCCTAAAGAAATCACCGCAACTTCAGTCGTTCCGCCACCGATATCAACAACCATACTTCCAGTAGGTTCCCAAACTGGCAGATTGGCACCAATTGCAGCTGCAAACGGCTCTTCAATCGTGTACGCATCTTTCGCGCCAGCTTGACGAGCTGCGTCAATAACAGCGCGCTGTTCAACGGATGTAATTCCGTAAGGCACACAAACCATAACGTTCGGCTTTTTCCATGCGCCGCCAGAAGCTTTAGTCGCTTCCTTCATGTAGTGCTCAATCATTGCTGTTGTAATATCAAAATCAGCAATAACTCCGTCTTTCATCGGGCGTGTTGCAACGATCGATCCTGGCGTACGGCCGATCATATTTTTCGCAGCACTACCTACAGCTACGATTTCATTTGTCATCGTATTTTTCGCAACTACGGATGGTTCCCGCAGAACAATTCCTTTTCCTTTGATGAAAACCAACGTATTGGCGGTGCCGAGGTCAATCCCGACATCTCTCGCTCCTAGTCCAAACAAATTCGTTCTTCCTTTCTGCAGTACCGTTTTATGAGGCTTCTTAAAAGCATACACCATAGTATAACGGAAAGGCGAACAAATTCACAGTGTCACATGTATCCCTTTTCTTTAAGGGAGATAAAGCGCTGATCTCCTATGATAATATGATCCAAAAGATCGATACCCATGAGTTCGCCGGCTTCTGCAAGTCGTTTTGTCACTTCAATATCTTCAGGAGACGGTGTTGCATTGCCTGAAGGATGGTTATGCGCGACGACTAGTGATGCCGCAGAGCGTTTCACAGCTTCTCGGAATATTTCTCTCGGATGCACAATTGAAGAATTCAAACTGCCTATGAAAATCGTCTGCTTATGCAGCACTTCGTTTTTCACATTCAGAAACAGCACGACAAAATGTTCTTGCGTCAATTTTGACATGTCAGTCATTAAATAAGCTGCTGCATCTTCAGGCGACTTAATCGCGTAGCGGCCCGTTTGTGCAACCGAGTAAATTCGTTTGCCGAGTTCAGCTGCTGCCATGATCTGCACGGCTTTCGCATCCCCTACACCTTTGACCGCTGTCAATTCTTCAATGGTGACGTCACGCAAGTCCTGGATTTTATCAAACTCAGATAATAGTTTGTTCGCAAGGACGAGGACGGATTCCTCCCGGGAACCCGTACGGAGTAATATCGCAACAAGCTCTTGATTGGATAAACTGGCTGCTCCTTGGCGCGTCATCCGCTCACGCGGTCTGTCGGCAAAATGGATATCCCGAATCATTAATGTATCTTTATAATCCACCGGCATCAGCGCTCGTCCCCTTTCAGCCAAATGAGACCACTCGCGCGCATTTTGTCTGCAAGCTCCGCAATAGGAAGACCTACAACATTATCGTAATCACCTGAAATTTCTTTAACAAGCAATCCCCCTGCTGTTTGAATACCGTAGCCGCCTGCTTTGTCCAGCGGGTCACCAGTTGCTGCATATGCTTGAATAAGTGCATGATCTAACGTCCGAAATGTCACTTCGGTAATGGATGTAAAATGGGTGACCGCGCCTTCTCTCAAAATAGTGACGCCGGTTATGACACTGTGAGTCCGTCCCGATAGCTCTTCCAGAAATTCTGCTGCTTGCGCAACAGACTTCGGCTTCGGGTACACCTTTCCGTCTAACGCGACCACCGTATCAGCTCCAATTATTAGAGACTTTGGGTGGTCTTCGTATATAGCGGACGCCTTAATGGACGACAAAACGCTCGCATAAGTTTCCGGCTTTTCACCATTTTCTATCGGACGTTCCTCCGCATTGCTTGCATGCACTGTAAATGGCATTCCTAATCGTCCAAGTAATTCCTTTCGTCGCGACGATGCAGAAGCTAGAATAAGTGTTTCATTCGTTTCAAAAAACATGGATAAATGCCCCCTTTGCCACATCATACGTCAATGTGTTTCAGAAGAAAATTGTGTGAAAAACTGCAAAATATGACTTTGACCTCTTTTTAGCTATCAAAAATCAAGTTTGACACACTCTCCTGTGTCAGCATAATGAGCTAATATATGCATCTTGATGATATTCAAATCATCTGTAAACGCAGTGATGGCGGCAATGTTAGTCGTGAATGCATCTTTTTTCTTTTCTCCTTCTGTCTGTTTTCGTGAAGCAGCCAAATCCTGAATTTCGGAAATTTGCTTAGCATTCAACACACTCCTCAAAAGTTCGCCTTCTCCACTGCTGCATGCTAACGGGGAAACGGTCACTTGTTTACGGAAAGCGCCATCCTCTCCCGCTGGATCTGCATCTATTTCAGAAAGTCCTAATGCACTCCATACATAAAATTGTCCATTCGCATGCACGGAAGCGGCTTTCGGCAAGTTTTCATCCGCTATAAACGATGCGGCTGACGCCTTTGAAGAAAACACGCCATGCTGTTTTGCATACATGGGAATCGGCGCCCCGGCCGCTGCTGTATCAGGCTTAGATTCATCTTTCTTGTCATCGGTTTGAGCCGATGCCGGCCCGTTCGCAGGCACTCCGGTATCCGGTGAAGCGGAGGTTTCAGGTTTCTCCGTCTTTAAAAGGATAAACCCGACAATCGCTACGGCTGCTATCCCTAACAGCACCCCTTGTCCGAGCGCAAGCATAATTGTCATTTTCGTATACTTTTTCTTGAAATTCATAACAATCCCCCCAGTTTCATTAACCGTACCAAAACGGACATGAAAAAGAACAAGACTGGTGTCGTCTTGTTCTGGAAAATTGTTCGACTTAAGTAAACAGCGTCAGATACCATCCGACAAGGGCATTTCCGTAAAAATAACTGATAACAGCTGCAACTGCGATGGAAGGACCAAAAGGCACGGGAGTTTTCCGGCCTTGGCGGGTCCGTCTGAGATGTATAATCCCTACAATTGAACCAATTAAAGCTGCCAGGAACAGCGTAAACAGCGTCAGCTTCGTTCCAAGTACAAGGCCGATGACGAAAAATAGTTTAATATCCCCGCCGCCCATGCCGCCCTTCGACATAATCGCGATTAAGAAGAGTACTAGGAAACCAACTGCTGCTCCAAGGAAACTATCCCACCATGGCTCTAACGGACTTACAAACCGCAATAGAGCGATTGCGATTCCAAACGGCAGCAAGATTTTGTTCGGAATCAACATATAGGCGGTATCTGAAACTGTAATGATGACTAACATCGAGATGAAGAGAAGCGCGACAAGCAGTTCAATGGAAAACCCTAAATAATAGAATGCTAGGGAGAATAACACCCCAGTAACGAGTTCCATCAATGGGTAAATTGCATTGATTTTAGTTCCGCATCCACGGCATTTCCCCCGCAGAAATAAATAAGAACCTACCGGAATCAAATCCAGTGCAGTCAGACGCCGATCACAAACCGTACAATGTGAAGGGGGCGATACGATTGATTCCTTTTTTGGAACTCGCAGCCCAACCACATTATAAAACGAACCGAATACAAGTCCGTAAATGAAGAAAAAACCAACCCAGACAGCCGTCATTCGTCTTCACCTGCACGAGTTGTCGGATCTTCTTTTCCTGCAGGCTTCGGCGCGTCCAGTTTCGGAACTTCAGGAACTAGTTCATGGAGATCAGGACGATAGAATGCTTGGAAAGAAACAGTGAGTTCAATCGGTTCTTTTTCAGCAGCCGCTTCCCGAATCTCTTCAGGTGTATCCAACTCAATCGATTGTACGACAAAAATACGTTCCGCCGCTTCCACTTCTCGTATGAATTGATCAACCTCTTCATATGTAGAAGCAGCAAGTGCAACCTCAATCGTCATTCGTTTTAGGGCAAGCGCAGGATCTTCCATCCCTGCATCCAGCTGCTCAGTTGATTCAATTGGTATTTCATTGAGATCATCTTGAGTAAACATTACATTGTTAATCAATGCCTTCGATTTCACTTCAGCTTTTTCCAGTTGGACGAGCAGCAAATCCTCCAGCGGGAGAACAGGAACTTTCCGTTGCAAAGGACGGGAGCTATTTGACTGTTCCACTGGCTTCGCAGCAACTTGCCGCTGCAGCTCAAAGATGACTTCGCGCTGATCCACGATTGAATTAACGACTCTAGTATTCTCTTCTTTTGCTGGCGCGTAAAGCTGGAACCAGCTATAACTGACAAGCAAGACAAAGAAAATAACCGCAAGAATGAGGAGGGCAACGTCTTTCTGTCGTTTAGTCAGACTCCGCATCGGATCCCTCCTCTTCTGGAACAGCGGATTCACTGTCGTCTGTATTATTGGAAGGCGCAGTGGTTTCGTCAGATGGTGCTTCATTATTTCCGTCAGAATCATTTGGAACTGGCGGTGCCGCGCCATCAATCATTTGACGTCCATCTGTAAAGAAAATCGTGTATGTAGCAAGGTAGCGCGGAAGCCAATTGCTGTCGACTCCTTCTTCTTGGTCAATTTCTTCCGCTTCAATCGATTCAATCGAAGCGGTTTCAACAAATTCAGAAGACAACATCCGTGTTAAGTAATACGCAGCCTCTGTTTTGTCATCAAACTGGACTTCGACTGTCGCTTGGTGAGGGGCTGCAAATGCGAACGAACGGAAAAACCCGCGTGTCGGCAGTTGTGCGACTAAATCTTCGAGTAAGGGAGCAGTTTCATAACGATAGGTTTCAACCCACTGAACACTCGCGGCAAGCTGATCATGCGATTGAGCCGTATCCGAACGGTTCAATCGGCCGGTTAACTCAGATTGCGTTACCTGGAGCTTCACTAACTGATTGTCCAAACGCTCTGAGTCCGCATCGACGCTGCGAGTGAGTAAAAAGAAAATGAGCCAGAAAAGAAGGGCTGCGCCAAGAAAGCCTAGCGCGACATAAAGGAGGACTGATCGCTCCTTCTCCTTTTCTGGCAATAGATTAATATCGACTAGCATGATGCACCTCTTTCAGCGCCAATCCAATTACCCGATTGAACGACGCGGGAACGATCCCGCCGTTTGAGAATTTAAGTGATTCCGGCAACAAAGGTCCGGCGATCACGTTTAAACGGCCCGATACTTGCTTCAGCAATTCATCCAATTCCTTGTACTCTCCATTTACCAGCAAATGCGTAATGGTCGCTCCGGCGTTCCACATATTGTAGCGATAGAAATTAACGAGTTTTTCAAGCTCTTGAACAATTGCACGCGGGGACAGCGTATTCGAGTCCACCGTCAGCTCAGTTGACGAAACATCCAGTTCCGTGGCATTTTCTAAATCCACAGGACGCATAAACTGAGGATAATGTTGATGGAAAATCGAAACGACAAGCTTTCCTGCTGTTAAATCCGCTAACAGAACATGCTCGTCCCCAGTAAAGTGATGCTTGTCATGCGCCAGGCGATAAAGGGCAAGCGGCGCAATATCCGCAACAAGCGGTTCGAACTTAGCATCCGTTAACGCAGATTCGTAGCCATGGAGGACACTTTCTTTAGAGGCGATTAAAATCGCTTCATGAGCATCTTCATTCGGCAAGTACGGCACAACGTCAAAAACCGGATCATCGAACGGCAAATAGATCGACGAACCGATTTCTATGAAAAAGTGCCCTTTTAATTCATCTTCCATCACGTCTTCCGGGTACGGCACTTTCCGGATCATGACATATGTATCGGGCGCAAGAAACTGGACACTGCGTTTCGCAATGCCCCATTCCTTCGCAAGCCCGTCAAGCAAAGTTGCCAGCCCAGCAGAATCGACCACGCGACCGTCATGAACGGTGTTTGGCGGCAACGGAATTTCTACCGCTTCTTCCACTGTTAATGATTCTCCCGCTTTCAGCTTTACGTAGCGGACGGCGTCTTCTTCAATTGTAAGTGAGATGGGCCGCTTTGGGCGGGAGAATGGGAATGGCATGGGTTGGCTCCTTAAATTTTTATTTAATCAAATGTTCCCACTGTACTAGTTATTAATTTGTTTTAGGGACTACCTTAGAATTTCCACTATCTGTAATCATTTTACTAGTTGCATCTTTAAAAGTTACAGTTTCTTCGCCTTTGTACTTAGCGCTACCAGAAAATTTGTTTCCTCCAGTAGCTTTTGTGACTTTTGGTTCAGCATCAATTGTAGTAGGTTTTACGAACTTTCCGATATCATCCATATAATTACCGTCAACTAAGGTCATCAAATTAACATTTGTTGCATCCGGATTTTCCGCAAAATACATATTGGCCGCTGAAATAATTGTTTGAGCATCAGCTTTAACAGCTTTAATTCGACTATTATCAATAATTCCACCAATCGACGGCACAGCAATCGCTGCGATAATACCCAAAATCACAATAACTGCGAGCAGCTCGACGAGTGTCAAACCTTTTTCATTCTTCAACTTTTTCTGCAAAAACTTCTTCATTTGTATTCCTCCTTAGTGTACGTGCATTCTTGCTTGTTGTCAGTATACCAAAAGTTCTGGTTGTGTGGAACTATTATTCTACTAATTTATGAAATTTTAATGGACGTTAAGTTTTATATGTTACAAATTATCTATCTCATTAAACAGGCTGAACATCGGCAATAGAATTGCGAGGACAATAGTCCCGACTAATCCTGCTAATAAAACAATCATGATCGGCTCGATGAGCGCTTTCAGTCTTTCAGTGGAAGCATCGACTTCACTCTCGTAGAAATCTGCGACTTTCGCAAGCATCGCATCCAAAGAACCGGTTTGTTCTCCGATAGCGATCATGTGCGGAATTAGCGGCGGAAACGCCCAGTGCCCTTCCATCGGCTCGGTCAGTGATCCGCCCCGTTCCAACGATTCCCGCGACTTAACAAGCACTTTCTTCACAACTTCATTTTCAATCACTTTTTCTGTCATCGATATCGATTGCAGAATCGGTACCGAACTCGAGAACAGTGAACTGAGCGTACGCGTTAACGTAGCCAGAACTGATTTTTTCACAATGTCACCAAATATCGGCAGCCTAAGTAAAATCGTATCCAGCATCATTTTTCCTGCCGGGTTATTTCGAATCAGATAAAACGCAATCGCAATCGCCGCGGCCGTCATTACAATAATGTACCAATAAGACAGCGCAAAATCACTGGCGCTCATGACGAAGCGGGTCAGCAATGGCAATTCTCCGCCTACACTGGCGAACAAATCTACAAACATCGGCACGACAAACGTCAGTAAGAAAATGACAACTCCGACAGCTACAATCCCAACAACAACCGGATACGAAAGTGCGGACAACACTTTTTGACGCGTCTTGTATGCTTTTTCATAGTGAATTGCTAGCCGATCCAGTGCATCATCCAACGTACCTGACAGTTCACCGGCTTTAATCATATTCACCACAAGCGGTTCGAATGCTTTCGGATGCTTTGCGAATGAGTCCGACAAAGAACCGCCTGTCCGTAAGTCTTCATTTACCTCTATCAAGATCTTTTTAAACTGTTTTCCTTCAACTTGCAGGGCCAGTATGCGAATCGCCTCGACAATCGTTACACCCGCACGCAGCAATGTAGAAAACTGGCGCAAAAACATAATGAAGTGCTGGCGTTTTACCGGCTTCCCGATATGAATTTCTTTCGTCAGCGTCGTTTCCGCCTGCTCCGTTAAATTTTTGACACGGATTCCTTCGCGTTTTAACTTTAACGCAGCATCTCTTTTGTTATCTGCAACTACGACACCTGAACGGACCGACTTGGCGTCTCGTCCATCATATTTAAAACGAGCCACAATTATGATTCCTCCTGCAAGTAAGGCTCAGCGGTGTCATAACTGATCACTCCGCCATCCAATAACTCTTTAACAGATGCATTCATCATGTGCATCCCCATGGCACGATTTGTTTGAATGACATTGGGAATCTGATGCACCTTTTCAGAACGGATTAAATTAGCGATTGCCGCGTTCTTAATCATCAGCTCTGTCGCCGCGCGTCTGCCTGATCGGTCTTTTGTGGGGAGCAATCGCTGAGACAACACGGCCGTCAGCACTCCTGCTAGCTGAACACGAATTTGCGCTTGCTGTCCATGCGGAAAGACATCGATAATTCGGTCAATCGTCGACGCGGCACTCCATGTATGAAGTGTAGCCAGTACGAGATGCCCTGTTTCAGCGGCAGTAATCGCAGTAGAAATCGTCTCTAAATCTCGCATTTCCCCAACTAGAATGACATCGGGATCTTGACGCAATGCAGCACGCAATCCATCAGCGAATGAATCTGTATCAAAACCGACTTCTCGCTGGTCGATGATGCTCGAACCATGACTATGCATATACTCAATCGGGTCTTCCAATGTCAATATATGTTTTCTAGAAGTTTGATTTAAATAATCAATCATTGACGCCAGCGTAGTAGATTTTCCTGAGCCAGTCGGTCCCGTCACGAGAATCAGCCCCTGCTTCGTTTCTGCCAGCGTCTTTAATATACCTGGCATCTGCAAGGATTCAATCGTCGGAATATCTGTAGGAATTGTACGGAACGCCAGTGATATCACTCCGCGCTGCTGGAACGCATTCACACGAAATCGTGCAACGTTCGGGACTTCATAGGAATAGTCAATTTGACCGTTCCCTTTAAAATCAGTGAACAATTTATCAGGAACTGTCGCTTCGGCAGCGCACATTGTAAACTGTTCGTCTAAATCATCACTTCCAAAACGCTTCAAATCGCCATTAATTCGAAATACCGGCGGAGAGCCAATGGTCATGTGAATGTCAGAAGCTTGAAGTTCAACCGCTTTCGTCAGTAAATCATCGACCTGTTGTTTCATCATGAAATCCCTCCTATTCCGGCAGCGCAACACGGAGTACTTCTTCCGTCGTCGTCAGTCCTTGTATGACTTTATCCAGTCCATCATCGATTAAAAAGATGGTCCCGCTCTTAACCGCAGCTTCGCGCATTTTAGCAGGTGTTGCGTTACTGTTAATCAATTCTCGCATCGCATCGTCAATCAGCAGCACTTCGTGAATCGCAACGCGGCCTCGATAGCCCGTCATGTTACAAGCTGCGCATCCTGATCCTCGATTAATTTCTTCAACCGTTAATCCGCGCTTTGCAAAAATCTCCTGCTCGCGTGTTGTTGCAGGCATTTTCTTCCCGCAGTCCCGGCACACTTTTCGAATTAGCCGCTGGGCCACCACCGCGTTGAGTGATGCCGTCACCAGGAAGGGTTCCACACCCATATCGAGCAGTCGGGTGATCGATGCTACCGAATCATTTGTATGGATCGTGCTAAGAACTAAATGCCCGGTTAATGAGGCTCTTATCGCGATTTCAACCGTATCTCGATCGCGGATCTCCCCGACCATAACGATGTCAGGATCCTGGCGCAAGATCGACCGTAAACCAGTCGCAAAAGTCAGGCCAACATTTTGATTGACCTGAATTTGATTAACCCCCGAAAGCTGGTATTCAACGGGATCCTCAACAGTAATAATGTTAACTTCTTCGCTGTTCAATTTGTTCAGCGCTGCATATAACGTGGATGATTTACCAGACCCGGTTGGCCCGGAAATCAGCACAATTCCATTCGGCCGATTAATTTCCTCTAAAAACCGGTCCAAGTTCAGCGGATTGAAGCCCAGCTTTTTCAAATCGCTTAACGAACTGCTAAGATCCAATATCCGCATCACTATTTTCTCACCAAAGATGGTCGGTAATGTTGAAACACGCAAGTCAATGGGACGAAAATCGATCGTCGTCTTAATACGTCCATCCTGAGGCAAACGCTGTTCAGTGATATCCAGATTAGCAAGAATCTTAATCCTGGCTGTCAACATCCCCTGCATGTGTTTCGGCAGAACCCGTTCTGTTTTCAGCAACCCATCTAAACGATAGCGGATAATAAGTTCGTTTTCTTGAGGATCCAAATGGATATCACTCGCCTTTTGAGCAACTGCCGAAACCATGAGCTGGTTTACGAGACGTACAACGGGAGAATCGAGATCTGTCAGTTCTTCCTGCTGTTTTGTTTCTTCAGGTTGATCAATAAAAATATCTTCGAACGATTCGTCCTCATAATACTTTGAAATTGTCCGTAAAATATCGTCTTTTGAAGCGATCGCCGTTTCAATATGGAAACCTGTCGACAAACGTAAATCCTCAATTGTTAAATAATCCATTGGATCGCTCATCGCGACAAACAGCCTGTCGCCATCCGCCTTCAATGGAACGAGCAAGTTACGCTTCGCAAAATCCTTGTGAACGATATTAAACAATTTCGGATCGAACGGATACCGGAATAAATTGATATGAGGAATCCCGAGCTGGAATTCCAACACTTCAATCAATTGCTGTTCAGTAATATATCCACGCCCAAGCAATGCATCGCCGAGACGCTGATCTTTAGGCTTTTCCGCTAAGGCCATTTCAAGCTGAACATCTGTAATGAGTCCAGACTCAACTAGCAAATCCCCTAACCGTTTTCGTGGTGCCGCCATTGAAAAACCTCCTCCAAACCAGGTGTTACTTAATCAAATTACCGCCTTTATCATACAAGTAGTCGTCATCACCAGGCATCGGTGTTTTATTCCCATTTTCTTTCCCTAAAGAATTATTTGGGTTGTTAGATGAGTCGTTGCTTCCAGAAGGTTTGTTTTCATTTGAAGAACTTTCATCAGAATTCGACTGATTACTCGGATCTTTTCCTGTGTTTGCCTCGCCATTGCTTGGATTGGTATTAGTATCATTCACGTTCCCGTCTGTTCCAGACGAATTTGTCCCTGGTGTATTTTCAGCTGGTACATCTGCTTCAATCAAAGGACGCTGTTCAACGCGGGAAACTGGCGGATAAAAGTCTTCAGATACGGGTTCATTCGTAAGTAACGAGCCATCTTCTGAGATTCTGCGCTGAACAATAATTTCGAAGCCCTCTTTGCCAGGAACTGCGTTTAAGACTTGTCCTTGCGATAGATTTTCACTATATTGAACGACAGTTTTAGGTTCAAATCGATTTGATTCAGCCACATAGGGTGTGTACTCGTATCGCAGCGGCATTCCTTCTATTGTAATAGCAAGCGCTTCACTGTCCCATTTCGCACGGACTGTATAAGAAGTATAATTAGGATTCGTCATAACATAATCTAACCCTATCTGTGCGTTAATGGCAGCTTCAAATCCAGGTTCTACTCCTTGCGTCAGTTCACGCCGAATTGTTCGATCTTCAATCCAAAAGTTCGTTTGTAACGAAGCTTGATATAACGTAGACGCGAGAATCGTCAGTTCATCTTCGTCCAATAGACCCGCTTGAGTATTCTCAATAAATTCAAGTAATGAAAATGGTGTTTTTGCTTCAATTTCGAATCCATCCAGCTCATCTATCAAATCGAGCATCGGTGCAGTCAAACCATCAACAGATGTCGTTGCAGATGCGATTTCGGTAAGGGTCTGAGTGGATTCCAGGTAATCTGTCAAAATGATAGATTGCGGCATGATTCCTGATTCCAGCTTCTCACTGATCCCCCTTGCAATCGATTGAATTTCTGTATCGCTGAAAGAGAGCATCGGCAATTGCTGGTGCAGCAATGTTCGAAGTCCATCTTGAGAAATTGTTGAAATAAGAGCGTTTTCCTCTTCAGACTGTGCTTGTTCAATGGTAGCAGAAGGGTTGTAATCTACTATTTCCGACGGCAAAGGAATGATCGCATCCTGGTAAAGTAAATCCGCCTGCAACTGATCCTGCATTCCTAACAATTCTGAAGTTAGCTTAACTTCAGCTTCCTTGTCAGTCTGTTTCGATAAATTAAAAGGCCCTGCATAGGTATGTTCCCCGAAGCGTTTACCGAAAAACAAGTTCTCTGCAGCAAATGATCCTGCGGACGCAATTCCAAAAAATAATAATGAAGCGCCCAAGATGCTTAAAAAATATGCTAGTATCGTTCGATTACCCATGTTCTGGACGCCTCCTTTTCAATACTCTTCGTAGAATCATATCATTACGCTTCTTGCCGCTTTGCTAGCAATACGGCTGTTGCAAAGGACAGTCCCAGTATGACGAGCAGGGCGTGCCAGAGTGACATCATCTGGTATGCTAATGCAGCCAGAGTTGCTATTACAGTGCTTATAAATAAGTATAGCGTTAAATTTGATGTCGTTTTTTTGATTTTGAAAACAACGAAAACGATACCTGCAATCACAGCAATTGTTAAGGATGTATATATCAGTGAAGCCATCTCCCTACTTTTCTATGATTTTATCTACTTTTATCGTATCAGAAATAATGGGCTTATATACAGGAAACTTAGGATCTTCTGGTGGATAAAATTCACCGGGATTGATATCGAACTCACCATTCTCCACTCTAGTTCCACCGCTCATAATTAAGGATTTACCGAGCACTGTCCCCTTTACCGTACCTCCACCTGATAATAAGATGTCTGCATTGGGTGCATTTAGCAGTGTATATTTAGCACTGCCTCCACCACTGATTTCTACCTTCTTACCACCTGTCAAGATGTTCCCTTGAAAACCCCCACCGCCTGAAATTTGGATATTTGTATTTTTCGCATATAAGGAACCATAGATTTTTTGGGCTCCTGACAAGCTTAATTCATTAGGTTTGATGCTTTCATTATCCAAAAAAATCTTTAAACGCTTAGAGTCCTGGGAAGTATTAACGACACTTCCAGATCCCATTGAAACTTTGCTCTTCACCATAAAAGTCAGATTACCAGTACCAATAATTTTGATTTTACCGTTGGCTACATTCAGATGATCTACTACTATTGTTCTATCGTTACTTCCGACATTTATTTCAAGAGTATTGTTCTCATCCACTTTTATCTCATTAAATTGATGATCCTTGTCTAACTCTAATCGATATCCGTCTGAAATATAGTTATCTATATAAAGACTTCCATTTTTGATTACTTCCTTTTTATTGCTCCCCTTGTAAATCACTTGGTTATTCATAAAAGACAACGGAGGATAAACAGGAAATTCCGGAAGACTGAATGTAACTTTATCATTCAATCCAAGCGGCTGATCAATATCCATCCATGAAGGCTTATCTAATGATTTATTTTCGTAACCAACCGGTACATATACTGAACCTTTAATGCTTATACCGCCAGATAAAGTTACCGAATTTGCAGCTGCTCTATTAGTTCCCACATTCCCCCAAATTTCAGCTCCCCCACTTAAATTGATAGTTCCATCTACAAAGACGGCAGTTTTTTCCGGATAGTTGAAACTTGGCGGTTTTACGGGCAGCAAGGGTTCACTTTCACCACCAGATTCTCCTCCTTCATTTATGTACGCGTACTTTATGGTTACATACTGGGTTAACGAACGTTTTTTAGTACCTATTTTACCGATGGAAGTTACTAGTATTTTATCAGAGACTTCCTTTTTATTCGTCGTTAGAGACACTGTCGGTGTAGAAGTTCCGTGCTTTTCAAAATCATACGGATATACAGGCGAGTCACTGACTGCATTTTTTACTGCCCGCAGATAGTTACCTTTCTGCACTTCCACAGATAACTTTTCCGTAGGTGCATAGTTAAGTATTTCTCTTTTCGCAATTCGTTCTATATCTTTAACAGTATAGTTCAAACCCGCCTCTGCTATATAAAAAGCTGATTTGTCATTTACTTCTTGTTTACTTAACGTATGCTGTTTAACAGTTAATCCTAGAATTGAAAGTGTTAGAACGGATAATACAAGAAGGACCATTAGGACTATGAGCAATGAATATCCACTCTCTGAAAGCTTTCTCACCTGCTGTCACCTTCCCGCAAAAATATTGAGGTTACAATCTCTTTCTCGGATCGGTCAGAGCCGTTAGTTATTATCGAGATATTAAGCGTGTCCCTGGAATTATTGAATTCCAATTTAAAGTCTTGAATGTTGTCAGCCAATATCGAGCTGTTTTTCATCAAGCCCATGTTGCTAAGTATGTAGACGTTTTTCCCAATTATTAACTCTGATTTTTGAGGATCTATTTTAATTTTATTATTATCATCTATTCTTCTAATCTCCCTTGTAATATCTTTAATAACAAACTGAAGACTTACTTCATTTGAGAACTGCTCATTCTGAGTATTATATTCTCTTTCCCCAAATAGTTGGGTCGATATTATTAGTAAGAATATCATTGATAACAGTACTAAAGCAGCTAGGACTTCAACCAATGACACCCCTCTAGAATTCATGTGTTTATTCATGACTAGTTCTCCAATATAGTAATGATTCAATAATAGAATTTGGTTTATCAGTTCCAGAAGAATAATTATTTATTATCACTCTCGTTACTCTATACCCATCTATTTTGTCTTGTTCTTCAAAGATGACTTCTATAAATCCTTTAGAAGTCGATTTATTATACTTTAAATTGGTTACTTTCTTAAATCCCTGGCCATTTAGCAAGATGCTATCTACACTTTCTAATGAACTTCCTTTTTGAGAATATGCTACAAATAACTCCATCAAGTCTTCAGCATAATTAGTATTATCATTTAGATCGTCAGTCTTTTTATTATAGAGAGCTGATTGACTAAAAATAGATAAGAAAGAAACTATAACTATGCCTAATATCACAAGGGAGGCTAGAATTTCGATAAGAGTCAGCCCGGACTCGTGACTGACATTCTTTTTATTCAACATTCGCCCACCTCTTTCGTTCCTTTTTCCTATCTCTAGCATAACGGAGGGAACCTTTGAGTTCAATAGAATTATACGTGTAAATGTTACAAAAAAAGACTGCCATGGCAGTCTTTTGTGTCCAAATAAATTTCCATCAAATTTTCAGCGGTTGCGTCAGTTCCCCTTCATAAACACCGACACGATTTCTTCCTGCCTGCTTCCCTCCTATATAAAGGGCGCGATCTGCATTTCGAAGCAGACTGCTGTCTGATTGGGTATCTTCGGGAATCGAAGAAACTCCCAGGCTAACTGTCAAGTTGATACCGATGGATTCATTATCATTCGATAAGTCAGGTTTTATCTCAAACGTGTATCTTTCGACTTCTTTACGAATTCTTTCAGCAAGAGAAACTGCCTCATCTTTTGTGAAATCAGGAAGCAGTAAAACAAATTCTTCTCCGCCATAACGTGCAAGTGTCCGCCCATCCGTTTCGTACTTTTTAAGAATTTGCGCGAACGTACATAAGATATCATTCCCGCTTTGATGTCCATACGAGTCATTGATAGATTTGAAATGATCGATATCTAAAATGATGGCAGAAAGACTTGAAATCTCTTGTTCATGGAAGAGACTGAGTTCATGACTAAGTTTCTTGGTCAAATAACGGAAGTTGTACAGATTAGTGAGACCGCATTTTTCGCTCCGTTCAATAGTTTGTTCATAATGAAACGCTTTCAATACCGCTGCTTCGAAGTAACTTGTTAGCAAATCAACCATTTTTTCATCTAGTTCTTCAAAGAAATGTTTTCTAAATGACGTCATTACCAGGTATCCTTCAATATTCCCTTGACGTTTAACCGGAGCAACCATCACACTTTCAACGGCAGAACTAAAATGGAAATTATCTAAACTCGTTAATTCTGATGATTTTCCATATACCTGAGTTCTAGTTACTGGAAGTTTCTCGAGTGTTCCTTTTTCATAGTTGAAAAATTGAGGGCTTCTTGTTAGGTTCCCTGCTTCCACACTCGAAAGCAAAACTAATTTCTGCCCTTTTCTTAAATCCAATAAGTAAGCTTGATCATAATTTACTACAGACTGGATTTTTTGCGTAAATATATCCAAGACTTCAATGGATCGCAAGCTATCCGTCAATTCATGACCAATTTCAACAGCTGAAGATAGTTTTTTATTAAGGCTATCACTTGAAAAGTACATTTTGAAAATTATTTGCATAAACAAGAAAGGGACACCCAGTAATAATACTGATTGTATTCCAAGTTTAGCAGTCAACAAACTGTAGGAAATCGCCATTGGCAATAAAACAAGAGAAGTAACAAAGTCCCATAATGCCACTGTGAAAAAATCCTTCGTTTCTTCTTTTTCAAATTTGATGAACAAGTAAATCACAATGTTATTAAGTGTTGCATAGCTAATTGCATATACTAATCCCGCACTCACGAGTTTCCAAGGTTCCAGAGAATTGTCAAAACTCCCGCCAGCGAAGTAGAACATAAAAGCACTGCCAAGCGATACGATTGTAAACATCAATGAGTTTGAAAGAAATCGATAGGATGCTGGCAAAGGAGATTTAGTCGTTAATTGCAAAATGATAATGGCAATTTGCATGAAAAGCATTTCGGTTAAAAGACCGTACTGAAAAAACACTGTGAAAATGATAAATCGCTCCAAAGAGATATAATCACCAAGAATTTTCAGTGGGAATATCATCGTAAAACATAAAATCACCAAATTTATCAAGATGAAGGATTTATTCATCTCATGGAAAGGAAAGTTCGAATAAACGAAATAAAATGCACTTGGAACTATTAATATCCAAACAAAAAATAAGATCCAATGTTTCTGACGTGTCAGATTCACTCTTGCCTCTCCTTTCCAACTAGTTTATTTCTGATATCCAGCTACACGATTCCGCCCTGCCTGCTTTGCACCGATATAAAGCGCTCGATCCGCATTTCTCAATAAGGTCATTGCTTCATCAGTATCTTGCGGGGCTGTAGAAATACCAATGCTCGAAGTAATGTGTATTGTTTTTCGATTTCTTTGGTTAGCCAGATCATCATATAGATACATCGGAGTATTTCTAATTTCTTTTCGCACTGATTCAGCAAATTCTAAAACTTGATCTTTTGAAGAGTTAGGCACCAAATATACAAATTCTTCTCCTCCATATCGTGCCAACAATCCGTCAAGAGGTATCATTTGGTTAAGCAGGTTAGCTAACTGTTTTAATATTTCATTCCCACTTTCATGACCATATGTATCGTTTACTAATTTAAACCGATCTATATCTAGCATTACAACTGACAAGTTAGTATGAACACCACTATTTAACATTTCCATGTCTGATTCAAGTCTTTGTTCAAAAATTTTATAATTATACAGACCAGTCAGTTCACATCTATCACTGATACGTTGGGCTTCTTCTATATACCGTGCTTTTTCTACTGCGATTACGAAATAAGAACTTAATAAATCTAAAATTCTAAGGTGATAGTCTTTAAAAGCTTTAACTTTATTGCTGCCTAAAATTAATACCCCTTCTATTTTGCTATTTCTTACTAGAGGAATACATAATAAACTTTCAAGATTTTCGGGCGCAGTTTTTACAGATTGATTAATCCATTCTTCTCTTTTCGAGTATAGTACCGGTTTTTTAGACAAAAGAATCTTTCCAGCAATTCCTTGTCCTCTTAATAGCTGCCCTTCTATTACTGGCACCTTACGTCTAGAAATAAGCAAATGTGTCATTTCAAGCCAGTCTTCAATATTTTTGAACATGTAGACATAGTCTGCATGAAACATATCTGAGGTTTCAGACATGAACAGATTTACCACTCTTGCTTCCTCTTTCAGTGCAGTAAGCTGTTTACCAATTTCTCCGGCTGTTTTAATTGATTCGTTCAGGTCTTCTGTTTGTGAATTTAAACGAATAACAATCGTAATAAAGAAAAAAGGAAGTCCTAGAATAACATACCCTATGAAACCATAATCCATCAATAAGAAATACAAAGATAATGATAAAGGAACAACGATAATCATTCTTAGATAATGCAAAATTGTTTCTTTGATAGTTTCCCTTTTCAAATTATGATTAATTTTACGATATAATTTAAAAATCCAATCGTAAAGGATTGAATATACAATTTGGTAAACAAGTACACACACGGATAAAAACCAGAATGAAGTAATGGCCTTTTCTCCACCGATAATATAAAAAGCACTTGCAGAACTAATTGATAAAATAAAATAAGACAGCGAATTAAACAAAATTCGTCTTATAATATTTTTAAGTTCACCATTAGTAAAAGATGCAATCAATACGATTAGTTGGGTTACAATAATTTCTATTGATAATCCATACAGCAAAAATAGGGGAAGTGTGAACCACGAAAATAAAATGATTGAACTTCCACGATATTTTACCGGGAATTGTATACTTAAAAACCCTAATAAAACTGAAAGTCCCACCCATAGCCAATTAACCTCAGGAATTGGCTGAGTAACCAGAAGATAAACGATGCCGGTCGGCACAACAAGTATCCATAGCAACAACAAGAGTAACAACGGCCGGCCATTCAACTTCATTCTCTTCATCCTTCCAATCAGCCGCTAAACGTGCGGAATTTTCTATCTATTGTTATTTACAGTATATGAGACCTTAGACTATTTAGCAAGTATAAAGAACCTGAGACTATTTTCTTTTTACCTAGGTCTTTCGATAGTATTATAGACGCATTTTCTTGTTCTGTCACCTGTTTTCTTCCAAATTCACATTGATCGTAAACGAATTGTGCAGTCGCTGCTCCGGGCACATCAAAATCAATGAAGGTAAAAGAATGTGCTACCGGTATTAATTCATTAAGTGTTTCTTTAATTTCTTTATTGGCCATCATTCCAATAACAAAATCTATTTTCTCACAGGGAAATTGTTCCTGTACGGTACGTCTGAGCATGGCAGCGGCAGCCGGATTATGGGCTCCATCGAAAAACACATCAGGTGCGACTTCTTCAAATCGGTTGGAAAGCTGTGCGTTCGCAATCCCGGATTGAATGGATTCTGTGGGAAGCTGAAGATCGGCTTTTAGCAGCGCTTCAATTGCAACTGCTGCATTGATAGCCTGATGAGGACCTTTCATTTTTCTGTCAGATAAATTCATGTTTATACTTCCGTGGAAGTGCTCGGGATTACCTTCCTTCATCCAGAAGTTGTGTCCGTATGTCATTAACGGACTGCCCACATCTGCCGCAACTTTTTCTGCAACTGCTAGTGCTTCTTCAGGTAATTGGCCACATACAGCAGGAACTCCTTTTTTAAAAATCCCGGTTTTATGCCACGCGATCTCTTCTATTGTATTTCCAAGGAATCCAACATGATCTTTTGCGATAGATGGAATAACAGAAACCATCGGAATGATCACATTCGTGCTGTCGAATCTTCCGCCCATCCCGCATTCAATGAGGACTACATCAGGTTTCAGCCGATTAAAAGTCACAAATGCTGCTGCTGTAATAAGCTCAAAGTCTGTCAACATCCCATCCAGTCCAGAATCTTTCAATGTTTGAAATGTAGCTGTCAGCTCCGCTTCAGTAATGTTTTCACCATTCAACCGGATTTGGTCATGAATATCGACCATCGCTGGAGAAGCAAAGACACCTGTACGGATCCCCGCTTCGCGAAGAATGGATTCCATGAAACAAATGGTTGAGCCTTTCCCGTTCGTTCCGGCTACGTGAATCGCCCGCAGTTCTTTTTGCGGTGATCCAAGAAGTTCCATCGCATGCTCAATCGCTGCAAGCCCCGGCTTAATTTCATTAACGCTCGTGATTTTCACTTGTTTCTTATACTCGTCCAATTTCGGTATCATACCTTTTGACCACCTTATGCTAAACTTATAGTACTGGCCTTTGGAAAGGCTTTTCTTAAGAGTATAGCACGAGGAAGAAGGGTTTTATTTGAAGAGATGCTGGATTATTTATAATGGAAGTTTGGTAAACGACAAATTCCGGGATCAGGCGGAACTTGTACATGATGCTGCTGATCGGGCAAGTGTTTCTGCAACGATTTATAAAAATTATGAAATCATGATGGATGTAACGCAAAAAGTCGAATCACTCCCTGATTTCGTCGTGTTTTTGGATAAAGATATTGTTCTTGCCACCTATTTAAAATCTCTTGGCATTCCCGTATTTAATGATCCTGAAGTGATTGAGCGCTGTGACAATAAAACGAAACAAGCGATTGCTCTTGCGCACGATGGAATTCCCATGCCCCGAACAATCATTGCACCAAAAGTGTATCCGAATTTCACAATCCGGGACAGCGGTTATTACGACAGAGTTTTACAAGAGCTCGGCCTCCCTATGATCATTAAAGAAGCTCGCGGTTCTTTCGGAATGAATGTCTATCTGATTGAAACCAAGGAACAATTTTTCGAGAAGACAGAGTCATTGCGCGGTATTGATTATTTATTTCAAGAGTTCGTCGCTTCGAGCCGCGGACGCGATATTCGGGTGAACGTCGTTGGCGGCCAGGTTGTCGCCGCGATGTATCGCCATTCCGAGACAGATTTCCGCGCAAACATTACAAACGGCGGTATTGCCGAAATCGTTGAATTGACGGATGCGCAAATCGAGATTTCATTACAAGCAGCTGAATCTGTTGGTGCAGATTTTGCTGGGGTGGACTTATTGTTCGGTAAGAATGAGGAACCGCTTATTTGTGAAGTGAATGCCGCAGCACACATCCGGAATATTTATAATGTCACGGGTATTAATGTAGCGGATGCGATGATTTCGTACATTTTAGAGGTGATCGAATGAAAGGCTATATTTATTATGAAGAGGATGATGCGTTACGCAATCAATGGTTTATCGACGAGCTGATCAAAGAAGGCAATGCAAACCAGCTGGATGTCGAATTACTGACAGGTGACGATGAACTGCCAGGCGATGCGTCGTTCGTCTTTTATCGCGCACGTGACGTTGAAAAGAGTCAGCGATGGGAACAGGAAGGACATGTTGTCGTCAATCGAAGTGAAGTGAATCGTGTTGCGAATGACAAATTTCAAACGTTCCAGCTTGCTGCGCTTTTGGGAGTCCCTTCAATTCCTGCAAGACGGGTGGATTCTGTTCAGGATATTCAAAAGTATCCTATAGTTATAAAAACGACGAATGGACACGGTGGCGCAGAAGTCCATTTATGTGAGACGAACGATGAAGCGGAGCACGTGATTTCGCTTTATCCAAATCGACAGCTGGTGATGCAGCCGTACATTCAGCACAATTCTTCTGATGTCCGACTTTATTTAATTGGCGTTGAAGTTGTGGGAGCTGTAAAGCGCACTGGAACGGATTCATTTAAGGCGAATGTTGGATTAGGTGGAACAGCTGAGCGATTTGATGTCCCTCCTCCATTGCGTGAGTTCGCTGTGAAGATTGCCAAAGCACTGAAGAGTGACTATATCGGAGTTGATTTCATTCAGAATGCAGAAGGCGTCTGGTTGTTGAATGAAATTGAAGATCCTGTAGGTGCCCGGTCACTTTACGAGACAAGTGAATTGAATGTGGCGCGGGAAGTCATGCGGCATATCCATAAAAAACTTACAAAGTGCTGATTCAGCATTTTGTAAGTTTTTTTGTTGTTTGCAAAGCTTGATTTTATTGAAGTTGTCCATCATTCCAGGTAGTTTCTCGATCACTCCGATGTTTTTATCAGACACTTAGCTGAATTTCTCAATATCGAAACACGATTTAAGAGCTTTAAGGGATTAATTGGCAGCGCTTCGCTTGATTTTAAGTGATTTTGTTGTACATGTATGAATTTAGGTTAGCGTTATGAGCGTTTTTTCGGAGTTATGAGCAACTTTGGTGTTTTATGAGCGCTTCCAGCGACTTATGATCGCTTTCCCTGGTTTATGATCACATTTTGAGTTTTATGAGCTCATTCCTCGTTTTATGATCGTTTTACAGAGTTTATGATCACCTCCCCAGTCGCATCAATAGAACCAAATAAAAAAGGGCTTTCGCTAGAAAGCCCTTCCTCACTTAAATCTCTTTTAATTCCTCGATACGGCGCTGAACGGCAGCTTGTTTTTCGAGATAATCCTGTTCTTTTGCACGTTCTTCATCTACAACAGACTGTGGTGCTTTTGAAACAAAGCGTTCGTTGGACAATTTGCCTTGAACACGTTTCACTTCCCCTGCCCACTTATCCAGTTCTTTTCCTAGACGTGCGATTTCTTCATCAATGTTTAGCAAGCCTTCTAGCGGCATGAAGAGCTCTGCACCTGTTACGACTGCAGACATCGACTTGCCTGGCGCTTGAGCGTCTACGCCGATCTCAAGAGTTTCTGGATTACAGAATTTCTCGATGTATTGGCTATTCGCTTTCAAGACAGCTGCAGTCGCTTCGTCTTTCGCGGCGATGTACAACGGTACTTGTTTGCTCATAGGCGTATTGACTTCTGCACGAATTGTACGAACCGCTTTGATGACATCTGTCAATAGCTTCATGTGAGTGGAACGCTCAACGTTCGTTAGGCTTGCATCCGCCACCGGCCATGCAGCAACAGTGATTGACTCACCTTCATGCGGCAAGTTCTGCCAGATTTCTTCTGTAATGAACGGCATGAGCGGGTGCAGCAAACGCATCGTATTGTCGAGGACATATGCCAGAACTGAACGCGTCATGTGCTTCGCTTTCTCGTCGTCTCCATACAATGGCAGCTTCGCCATCTCGATATACCAGTCACAGAAATCATCCCAGATGAAGTTATAAAGCGCGCGGCCGACTTCACCGAACTCATAGCGATCTGACAGCTTCGTCACAGAGTCAATGGTCTCGTTCAAACGAGTTAGAATCCAGTCGTCTGCAACAGATCGTTCTCCAGACAAATCGATTTCTTCATATTTCAAGCCTTCCATGTTCATCAGCGCAAATCGGGAAGCGTTCCAGATTTTATTGGCAAAGTTCCAAATCGCTTCAACTTTCTCAGTCGAGTAGCGGAGATCCTGTCCTGGTGATGAACCGGTAGCCAGGAAGTAACGCAATGCATCGGCACCATACTGATCGATAACATCCATGGGGTCTACCCCGTTACCGAGTGATTTCGACATTTTGCGTCCGTCTTCTGCACGTACTAATCCGTGAATCAGTACATCCTTGAATGGACGCTGATCCGTAAACTCGATGCCTTGGAAAATCATGCGAGACACCCAGAAGAAGATGATGTCATATCCTGTAACAAGAGCATCTGTTGGATAATAGCGTTTGAACTCTGGATCTTCCGTATCCGGCCAGCCCATCGTAGAGAACGGCCATAATGCAGACGAGAACCATGTATCGAGTACATCGTCTTCCTGGTGCCAGTTTTCGATGTCTGCAGGTGCTTCTTCTCCTACAAACACTTCACCAGTTTCGTTATGGTACCAGGCTGGAATCCGGTGGCCCCACCACAATTGACGGGAAATACACCAGTCGTGAACATTTTCCATCCACGTTAAATAAGTTTTCTCGAAACGCTCAGGAACGAACGTCACTTTTCCTTCTGCCTTCTGCAATTCAATCGCTTTTTCAGCGAGCGGCTGCATTTTAACGAACCACTGAGTAGACAAATACGGTTCTACAACTGCGCCGCTTCGCTCTGAATGACCGACAGAGTGATTGTGTTCTTCTATTTTGAAAAGAACGTCCATGTCCTGCAAATCTTTAACGATTGCTTTGCGGCATTCGAAACGGTCCATTCCTTCGTACTTACCAGCCAACTTGTTCATTGAACCATCTTCGTTCATCACAAGAACACGCGGCAAGTCATGGCGATTTCCGATTTCAAAGTCATTCGGATCGTGTGCAGGTGTAATCTTAACCGCACCGCTTCCGAAGTCCATTTCAACGTAATCATCCGCTACGATAGGAATTTCACGGCCAACAATCGGCAACTTCACAGTTTTACCGATTAAGTGCTGATAGCGCTCGTCATCAGGGTGAACAGCAACAGCCGTATCCCCTAGCATCGTTTCTGGGCGAGTTGTCGCAATTTCGATACTTCCAGTTCCATCTGCAAGGGGGTATCGCATATGATAGAAAGCACCTGCTACATCTTTATGGATTACTTCGATATCGGACAAAGCAGTTTTCGTCGCAGGGTCCCAGTTGATAATATATTCGCCGCGGTAAATTAACTCTTTTTCATATAACTTGACGAATACTTCACGGACTGCGCGTGATAATCCTTCATCTAACGTAAATCGTTCTCGGGAATAATCAAGTGCAAGACCCAGCTTTGACCATTGTTTGCGAATATGGCCAGCATATTCATCTTTCCATTTCCACGTTTCTTCCAGGAATTTCTCACGGCCAAGGTCATAACGAGTCTGCCCGTTTGCACGGAGCTTTTCTTCGACTTTTGCTTGCGTTGCAATACCTGCGTGGTCCATACCTGGAAGCCATAAAGCATCATATCCCTGCATGCGCTTCATGCGAATCAGAATATCTTGAAGTGTTGTGTCCCAAGCGTGACCCAAGTGTAATTTGCCCGTAACGTTTGGAGGCGGAATCACAATTGTATACGGCTCTTTTCCACTCTCAGGCTGAGCTTTGAAGTACTCACCCTTCAACCACCATTCATAACGATCTCTTTCAATCGTCTGCGGATCATACTTAGTCGGCATCTCCAACTGCTCTTTTTCTGTCATCACAATTCCTCCTCAATTTAAAAGTTGAACATCATAGGGATCGCTTCGCTTACTGTACGCCATTGTTTAAAACGGAAAGCGTCCGCCTTCAGTGTAAATCAACATATGTTCCCTATAAAAATCAACACAAAAAACCCCTTCGTCGTTAAAGGACGAAGGAGTCAGTTCGCGGTACCACCTTTATTCGCAACTGTGCAGAAATCGCACGTTGCCTCAATAAAAATAACGGCTTCTAACCGGCTCTCGCTACTTGAAACTAAACGTTCACGAAAACTGCTGACGGGTGACTTTCAAACTGTCGACAATAGGTCCTTGCACCATCCGGACCCTCTCTGAAAAAGTTGACTGATCTACTCTCCCGCTAAACGCATCACTATCCTGTTTCCAATAGTTTACCGGATGTATAGCGTACCCGTCAAGCCCGCTGTGAAAGGATGGTGTTATGAGAAGAGGCTATAATCCTTATTTACTTCCGCCATGGCTTAGAAGATGCCGATTTTACGGTAAAATGATCATTATTCCGATTTCCTGTTTTCAGCTCATCCGACTGTTAATCATCCCGACAACCGGAGACTTTTTACTTTTCTGCTGTCTTTGCGGATGTTGCTTCCTATTCCACAAAAACATCATTTAAACGAAAAGACGTCACCGTAACATCATCTTCTAAATCACTAATGAATGCGAGCATTTCATGATCTTCCGAATAGCCAATCGCAGTTTCAACTTGGTTCACACTGGAGCTATCCAAATCCGCAGTAGCTGCTGCGGTTTTCACTTCTTGATGTTCATTGCTTTCTGGATTAACTGCAGCACTTCCCTGAACAGGATCAGACGTTACTTCTGTTTCTGCTGCTGAAATAGCTGCAGTTTCCGGTTTAGCTTCTGTTTCAGTCAATTTCGCTTCAACTGTCCACATGACAGTCAGGGCACCGTCATCCGTAGCGGAAGCTGTGGCATCCGTTACAGTTGCTTTAAGTTGTCCGTCTGCGCTCGTTGGCAGATCCACAAGCAATGGGACTGCATACTCAAAATAACCGGACTTTTCCTGAACGTCCACATCATCGATTAGAATTGCATCTGAATCCAGCGCTATTTCTTGGCTTTCACCGTCGAATCCAACATTTGCCGCAACATGATAGATTCCAGAAAGCCGAACAGCATCCTCAGTCTGATGCTCTGTATATCCCGCGGTCACTTTCACTTCTTGTGCAGAAACTGCTTTCCCGTATTCTGCAGGAAACTGAAATGTCTCCGTTAATGTCCATTGTGTTGGCTCCATTGTTCTGCCGCCTCCTTTTATACGTTAGAGTATATGACAGCAGTCTCCATAACAGAACTATCATCCAAAGAAAAACAGCCTTTCCAAAAAGAGTCCCTTGGAAAAGCTGTTTGTGTTTTATTTTTTTAATTGACTGAAAACCTTATGGAACGCATCTACCGTTTTGGCAATATGCGCTTCTGTATGAGCAGCTGAAAGGAACATTCCTTCAAACTGAGAAGGCGGCAAGAAAATGCCTTCTGCAGCCATCAGGCGGTAGTATTCAGCAAATAACGCTAAATCAGATGTCTTTGCAGTTTCATAATCCACCACATCTTCATTCGTAAAGAAGAATCCAATCATCGATCCAGCGCGATTGACTGTATGCGGAATTCCGTTCGCAGCTGCTGCTTCACGGAACCCTGCTTCAAGCTGATCTCCGAGTTTCATGAAATGCTCATAAGATGATGGATTCAAGCGCTTCAAAGTCTCGATTCCAGCAGTCATCGCAAGTGGATTTCCAGACAATGTTCCAGCTTGATAAACCGTTCCAGCAGGGGCAATATGCTCCATAATTTCACGTTTACCGCCGTAAGCACCCACAGGCAGTCCGCCGCCGATTACTTTACCGAGGCACGTCAAGTCTGGTTTAATACCGAAATGTCCTTGAGCACAATTGTATCCGACGCGGAAACCTGTCATTACTTCATCAAAAATGAGAAGCGTACCGTTTTCCTCTGTCAGCTTGCGCAATTCTTCTAAGAAACCAGGCTGCGGCGGGACAACGCCCATGTTTCCTGCAACAGGCTCTACAATTACACCAGCGAGATCGTGGCCGTATTCTTTAAATGCGACCCTCAAGCTATCCAAGTCGTTATAAGGAACAGTGATCGTATTTTTCGCAACGCCTTCAGGAACCCCTGGGCTGTCCGGAAGGCCGAGTGTCGCAACACCAGATCCTGCTTTAATGAGCAATGAATCCCCGTGTCCGTGGTAACACCCTTCAAATTTCAAAATGAGGTTACGTTTCGTATATCCTCGAGCAAGACGCAAGACACTCATTGTCGCTTCTGTACCTGAAGAGACCATACGAACCATTTCAATAGACGGTACGCGGTCGATGACGATTTCAGCGAGTTCATTCTCAAGCAATGTCGGTGCACCGAAACTCGATCCTTTAACAGCAGCTTGCTGAATCGCGGATACAACACCCTCTTCAGCGTGACCTAAGATTAGCGGTCCCCAAGATAACACATAATCGATATACTCATTGCCATCGATATCTGTAATGATAGCTCCTTTACCGCTTTCCATGAAAATCGGATCCATATTGACTGACTTGAACGCACGGACAGGCGAGTTAACACCGCCCGGCATAAGATCTACAGCTTTACTGAATGCTTGCTTGGATTTTGTATAGTCTCTCATTTTGTCTCCTCCAACCAGCGAGCTGCGTCTTTTGCATGATACGTCATGATTAAATCAGCACCCGCACGCTTCATACTTGTCAATGTCTCTAGAACGATACGCTGTTCATCTACCCAGCCGTTCAGTGCAGCAGCTTTCGCCATTGCATACTCCCCGCTTACGTTATAAGCAACCATCGGAAGTAATGTATTGTTTTTCACATCACGTAAAATATCCAAGTAAGATAATGCAGGTTTAACGATTAAGAAATCTGCACCTTCGGCAATATCCGATTCTGCTTCACGCAATGCTTCCATACGATTGGCAGGATCCATTTGATAGGCTTTCCGGTCACCAAACTGCGGTGTAGAATCCGCAGCATCACGGAAGGGACCATAATAAGCAGATGCATACTTCACCGCATACGACATGATTGGAATCTCTTCGAAACCAGCTTCATCCAATCCTTCTCGAATTGCAACGACGAACCCGTCCATCATATTAGATGGCGCAATGATATCTGCCCCAGCATTCGCTTGTGACACAGCTGTCTTCACAAGCAAATCAAGAGAAGGATCGTTCAATACACGTTCGCCTTCGATTACACCGCAATGTCCGTGATCGGTATATTCGCATAGACACGTATCCGCAACAACAATTAGCTCAGGATGACGTTTTTTCGCAAACCGGATCGCTTGCTGAATGATTCCGTGATCATGATAAGCACCACTGCCCACAGCATCTTTTCCAGTTACAACACCAAAGAAAATGACAGAAGGAATTCCAAGTGACACGGCTTCATCAAGTTCTTCACCGAGATTATCCATCGAATGCTGATAAATGCCAGGCATAGAAGGAATCTCATTTTTAACGTTCTCACCTTCAATTACAAAAATCGGGTATATGAAGTCCGTAACTTGCAGTTGTGTTTCACGAACCATTGCACGCATTCCAGCAGTGCTGCGAAGCCGACGGTGCCGGCGGAAATTCAAGTTATTCATCAGTTAGTTCCTTCCTTTCGACTCGGCAAGTGTCCGCACGAGTTCAGGTAATGTATACGTTTCGGGCATAGCATGGACAGGCGCCCCTGCTTCACGAAGCGCCCGCTCTGTTATATGTCCGATGGCACCAATTGTAAAGCCTGTCCACCCAGTTTCAGGCGCGACACGTTCTTTAAAAACAGTTACAGCTGAAGGACTAGCAAACAATATTGAAACTGAAGCTTGGTCTTTCACGATTTCTATAATCTGATCTGCTGACGTGATCTCAGGCAGCGTTTCATATACGGTCCATTCATCGACAGTTAACGAGAGCTCTGTTGAAATGAGTGTTCCCGCCAAATTTCCTTTGATAAAAAGCGCTCGAAGCGAATCACCCTCAGGGTTAAACTGCTGAACAAACACATCAGCACTGAAAACTTCAGGAATAAAATCCACACCTAATCCCATCTGCTCGAGTGCATATGCGGTTTTATCTCCGACAGCTGCTACATTCAATTGAAAATTAGTGGGTTCCAATCCGAAACGCTGAAGCTTTTGCTTAAAAGCAGCTACTGCACTCTGACTAGTAAAAATCAGCCAGTCGTAGGACTGAGCTTGAACCAAACGCTCATGATCTTCTTCACATATCCGTTCAACTGTTCGAATGAGCGGGTACGAAACCGGACTGCCTCCAAGCTGTTTCACAAGGTCGAATGGTTCCTCTGACTTTTTAGTACTTGTAAAAATTACGGTCTCTCCTGATAATGGGAACTTATTGACCATCCATCTCAGCCTTCACTCGTTGAATGACTTCTGCTGCTCCCTCTTTACGCAAAACGTCTGAAACGATTTTACCTGCTTCAACAGGAGTTTCAGCTTTTGCCGTATGGCGATATACCTCTGAGCCGTCTGGCGCAGCGATGAAGCCTGTCAATTCAATTCCGTCAGCCTTCTGTTGTGCAAAGCCGCCAATTGGAACTTGACATGAGCCATCCATCTCACGTAAAAATGTACGCTCAGCTTCCACTTCTTTAAATGTTTGCTCGTCATTCAATTTTGCCAGTTCTGCAAGAAGTTCTGCGTCATCTGACCGGCATTCAATCGACAAGGCACCCTGGCCAACCGCTGGAATACAATCTTCAAGACTCATGTATTCCGTAACGATGTCTTCACTCCAGCCCATTCGTTTAAGGCCGGAAGCAGCAAGGATAATTGCATCGTATTCACCATCTTGCATTTTCTTTAAACGTGTATCGATATTGCCGCGAATCCATTTAATTTCAAGATCAGGCCGAAGCAATAAAAGCTGTGAACTTCTGCGCAAACTGGATGTACCCACTACTGCCCCTGCAGGCAGATCTTTGAACGCAACATTGTTCGTAGAGATGAATGCATCACGCGGGTCTACACGTGTCGGAATACAGCCAACAATCAGTCCTTCAGGCAAAACTGAAGGCATATCTTTCATACTATGTACGGCAAAGTCGATTTCTTTGTCGAACAATGCTTGCTGGATCTCTTTTACGAATAGCCCTTTACCGCCTACTTTAGACAGCTGAACATCAATAATACGATCTCCTTTTGTTACGATTTCCTTCACTTCGAATTCAAAAGGGACACCTGCTGCCTTCAATTGATCGATGAACCAATTCGTTTGTGTTAACGCAAGCTTACTTCTCCGTGAACCGACAATAATTTTTCTCAATGTAATCTTCCTTCCCTAATTGAATGATACGTAATTACTGAATTCCAGACTCTTTCACCCTATAGCCAAAAGTGGAATTGTGAAAGTTTACTGCCCAAAAAGAAATTGATGATGATTAGAACAAAGGCGAAAACCGTTGCCCATGCAAAATCTGCAGCTTTCAATTTCCCGCTTCTATTCAAGAAAAGCAATGCACTGTAGACAACTATCAAAAGGAATGACCCGACTATCTTAATATCGAAGATCGTCCAATTTGACAACGCCGTATATGCCCATTGTATCCCTAAAATCAAACTCACAAGCAACACTGGAATACCCGTATAGATTGCAGACTTCATGCCAATCAATGCATGCTGCAAAGAGGGAAGCCGGCTAAATTGGGATGTCCACTTCTTTTTCTTCAATAAATTATAAACAAGCAAATACAGAATCGCGAAAACGAATGCCATCGCAAACGCGGCGTAGGAAAGAATCGCGAATGTAATATGAATGAACAACAGTTCCGATATAAGAGATTCCCCGACACCTGAAGTATTCATTTGAGCTGGCGCAAAAATATGAATGGTCATAAAACAGAACGCTATAATATTCAAAAAGAATCCCGCATAACTGGAATGATACTTCAATTGGATGCCAAGCGATAAAGTGATGAGTACCCATGCAAAGAAATAGACGCCTTCATATAAAGACAAAACAGGCAGTTGTCTCGTCACTATGATGGCCTGTAAAAGAAATCCGGTTTGCATGATGAATACAATGACAGTCAGCCAAAATGCACTGCGCTGCGCACGGGAATCCTTGTTTAAAAAGTCTACAAAATAAAAAACCAGGCTGACGGCGTACAGAATGAGCATTGCTTCCTGAAGCCGCGCCATCGTCAACTCAACCATAGGCTACCTCTGCCTTTCTGTCAAAAAAGCCACTTCCGCATCGACCGTCTAGAGAAGCGGGATGGGAAATGACTTTGTTGGGACACACTCAATATGTCAAATCAGGTTGTAATCCGGAATTTTTGGAAGCTCCGGCTCCCTGTTCCGCTTTTTGCTGTTGTACCTGAAGGTTCTTTTCTTGCTCAACTTCCTCTTCAATACCGAAAATCGATTGGAACAATTCCAGCTTTTCCTTCGATTTTGAATCAGTCGCAAATTCCTTTGCTTGCAAAATCGGTTCTTTCAGCAGCTGATTAATAATCGACTTCGTATGTTTGCTTAACACTTTTTTCTCCCGATCCGTAAGATCCGGCATTTTGTTCTCGATACTCGCCATCGTTTCGGATTGAATACTAAGCGCTTTCTTACGTAATGCTGTAATTACAGGAACCACGCCAAGAGTCGCAATCCATTCTTTGAACATAACAACTTCGCCATGAATGATTGTCTGAATCTCTTCAGCAGCCTCTTTACGCTGCGCGAGGTTCGCTTCCACAATTCCTTGCATGTCGTCTATGTCGTATAAGAACATATTCGGTAAATCTCCGATACGCGGATCCATATCACGCGGTACAGCAATATCGACAAGGAACAGAGGACGTCCTTTTCGGAGCCGTTCCACAAACTGCATCAGTTCGTAGTCAATCACGTATTCCTTTGAACCGGTACTGCTGATTAAAATATCTACATCAAGCAATGTACATTGCAATTCCTGAAGGGATTTGGCGTAACCGTCAAACTGTGTTGCCAATTCTTCCGCTTTAGAAAATGTGCGATTGAGAACCGTAATTTTACCAACACCGCTGCCTTGCAAGTTTTTAATGGTCAGTTCGCCCATTTCACCCGCACCTAAAATCGCAATGTGCTTGTGCTTCAATGAACCGAAAATCTTTTTCCCAAGCTCGACAGCTGCATAAGAAACAGAAACCGCATTTTCTCCGATTGCTGTTTCAGCATGAGCTCGTTTTGCGACTGTTATCGCCTGTTTAAACAGCTCATTGAAAATCGTACCCGTAGTCCCGATTTCCTGTGCTTTCAAGAAACTTGTTCTCACCTGTCCCAAAATTTGTGTTTCTCCTAAAACCATCGAGTCGATTCCGGAAGCGACGGACATCAGGTGTTCAATCGCATCGTCTTCTTCTTTTATGATTAAATGGTTCACAAACGATTCTAAAGGAAGATCGAACCATTCCGCTAAAAAGTTTTTCACGTAATAACGTCCCGTATGGAGCTGGTCAACGACCGCGTATATTTCAGTCCGGTTACACGTCGAAACGATAATATTTTCTAAAATACTTTTAGTTGTTTGCAGAGTTTCCATAGCGTGCGGCAAATCAGATTCGTTAAACGAAAGTTTTTCTCTGATTTCTACCGGCGCTGTCCTGTGATTGACTCCGATAGCGAGTAATTTCACTAGGTGCTCACACCTTTCGCGTCTATTTCCTGCTCATAATTATAGCATACCCTGTATTGAGTGAATCCTTTATTTATGAACATCATATGAACGACACGGCATTCGTGTCTCTCTTTATAATAATTATAATCTATCCACACTGCGTTTTCCATCAGTATGCTTGTTGAATACCGATAGTATCGACCAAATTTCAAAAGACATAACAAGAAGCAGAGCCAACCTTCCTCTGCTTCTTGTTTCATGTATATGAGAGATCATTACATTCTGCTTTCTATCTCAGCCCAAACCGCTTCAACGCCAATGCCTTTTTCAGACGAAAAAACAAACAATGGGTCATCGCCAAGCATGTTCAATGATTCACGCACAATCTTCTTATGCTTCTCCCATTTCCCTTTAGGAATCTTATCCGCTTTCGTCGCAATGACGATGGCTGGGATATTGTAATGCACGAAGAAATTGTACATATTAATATCGTCCGCAGAAGGTACATGTCGAATGTCGACGATTTGAATCGCAGCAACTAAAGGTTCGCGACCTGTTAAATATTGCTCGATCATACCGCCCCATTTTTCTTTTTCAGTCTTCGATACACGTGCGTACCCATAACCTGGAACGTCAACAAAGAATAGCTGTTCTTCAATTTTATAGAAGTTCAGTGTTTGTGTTTTCCCTGGCTTAGACGAGGTTCTTGCAATATTCTTACGTGCTAGCATTTTATTGATGAACGATGACTTTCCAACGTTCGAACGTCCGGCAAGAGCAAATTCTGGGAAACCGTCATCTGGATATTGTTCCGGTCTGACAGCACTCATCACCATTTCAACGTTATGCACTTTCATAATTCTCGTTCCTCCAATGCGATCGCCAATACTTCCTCAGCGTCGTCAACCAATTTAAATGATAACTCCTCACGAATTTCTTCAGGGACATCATCAATATCTCGTTCGTTTTCCTTAGGTAAAATAATAACACGTAATCCCGCTCTATGTGCACTAAGCGTCTTTTCTTTCAAGCCGCCTATCGGCAATACACGGCCACGCAATGTAATTTCACCAGTCATACCCACTTCCCTGCGGATTGGGCAATTTGTTAAAGCGGAAACAAGCGCAGTTGCAATGGTCACACCCGCTGAAGGACCGTCTTTAGGAACAGCACCTTGTGGAACGTGAATGTGAATGTCTTTTGTTTCATAGAACGAAGAATCGATCCCAAGGCTTTCCGCTCTGGAACGGACATAAGAAAGCGCCGTTTGAGCAGATTCTTTCATCACATCTCCAAGCTTTCCAGTCAAAATCAGCTTGCCCTTCCCCGGAGAGAGTGATACTTCTATTTGCAGTGTATCTCCGCCTACAGCCGTATATGCTAAACCGGTTGCCACGCCGATCTGATTCGTCGTTTCAGCTTGTCCATGACTGAATTTCTTCTTACCAAGAAAGTTTTCCAGCGTTTTCGAACTAATTGTCACACTTTTCTTTTTCCCGCTGGCAATTAAACGTGCAGATTTCCGGCAGACTTTTGCTATTTCGCGCTCCAAAGAACGCACACCCGCTTCTCTCGTGTAATAACGAACAACATCTAAAATAGCCGGCTGCTGGAATTTTACATGCGTTTTCGTCAAGCCATGTTCTTTCAATTGTTTTGGAATCAGGTGATTCGCAGCAATAGCCGTCTTCTCCAGTTCGGTATAGCCCGCGATTGAAATTATCTCCATTCGATCGCGCAACGGACCTGGAATGGCACTTAAATCATTTGCAGTTGCAATGAACAGCACATTGGATAAGTCGTATGGCTCTTCTATGTAATGATCACTAAACGTGCTATTTTGCTCCGGATCCAAAACTTCCAACATAGCAGATGATGGGTCTCCTCTGAAATCATTGGACATTTTATCGATTTCATCGAGTAAAAACACCGGATTCACTGTTCCAGCTTTCTTCATCCCCTGAATAATACGACCAGGCATTGCACCTACATACGTTCTGCGATGGCCACGAATTTCTGATTCATCTCGAACACCGCCAAGAGAAATACGAACGAATTTGCGACCCAATGATTCTGCAATCGATTTCGCAAGTGAAGTTTTACCGACACCTGGTGGACCTTCAATACAAAGGATCGGACCCCGCAGCGAATAAGTCAATTGTCGGACCGACAAAAATTCCAGGATCCGTTCTTTAACGGAATCCAAGCCTTCATGATCTCGATTTAAAATCATTTCAGAACGATCAAGATCCAATTGGTCTTTTGAAGCATCTGACCACGGCAATGAAACAAGCCAGTCAATATAGGAACGGATGATTCCGCTTTCCGCTGCGGCAGATGGAATTTTCTCGTAGCGGTCCAGCTCTCTTTCAGCCGTTTGCATGACCCCTTCAGGCATTCCTGATTCTGCAATCCGCTGGCGCAGCGCTTGAACTTCAAGACCTTTACCGTCCTTATCTCCGAGTTCAGTTTGGATGGCTTTCATTTGTTCGCGTAAGTAAAACTCTTTTTGTGTGCGCTCCATTGCTTCACGGACGCGTTCGTTAATCTTTTGTTCAAGTCCCATGACTTCCTGTTCGTTATATAACCGGCTAATCAGCCATTCCAGGCGGTCATTGATATTGCGCATCTCTAAAATATCTTGTTTCGCACGAATCTTTAATGGCAAATGAGACGCTACAGTATCAGCAAGCCGGCCCGGCTCAGAAATTGCAGAAACCGAAGTGTACGCATCTTCAGTAATCCGTTTCGAAACTTTTGTGTATTTCTTAAAATGCATAAGCAGCGTGCGCATGAGAGCTTCGGATTCAGAATCGACTGCTGTTGAATCAGGGAAACCATTCACCGTTACCACCGGGTAGAGATCAGCTTCTTCATAATCTGTCCATTCTGCCCGTTCTATCCCCTCGATTAAGACCCGATAGGTGCCATTTGGCAATTGGGTCATTGATTTAACGATTGCCAGTGTACCAAGGTGGTAAAGATCTTCTGGTTGCGGATCTTCATCATTCAAATCAATTTGTGTCGCTAAGAAAATTAAGTTGTTATTTGCAATCGCGTGTTCGATTGCGAAAACCGAACGTTCCCTGCCTACATCAATATGTAAAGTCATCGTTGGATAAATCAAAATGCCTCTTAACGGAAGAAGCGGTATATTATGTCGTAAAGCCATCGTACAAACACCTCCACCTTTAATTTTACCTCATTTACTATGTATTGAATACAATAAGAAAAATAAGGAAAAAAGCTGACCCATTCAGCACAAATGCGCCTCCTCAAGGTCAGCTTCCTCCTTTAATTATGCAGTATGTTTTTCTGAATCGAGCTTCATTTCTGTACCATCTTCAAGATAGAGAAGCGGTGAACCTTCACCCAGCACAGAATCCTTGGTAATGATGCACTTTTTAACTTCTTCCAAAGAAGGAAGTTCGTACATCACGTCAAGCATGATATTTTCAATGATTGAACGCAAACCGCGGGCACCTGTTTTTCGCTCAATTGACTCACGAGCAATCTCAATGAGCGCCTCGTCTTCAAATTGCAATTCAACATCATCCAGACCGAGCATCTTTTGATATTGTTTAACAATCGCATTTTTAGGAAGCGTCAAGATTTGGTAAAGTGTATCTTCACTAAGCTGTTCGAGTGTCGCAATGACAGGCAAACGGCCGATGAACTCCGGAATGAGACCGAACTGCTGAAGGTCTTCTGGAATCATACGGGAAAGTAAAGAACGTTCCTCTTCAGCAGCATTTGGATCAGAACCAAATCCGATTACTTTTTGACCGACACGGCGTTTAATGATTTCGTCAATTCCGTCGAATGCTCCGCCGACGATGAACAACACATTTGTCGTATCGATTTGAATGAATTCTTGATGAGGATGTTTGCGTCCGCCTTGAGGTGGAACGCTTGCAACAGTACCTTCTAGAATTTTAAGTAGCGCCTGCTGTACACCTTCACCTGAAACATCACGAGTAATGGATGCATTTTCTGATTTACGAGCAACTTTGTCGATTTCGTCGATATAAATGATGCCTTTTTCAGCACGTTCCACATCGAAATCAGCAGATTGGATTAGTTTGAGGAGGATGTTTTCAACATCTTCACCTACATATCCTGCTTCCGTTAATGAAGTCGCATCAGCAATTGCAAATGGAACGTCCAAAATACGCGCGAGTGTTTGCGCGAGGAGTGTTTTACCACTGCCTGTAGGTCCAATAAGGACGATGTTCGATTTTGCAAGTTCTACGTCATCGACTTTACTGCCTGAGTTTACACGTTTGTAATGGTTATAGACCGCAACTGAAAGTGATTTCTTTGCACGATCCTGTCCAATTATATACTCGTCAAGAATGGATTGGATTTCTTTTGGTTTTGGAACTTCTTTGAATTCGAAACCTTCTTCGAGGCCGACTTCTTCTTCTACGATTTCGGCACAAAGTTCAACACATTCGTCACATATATAAACCCCTTGCCCTGCAACAAGTTTGCGGACTTGGTCCTGCGTCTTGCCACAGAACGAACAGCTCAAATTGTCTTTTTCATCGTTAAATTTGAACAAATTGCTCACCCCTATTCAGTGAAATCTTACAAGATTCCAACTGGTTTATCAACTATTTCGTTCTTTTGCTGTATGTACACGGGTTTTACCCCGCGCTTGGTGCATTGACAGATTTAAATTAGACAGTCATGATTTCCGCTTCAGGTGGACGCTTTCCGAGGGGCTTGATTTCAGCCTCCTCGGTCGCTTTGCTCCCTGTGGGGTCTTCAATCTTCGCTTATCCCTCCGGAGTCGCCACCTTGCGCTTCAATCATTAGCATATCCTTAGTTATAGAATTTATCACTGTTCTATAGTTCGACAACCTGCACTATCCTCAATATACAAAAACAAGGCACGGGGTTCCGTGCCTTGCCCAGAGCGGCTTTGGATTATTCTGCAGCTGCTTCTGTGATTTTTGCGTTGTCAACTAGAAGTTGAACTGTTTTGTTGAAACGAAGGTCGTTTTCGAGCATTTCAGTACCGCCAAGAGCAGTTTTGATTTGTTCGATGTCCATGTTGAATTGCTCAGACATTTTATTAAGCTCTTCGTTGATTTCTTCTTCAGTTACTTCAACATTCTCTTCTTTGCCGATTGCTTCAAGTGTAAGAGATACACGTACACGGCTTACAGCGTCGTCGTGCATTTGCTTACGAAGTGATGCTTCGTCTTGGCCAGAGAACTGGTAGTACAAGTCAAGGTTCATACCTTGCATTGAAAGGCGTTGTCCGAATTCGTCAACCATACGGTTAGTTTCAGATTCAACCATTTCTTCAGGTACTTCAAATTCAGCGTTGCGAGCAGCTGCTTCTACGAGGTCGTCGCGAAGTGCTGTTTCAGATGCTGAGCTCTTTTCAGTTTCCAAGTTTTCTTTCATTTTCTTACGAAGCTCGTCCACTGTTTCTACGTCTTCGTCCATTTCTTTAGCAAGTTCGTCGTTCAACTCAGGAACTTCTTTTGCTTTTACTTCGTTGATTTTCACTTTGAATACTGCTGGCTTACCTGCAAGTTCAGCTGCATGGTATTCTTCAGGGAACGTCAATTCAACGTCTTTTTCGTCACCAGTTTTCAAGCCGATTAACTGCTCTTCAAAACCTGGGATGAATGAACCTGATCCAACTGCAAGATCATAATTCTCAGCTTTTCCGCCTTCGAATGCTTCTCCTTCAGAGTAGCCGTCAAAGTTGATGTTTGCTGTGTCGCCTTCTGCGATTGCGCCGTCTTCTTTAACGACCATCTCAGCCATTGACTCACGACGTGTTTGTAATTCCATGTCGATTTCTTCATCTGTAACTTTTGTCTCTTGGCGTGTTGCTTCAAGGCCTTTATACTCGCCTAATTTTACTTCTGGCTTAAGAGGAACGATCGCTGTAAATACAACCGGCTCGCCTTTTTCAAGCTTTTCGATGTCGATTTCTGGTGATGCAATCGGCTCAAGGCCTTCTGCACGAACAGCTGCATCGTATGCTACTGGAAGAACGATATCGATTGCATCGTTATAAAGTGCTTCTTCCCCGTACATTTGGTTGAACATCTTGCGCGGCATTTTTCCTTTACGGAATCCAGGTGCGTTTACTTGCTTAACGACCTTTTTGAACGCCTTGTCCATTCCTGCTTTAAAGTCCTCTGCTGAAACTTCAAATGTTAACTTCCCTTTGTTACCTTCTTGTTTTTCCCATTTAACTGACATTTCCACATACCTCCGAATCATAGTGACGAATATATTTTGTACCGTTTATACGCCATTGACAACCATCTCAGTATATCATAGTCTCTTTATCTTTCAAGAAATTTCATTCAACAGCTTCACTGCAGTCTTGATCGATCTCAAAGATCAGCTTATGTAAAGCTGTTTGAGGAAGAGGAGTCCCTTCAAATAGAAACGTAGAATAATTTTCATAAGCACATGCGACCGTCTCTGCCGGCGCGCCCCAGTCAAGAGGGTAGCTTATTAAAGCAAACTTTTTTATAGCCTCTTCAACTAGCGAAAGCCGTGAGGGATCTTTGTCTAACGCTTGTTGGAGCAATATACAAATTTTCTTCGTAATTGCGTCTTCTCCTGGAAGCGGGAGCTGGGATGGGACGACACTCAGTCCTCTTCCGAACTTCCGGATAACAAGCGGTTCTTCATATCCTGAATTCCGCAGCAGCACCAGCGCTACAGTTCTTAATACAGGAGGCAAGTTATCGCAGGTGACAATTTCAGAGAGCAGCTCTTGCGAATCTCCGGATCCGTTACTTTCCAGTTGTGCAAGCAGCTCCTGCTGCTGAAAACGATCCATTTGTAAAAACTCCTCAAACGAAACCGTCTCTTTCAGCTGTACAGCAAAGTCATCCGAAAACCTGTTTAATAACCTTCCATTTAACTCACGCAGATAAATGAACTTCTGTTTTAACTCACCCGGAATGACCTCTTCATCCAAAAGAGCTCCAATGGTATCTTCTACTTCCTCGTAATTTTGAAGCTGCATACAAATTGCTAGATATAATTCCATCGCTTCAAAGTAATCGCTTATATCACTTTGCAGCCATTGAACGGCGTAAGGCTTCGCTTTCTCAAACTCTTTTACTTCATAGAGTGCCACTGCGAGTATCCCTGGTATTTCGGGTATGCTGGGAGCAATTTCAATAAGCTGTTCAGTAATTCGGACAGCTTCTTCAAATTCTTCTGCCTGCATAGCATCTTCGGCTTGGTCTAGCAATCGCTCTACCGTTCCGGGAAAGACAATCATATTGCCTTTTTTATGTAGTCTTTTCCGTTTGCGTTTCACGTCCGTCACCTGCTTTCACTGATACTATAGCACAGCATTTCCTCTGGAAGCATGCCAGAGGAAATATCGCGTGTTCATTCTTTTTTAGGAATCAATATTTTATCCATCTCAACGCCTTCATGACTTAGACGATTTTCAATGGGTGAAAGAAACTTCATAAACAAGCGATTCACAGTGAGCGTCAATGTTACATCATCTTTGAATTTGAAATCGAACTCGGATTTCCCGTCATCTGCCGGCACAGATTTATAAACCGCTTCATCGACTTCTCCCCAAGCATAAGAATGAGATTGGAAAGACAGAAGCGGACGATAGGTAATCCGATCATCCGATAACATTGTATAATTCAGCGAGGCTATGTAAAAACTAACGCCAGCCAATACTATCAAACCCAAGCTGATTAGTATGGATTTTTTGTTCATATACATGATAAACAGAACAAAGAAAGCAGCTATCAATAACAAGAAAGCTACCGTGTAGACCAAATAAACACCGCCAGAAACGAAAATGAACCAGCTTCCAGTTTTAAAATAGATGGAGTTGGCAACAAAGTTAGGCAACAAAAAAATTGCAGCAGGTGCTAATAAAAGTAAGGCTATCCCGATAACCATCGGGATATGTCTGCGCTCTGTGTGAATGGCATTTCACTTCCTTGCAACTTATTTCCAATTTACTTTTAACTTTTGATCCGTTTTAGATCTTCTATGTAATTGGATTTCAAAATACAAAATTATTTCATCATCAATGGTACCCTATTAATAAGTGGGATGAAGGATTGTTAATAACAAATTTCTCATTCTCTTAACCTATATAGAGAATGAGAAATTATCTAAAACATGTTTTTCTTCTCATAACACTACCGGATATGGTTCATGCTATAAACCCGGGTTTTAATTGAATGCCATCCGATGGGTCGTTTCAGATGCTGAATCATCGAATTCAAAACCATTATGACGGTAAAACGCATCTGCCTTAGACGACTCGGTTTTCACCGTCAGCTCGTGGAACTCATTACGCGCATGTTCAACAATTTCTTTTAGCAGCAGTGATCCTGCCCCATTTCTCCTCTGATCTGCTTCCACGTAAAAGCGTTGAAGCCGTCCAGTCTCTGGATCTCCTCCTGGAACTGGGAAACGGTTCACACCGCCAATTGCTACCACTTTCCCGTGATCATCTTTGACACAATACAATGCCTCACCAGGGCCGGAGAAAGTATTAACACCTTCTTTGTAGTCCTCAGCAAGCCGTGTTACAAAACGATATCCTTCTTCTTCACTTTCAGAAATCAGGGGCTCAATATCAAGTTCATTTAGATTACTTACTTTTTCTACTGTATATGCCATGTATATCCCTCCGTTTTTGAAGTAGATTCAATCCTTTGATTACTTCGCTATAACTTTAGCGAAATCCTTCTTTTCCCGAATATTCCTAAAAGTCACCTGTTACAAAGCATACTAAAGACCAGCTAATTTTATGATTCAGTTAGCTGGCCTTTGAAAGTTATTATAAACGAACACAAAAACTACTCATTTTTATCGTTCCTCGCATCAATGTGCAAGTCTCCATTCGGTTGAATTTCTGCGTAGAACACTTGATCCACCCTGCTGATGCCATTCTTTTTGAGTTGATCATCCACCCATTGCTCGGTCAAGTTGAGCTCCGCTAAATTCTCCAAGACTAATTCTCCATCTGAAATGATTTCTGTGGGAATGTATTTTGGTTCTTTTGCTGATGCCTTCACATCCGTTTTCGTAGCATTATCGAGTCCGGCGCGTTTCATGACACTTAAATTCCCATTGACTTCGAATATTGCATAATACACATCTTTAATGGAGAAAATACTTTGTTCCCGAAGGAGCATATTTAAATCGTTCAGGTCTAAACGCGCTTTACCTAATGCCTCTTCCTCAATCTTACCTCTCTGAATCACAATAATCGGTTTGTCATCCAGGAGAACTCGCGCTTTTTTGGATTTCATCGAAATGTAATTCATAGCAATCGTCAAAACCGCCCACCAGATCATCGCAACCAGCCCGTCCATAAATGGAGTTTCCGATTCGCCGGCAATATCTGCTGCAATGGAACCAATCGTAATCCCGGTTACGTAATGGAAAAATGTCAATTGAGATATTTGTTTTTTCCCCATGAAACGGGCCAGAATCAGCAACACAACAAAAGCGAGTGTTGTCCGTAAGATCATTTCCCAAAAGTCCAATTTAAAAAAGTCATCGTGTGCCATAACTCAGATACACCTCCGTCTTATACGAAGTATGTTCCTGAACTGTTTTTCAATACGTACTTATAGCGAATTCGATAGCTTGATACTGGCAGTCGTACCATCTGCAGCAGATGAATGAATTGTTACACCATAGTTTTCTCCATAATATAATTGAATGCGCTCATCTACGTTTCGAATTCCAATGCCTCCAAGTTTCATTGTCTTTTTCAATTCTGCATTCTCTGCGTCAAATCCATCCCCGTTATCATGAACGGTCAGAATCAGTGTGTCACCTTCAGAGGACGCAGTAATCACAATTTTACCTTCACGGGAAAGTCCTCGAATCCCATGATAGAGCGCATTTTCAACCAGCGGCTGCAGGATTAGTTTCGGAATTTCAATATCGAGCAGCGTCTCATCACAACGGATAGAATACTGCAATTTTTCTCCGTACCGTTCCTTTTGAATGAACAAGTACCGTTCAACATGTTCCAATTCGTTTTCGACCGTCGTTAACTCGCTCCCTCCGCTGAGAGAAAGCCGGAAAAATGAAGCCAGTGCCTTCGTAAGGTCAATCACTTTTTCATGGTCGCCAAATTCAGCCATCCATACAATTGTATCAAGCGTGTTGTATAGGAAATGTGGATTTATCTGACTATGCAGCGCACTGATTTCTGATGTACGAAGATGCTTCTCTTTAATCTTGATTTCCTCCATCAACTTATCAATTCGGTGTGTCATCGTATTGAAATGTCGCGTCAGACTTTGTGCTTCGTAACATCCCTTGGCGTCAACAGGAATTTCCTTTAAACCCGTTTCAATATCCTGCATCGCTTTTTCCAACTTTTGAAACGGCGCAGTTATCCGTCCTGCAAAGAGATAAACACTTGTAGCAGCAATCACCAGCAAAGCAATTCCGACCCAGATGAAGATTTCCATCAGCTGCTTCTTGATCGCAAGAAGACTGTCTTGGGATGAGACGCTGACTAGCATCCAATCTGCATTTTTCAACGAATGCGTATAGGTCAGCGTATTTTCTTTGGAATCATATCCTGCCTGGTCATCTGCAATTGTTTGCAGCTCGCGCTTTTTAACTTCATTTTGAAAATAAGCGGGATCTTCATGGTAGACGACCTCATTTTTTGCATTAAGGATGAAAGAAAACCCATTCTTTCCTAAGTCCAAATCTGATAAATAGTCTTCAATCACTTCATAATCGAGGTCAATCAGCAATACGCCCCGGTTATCCCCTGACGCATCCGTTATCTCACGGCTCATCGAAATGACCCATGTGTCTTTATCCATCGAGAAATCCTGCATTCGCGCTGACGTTAGGAAGGCTTGGCCGCCATTCGTAATCGCTGAGCGATACCACGTTTCCTGCATCATATTCGTCGATTTGCTCATTGTTAAATCCGCTTCATTGGACAAAATCTGTCCGTCTTTACTCACAATAATGATGGATTTGATGAAATCATCAGACGCAAGTGTTGTGTCAATCGTTTTCAAAAGATCACTCTTGACCGAGGATGCGCGTGATGAATCAGACAAATATCCAACAAGCTGAGGGTTTTCGGCGAGCAGACTTGTCACTGCATTTAACCGGTCAATATACAGATCCAGATACATGCCGCTTTGATGGACAGAGGATTTTGTACTTTTCGCAGACTCACTTAAAAGAATTGAGGAAATACTTGAGTAAAGAATTCCTGCCATCAGTAATAGCATCAAACTACTTGCGATAATATAGTGAAATGCAATTTGAACGCGTAATTTCCTGAACGTTTTTGATTGGTTATTCATTCTCTGGATTTCTCCTTAAACTGATTGGGAGACAATAAAAATCGTTTCTTAAATGCTGCACTGAAATAGTTGGGATCTTCAAATCCGACGGAAGCTGCGATTTCATACATCTTCATATCCGTGCTTAGCAATAGTAATTTTGCACGATCCAGACGAGAAGCAATCATGTATTGTTGGAATGTCGTACCGAATAATTGCTTGAATAACGTGCTGACATAAGATGGACTAAGTGAAAGAGTTGATGCCAAAGAGGCAAGAGAAAACTCTAAATTACTGAGATTTGAATTGATTTCTCGGGTGATTTGCGACTTGTAACCCAAAGAGACATCGATAGAATTTGAGGATTGAATGAGGCCGTCTACAAGTTTCGTCACTTCCTGTTGACGGTGTGCTTCTTGAACTTTTCCAATCAGTTTTTGCAACAATTCCTGTATGTCTGTTTTAGAGACTGGTTTCAAGACGTAATCGTCAACACCTGTTTTTAGCGCAGCTACAGCATAGTCAAAATAGTCATATCCTGTGATCATTGCGATTTTCACATCCGGCTTTAACGACTTCGCTGCTGCAGCGAAGTCAAGCCCATTCATTTTCGGCATATTAATGTCCGCGAGCACGAGATCGGGTTTATGTGTTTTAAACAGATCAAGCGCTTCTTCCCCATTTGCCGCTTCAAGAACTTCAGAAATCGAGAGTGCTTTAAAGTCAACAAACGAGCGAATTCCGCGGATTAAAATAGGCTCATCGTCTACAACTAGCAACGTATACATAGTCGGCTCCTTTCCTATGTAAAGTAAAAACGAAAGGCAGCAACAGCCGCCTTTCGCAGTCTTATTTCCAGTGTACCTTACTTCACAAGGCTTGTCAGATAGCCATAACCTGCGTCTTTCATTTCTTCTAGAGGCACAAAATCGATTGCGGCGCTGTTAATGCAATACCGCAAGCCGCCCTTATCTTTCGGTCCGTCATCGAATACATGGCCGAGGTGACTGTCACCAGCGCGGCTTCTAACTTCAATCCGCACCATATTGAAACTCTTATCTTTATGTTCAGTTACCACTTCAGGAATTATCGGCTGCGTGAAACTTGGCCATCCGCATTGTGAATCATACTTATCTTTTGAAGAAAACAACGGTTCACCCGTAGCTACGTCAATGTAGATGCCATCTTCAAATGAATCCCAGTATTTGTTTGAAAACGCAGCTTCCGTATTGCTGCCTTGAGTAACTTTATATTGCGCTTCAGTAAGCTTCTCTTTCAACTCTTTGTCACTTGGTTTGGGATAGTCTGCCGGGTCGATCAATGAGGGAATGTCTTGGTCTTCCAACGAATCGAATTTCACGTGACAATAGCCGTTCGGATTCTTCTCCAAATAATCTTGGTGATACTCCTCTGCTAATGTATAGTTTGTTAGCGGCTGAACCTGTGTTACGATTTTATCGTCATAGCGCACTTGCTGGTCTTTAACGACTTTTTCGATTACAGTTTTCTCTGCCGGATCTGTATAGAAAACACCTGAGCGGTATTGTGTACCTCGATCATTTCCTTGTTTGTTCAATGCAGTCGGATCAATAATCATAAAGAAATGATCCAGGATTGTATTCAAATCGGTGCGTTCGGGATCGTATTGCACATGAACGGTTTCTGCGTGCCCTGTTTTTCCAGAAACAACATCTTCATATGATGGATTTTCTGTCGTTCCGTTCGCATATCCAGAAGTGACATCGTAAACTCCATAAACGCGTTCCATGTAAGCTTCCACACCCCAGAAACAACCTCCAGCTAAGTAAATGTCTTTCAAATTCGTTTCATCGAATGTTAAATCATCATTTGGATTTGCGGGATATTTCGAAGAGGCTGCTGCAGTCAGTGAACCTGAAGTTGTCTCCGCATCACCTTTTGAATCATTCCCAAGGGTACAGCCGCCGAGTATCAATGTAAGTCCAAGCAGCCCAATTAGGTAGGTCAGTTTCATAATAGGTTCCCCTTTCTTTTATTTTAATTGGTCCATCATTTCTTTAATTTGATCATTCGATAACTGACCTGCTTGTGTTTTAACGAGTTCTCCTTTTTTGTTAATGAATGCAGATGTTGGATAGCCGCGGACTTCGAACTCTTTTACAAGATTTCCGCCTTCGTCCATCAGAACAGGTAAATCTTGTACATCGTCAACACCTTTATACCATTTTACAAACGCATCTTTTTTCTTTTCATTGTTATAACCAGGTGCGACAATGGTCAACACTTCAAAATCCGTGTCTTCTGCTGCAAGTGCATTCACTTCTTCAAGCCCAGCAAGACAGATCGGACACCAAGACGCCCAAAACTTGACGTAGACGTTTTTCCCTTCATAATCTGCCAAGTTGACGGTGTTGCCATCTAAGTCTTCCAATTGGAATAACGCGTCTTTGGGTCCTCCGGATTTAGTTTCCGATGAACAAGCTCCGAGAACGGTGACAACTGCCAGTAAAACAAGTAACTTTTTCAGCATGTCAAATCCTCCTTCATTGTGGAATGAGTGTTGTAAAAAAATTCAAGTTGTTCGTCATGAGGAAGACCCCCATCACGACAATGATAATTCCGCCAGCGACCTTTATTTTCCCTAAGTGACGATTCAGTCTTTTCATGCGCTGCAGTAAGAAATCCGAGAAAATTGAAAGGATAAGAAACGGAATCAGCATACCGAGTGCGTAGATGAGCATAAGAAATGCGCCATGAGCTGCTTGCCCTTCGTTTGCCGAAAGTCCGAGAACCGCTCCTAAAATTGGCCCGATACATGGAGTCCAGCCGAAACTGAATGTAAAGCCAAGAAGATAGGTACCGATATAGTCCCGCTTCCCGCTACGTTTCAAGCTCACTTTGTTTTCACGTTCTAAAAACGGAATATGGAACAGTCCGATTTGATGAAGCCCTAGAATTACGACGACAATTCCACAAATGGTGATGAATGTCGTGGTATTAATGAGTGCCCCTAATGCACCTGCACCGAATCCAAGAAGGACAAAACTGGTCGATAAACCAAGGACAAAAATCATTGTTTTAACAATCAAGCGCGGGTGGATACTGAATTTCCCTATCGTAATGACTCGGTTTTGCCGTAAGGACGTCGGATTTCCTGAGGAGAGAATGGATATGTAAACAGGCAGCAGCGGTAAGATGCAAGGAGAGAAAAAGGACAAAACTCCTGCCGCGAAGACACTGCTGAGTAATACTTGTTCGCCAATCATAATAAATGCCTCCTCTTATCTCAGTTTGTAGTTCAATTGTAAAGCGAGGAGAGAAGAATCCCTATAGACTGATATTTGGAGTTTCTTAGAAATGATACGATAAACCATAAAAAGACAGTCCCTTGAGATAAAAATCATCATTAGGGACCGTCTTTATGTTTTTAATCGGTGCGGATTTCTGCTTTAAACAATCATAACTACAGCCAATGATGTTTAATCAGCGAAGAAATTTCACTCACCGATTACAGATTTGATACGTTCGATTACATCAGGCTTGATAGGATACTGAAAACTTTGGTGATTTCTAACTGCGGAACCAAAATGCACTTCAGTGACACCTGTCGCTTCGATGAATTCCGAAAGTCCTTCAGTTGACATACCGTTGCCAGCCAATATGGTGACAGAAGTGTTCTTGGTCTTATCCACTAATGTCCGGATTTGTTCTTTTGATTCAGGAGCGGGTGCTTGTCCGCCTGACGTTAAAATGCGTTGGATTTGAGGAAAATCTCCAATCATATCGATGGCTTCGAGCTGATCTTCGATTTCATCAAATGCCCTGTGGAACGTTACGTTCAAATCGCCTGAGACATCCAAAAGTCGCTTTAAATTGACGGTATCGACTCGATTTTTCTCGTCCAAAACTCCAATTACAATTCCTGCAGCTTTTGTCTGTCGGATGTGATGAATGTCCGCAAGCATTACTTGCATATCTGCTTCATCGTAGTTAAATGTTCGGCTATGAGGACGGACGATAACATATACGGGGATAGAGACACCTTCAACAACTGACTCAATCAGTCCCAAACTCGGCGTCAATCCGCCTTCTGTTAACGCGGAACATAATTCCAGCCGGTCTGCCCCGGCTTGTTCAGCTGTAATGGCATCTTGCAGGCTTGTTGCAATAATTTCGAGTTTCATACTTGAACTCCTCCTGACGAAGTCAAAAAGTTACTTCTTAAAAGTAAAGGGTGTGAATTACTTGTAAGCTTAACAGTATACGCCCTAACCCGGGATGTTCAAAGTATAAACAAATTAGATTGCTCTACTTTAAGAAGCATGATCTGCAGGCGGCAGCTTCTTATATTCTTGATAGATTTCAAATAGACTTATTACCAGCACAATCCATAATGCAGGACTGGATAACGATATGCCGACTTGAGAAACGCCGCCTAGCAATGTGAAACCAATGAGAAGTGCTAACAAGTACGTCGTAAACGCAACTTGCCATAGAAATTTAAACTTCTGGGAACCGTCATGTTGAAGACGCGTTACAAAATATCCCGAAAACAAAATTAGCAGCAATAGCATGATAATGAGAGGTTTGGGAACAAAAAGAAGTTCACTTAACTGCGGAAAGAAATCATAAGCCATTAACGCAGTGATGGACAGCAGAATCAGTGCCATTAAAATCAAGTCTTTATGTTTCAAGACTTCTCCCTCCTTTGAGTTTTATCGGATAACGAGAGCACTAGTTTTCACTTCTGGATTCCGTTACTTACATTCCAAAGAATAGCGACCCGTGAGGTTATTATGAATCTCTAATTTCACTGCCCCCTTATTCTCATAACATTGTGAGGTAAACGTATTTATCTCTTTTGTATTGAAATAATTAATTGAAATGATTAATAAGGATATAATCAGCAAAAGCACTGTTAATAGAATTATAACGTTTGTATTTCTGACTGCTCTCATCGGTCAACCTCCTAACCTCCACTTAATCTTGAAATCTTTAGTACCTAGTGAGATTACCCTCACAAAGCACACGCTTCTTGCTGAATTTTTGAATTCAACAAACCTAGCACCTACTTTAAAATAATTAATAAAGTAGGCTCATCATGTAGTAAACCGCCAAAACCTCGCTAATCGTGAGATCATTGGTGTTAAGAGTAATCTTTAAATGCGTCGGCAGTAATTTTTCAACATATACGAATGCGCAAATCGTTGTGCTGTCATTTGCATAGATATTGCAAGTACGATTAAAAGAATCTCTCTTAAACAAATAGTCATTAGCGTTCTTATGGTAGCGCACACGCGGATTCGTAGTAATCTTAGTTCTATCTTCCAGCAGAAATACGTCTTCTTTCCCGCCGCCTGTTAAATGAACATCCCATTTCAGTTTAAATAGAGTAGATTTAAAGGACTGCTGCATGATCTGTAAGGAGAATCCATCTGTTTCACCAATGATAGTCAGAGACCCCTGTACGGAAAACGGCACATAATTCAGTACTTTATCAAATAAATTTTTATAGTTCCGTTGAATATATCCAATGCGTGCAGACGCAGAATCCTGGATTTCAATCATTTTGTCCGAATCCTTATTAATGGGTAAGACTGCGAAATAATCAACAGGACCGTATCCGAAATTGTTAACCATGGTTGGTAGAGCTCCAAGAATAATAAACAAATTTGAACTTTTGATCCCGCATTTCAAAGTCTTCTTCATCAGTTGCTATTTCCACAAAACCGTTTCCCTCCAAAATTTTCTGGGAGGCCATATTCGCAGTGGTAGTTTTCGCATGAACTTGTTTTATATCCTTTACGGTTTCCAGTAATACAGACAATGCTTTCTTGGCAATGCCCCTTCCAGAATAGCGGCGTCCGATTCGATAACCCAGGTGACCAATCTTATGAGTTTCATCGATATCGACTAAGTTGATTCGACCCAGAACTGTACCCTGATCATCCTTGATTAAATAAAAATTTGAAATCCCACCGGCCTGCTCTTGTAATAAAGCTTCATTTCTCACTTTAAAAATGTCCGGCTTGTAATAGTCATCTCCTCGCGAAGGCACCATTTCCTCAAAATAGGATCTATTTTCAAGTTCGAATGTATACAAGTCATTTAAATCTGAGTCAGTTAATTTCTCAATATATAAATCCATATTCAATACCTGCCAATCGTTAATGCCGTCTGGCACCATACGTTTTTTTACGACTGATGAATCATAAACCTTAGAAACCCATTTAAGTAAACTTTAACAATCGATTCATCCATTTAAGTCCGTTCGGTTCTTAACACTGAAAATATCACGGCATCATGTGACTGATTGTTTTGATAAAGGTACCCTCTAAGTAAGCCCTCTTCCTTAAAAGCCAACCGTTTTAATAGTTGCATAGACACTTCATTCTGCGGATACGTTACTGCGCCAATTCTATACAATTGCAACTCTTCAAATGAATATCTTAAAACTTCCTTAACTGCTTCAGTTGTAATGCCTTGTTTCCAATACAAAGGATCCAATTCGTACCCGATCTCAGCTCTTTTTCCAGCAACGTTAAGGTTATTTAATCCTGCCGTACCAACTAATTCACCTGTTCCTTTTAAAACTATTCCCCACCTGATTCCTCGATTGCTCTCATATGTGTTTTGGAAGGATTTAATGATGATCGTGGCTTCTTCCCTGCTTTTCAAGCTATCCATCCCATAATATTTTGTCACTTCATCATTAGACATGATTTCAAAAATTCTCGGGGCATGTTCCTCTTTCACTTGAATTAGTTTTAAACGATTCGTTTCTAATTCAGGAAATTCCATGTATTTACCTCCCTTTACTTTCTTACTTGTCATTCTTCTTCAAATTGGACAGATTGTAATAGTTGTCTCGATAAACGACTGGAAGCAAGGCTACTTGGTGACCTTTTTAATTAAATACAATATGAAACAATGCATAACTCCACCTGCCATCCCAAAGAGGAACATATAGAGTATTTACACAAGATCATGTAAAACAATGCTTCCCAAAATGCCGGCTATTCCACCGAAGAATGCATATAATAGAACCTTTTTCCAACTTGGGAAATTTTTAATTTTTAGTGAAAAATCTATGTACAGCGATACAGGAAATGCCGTAAACGCATATAACGGAAAGGAATAAAGAGCCACCATAAAGACAGTTTCACCAAAGCTCCAAGAATCTTGAAGAATTAGTAAATACGTTGCAAAGATTAGCCCAAAGAGAATGGGAGAAATTATAATTGCTAAAATGTATTGGGAAATCCGTTCAAAAGTCATTTGAGAGTCTTGTGTCATTTTCTCGCCCCTTCAATTTCCTGGAATTCAGAAAACCTTTACAAGTTGGACTCAGAATGGCATGCGGAATGCATATAGTTATCGACCTTTGAAATCGGCACCGTTTCGCAGGTAAATTCTTTAGCAAGCACAATCGATTAATTTTGTATCCCTCTGCCTTTAAATACAAAAAAATTAGAGCTAATTCCTATTAATCCGCCACCCATCATCGAAACTACCGTACCAATTATTATCCATCCTGCAGATAAGAAAGCAGACACAATTATTCCCGTCAAAAATAACACAAAGCCAATGGAAAATAATATACTGCCTTTTTTCATTGCTTCACCTCTTCAAGTTTAAGATCATGGCTATATTGCAGCCCGGCAGTTGTTGAATAACCTTCCACGTTAGTTTATTACAAAAATAAAGATATACAGTATAAAAAGAAGTACAAAGACTATGATGTTCATGTATGTTCCAAATTCATCTTCTTTTTTTCGAATATCCCTTATTGAAGTTATTACAAGAGATCCGCCTAATAACAAGATGTAATAAATCATATATTCAAATCTTTGCGTAACTAACATAGTAATGCCTGCTGCTAAAACTATAATCTGCAATACAATATTGAGTGCTTTCAACATAGCCCCCCCTGTACCCATCATTTCCTTAACTGGATTTTTCCAGTACTATGTTTCCTCCTCAACATTCCTTGATAGCCATATAAAATGAGCATCGAAACTCTACTTGCAATTAATTATGTTGATTGTCAGAAATAAATAGCTTCATCACTAATAATAAGCCTGTAAACAGATATAAAATAACCGCTAAAATGATAGTAAATATATTGCTGGGCAGAAACTTCAGCAGAAACAGAAACGAAAACATTCCGGCTATAAAAAGTCGATTTGACATGGTTTCCCTGCATAATCGTCCTCGCTTCACCATCATTATAATCAAGGATACAGGCACAAAAAGTAAGGATATAATAAAAAACGGTGTATCTCTTAGATACCAGGGTAAGTCTTTTTCGTCATATGCAAACAAAGAAATCACTCTCCTTTACTACTCGGCTCAATTGATAAGGCGACAATGATTACTCATCGACACGATGTCGTTTGATATCCAAATCAAGCTTTGATTCAAAATCACTGATTTGCTTCTTTGTTTAATGTAGAAAAGGACTTAGTAACTTTGACATATAGTACTCATCAAGAAACTCATCATCTATAAGTAAAGAATCTCTTTTAGTTCCCTCGATTTCAAAGCCCATTTTTTGATACAAAGACAGGCCAGCTTCATTTCGTGTAACAACAGTTAATTCTAAGCGATGTATTTTGTGAAGTTTCGCCCATTGCTCCAGTTCTTCAAATAATTTCGTTCCTGTACCGTTACCTCTGTGAGCTTTAGAAACCCCTGCAACAATGTAAGATGAGTGTTTGTTTCTTCTAGCCTCACCGCCTATAGCAAATACGTATCCTGCTAACTCTTTACTTTCATTTTCTGCTACAAGTACGGTAGAGTTGTTCCTTTCTTTCATGCGCATTAATACTTCTTTTTGGCGCGCATTTGTAACGTCTCTTTCTCCGTCTTCCCATAGCATATATTCAGAAGTTGACTCCACATGCTTCATTAAGCAAATGAGTTTCTCTGCATCTGAAATTTCCGCTTCTCTTACTATCAAGTGATCTCTCCTCACCTATTAATCCATTACATCGCATTCCGTATTCATGAATTGCTCCTAGTTGTAAAATACAGTTCTTAGGCTAATTCCGTACTTTCAACTTCTGTTATCTTTTTATGATGACGAATGATAAAACCTTGTACTGTGAATAAAAGCAGTATTAATACCATCATTCCATCTCTATATGTTTCATAAGATATGTTGGAAATAAAACGATGATAAAGCTCTATAATCAACCAGCCCAAAGGAAAAATTGGAAGTACGTATTTTGATGCTTTGCCTAAAACCCACTGACCTTCTTCACTTTTAGAATACGTACTCATTAAAAATTTCACATTTGAACCTAATGTAAATATGAAAAATGGAACTAACAACACGCCAATAACTATTACAAGCATGATTAAATCCCCCTTTAACAGAAAATTGGAAACCCTTTTGTTCCGTCTTTTATACATAAATATCAGCGTTTTTACAACACTGAGTCATCAAAAGGCATTGAAAAAGCAAGAAAAAAATAAACCAGTACACTCACCGGTAAAAGTAAAAAAAGGATTCTAACACCCATAGAAGAAATACCAACATATTCCGCTATGCCTCCACATACCCCTGACAGCACTTTATCGTTCGAGCTTTTCCTAAGTTTATTTTGCATCTTTAGCACACCTTTCATTTAAAGTAGTTTGGCCAGATTACATCGCTATGATCTTCGCTGATTCTCAAGCCAGTCAAAGAAACCCCAAATCACATCTAAATGTCCATTCATCTAATCGAATTTTCAAAAAACCATTCGTGTAAAGCTCCTGCACATATTCGTTTATAAGCGTCTAAATCTATTAATGTCATGAAAATCTGCATCTCAATCGGCAAAACTCAGGCTAAATTAAGAAATTTTAAACTTTGTAAAATAGCCGTTATTAAAAAGAATAGGATACCCGTTAATATAACCCAAGAAATAGTACTCTTTCTGTTACGAAAAATCTTATAAGCAAAGAAAACTAATGTAACTAGTAACGCCAGCATTCCAATCATTGTGGCTAGCATTAGAAACAAAAACAAAATAAATCTCTCCTGACTTAAATACGAATAGAAATCCAATTAGTTTCGTCTGTATCTAGTATGGTTGGAATACTTTTACCAAACTCCCACGTAATTACCTTCTATTTAATACCTCAATCAATTTGTCACTGGTGATTTTTGCAAATACAAATGAAAGAACCAGTATAAGCAACGTACCGATAAGTACTCCTATCTCTCCGGTGAGTCCACCTAAGCGAAGAATATTCCATAGAAACGAAGATGCTTTAAAATACACGATGAACAATAGGACAATCAAAAAATACCCGATTATCGTTCTTTGCATAGTGTCATCCCTTTCATTTTGTCATTCTCCCGTACTTTTCCAATGTAGACGCCATTATGATTTTTCTACGAATCAAAAATGCAATGAATTATACTGTCAAAACCATTCGAATCGATTGCAGCGTATGACCATCAAAATCCTCTTCAAACTCTTCAATTGTTTTGAACCCTTTCGCATCATAGAAGGACTTTCCTATTAAGTTTTCTCTTTCAACAGTGATATGAATTTTTTCTGCACTTTTCAGTCGCGAGATCCCTTCTTGCAGTAAGGCAGTTCCTGCTCCATTTCCTTGATGTTCTGGGTGAAGGTAAATTGCAGCTAACTCTGAAACTTCTGAATCCGATACAAATGAAAAATTCGCGAATCCCACAATCTGTTCATTCTTTTCTGCAACAAGCATCAAACTGTGTTCCATCCGGCGCAGCATCATTTCATCACTGTAGGCGCCTGTTAAAAATCGCTCTTGAACATCTGCCGGTATGATTCCTTCATAGGTTGCATTCCAGCTTAATTTTGCCGTTTCCTGAACTTGCTGAATATCATCTGGTTCCATAGTTCGAATAGCAATCTGCATGTTGTCCACCTCTGTTTTAAAGATTTTTTTACCAGTTACACTATCAGCAAACAATTCATTAATCGGATATCAGATCTTCATTAATTCTCCAGTATATGCATGCTGCACAACAGTAGCCTGGCATTTCTAATATTCCAATGACTTCTCAATAATGGTTGGTTGATAAGCATATGTGAACTCAATAAAAGCGACAAAGAGCAAATTGCAGTTAACCTATCTTCAGTTAGTTGCACTAGTTGGAGTGGTTAAAGGAAACCAGAATCCCATAATGTTAATCGCTCTGAATGATTTCTCGTTCAGCTTAATTTCACCTGCAGAAAAAACGTAATACCAGTTAAATGCATAACCCTGAATCTGTTCTTTGTTCGCTTCTAACTTCATATCCTCATCATTTATCACTTTTTCTACTCTCACGCATTCATTCCCTAAACATTCAATGCTATAAGTATCTTTTAGATAACTGTCAAATTCTATGGATGACACAGGGACACGTAATATGCCAAGTATCACACTGACAATGAGAATTAGAGTGGTTTTCTTGGTAAAAGGATAGTTCAAATTGAAAATCAGCCCAATCGAACATATGAGTATTACGATAAGTGCAATCTTTTCATCGAAAATTAAATAAATGAAAAATGAATTAATAAGGACAAAAAGCAAATATTTGGTTAGAAAATCAGCGTTCATTTTTTTCACAATCACAAATAATGATAGAAGGGCTGCGAGTATAAAAAATGTATAATTAAATAGTGCCAAACGTTCCACTCCATTTCATAACAATCCTATTCACATATTTGGACATCCCTTCAATCCACGCAAAAAGGAACCTCTTCAGACAATTCTATCCAAAGAGGTTCCGTTTAGCAATCCAATTTTCCAACTATTCACATTTACTTATGAAGGCAGCGAATCAACTGCTTCTTTAATTTGTTGTGCTGCTTTTTCTATGATGGATCTAGAGCAGGCCAGGTTCATGCGGACAAATCCTTCACCGCCAGGACCGAATGCTTTTCCTTGGTTCAGTGCTACATGCGCTTTTGATAGGAAGAATGTTTCGAGCTCTTCAGGTGTCATACCGAGACCGCGGCAGTCAATCCATGCCAAATACGTTGCTTCGAGCGGCAGAACTTTCAGTGCAGGAATATGTTCTGCGAAGTACTCTGTCACATACTTCAAGTTTCCTGCTACATACTCCAATACCTCATCAAGCCATTGGACGCCATGTGAATAAGCTGCTTCTGTTGCGACAGGTCCAAACGAATTAGGCATGCCAATTGAATTCCGATCCGTTTCAGCTGAAAATTTCTCACGCAGCTCTTCATTTGGAATGATGATATTAGATGTTTGCAATCCTGCTAAATTAAACGTTTTACTTGGCGCTGTACACGTAATACTACGCTGTGCAAATTGTTCCGAAATCGATGCAAATGGGATATGACTTCCCTTCCGGAATACTAGGTCGGAATGGATCTCATCAGAAATGACGATAATTCCATACTTCATACAAATATCGCCGAGCCGCTGCAACTCTTCTTTTTTCCAAACAAATCCACCGGGGTTATGAGGATTGCAAAGCATGAGAACTTTTACGGACTCATCGATTTTTGAAACTAAGTCGTCAAAGTCCATTTCATAAGTGCCATTATTGTTTACGAGCGGGTTGTAAACGACTTCCCGATTATTCGTTTCTGTCACTTTCATAAACGGATAGTAGACAGGCGGCTGGACGATTACTTTATCACCAGGTTCTGTAAATGCTTGAACAGCTAAACTTAATGCAGTCACAACTCCCGGACTGTGACAAATCCATTCTTTTTCAACCGCCCAGTTATGACGGGTTTTCATCCAATCAATAATTGACTGGTAATAACTTTCTTCGCGTATAGTATAACCGAAAATGCCATGAGCAGCCTTATCAGCAACAGCTTTGGACACTTCGTCAGGTACTTTGAAATCCATATCTGCAACCCAAAGCGGCAGCAAATCTTTTTCACCAAACAACCCTTCTGCTCCATCCCATTTAACGCTTGATGATTTCATACGATCGATTACTGTATCAAAATTGTATTTCATATGTCCTTCTCCTCTCTGTTCGGAACGATTCCGATTGTATTTATGTTATTATCGTATCGCTAACGAGAGTTAGAGTACAAAAATCAGCTTGCTTAACTTCTTTCTAGATATAACATTCCAATTTGTTATTTAATTTATGGGTATGTTCTAGTACGATGGATATAATGAATAAATAGACAAACTTACTAATGCATAGGGATAGAGGAGGTCATTCTTTTGAAAAAACTGTTATGTATAGGTTCATTTTTAATCGTTTCAATTCTTTTATCAGGATGCACAGAGAAAGAAACGCCTGCAGATCGAGTAGAAGCGTACGTTAATAATTGGAATGAAAGTAAATTCTCTAAGATGTACACCGATTTTTTAACTTCGGATACAACAAAAATGTACGATGCAGATGAATTTGTAGATCGACAAAAGAAATTAGCAAAAGACTTAGGGATTAAAAATCTGAAAGTCACGTACAAGAAGGCGAAAGAAGAAACAGAATGGAAAGAAGAAGAACCCGCGGTATTCCCTATTAAAATTACAATGGACACAATAGCCGGTCCAATTGAATTTGAAAAAGAGCTTACATGGAACTACGAGACTCATGAGGATACGGACAATTGGTATACTGAATGGGATCCGTCATTTATTCTTCCAAAATTGACGGAAAAAGATAAGATTCAAATTTCTACGATGTCCGCAAAACGCGGCAAACTCTTTGACCGTAATGGGAATCCACTTGCTGTGAATGGCACGGGCTATGAAGCTGGTATCGTTCCGGGTAAGTTTACGGACGAAACAAAAAAGAGTGAGCTTGCTGCACTTCTGAACACGACAGTCGAATTTATCGATAAACAGCTAAACCAAAGTTGGGTACAGCCTGATTATTTCGTCCCCATCGCTCCGGTTGCCAAAAATAATCAGGCACTGCTGGACAAACTTCTCACAATACCTGGAATTACTTATCAAGAGACTGAAATGCGAGAATATCCATACGGTGAATCAGCCGCCCATTTAACCGGATACATCGGGAAAATGACCGCGGAATTACTGGAAAAGCACAAAGATGAAGGCTATAAGGAAACCGATTTAATCGGCCGGCAAGGACTCGAACGTATTCTAGAGGAACGTTTGAGGGGAAAAGATGGAATCGGGATCTATATTAAAGGGCCTGAAACAGGTGCTGTACTGCAAAAAGTAGTCGAAACTGAAGCTGTAAATGGAGAAAATATTACGTTGACCATCGATGCAGAGCTCCAAAAAAAGATTTTCACATCCATGAAGAGTGAACCAGGAACTGGTGCAGCGGTGGATCCACAAACCGGTGAAACACTGGCGCTTGTCAGCTCCCCTAGTTTCGACCCTGCAGAATTCATGTTAGGAATTAGCGGAGATCGTTATAAAAAACTATCAGAAGATCCCCTGAAACCCCTTTTCAACCGTTTTGCAGCGGCTTACGCACCTGGGTCATCATTGAAACCCATTACAGCGGCAATCGGATTGGAAAAAGGAACCTTAAAACCAGCACAGGGGCTGTCCATAACAGGACAAACTTGGCAAAAAGATTCATCTTGGGGAGCGTACCGCGTTTCCCGACTCCATCCGGAAGCACCGAATCCGCTCAATTTAAAAAATGCGCTGATCTATTCCGACAATATTTACTTTGCGCAGCAAGCACTTGCTATCGGCAAGGAAGATTTCGTCACCGGTTTAACTAAATTTGGTTTTGGAGAAGAAATTCCATTTATGCTCAACATTTCCCCTTCACAAATTTCGAATGACGGAAAGATTGCTTCTGAAGGTCAACTGGCTGATACTTCCTTCGGACAAGGACAAATGTTAGCGAATATTTTACATCTGGCGACGATCTATGAACCGATCCTAACGAATGGAATTATGTATAAACCTACGTTATTGCTAGATGATAAAACGCAGCAAGTATGGAAAGAAGGAATTCTGAGTCAAGAAAATGCAGATGAATTAAAAAAAGATTTACGAAGTGTCGTAGTGGATGGCTTTGCACAAGCTGCTAATATTCCTGACATCCCTATTTCAGGTAAAACAGGAACCGCCGAATTGAAAACTTCTGCAGAAGGCCGCGGTCAGGAAAACGGATTCTTTGTAAGTTACAATTCGAACAACCCATCATTTATCCTTGCGATGATGATTGAAAATGTAGAGGATAATGGCGGAAGCGGATACGTCGCTGAATTCGCAGCAGAAGTATATAAAGCGATTCACAAACAATAATAGAAATGAAAAAGCGGGCTGTTCTGGAATGTCGTAGCATGACACTCCAGAGCAGTCCGTTTTTTCTTAACTAACGAGCAGCCAGAAATATAACCCTAGAAGCGTTAGGAATAGTGTTGGAATCGTTAAGACAATGCCAACCTTCATATACGTTCCCCAACTGATCTTGACGCCTTTTTGAGACAAAACATGCAGCCAGAGCAGCGTTGCCAAGGAACCGATCGGCGTGATTTTCGGACCTAAATCGGAACCGATTACGTTGGCATAGATCAGCGCTTCCCGAATTGTACCTGTCGTGCTCGTCTCTGCTATAGCCAACGCATCGATCATAACTGTTGGCATGTTATTCATAACGGAAGATAAAATCGCAGCGATGAAGCCCATGGACAGTGTTGCAACAAAAAGACCCTGATTTGCAGCAAGTTGTATTACGTCAGAGAGCAGATTTGTCATTCCCACATTTTTTAATCCGTATACGACGACATACATGCCGACTGAAAAGAATACGATTGCCCAAGGGGCGCCTTTCACCACTTGAATCGTCTCCACGGCAGCGCTTCTTCTTGCCATTAAGAGGAAGAAAACAGCTACAATCCCTGCGATAAACGACACTGGAATCTGTATAAATTCGCTTGCGAAATACCCAGCGAGTAAGATGGCAAGGACTGCCCATGACAGCCGGAACATCGTATGATCTTTTATAGCATCTGCAGGCTTCTTCAGTTGTGATACCTCATATTTTCCAGGAATGCTCTTTCTGAAAAACAGAAATAGGACGATGATACTCGCAGCAAGTGCGAACAGATTCGGCACAATCATCCTGGATGCATATTCAACAAATCCAATCCCGAAAAAGTCAGCAGAAACGATATTAACCAAGTTGCTGACCACAAGCGGCAAAGATGTTGTATCCGCGATGAAACCACTCGCGATAATGAATGGAAAAATCATCTTTTCGCTGAAGTTCAGATTCCTCACCATTGAAAGAACAATTGGCGTCAAAATGAGAGCAGCGCCATCATTAGCAAACAGCGCAGCAACAAGTGCTCCAAGAATACTGACATAGATGAATAGCCTGACGCCGCTTCCTTTAGCAATTCGAGCCATGTGCAAGGCAGCCCATTCGAAGAATCCGATTTCATCTAAAATCAGAGAAATAATAATGATTGCGACAAAAGCTAGCGTTGCGTTCCATACAATTCCCGTCACATCCGCCACGTCTCCGAAATCCACTACACCAAAAAGTAACGCTAAAACTGCCCCGGCACAAGCGGACCAGCCGATTGACAAGTTTTTAGGCTGCCAAATTACAAAAACTAATGTTAACACAAAAATACTAACTGCAATAAATGTTGAACCCAAAACAAGTTTTCCTCCTTATGTACAGGAAATACGCAATCCTTGCGCTTCCAATTCCGAAACGAGTCTGTTCTGATCAGGCAGTTGATCCAGTACAGCCGTTACAAAAGAATAATCTGGATGATTTTTTTGGAGTGAGTAAAAAACCCACTGTCCCCTTCTTTCTTCATTTACTAATCTCGCATCTTTTAGTTTTCGAATGTGTTGACTGATTGCTGGCTGACTTATACTGAAAATCGACACAAATTCACAGACACAGCAATCATGGGATTGCAGTAATTTCATCATGGTCAACCGTGTCGGATCTCCAAGCAGCTTTAGAATCCGTGAACCTCTATTTATGTCTACTAATTGTAAATCTTCCATCTGATCTCCCTCCTATACTTCTACATTACCATATAAGCATGTCCTTATATATATATAAGATTACCAGGTATAATCCTATAGCTTGTTAGTGTAAATCCCAAACCAATAACGATTACTCCAATCAGGATAGAGCCACACTTTTACTTCAACTCTTTTCCCCTTTTTTATCTCATAGTAATGGGCAGCCTGTTCGATTACAATAAGTGTAAAGGAGGCTGGCAGATGAAAAAAGTACAAAAACAAATCATTACAGGTGCTGGTCTTTTCACTGCAATCATTCTAACAAGCAGCGTGCAAGCTATTTTTTCCCCTTTCTTATTTGTACGTCTTTTAAATACAATCGTCATCATTCTAACCGCTACTGGTCTTGGGGCTTTTATTCGAGAATTTTTTATTCAACGAAAAGATTAGTCACCACGTTTTACAGATTATTCTAATTTTTATTGTTGCATAATTGCAGTTACCTGTTCATATCTCTTCATTGAACAAGCTGACTCGCTCACGGTAAATTAGTAAGGCACTGAAATGAAAAATGAAAGGAGTTTACCCGTGTACTCTCTATACTGCAGAACCTATCAATTTGCCTACAAAACAGTCGCGCAATTTCTTCCTTGGCGTCACCCTCTGTTGTTAGAAGGCGAAAACAGTTTGGAAGAATTACCAGCCTTATTACAACGTCAATCGATTGGAAATGTGCTCATCGTTACAGACGCAGGTATTTCACGGCTCGGACTAATGGACTCTTTGTTAGAAGGATTCAAAAAATGTGAGATTCAGTACGTTGTGTATGATAAAACCGTTCCGAATCCAACAATTGAAAACATTGAAGAAGCTCTAACACTCTATAAGTCTTCGGGGTGTGAAGGGATTATTGCGTTTGGCGGCGGTTCTCCAATGGATTGTGCAAAAGGAGTTGCTGCCCGAGCAGCTCAGCCAGGGAAAACACTTGCACAAATGAAAGGTCAACTGAAAGTAAGAAAAGCAATTCCACCTTTTTTTGCAATCCCAACGACTGCAGGAACTGGGAGTGAAACGACAATTGTTTCAGTTGTCTCTAACAGCGAAACCCATGAAAAGTATGCCATCAACGATCCTGTTCTAACCCCGCACTTTGCAATTATGGACCCGCTGTTAACTGTTAATCTCCCAAAACATATTACGTCCACAACCGGAATGGACGCACTCACCCATGCAGTTGAAGCGTATATCGGAAGGAGCAATACACGACAAACAAAGCAGTGGAGTCAAGAAGCAACGAAATTGATTTTCGACAATCTCCATGAAGTTTATCACAACGGAAAGAATATCCAAGCCCGCGCCAATATGCAGCGTGCTTCCTTCCTGGCAGGAAGAGCTTTTACTCGTGCGTACGTTGGCTATATCCATGCCATAGCGCACACTCTCGGCGGATTCTATAATGTTCCGCACGGGCTCGCAAATGCAGTCATTATGCCTCACGTGCTTGAATATTACGGAGACGCAGTACACAAACCGCTCGCAGAGCTTGCAGATATTGCAGGCATCACAGATTCAAGCGATACTGAGGAAGTTAAATGCAAGAAATTCATTGAAGCCTTAAAGCAAATGAATAAGCAGATGGACATACCTGAAACGATTACCGGGATTTTAACATCAGACATTCCATTAATGGTGGAACGGGCGTACAAAGAAGCGAATCCGCTCTATCCAGTCCCTCGGATTTTAAGCAAAAAAGACTTAGAGACGCTGTATATTTTGATAAAAGAATAACTATTGACATAACCTGCTAGTCACTTCAGTGAACATCTATAAATTCGGCAAGTAGAATGTGCCATACTTCATAACAGTGATTCCGCGATATAAAAAGCCTGATCCCTCCATATCTAAAACGAGGAAATCAGGCTTTTAATTTACAGGTGAATCAAACCTTATTGACAATCACTTTTCATTTATAAACTCCGATTTTACTTGTACTTGCTTAATAGTTCCTGTGAGATATGACAATAATCATTTGGACATCTATCTAACCTGTCTTGATGTTCTTCCGCACTCCTTACAAAGTTCGTAAGAGGCATGACTTCTACAACTATACGATTATAATCATCTCGTTCATTAAGGAATGTTTTCGCTTCTTCTAAATGTTTAAAGTCCTCACTATATACGCCTGTTCTATATTTCTCACCAACATCCTCACCCTGCTGATTCAGACTGTACGGATCAATGATTTCAAATAGATAGCCCATTAACTCTTCAATTGTTACAACTGCCGGATCAAATTCTGTTTTTACACATTCCGCGTATCCATCGTAGTCACCCTCAAGTGTATGACTGGTTCCGTTCGCTCTTCCCGCTTCTGTAAACACCACGCCGGGTAACGTCTTTATAAAAGCTTGCACACCCCATAAACAGCCACCTGCAATATAGACGACTTCCACATTGACTCTCTCCTTTATCCGAAAAAACATCAAGATTCTTCCAACTTAACAGACGTTAAAATACTATAAATCCTTTGTCTACTATACATAAAATCATTACGCATTTTCAACCTGCAATAATCGTCCAATTGAATCGGAATCAGTCATTATAAAAAGGTACTTACCTCATTTTATAAAAAAATGCGATAAGTACCTTTTTAATTTTCAATTCTGTAATTTAGTTGTCAATTCAACAAATTCTTCTACATCTTTTCCTACAAGCTCAATCCCAGCTGCCCAGAAATCTTCCTTAGTTACATCTACATCTAAATGTTTCTTTGCCAGGTCTTCAACTTTCATTGACCCGGTATCTCGCAGTAACGCAATATACTTCTCTTCAAATCCTTCTGGATGTTTCAAGTATTCCGCGTAAATACCCAGGCTGAATAAATAACCAAATGTATACGGGAAATTATAGAACGGCACACGATCTATAAAGAAGTGTAACTTGGCTGCCCAGAAATGCGGGTGATAAGAGGATAACGTATCCCCAAATGCTTCTTTTTGAGCATCAACCATCAATTCATTCAAGCGTTTTTCTGATACAATTCCTTTTGCACGTTCTGTGTAAAAGCTATCCTCAAATAAGAAGCGAGCACGAATATTTAAAAACATCGCTGTTGCACCTTCTAATTTATTCGCAAGAAGCGATACTTTTTCCTCATCCGTCGCAGCATTTTTTACCGTTGCATCCGCAATAATCGTTTCAGCAAAGGTGCTGGCAGTTTCGGCTACATTCATGGCATACCCTTGATTTAGTTCCGGCAGATCATTCATGACGTGACTGTGAAAAGCATGTCCCAATTCATGTGCTAATGTGCTGGTATCACTCGGTGAGCCTGTGAATGTCATGAAAATACGGGATTCCTTAAATTCAGGTAAGCTTGTGCAATACCCTCCCGGACGTTTATTCGCACGATCTTCTGCTTCCACCCAGCGGTTTTCAAGCGCATGTTTTGTAAAGTCCGTCAGTTTCGGACCAAACGAAGTGAAATTTTCAATTATAAAATCACACGCTTCATCATAAGTAAAACGAGTTGGTTTCGTATTCCCTAATGCAACGGGTGCATCCACGTCTTGCCAGCCCAGCTTATCCATGCCCAACAAAGTCGCCTTTTGTGCTAAGTAATCAAGAAACGTTTGTTTCTGCGCGTCGACAGCTGACCACATCGCTCTTAACGTTTCTTCTGTCATTCGGTTATATTCAAGCGGTTCCTCTAAATGGCCTTTACGTCCGTGAGCATCTTGCAATGTTAATCGGTAACCTGCTAAATGGTTAAGAATATCTGCAAAAACAGGTCCATTCTTAGACCAGACTTTTTCCCAGTCTTCAAAAAGCTCAGCACGCACAGCTGCATCAGGATCAGCATACATTTTGTTCATCGCTTGACCGATAGATAATTCAGTTGTTTTGCCGTCTTTATCTGTAAAGGGTACTGTCATAATGGAGCCAACGGTATTATACAAATCGCTCCAAGCCGCAATACCGTCTTTATTTAATTTCGCAATCAGTTTCTCTTCATCTTCAGACAATAAACGCTTGCCTTGCTCGCGGATCTCATCTAATGAGAAACTAATTTCCTTCAAGGAAGCATCGTTCAGAAGGTTACTCCAATGATTATCTGAAATTGCTACCAGTTTTTTAGTGAAGATTGTTGACAGTTGCTGTATTTCGCTTCTAAGTTCCATCACTTGGCCTTTAACCACACTGGCATGTTCATCATTCATGAAAGCATCATGCCACATATTAATGAATGTACCCACCTGGCCTAAGCTATTACCGATTACCTCTTGTTGTTTTAATAGTTGCTGCAAAGCAGAAGCATCGGTACCCGAATCGCTATCCCATGCTTTCAACTGATCTGCGTATCGTGCAATATCTTCTTTAACCGATGCCAGTTGAGTTTGCACTTCCTCTGATTGCGTTCCGCCCTTAAATATACTTTCTAAATCCCAAGTGCCATTATAGTTCAATAGAATTCACTCCCCTTATATACCTATTCTAAACGTTTTCAATGAATTTAGAAAGATTTGTTAACTGGCGCGATTTTATTATTAAAAAGACCTCATTTACGCATATCTTTCTAATCTATCCAATTAGTTTAAGTCCAATTGCTGATGATAAAACAATCGCTATAAAAACCATCCTTCTCCAATCTTTTGATTCACCGAAAAATAACATACCAATTAAAGCACCGCCGACAACTCCAATTCCAGTCCATACGGCATAGCCTGTTCCCATAGGGATAAATCTCAATGAATAACTGAGTAAGGCCAGACTGGAACCAAATCCTAAAATTAATAAAGAAACTGTACGCCAATTGCGTTTTACAGATAGTTGATTGATCATTGCAATACCAAACGTCTCCAGCAAACCAGCCAATACTAACGCAAACCATGCCATCAGGATTCACCTCCTGTCTTCACGTTCTCAGTTGTGACTACTTTCAATCCAATGACTCCGATTAATAATGTGGTTATTAAAATAATTTTCCCCCACTTGAATACTTCACCAAAGAAAATAATCCTGCAATGACAGTGCCCGCTGTACCCAATCCTACAAAAACGGCGTAGACCGTCCCAGCTGGCAGTACCTGCGCTGCTGTAATCATCAAGTAATTGCTAACGACAATAAGGATAAATGTTCCTGTCCATGTCCAAAAGTTAAATGCATGAGTTAAACCAATTACCCAAAAAACCTCCAAAAATGCTGCAATGAATACCTTGATCCAGTTTCGATTCATTAAAGAACACCTCTTTACTATTTTCATATAAAAAAAACCGGGAGAATACTGTTAAACAGTATCTCCCGGGCTTTTATCCCTCCGTGACATAGCTAAATAGCTATGAGTTTTCTCTCGGTCCAGACCAACTAATTGCTGCGGAACCCTAGAAAACATCAGGTTTATTCAATTCAGCTTACTTTAAAAATTGTTCTTTAAAATAGTTCAGCTGGTAATCTAACGTCATGGCATCGTTAAACATAAATGCACTTCCATCCACTTCGATTACATGGCCGTTCTTCACTGCCGGCATTTCTTTATAAAGTTCTGTCTCTTGATAGGAATTATCTTGGTCATTGTATTGACTCACAACCAAGTAGTCTCCAACATAGTCAGGCAATACTTCAGATGAAATCATGTAGTATCCTTCTTTACTAGTCATTTCTTTTACTTTTTCAGGCATTTCCATCCCCATTGCTTGATAAAGTACCTCTGTACCTCTTCCCCAGCTATTTCCAAGAATCCCTATATCCTTATCGTAACTTTCCATTACTGTCACAGTTGAATTTTCGCCGACTTTTGCTTTAATTTCTTTCCCTGCAGTCATTGCACGTTTTTTGAAGTCATCGATCCAGTCTTGAGCTTCTTTTTCTTTGTTTACCAATTTACCAATTTCTAAATGCTGCGTCAAATAATCAACTTTATTATATGTATAGGTAACGGTTGGGGCAATCTTTTTCATCCTATCCAAGTTATTATTATCACTGTCTCTAATTATTAAATCCGGTTTTAATTCAATAATTTTTTCTAAATCCTCATCTGAAACAGTTGTAACATCTTTTAGTTGATCCTTAAATAGAGGGCTTCCTTTAGACCATTCGTCCACCCCTACGATATTGATGCCAAAAGAAATTAAGTCGCCTGCATTACCAGTTAACACTACTACTCTTTTTGGGTGAGCAGGTACTTCAATAGGTCCATTCTCAGATTGATATGTAATTGTTTCACTTTCGTCCTTTTTATTTGAATCCCCTGCCGGCTGATTCTTTGTGCTATTGCCACAGGCACTAATAATGAGTACACACATGACAATGAAAGGAAGCAGTAATTTTTTCAATTTGTGATTCTCCTTTGTAATTGTTATTATTTCAAACGTTGCTCACATTGAAAATGATAATGATAATCATTCCCATTTAAAATAATAATCTCTTTTAAATTTATTGTCAATAGCCTATGTGAATTCCCCCCTTTCTATCAGGGGATACTCAAAAGATCGGGATTAGAAAACATTCCGGAGAGCTATCAATCGTTCTGTACCTGTTAAAATTAGGGTTAAAATTAGATACAAAAATAGAGGCTGGGACAAAACTAAAATATAGTCCGTTCCCCTGCGCTCCAAAAGGCACGCTTTCCGCGGGGCGCGCTTGAGCCTCCTCGTACGCTATCGCTTCCTGCGGGGTCTCAACATTCGCGCTAAATCCCACAGGAGTCGGCCTTTTTCTGCTCCGGTACACTCTGATGGTCTAAAAATAGTTGCTAACAACTGATATAGTAAAATAAAAAAGAACGAATCCTAAGGAATTAACCTGGGGATTCGTTCTTTTGGAATTTTAGATAGGAAAATAGGAAGACACTCTGTTAAAATAGATTCACCACAAACCATTTAAGGAGGTCTTCCTATGTTTAAAAAGTATACCATGAATCAATTAATTTTGCCGCTCGATATGGAAATGAAGTTACAGAAAGATGATATTGCCTACGCTGTGAATGAGCTCGTGGAGTCGATCCCTGGAGAAGCCTTCACAGGCTTTTTGCGTGAAACTGGCTGTCCCGCCTATCACCCACGCATGATGATGAAGGTTTTGCTCTGCGCTTACACACAATCTGTGTTTTCCGGTAGGAAGATTGAAGGGCTATTGAAAGATAGTGTCCGGATGATGTGGCTAGCTCAGGGATACGAACCAACTTATCGCACGATTAATCGCTTTCGGGTTCACCCCGAAGTGAAAGAACTTCTACGTCAATGCTTTGTGCAGTTCCGCTGCCGACTTGTCGAAGAAAAGCAAATTGATGAAGAAGCCATCTTCATAGACGGAACGAAGCTCGAAGCGAATGCGAATAAGTATACGTTTGTTTGGCGCAAAGCCGTTGAAAGATACAGTGCGAGCCTGATGGAAAAATCAAATCAGATGTATGAGGAACTTTTGGCAAAGAACATCATTCCGGAAATCGAACGAGAAAGTTCGGACGAACTTACCACGAACGACCTGTCCAACATCCTCAACAAGCTGGAAGATACGGTACAGATCTACGATGAAAAAATTGAAGAAAGTGAAGATACAGAAGTTCGAAAAGAGCTCCGGTCGCAACGTAAGGAACCAAAACAGTATCGGAAAAAGTTCCAGGATTTTTTACAACGTAAAGAAAAATATCGGATTCACATGGAAATTTTCGGAGACCGTAACAGCTATTCCAAGACGGATTATGACGCCACCTTCATGAGGATGAAGGAGGATCATATGAGGAATGGTCAGCTCAAGGCAGGCTACAATGTACAAGTAGCAACAGAAGGACAGTATGCGCTAGCTTACGATATCTACCCAAACCCAACAGATACACGAACACTCATCCCGTTTCTTAATCTCATCGAGAAAGACTACTTCGAGCTGCCGGAGTACATCGTCGCAGATGCTGGTTATGGCAGTGAACAGAACTATGGAGATATCCTTGAAAACAGAAAGCGTACCCCATTAATCACCTACAATCAGTATCGGAAAGAAAAGACAAAGAAATACAAAGAAGATCCGTTCAACACAATGAATTGGGCTTATGATGAGGATGCAGATTCCTACACTTGTCCGAATGGCCGTAGGCTAGGATTTAGCTATTTTTCAAAACGTACCGACAAATACGGATTCACACGCGAATACAAAGTATATGAAAGTGATGATTGTTCCGATTGTCCATTGCGCTCCCTTTGTACGAAAGCGCATGAAGGCAACAACCGGAAATTATATATCAATGAAAAATGGGAAATGCATAAAACAATCATTCGAGCGAAGCTTTCAGAAGAGAAAACAGGTTCACTCTACGGTCAACGGAAAATCGACGTAGAACCAGTTTTTGGATTTCTGAAGGCGAATTTGGCGTTCACTCGTTTCTCTGTGAGGGGAAATGAGAAGGTGAAAAATGAAATGGGCTTCGCATTCATGGCCGTGAATTTGAGGAAATACACGGCCATAAACAACATTCACGCATCAACAAATGGAAAGAATACAAGAAAAAAAGCGAGTGTTCACCAAAAATCGGTGAACACTCGCTTTTTGTTTCAATTTGACTGGTTATGTCCCAGCCTCTTCTTTTACCATCGTAACTGAGAAAATATGCAGTTAATACACTTCGTGATTGATTTCTTGTTTCCACAAGAGAATTTGATTAGCAACTTCTTCCGGTAAGCGTCCAATAGCTAACACATACTAATAGAAGGTTTTGCATGAGATACTCTTTCCAGATTTAAATTCTGGGAGGGGTTTTTTTGAAAAGAAAAGAGAAAGAATTGTACTGGATAGACCAAATAAAAGACTATCGACAAAGTGGAGAATCCTTAATTGAGTGGTGCGAGAAGAAAGAAATTAAGATCTACACAATGAAATACTGGTTACGGAAGCAGTCGCCAGTATCCGCCGAATCACAAGAAACTGCTTGGATTCCCTGCGTGGTCGAGGAACCTTCAAGTGCTTCTATTACACTAAAGATAAAAAATGTAGAAATCGAAGTATTGAGTGGCTTCCAGGACGAATTGTTACTCAGGGTCCTTCGGACACTTGAAGAACTATGATGAATGGGCGGACAGTCGAACAGGTCTATTTAGCTGCTGGACCGACTGACCTTCGGAAATCAATCGATGGGCTGGCTGTCATTGTTCAAGAGCTTTTTGAACTTGACCCGTTCTCTCACGCGCTCTTTGTGTTCTGTAATCGGAAGAAAGACAAACTCAAGATCTTATTTTGGGATCACAATGGCTTTTGGCTCTATTACCGTCGGCTGGAAAAAGGATTGTTTGATTGGCCAGACTTTGGCTCTAGCCAACCACTTCCCATCACATCCAGACAGTTGAACTGGCTACTTGATGGTCTTCCACTGAACCAACGCCAGGCGCATCCTTCTGTGGCAGCGAAAAAAATTATTTAGATACTATTAGAGCGTGCAGATTTATGCTATTCTAAGACCTATGAAAACACTGGACGGAAACACCTCACCCACAATTGAAGAGCTTGAGAAAAAGAACGCGCAGCTGGAGAACAAGATGAAGACCTTGGAATTGAAGCTGCAATGGTACGAAGAACAGTTTAAACTGGCTCAGCAGAAACGGTTCGGTTCATCGAGTGAGAAGACCGATGACAATCAGTTGTCGCTTCCACTCTTTAACGAGGCTGAAGTTTCTGCGTCTGTCTTGTTGGCAGAACCTACAATGGAGACGATTAGCTATGCACGCAAAAAAGTCGGCGACCGTGCAGAAAAACTTAAGAATCTTCCGGTTGAAACCATTCATTATGACCTTTTGGACGAAGAGAAGGTCTGTTTGGCGTGCGATCACGAACTCCACGAAATGAGTATTCAAACTCGACAAGAGTTGAAGATTGTACCGGCACAAGTGAAGGTCGTCGAACATATACAGCACATTTACAGTTGCCGTCATTGCGAGAACCATTCAATCACGACGCCGATCGTGAAGGCAAAGATGCCGAATCCAGTCATCCCGAAGGGATTGGCTTCTCCTTCAGCGATTGCCTTTATCATGACCCAAAAGTTTGCGGATGGTCTGCCTCTTTATCGCCAAGAAAAGCAGCTGGAACGCATGGGGATTCCGTTGAATCGACAGACGCTCTCAAATTGGGTGATCTCGGCCACAACACGGTGGTTGACTCCAGTCTATGAGTGCCTTCATCGGCAATTGATGCAGGAAGACTTACTTCACGCTGATGAAACCAGCGTACAAGTACTGGATGAGCCGGGTAAGTCGGCACAATCCAAGTCCTACATGTGGCTCTATCGCACGAGTGGTAGTTCAAAGAAACCGATGGTTCTCTTCGATTACCGTCCGAATCGCGCGAAAGAAAATCCACAGAAGTTCTTGAGCGGGTTCACGGGATATCTGCATGTCGATGGGTATGCGGGTTATGAATCCCTGGAAAATGTCGAACTTTCGGGGTGTTGGGCGCACGCACGCCGGAAATTTGATGAAGCCCTCAAGGCAACTAAAGGTGCGTCGTCAGATTCGAACCGTTCGACGATTGCGAAGAAGGGGCTTGCTTTCTGTAATCAATTATTTGCGATTGAGCGTAAGATCAAGGATAAAAATCCAGAAGAGCGCCTAAAAATTAGACAACAAGACAGTCAGCCTGTGCTGGATGCTTATTTGGTCTGGCTAACGGAACAGAAAGAAATCATTGCGCCCAAATCAGCAACCGGCGGTGCGATCACGTATTCCTTGAATCAATGGCAAAAACTGACGACCTTTATGAAAGATGGGCGCATCGAAATCGACAACAATCGTGCCGAAAGATCGATCAAACCATTTGTCATTGGAAGAAAGAATTGGCTGTTCGCTGTTTCGACGACTGGAGCGAAATCCAGCGCAATCGCTTATAGTCTCGTAGAGACGGCCAAAGAGAACAACTTAAATCCATTTCTTTATCTGCAATTTCTTTTCGAAGAACTTCCACAGCTTGATATGAATGACAAATTACAAATCGATCATCTGATGCCTTGGTCGAAAGAACTTCCTAAGGACTGTTATATCCAGAAAAGAAAATGAACAAAATGCCCTTCCAAAAAAAATCGGAAGGGCATTTTGTTTTCTAAGAAACCAGGTGTTCTTTATTGGACGCTTACTTCTTCCGGATTGTCCCAATGAAGATGGTGCTGAGTATTTTCTATTCCAATTACCTTTAATACGTCAACGCCTTTTTTAATTTCCTGTACTCCTATTTTGCGAGCTGAATCTGCAGGTTCAATTGCGGCATGAAGTAATAAAACAGGACACTGAATGCTATTAAAAGCAGTCGAACAAGGCTCTTTATAGAATGCCTTAATAATCGCTAAGATACTGAAGACGTCAGCCTTAAATACATAGGTATCGTTAACTTTTTTAAAACTGGAGGCTATTAAGGGATCGAGATTGGTATTCCATTGCTTTGTTGTGTAACTTTGGTATTCTTTGACCACTTCATCCCAAGATCCATAAATACTGGACTCCACGTATTCTTTCCAATCAATCAAGGCTGTTTCCTCTGTCAGTCCGTCAACATGCTCAGGAAAAGCAAATCCTCCGTCTAATAAAATAACGCCACTAACCTTATCGGGATACATTTTTGCTGCATGCAGGCAAATGTCTGCCCCCCATGAATGCCCCATCATGTAAAAAGGTTGATTCGTAATCTGCTGTATCACTTGATACATCCTTTTTGCTAAAGAGGAAAACATATAGTCCTCAGCCCGATGAAGCGACTCAGTTTCCCCGTGTCCCGGGTTATCTATTAGAATAAGATGAAAATCATTTATTAAGTATTCATTGAGCCCAGAAAAACTATTTAAATCACCTGTCATTCCGTGCAGACAAACAAGTGAAGGACGGCTGTTATCACCAAGTTCACACCCATGAAATGTATGGCCATCTACTGCTATTTGAAACTTCTTCAATTCCATTTCTCTCCCTTAAGTACTTCTTTTTGATATATTCGTTAATCTGATTACCTCCAGCTAATTTGCATGATCCCAGTATAGTCTATATCTGGAGTAGAGCTAAGCACGTTGATGTACGTTACAGCGTATGGTTTCAGAAGGTCGTGGATTGGACGTATTTCTGAGAACTTCACAAGAAATTAAGGCAGCTTTAACACGAGGGGCTCAAGGCTCACGATAATCCTACGCTTGCACTCCAATCAACTAAGTGTGCAGGAACTAATAAACGTCCAGGATTGTTAAAAAAAGTATCTTTAGAGAATTGCCGTCATCAGTAAATACAACTCGTTCAAGCAACTTTGAATTTAACAAAATACGGTACGAACAAAGAGCCAATACTCAGTATGGCGAGTCCTGCACCCAGCGTAGCCAAATGGTTAGTGAAAGGTGAAAAGAAAATGACAAAAAGAAGCATTGGCAAGCCAGTAAGCGATACAAAAAGCAACCTGCCTTCAAAAGTCAATTTATGTTCTGCACCGCAATTATCACATGTAACTGGTTTGTAGACCCAGCCTAAAAATGCTTTGTAAACTTTACTCCAGCTGAAAGGCATATTACAATTTTGACATTTTCGCAATACCAACACTCCTTTTCCGGCATAATATAATGGGTCTATTCTAGGACAATGTTGCATGGTTAAAGCTCTTGATTATTGTTCTAAGAAATATATTATCGGGAGTAAAACCAAGCCTAGCAGAAAAAGTACCGGAATCGAAGAAACAATTAAAGCAAAGATCCTTAACTTACCTTTTCGGCTAAAAAGTGCAGTTAGGAATGAAGTTATTATTAATGAAATAACCACAACATCTCCAATTTCTGAAGTTCCATTCACTACAATTGGTGCAATAAAGGCAAAAATAATAAATAAAGAAAACAATGACAATGAAATGATACTTAAATATCTTCTTAACAAAATCATTTCACCTCTTCTGCTCTTTTCTCGCTCAATTGTTTTTCAGGCGTAAATCCTTGTTCCAGAATTGCATCCGTTTATGAAAAGTATTAAGAGTTCTTTTATCAATTTTTGCTCATTCTAGCATATCCAGATTTGCTGTGAGGATGATTTTTCTTGTGATTTAAAAGCATCAAAAATATCCCGATTATTGCTGTAATTAAAACGGGAATAAACATTTTATTCATGAGACTGTAAAGCAGTACGATAATGAAAATTACAACGATTAAAGAGTGAAAGGCATAATACTTTTTCAATTTAATTACTCCTCTACATATTTTTAACTGGCCCGTTTGCGTTATTAGCGCGATTACTTAGGCAGCAATCGCACCCATATCTGAAATAATGTTAAGCACGTTGATTTGCATTCCAACCGTACGCTTTCCGGAGGGCGTGGCTTGAGCCGCTTCCTTCGCTTCGCTCCGTCCAGGGTCTCAAGCGCACGCTAATCCTCTCGGAGTCGACGGCTTGCACTCCAATCAACTAAGGGTGTATTACCAAAAATCGCCCCCGTTTAACGAAAGAAGGTGGCGTATATTATAAATCCAATTATCAATAAAAGAATCATAAGTCCAGTGCCTTTCCAACCTAAGCCACCTACTAAATCCGAAAGTACGCTTCCGTGAATACTGCTTGCGGGATGCTTTAATTCCTTCTGCCTTAATCTTTCACGTCTTTCTTCAGGAGTTTCATTATCTCTACCCATTTCACCACTCCTTAAATTTTCTTTGGTGTGCTTCAAAATGGCCCGATTCTTGAACAACTTTTATCCCGCAAACGCCCCCGATTTCTTAAGTTTCCTATTAATACTTCTCGATTTTTATTGTTATATCTTCTTCGCTAATTGTTGCGTTTTCTGCTTCGGAAACTTTCTTTATAGAATCCTCCACTGCTTGTTGAATCATTGTTTCATCTACTTTTACATCCTTCGGGTAACTTACTGATACAGTCATATCTTTAACATTACCATCCACCATTATTGCTATTGATTCTTTATCCAGTTCCGTTTGCTCTGTAATAGATGTTATTACTTCACTTTTCAACTCTGAAACTAAATTCAATTCTGATGATAAATCCGCATCATTTTCCTCGTTTTCTGAATCCTCTAGTACTACCACTTCGGGCTCTCCATTACACCCAACTAAAAAAATCGAACTGAATAATACTCCTGAAATTATAGCTTTTTTAATCATTTCTAGTCCCGCCCTTTCAAAGGTTACGAATTCTACAACAATTTTCCATACATAAATTTGACGATATTTATTGGTGGAAGTTTCAAATTAAAACACAATTTTCCACAATCGGCCCAAAGCTATCCGATTAAGCCTTGTTAGGTAAAAAATATAAAATTCCCTTTATTCTTAGTACCTTTTAGCATCCTTAAAAAGAACACAATAGCAAGAGATAGATTGATTAACCCATTAAAAAGAAAAGCAAAGATGAAATATTTCCCTCCTACTGTTGGTGAACTATATATTGTTAAACCTAATAAAACTTGGATTATACTAATTGCAGAAAGAAAGACTGTTAATCTTTTGATGTTATTTTTAAGTAATAAGTAACCGCTTAAAGTTGCGATATAAGATAAGCTAAATAGAATTAATATAGGATACACAGGATGAAATTTTGCTGCATAGATAAAATAGTCTAATTGTGATATATCGGAGTTATTTGTAATCTGTCCATTAAATACTTTTGAAAATAATGCAGTGTGCTTCCACTCCCACGGGACTTCCCTAATTGCACTCCCTTCATACCATGCTATAAACGTTGAAAAAGCTAAAAGCATTGAGGCTATTAAGTATTGACCGGCATATTTCATGTGTTCCCCCTTATTTATTTTAAGATACTTCATATCTTGAATAATTTGGATCGTTTGAAGTGATACCCTAATTCATCAATAACAATTAAAACGCGGTGTACCATGACAATGGTGATTGTTTAATAATAAAAGTCAGTAAAACAGAAAAAAATATTATCAAAATCATCTGCTTCGGCTCTTTATAAAAAATTATACATAAAACGCAATACATAATTAGTTCTGTAATATAATTCAGATACACATAGAATATTCCCATCCCCACTGAAAGACTTAACATCAATCCCATGGGAAATGCAGGTAAAATAAAAGCTGAGCGACTGTTATTTTTAGCGAACCATACAATAGCCGCTAAAAAAGGGGAAGCTAAGGCTATAAGGCCCCAGTATAAAATATAACTTGTCGAAAAAACACCAAACAACATCGCAGAGTATACGTAATAACCACTAAACATTCCTAGAAAGAAAATCATTGTATGAATGCCCGCTCGAATTGGAGTTTTACTATATGCCGCTATTAATGTCCCGATAAATACCCAAATGCCCAATCTGGTAAATACATCACCAAAGTAAGGAACGGAATCTAAGTACTTGGTAATTACACCAAAGATTAGACTCGCAAATAACAAAGACATATGAATTGCTAATCTTTTTTTCAAATTCCCCACTCCAATTTTCCAAACACATTTTCTGTCTAATTATTTACATAATGAATGAGACAATACGTTTCTCCATAAAATGGCCCTGTTTCGGTATTGGGGCTTTTACTTATCAAGTAATCGCCCCCGTTAGCAGTGGTGTTTATTTCATGCCATTTAGTTCTTTTCTAATTTCTTCAGACAAAGTATTGGGACTTGTTATTTCATAAAAATGACCATCAATCATTTGCAAAACATTATTGTAACCTAGAACGAATCCTGTTGTTTTCTCAATTCCCTTATCGTCATAAAGTATTTTGACTTCATAACTCATCATTGGTGTAGACTTAACCTTTCTAATCTTCATTTCACTTGATTCATCGACAATATTCATTAGCTGCGCCTCAGTCAAATTGAATTCTTTATCAGGAAATTGACGGTCTTCAACTGTTATTTCATTAATGGATTTATGATCAAATCCATTTTTAAAAGCTTCGCCAAAAGTCGTTATTTTATTGTTTTCTAGATACAAATAAAAACTAATACCTAAAATTAATACCAGTAGACCCGCAACAATACTCTTTTTCATAGTATTCTCTCCCAACTGATTTCCTCAGTAGCTACCTAACAAAATGGTCCGATTCCGGCATACGATTGCTTGATTAAAGCGCCCGTTACTGGATTTACTGTTTTTTTAACTGATTGTATAATAATTGATTGCATAGTTCCGAACAAAGGCCTTGTGTTTTATATCTATTCAACAGGTCATTTACATCAATAAATATTCCATTCTTACGTAGTAAACTTTCAAATTGCATAAATGTTAAATTCGGATCAATTTCGACTTTTTTATCAGGGAATGACTTGTGAACTGTTTGATTAATCTCTGTCAATTTATTACCAAGCATTTTAGCAGTAGATGTATAAGTTAGTATTGTCTCAATAAAATCAATTTCAGTATGAGATAACCCTTGATTTCCCAACCATTCACTAGCAGTTTTGTGCGTCATATCATCGCCCCTTTTTGGGTGTAGGTCTTTATCAATCTGGCCCTATTGTTTAAGATACTTTTTTAGTAGTACTCTTCGTTGCTTGGAGTGCAGGCGCCGACTCCTGTAGGATCAGCGTGAGTCTTGAGACCCCGCAGTGTCGCGACCTTTGCGACCGAGGAGACTCAAGCCACGCCCTCAGGAAAGCGTGCGCAGGAACGCAAAGCAACATTTGATAATGGCCCTATTACGGTATTGGCGTGCTTACTTGTAAAGCAATCGCCCTCAATTCTGGAGTAATTTCACTTCTTTTCTAGAGCCTTAATAAGTCTTACTAGCCAATATAATGCCACCCACGGAAGAATAAACATCGTAGCCCATTCAATTAACCTTGGAACTAAATAGAATCCATTTACTCCTAGAATACCTAGAGCAAACCAAATCCCTGCCACAATCACTAAAGCGATTATTATACTTGTTGTAGTTCCGTCCATTCTTTTTGACCTTTTTGATAATTTCCGAATGGCTAGCACAATTAATGCGATAACAGCTACCAAGATAATTAACTTAATTAACGAGCTCGTTAAGTATTGCAAATTATTATATGATCTGATTTCCTCCAAAAAAACACCCCTAGCAGAATCAAAAGTATAATTCCTTAATCATGGCCTGATTCTTGAATGTATGCTTTATAATAACTACACTCCGTTGCTTGGAGCGGAAGATGGACGACTCCGAAGGGATCAGCGTGCGCCTTGAGACCCCGCAGGGAGCGTTTTTTTGCGACTGAGGAGGCTCAAGCCACGCCCCTCGGAAAGCGTTCCGTCTGGAGCGCAAAGCAACAATTTGCATGCTAAATAATGGTCCGATTTTGGTATGGGCACGATTAATTATTGCATCAATCGCACCCTTGATTATTGAATCGTATATTTAAATATCAGTTCTCCATTTGGATCTTTTTCATTCATAAACACAAAGCCAATATCTTTGTATAAATGATAAGCTACTTTATTCTCCTCAACGATACTCAAATATATCACTTTTATTTCATACTCTTTTCTGACGATATCAATAAGCTTTAACATGGCTTTTTTGCCTAATCCTTTACCCTGAAACTTTTCATCTATTATTATCCGATCAATCCAAGTATCTTTATTTGGACCGAAAGAACCGTACATAGCAAAGCCAATAATATCTTCTTCACTATATATAGCTACTGGATGCCATTGTTGAATTTCTTTGGCTTCGGCTAGACATTCCTCTACTGGTTCAATATATTTCTCTTGTCCCGGTTTGACTCTTATATTTCTAACCATACATTCATTGGTTTCATCAATATCCGTTATATAAATATTGTTCATTTTATTAGTTAAATCTCCTTCACTAATTGCGTTAAATGGCCCGATTGCGATATAGAGAGATCACTTATTTAGTAATTGCCCACGATTACCAACTAGCAAGATATTTATTACTTTTGTTTCTCGATGATTAATTGTCCTTTTTGCTGCTCGACATTGAAAGTGGATTCCTTACTATTCCCCAAATTTGCTGAGACTGTTTTTCCTGAATAGCGTTCATCCGCATAGATAAATACATAACCCTCTTTTTCAAGAATAACGTACCCTTCACGCTCTCCTTCCTGTAATTCCAACAATCCATAACCTGCTCTTGAGTAATTAAATAGAGCAATGGCAGGCTTATCATCAATAGTTAATGCAAAGGCTGTCAGCTCACCATTAATCCATTCATCTATTTTAATTATTTCAGCAAGGTCTTTATTTAACGAATATGGACTTTCGTAAAATGATTGAAGTTCACGCCAAAGTTCATGCTGTGAAGGATATTCGAGATTTGACCAAGTTCCTATTTCTGTTACTTCATCACCATTAACCCGTAAGGTAACACCTATTGTTGGTGTCTCTATATCATTCACATCGAAATTACCAACCGTAAGACCGGCTTCATAATGTTCCTGTCTAATCGTGAATACTCTATCGGGGTAGTTTTCATCAAGATAATCACTTACGATTCCATACGCCTCAGAATGCTTATTCGTTTTCAACGCAGGAAAATAAAGAACGTATCCAATAAATCCTAAGACTAGAATGATCGTAAACGCAATTGCTACTCTCCTTTTCTTCCTAAAAATAAACCAAAGAATTGTTATCGCAATGACTATTGCAACGCCAACCACAAAAAAGTAGATCAGTTCACTTGGACTCATATGAGTTCTCCTAACACGAAAGAAATTCTTATAATAGTCTTCTGAAAATCCGGCCAGTTTGCGAGATAGATGGGATTTTGTATAAAACAAACGATCCCCATTCCAGAACAACTTACAATGACTTTTCCATTTTTATATTTGTTTCAACATATCCTAGTTTTTCATATAAACCTCTTGCCGCTTTGTTATGACCAAAGACGTGAAGCCCTATTTCTTTCAGTCCAAGCTCTCTGGCTTTAAGTTCAATTTGTTTCATTGCTTGTTTTCCATAACCTTTTCCTTGATCGGATTTCCAAATGTTATTTACATAATAATCGTGTATCAAAATACCATTAGGAAGTTCGCAACAATCTTTTCTAATATTACCGAACTTTTCTAATATTACCGAAGGAACTTTTATGAAGATACTCAGTTTGGATTGTCTCCTTTTGGATTCTTCTTCTTTTTGTCCCCAAAGTATGTCCAAAGATGATATGCGGACCAAAATAAAACCCCACTTACAAATATTATTATTGGTCCAACAAATGGCTTTCGCTGAATATACTCCGGAGTGAAAAATGCTAACAATAATAAAATAGTTATGGCTGGTATTAAAAGAATCCAATAACGTTTGTCTTTAAATGTGCTAAAACTACACATAAAATCCCCCTCTCATAACCCATTTTCGTTAGACGATTGAATCACACGATTTATTCAAGAACTGTGACCAGTAATTAAAAGCTCATCATATTTCTTTCCTATCGATCCACTCAAATAAATAATGGAAAGGAAATGCAAGTAAAGAAACTAATATGACTTCTAACCAATCGATTTTCGACCTAAAAATCCATTGTGCAACGATGAGTACTGCAAATAAAAATACGGTAAACTGCGCGCTGGCTTTCATCATTATGAACCTCCATTCTATAAGAATCTGAAATTAGTTTATTTAGGAATAGTTACACACGATGAAACGAGGAATAATAATTAGTTGCTGTGTTTTACTTTCGCGTCAAATAGTATCTTGCGTTAGCGAAAAGGACACCTCCTAAAAGGAAAAGCATGACTATGACCCAACTGGCAATTGCTGAATACTTTCCTTTTAGAATAAACTCACTTATCAAATTCACAGCTACCATTATAGCCATTACAATATACAACCATATTACATACTTCATAATTCACCTCTTAACAGAATTCTTTAATTTGACCATTGAAATGATTGGATACTTTGTTTATACCACTCATGAAACGCCATTGTTATTGGGCTAATATACTTTCATTTTTCAAGACTCTTACTTGAGTTTGTAAAACTTATCATAGCTGAATTCAAAAGCCAAAACATTAAATAAAAAAATGCAATGTTAAAAATTAATCCGAGCCACAAAAAACTGAATCCTCCATTTTCGTATAGGCTCAACCAATCGGCTGGAAACCCTAAAAAGGTTGATCCGCGTTCGATTCTGATTCCAATACCAGGAATAAAGGATGTACCCAGAACACAGACAATACTTAAGATTAAAATATAGTTCATACACTTGTTTCTCATCCCAGAAACCCACTTTCCCTAAATTTTTTCTTCTGAATTTCCTCTGCCATTGGCCATATTGCGGTATTGGGTATTCGGTATTCGGTAGCGGGAACTTGCTTATCAAGCAAATGGTCCCGATTAAGAGATTAATCTTGAGCGGAATGTCTTTTAAGTCTTTTATAAAAAAATATATACTTAAAAGAAACTGCTGTACGCCGATAATTCCTAATATGTTCACCACCGTTACGGAATAGGAACTAACCATATTAATCGCGATAAACAATAGTATTAAGAGAACTTGCGTAGCTCTAAATACTTTTCTTATTACCTCTCCCCTCGCTCTATATAAATACATTACGTTGCTCGAATCGGAAGACGGCCGACTCAGAAGGGATCAGCGAAAGACGTATCGAAGAACGGCTTTTGCGAATAAAGCGCAGCGAGAAGAAGTACGTCTTTGTAATCGACTTGAGATCCAGCACGGATGCCTTCGCTAATTGGTCGGCTCAAGCCACTCCCCATAGAAAACGTTCCGTCTGGAGCGCAAACCAACATTTTGCATACTAAATGGGCTCGTTAGTTGCAGATACTCACAATTCACTTCTTCTATATTGTACCAAACCGCCTTTAAATTGTCTGAATATAAATAAAGAAAAAAATTAAAAAAGAAGTCGATAGAAATCATTTATATTCCCTCCACAAAAAAACACCCAAACCAAGTAATCAATCTGCGTGGTTTGGGGTATCGTGATTTAGTCGGCAAAACATTATATAAAATAATCTATCGTTCCATTCATCTTCAATTCATGATTTATTGCGAATCAGTAAATAGTATTGGGCATTTGCACCAATGATCACAGCACCTATCAAAAATATGGCGAACAATTGAGATGTACCTGTAAAAACAGAGTAGAATATTAGCAGAAACAGCCCTAAGATGAGTGTGGTATTTAGCGTATTAAACGAACGATAGAGTCCCTCCAGCATGACATGGCGTTCACCTTCATCAGATGCCGCCAGCAATTTTTTGCCGTAGTCTTTTTCAGAAATAGATGGCAGCTTCCGATCAGGAAAAAACGAATTGACCAAACTTGTTACAGCCAGTGAAAGAATAAATGCTGCTGTCCCTATGATTATTGAACTCGTTTCAAGCCAAGTTGCCTGTTCCGTAATAATTGAAATCGCAACTGAGGCAATTCCAAATACAACACTGGCAATAACAATCATGTTCGTATCACTAAACTTTTTATAGAGCCATATATCCCGCTCATCTTCCGCATCACCTGATACCGTTGAATTTGCTTTTTTACGCATTTGCAGGATGCTGACTCCTACATACACAAGCAGCAATAATGTTAGTGTTGTTAAAACCACATTCACAGGATATGCAATTGTTAAAAAGTTAAAGTTCAGCTGAACGGAAAGCATTAGATACATGCCAATGAACCCCACCACCGCACCAAGTAACCCATACATAACTAACCTCATTCGATCTCCTCCTCTTCGAATAGAAAAACACTTTCAATCGCTTCATTAAAAATCCTCGCAATTCGTACAGCAATCAGCAAAGATGGGATGAATTCCTCCCGCTCGATTAAACTGATCGTCTGCCGCGATACTTTTGCTCGTTTTGCAAGCTCTGTCTGATTCAGTCCATTCCGTGCACGCAATTCTTTCAAACGTGTTTTCACTGACTTCACCTCTTCCATCAAATTGTAACGTATACATTTCAATTTGACAATTATATTTGTCAAATTGACTATTTTGTTTTTCAATTTATGTCATAAATATAAAGTTTATATTTTCTAAAGGAGCGTTTATACTTCAAGAAACACAAAAAGGCAACTCACCTCTATGGGCCAGTTACCTTTTTGTAGATAGTGATTAAACTAAAGTACTTTAATCCCTAAAGTTATCTTTTACTTTTCTCTTACGCGGTTTCATGAACGTTTCATAAACAATTGGAACAATAACAAGTGTCAATAGTGTTGAACTGGTCAGACCACCGATAACTGTTACACCGAGGCCTTTAGAAATCAGTCCGCCACCGCCGCCTTCAACACCAAGTGCTAATGGGATAAGCGCACCGATTGTAGCGAGAGCTGTCATTAAGATTGGACGAAGACGAGTGGATCCCGCTTCCAAAAGGGCTTCACGTGTTGAAAGGCCTTCCTTCTCTTGATGGATTACTCGGTCGATCAAAACAATCGCGTTCGTTACAACAATACCAATCAGCATCAATGCACCAATCATAGCGGATACATTTATTGGCTCACCGGAAATCCAAAGCGCCACTAAACTGCCGATGATTGTGAATGGCAGTGAGAACAAAATCGCAAGTGGTGCTAATGCGCCGCCAAATGTCACTACAAGGACAAAGTAAACAATCGCTACTGCTGCTAGCATAGCAAGCCCCAACTGGGAGAATGACTCATTGATTTGTTCTGTGACACCTCCGAAGTCCACTTTCACTCCGTTCGGCAAGTCCAGGTCACTGATTTTCTTTTCTACTGAACTTGAAATCGCTGCGACATCTTTACTTGTCACATCAGCCGTAAGGGAGGCATACATTTTGCCATCTCTTCGCTGGATTGTGTCTGGTGTTTTACCTTCTTCGACATCCATTACATCTCCAAGTTTAACAGGGATGCCTAGCGGTGATTGAATGACCTTGTTTTTCAACTCATCGATATTTTTATACTGATCTTCTTTCACTTCGATATATACATTTAACTCTTTTCCATCTTGTTTTACCGTAGTGATTGCAGGCGCTTCACCAGGAGTCATAAGATTCATGCCAACTTGTGCTGCGGTCAATCCCAAGCTGCTCAATTTTTCCTGATTTGCGACAAGCTTGTATTGGTCATATGCTTCTGTAAGGCTGGACTCTGCTTTTTCCAAATCCTTGTTGTCTTCTAAAATAGGCAAGATCTGGTCCGTTGCTTTCTCGATATCTTCCTTATTATCCCCATAGACGTATAATTGTAAGCCGCTGCCGCCCATGCCGCTAAAGTCCATACTCTTCCACTCGCCTTGGGCATTGTCTTTATTTAGCTTGTCAATGACTTTAGATGTTTCATCACCGAAGTTTTTAAAGTCTTTATCGTACTCAATGAAGAACAGCGCAGAATTACTTCCGCCCATTCCCATCATAGCATCCATAGGGCTGCCGCCGCCTAACGAGTACTGATAAGTCGTAACACCTTCATGTTTACTTAAATAATTCTCTGCATCCATCGTAATTTTTTCTACATCTTCTCTTGTTTGGCCCGCTTCCGGACTATAAGTAGCCATGATCATTTTTTCTTCTTCATCAGGCAAGAAGCTAACGCCTATTAATGGAACTAAGAAGAAACTTAGAACAAGGATGACTACAGATCCTCCGAAGGTAATCAGCTTATGATTCAATGTCCATTCCAGAACATGAATATATGCGTTTGCCAGCTTCCCTGGTTTTTCTTTTTCCGCTTTAACTTCTTTTGTTCCAACTAGACTCAATTGCTTTTTATACAACGAATGAGCAAGCATTGGAACAATGGTCACAGCCACAACTAATGAAGCTGCGAGTGCAAATGCGACCGCTAATGCAAACGGCAGGAACATCTGTCCAACCATGCCGCCAACTAACCCGATTGGCAAGAATACGGCGATTGTCACGATTGTAGATGAGAAGATTGGGATAAACATTTGACGCGTCGCTTCGCGTATTAACTCTTTACCGCGTAATTGTTCTCCTGGCAGTGCCATACGTCGATAGATATTTTCCATAACGACGATTGAGTCATCGATTACGCGACCAATCGCAACCGTCAAAGCCCCTAGTGTTAACAGGTTTAACGTAATATCCATCTGATGTAATAGGAATATTGCCATCAATAAAGACAATGGAATGGAAATGATGGAAATCAGGGTTGTTTTAATACTTCTCAAGAACAATAAGATAATCAATACTGCAAAAATGATCCCGAACAATGCTTTACTAAGCATCGTACTTACTGCACTTTCGATTGGCTCCCCTTGGTCCAGCGTAGTAATGATTTTTAAATCCAAGTCTTTTTCAAAAGCAGAAATTTTATCTTTCACATCGTTGACCACTTCGACAGTATTGCCGTCAGCTGCTTTTACAATTTGAATCCCGATGGAGTCTTCCCCGTTCGTTCTAGAAATCGATTCAGCTTCACTTACTACTTTAATATCAGCTAAATCTCCTAATTGAACAGAAGAAATTTCTGCCGGAGTTTGTGCTTGTGGATTCCCTTGCTGTGTTTGTGCACCTGGATTCCCTTGTTGCGCTTGACTCATTTCACCTGCTTGAGCCGGCATGGCAGGAATCTTTAATTTTTTCAAATCGTCCACACTGGCGATATTTCCGTCAATGATCAGATTCTTCACTTTGCCATCAAAATCAGTTAAACCTAACGGGAATGTAATATCTGATCCTTGTATGATTTGCTGAATTGTATCTTGTGATAATCCGTATTTCTTTAACTCTTCATCCTTAAAGTCAATAGTAACTTTTTTCAATTGCTGCCCAGTAATTTGGACATCTGCTACTCCCTCGATACCTTCTAATTCAGAAAGGACGTCTTTTTCGACTACTGTCGTCATTTCTTCTGCAGTCCGTTTGTTATCACTTACACTCAATGTTAGAACCGGGAGTGCATCGAAACTCAGTCGTGAAACTTGTGGTTCTATAACACCATCTGGTAACGAAAGAGACGTCAAGGCTTCTTTTATTTCCTCAGTCGCTTTATCCATATCTGTATCGAAATCAAATTGAACTTGAATAGAGGATGCATTAGCTAAAGAAGAAGAGCTAACCAGTTCTACACCATTCAAGTTTTGAATCCGTTGCTCAATTGGAACCGTAACTTTTTCCGCGACCTCATCTGGAGCTGCCCCTGGATAGGTAGTCAGAACGGTTACATTTGGTAACGTAATCGTCGGCATCGTTTCCTGTTTCATATTGAAACCGGAATACAATCCAGCAACTACAACCATAATTGTCAGTATCCACACTGCGAACTTATTGTTCAGTGCGAAATTGGTGATTTTCTTCAACTCATACACTCCCCGTATTGATGATTCTTTCTCTCATTGACCATGCAGTCACGATGTACTAAACTATAAATGACCAGTCAGTCAAATGCAAGATTTAATGCATTCCAGTCTAGCTTCTATATTGTAAGAATGATAATTACAATCGGAATGACTACTTGGTCATGCGTACCAGCAATTACAAATGCTACTCACCCTTATGTTGACAATATGTGACTGCTTGGTAAACTGAATGGTAATACATAAAAATATGCACGATGAAAAGGTGAGACTGATGAAAGCACGAAAACAAAAAGAAATCATTGAGTCAGCCATCAAATTATTTGCAGAAAATGGCTTTACGAATACATCCATTCAGGAGATTGTAAATGATTGCGGCATTTCTAAAGGTGCATTCTACAATTACTTTCCTTCCAAAGAAGCGCTGCACATCGCCATTTTTGAATATTACTTCGAACAGATGAGAACCAGAACTCACGAAATCGATAACGAACAGTTACCTCCCCGTGAAAAACTTACAAAACTGTTAAGCGTTCCATTTGAACAACTGACGCAGCAGAAGGACTTTTTCATGGTGTATATGCGCGAACAAAGCTTTTCGATCAATAAAGAACTCCGACAGGTTATGGAAAAAACCCAATTCGAAATGCTGGCTTGGTATCAAAATAACTTGAAAGAAGTTTACGGAGAGAAAATCGCTGACTATACCGGTGATATTATAATGTTAATTGAAGGAATTAGAAGCAGTTATTTAGTAGCCATCCTAATTCAAGATTTACAGATTGATGCAGCGCTAGTACCGACTTTCATTATGAATCGCATTGACGATATGGTTGACTCTTTTGAAAAAGGAGAAGAGCCCATCATGAAACGAAATTTATTGAACATTTTCACCCAAAATTCATTGGACACGTTATCTATCAGCGAAAAAGTGTCGTCGTTACTTGAAGACATGCACGAACAGCTTGAAGTCATGAATTTTAGTGATGAACAAAAGGAGGGACTGACGGGGGTCATCGACTTCCTAAATCGCGAGCTTGAAAAACCTGCGATTGAAAAATATACGTTCCAGGGGATGCTTGCTAATTTAAAAACGGTTAAAGAATTTGATATCTATCGAGAAAAAATCGCTAACTTGTTAGGACTTCAACTTTTATAACACTTGTAAAATCGCACTTGGTTTACATCCAGTTCCCCACTTTATTCAAAATTAGTAATCAGCAGCAACAAAAGCCGCCAGCCCTCCGTTATTTAAAGGAGGCTGGCGGCTTTTGTTATTTAGCAACTCACTTATTACGAATCTGCCAAAAGAATAGCAGGAAGTTAATCCATCATATCTGCAATGATTTCAAACGAACGCAAGCGATCCTTTTGGTGGAATACAGGCGAACTGATAATGAATTCATTCGCTTTTGTCTGATTCAAAAATGCTTCCAGTTTACGTTTCACCGTTTCAGGACTTCCAACAATTGTTGCTGGTGAATCGAGCATATTGGCAGCTGAAACTTTTTCACTTGGTGACCACACCGCGTCCGGATCATCTAAAGGCGGCTTGAATTGTGTCGGCATGCCACGGTGAAGACTTAAGAATTGCTGTTGGAAAGAAGTTGCAAGCCATAGAGCTCGCTCGTCTGTATCAGCTGCAACAATACTGACTCCTAACATCGCATATGGATCTTGAAGATGCTTCGACGGTTTGAAGTTCTGATGATACAGCTGTAATGCCTGCATCACATAAGCAGGTGCAAAGTGGCTGGCGAACGAAAAAGGCAAACCTTGCTGCGCAGCAAGCTGAGCGCTAAAGCCTGATGAACCAAGCAGCCAAATCGGAATGTCTTGACCTTCACCTGGAAATGCACGGACACGGGCATTTGGCTGCGGATCGAAATACGAACGCAACTCCTCCACTTGCTGCGGGAAGTCTTCCCCGCTGCTATGCAATGTCCGTCGAAGCGCATATGCTGTTGCCTGGTCACTTCCCGGTGCTCGGCCCAGCCCTAAGTCAATGCGTCCAGGGTAAAGTGCGTCAAGTGTTCCGAACTGTTCAGCAATCACGAGCGGTGCATGGTTTGGCAGCATAACGCCACCCGAGCCAACTCGCATACGCTCTGTTGCTCCGGCAATATGACCAATCAAAACAGACGTCGCAGAGCTGCCTACACCCGGCATATTGTGATGCTCTGCCAGCCAGTAACGATTGAAACCTAAACCTTCGGCGTGCTGTGCCAGTTCCACACTATTTTTAAAAGTCTCAGTAGGACTCCCGCCTTCGTTGATGGGCGCGAGATCTAATACGGATAATGGTATTCCATTGAATGTTTTTGTTGTTAAAGTCAATTTCAACACTCCTTATCGCTTGTTTTATGAATTCGCTCACAAGCTTACTTTTAGTAACCTATGGTTAAAATTACTATAGTCAAGGCTGGAAATCAACTTTATTGTTCCATACAACAGACAAGTGTATTTCAAAAAGTGATCTGCCTGCTTAATTCCGAGAAATTTAAATGTTCATCGAAACTGCCGCTTTTCAAATTCGGGATATTCGTTAGAAACTGCGGGATTAGTTACCAGCAATTTTAATGGATTCCAAGGGCATAATACTTCATATATAAAGAAAAATTGTTGAATATCTTTTTTAAGAACCGGAATAATAATAATTTCATTAAAAGGAGTTGAATTATATGAAAGTACGTCCTTCAGTTAAACCGATTTGTGAAAAGTGCAAGATAATTCGAAGACGAGGAAAAGTGATGGTCATCTGTGAAAATCAGAAACATAAACAAAGACAAGGATAATGCATCAGACTAATCAACTGAAATCGGCATATCAGGACAAATAAACCTTTTGGTTCAGCCAGATTTCATGAATATCCCGGTTTAAATTAGAGATCTCTATTATCCCTTCAAGGTATAATGGCAGTATCTTAGATAAAAGGGGTTTTGCGCAATGGAACCAAGAGTTTCTCATTTTGACCAAGCACCGGACGGCATGTCAATTATGTTAGAAATGGAGAAGTATATTAAAACCACAGCAATCGAACAAAGTTTGCAGGAGCTCATCAAAATTCGAGCTTCCCAAATTAACGGATGTGCGTACTGTTTAAATATGCATACTGCCGATGCTCGTAAAATCGGCGAAGCTGAACAAAGGATATCTTGTATTAGCGCATGGGATGACTGCGATTTTTACACAGAATCTGAAAGGGCAGCGTTAGAACTAACAGAACATGTGACGCTAGTCTCTGCTAAACGCGTTCCAGATGACCTTTACAAAAAAGTACGATTACATTTTAATGAAAAACAATATGTTGATTTGATTCTAATTATCAACCAGATTAACAATTGGAATCGAATTTCTATCGCAATGGGAATTCGTTCATCCGAAAAATAATTCTACAAATCGAGCAAAGTTACTGCTCGATTTTTTCATGAAAATTCACTGTATTTGTGCTTCTAAGTCAAGATTATCAGCAACTTCGGCAATTCTCTCCAGTCAGTATCCTGAATCTTCTTAGGTGAGATTATCAATCATTTTATAATCGTATTTTTGCAATGGTTTTTCAGCCGGCCCCTCAATTACCTCTCCGGTATACGAAAACCGGGAGCCGTGACATGGACAGTCCCAGGTCCGTTCTCCGTTATTCCATGCCACCTCACACCCTATATGCGTACAAGTTGTATCGACGATGTGAACCTTCCCTTCGTCATCTTTAAAGGCGCCTTTTCGATGGCCATCCAATGTAATGACCGCACCCTCTCCTTTAGATAAGTCTTCAGGCTTGGTCTTCGGCGTTTCAAGCTTTCCTTTAATAAGCTGTCCGACTACGTTTGCATTTTCAACTACAAAGTTTTTCACACTTGGGTGGACATTGAATCTTGAAGGTGTATAGAGATCTGCATACGGATTTTCTTTGCCTAGAACCATATCCCGGAATAACAAACCCGCAGCTGTTCCATTCGACATTCCCCATTTTCGGAATCCTGTCGCTATCAGGACATTTGGGTTTCCAGCTGTTAACTCACCGATATAAGGCAAATTATCCAATGACACTAAGTCTTGTGCCGACCAGCGATATCTCACTTCTTCCAGTTCGAAGACATCTTCCCCAAACGTCTCCAAAGCCTTATAATGATCCATCGTTTCAATCCCTTGGCCCGTTTTATGGTCTTCTCCCACAATCAGGACCAGCTCTTCATCATTTGCAGTTACGGAACGAAGTGAACGCGCAGGTTTATCCGCACTAATATAAATTCCACCCGGAAATTCCTTCTTCGTCTTAACGGCTAAAGCGTATGAACGATTTGCATACAACCTGGTTGAGTAAAGTCCTGTGCCTTCATAAAAAGGAAAATGGGAACAAATAAGGACGTGTTTTGCTGTTATGCGTTTATCCTCAGTCGTTAGAACAGACGGATTAACCCCAGTTTCTATATTCACTGCCGTTGTCTGTTCAAAAATCTGACCGCCCTTATCTGTGATGTGCTGGATAAGATGAACCAAGTACTTAGTCGGATGAAACTGGGCTTGGTTTTTCATAACAAGTGCATTTTGGATTTCGATAGGAAATGGAATCGAATCCACCAATTCCCCATCGATTCCTAACGTCTTATACGCCTCTGCTTCTTTTTCTATCTTCTTCGCGTATTTCTCTGTAGTAGAGTAGATGTACGCATCTTCGGGGCTAAATTCACATTCGATAGAATGCCTGTCCACCGTTTCTTTCATAAACTTCAGTGCTTCAGAATTCGCTTGATAATACAATCCTGCCTTTTCTCTTCCAAGGCTATGAATGAATTCAGCATAAATTAAGTCATGCTGAGCGGTGATTTTAGCAGTCGTATGCCCCGTGGTTCCATTCAATACTTCATCTGAATCGATGACAGCCACTTTCAAGCCCTCATTTGCTAACAAATAAGCGGAAGTGATTCCCGTTATACCTGCTCCTACAATTACTGCATCCACATCCATATCCTGTTCCAACTTCGGAAACTTAGGGAACTCTATATTTGTACGCCAATACGATAACGATTCCTTAGGCAGCTTTTCTTCATGATGGGTCATTTTTAGTCCTCCATTCAATTCCTGATTCGTATGAAGGATTCCCTATCTGTTTGCAGGTTATACAGATATAAAAAGCCTAATCCTGTTAATCGAAAGTGGAATAAGGCAAAGAGTGCATAAGAAAATCGCTCCGGGGTTTACACATTCCAGGGTATCCTTGAATAGCTAAATTGCTTCTTACATAACCGTTGCTGCACCGGATTGGTCAGCTTGCACACAGTCAATCGCAACAACTAGCGCAACTAGCAAGGTTTCCATCTCTTCGTTAACTACTTGGATCCGATAACTGTCACCGAACTCGAACCATTTCTTCTCAACCCGGCCGACAACTTCACCATACTGCAACACTTCAAAATCCATATCCCACCAATTTCCGCTTACTTCAATATCTGCTGCTTGAATCGTATATCGAGCCTTGAGAAATGTGAATTGCTTTTGAATCGTCACCAATTCCTGACCTGCAACCTCCACAAAAAATGTCGGCAGGAAACTGAATATCTTTTTAGTGATCACTGCAACTTCATGTCCTGGTATATCTAGAATTGAATACGTTTTGGGAACTTGCATAAAACTGCCTTCAACTCGGTATACATCGTTTTCATTAGAATCTTTCACCGCAAATTTCCCGCTCATACTGAACATTTTTTGCTTCATATACAATTCCTTCATGAGAAACCCTCCCTAGTTTTAAAACAAACCTGCAAATGTCGTTGTATTCTTCTAAAGATGTGTTTTAGATACTGTATTTACGGTAAATCCTTCAGAAGGTTTTACTTGCCAAGTAGCACTATTTAATAGCCCGGACAATAAAAATCATCCGCGGAAACCGAGTATTCCTTATAAATATCTTTAAAAAGCGCATCACAAATAAGCTGTTTCAAGACACCGCTGAAGTATCCTGGCATACTGCGGATGTTTTTTGTTTTAGCAGCCATGACCGTTATATGAGTCGCTTGATAGGATAGATCGTCAAATAATTCTTCTTTACCTTTGTGAATATCGAACTTCAGCATTTTTCCAGAGAGGGACTTATGGATTCCAAAAAACTCTCTGGCTTTCGATACATCCCCGCTGAACGACAATAATGATTTCATCTTCCCGAATAATGTAGTGGGATACTTTTCTGCCGCAGGCTGAGACGTCTTTATAAGATCTTTAAGATTTTTAGATTTATAGAAAGAAGGTTCATTTCCGATTTCCGGCTCCGAAACCTTTGTTCCATCAGCTTCTTTCAAGATTGCTCCACTGCTCGTTTTCCCCTGCTCATTTACAGGCAAAATCAGATAAATATTAGCACCAAGTCCACTCATAATAGGTCGTACATATTGGATTCGTTGAATAATCTGGAGTCTCTCCAACTTACAAAGTGTACGCCGTATTGTAGAATTGGACTTCCCCAATTTCTTCTCAATTGTTTCATGTTTCAAATGCGCGGCTAAATATTTTACGGAGTAGCATCGAATCATTTCAAGAACGGCTCGATCCGTTTTGTTCAACTGGGACCAGTGGATATCCAAATGTTTGCGTGCTGCGGTGTCCATTTCTTCTTTCGAACTGAATTTCGCATATCGAGATAGGTAGTGTGTCATTTTAAAATCCCCCTTTCTCTCTATATAGAGTCGGAGGATCAAAAAGTAGACAGGGGTCCTGCTATTTTGGCAAAGCTTATTTCTGTTCCACTTCCAGCAATCCTTGAGCTTCGATTACTCGCTCTACTCCTTGTTCACAAAAGCCATAAGAACGCCAGGAACAGCTTTCGCAGACAACCGCAATATCGGATGCTTCCACATTTACACGAATCCGCCGTTCAACTTCCCGCCAAGGCAGCACATCGCTGTATTTGAGCCCTAAGCGTTTCACAATTTCTTTATCTCTGCTAAAAATTCCTTTATCTTCACAATGGTATGGCTGGTCGTCCGGAAACTTTGCACACAAGTGGTCAGGACCTTTGATAATTTGAATTAACGTATCTGGTTGTTCGCGCAATAAAGTATGAATTTCCGTCATATTTGCAACATATTCTTCCGAGTATCCCATTCCCCGATACCCAAGCAAGCAAAAAATATGATGGCCTCTTAATTTGATCAATAGAGTACTCTCCTTTGGCTGCTGCTTTTTTGAATCGATCTTTTGATTTTTGTTACCTCTATAGTATCATCCGTTATAAAGTTAGAAAGCTTTTAGACATATAAAAAAAGAAGGGAAAAATCCCCTCTCCCAGTGACTTCATTCAGTTTCATACCACGATAATGCTTTCTCTTCTAAATTCTTTATAAACGAACTTTTCCCTTCGACGTAAGATGAACTATCGTTTGGATATTTATTAGCCAAGCTTGCCTTTAATTCACCATATCGTCTTGCCTCATCAGGATGGGTTCTCAAAAAGTTTTTAACCGCTAAGTGCCGATCCACATTGTACGTATCATCTGCTTGATAAAATTGAACTTGATGGGTCCGTGCATCGCCGCCCTTACGAAAATAACGTCTTCTCGGTGTTCCAAACTCACCAAGCGCCTCGTATCCCATGTCTTCCATCTGTTCATTCCTAAATTCAACTTTCTGGATATCGCGGACGACAGGCATCATATCGAGAATTGGTTTCGCTTGTAATCCAGGAACAGAAGTACTGCCAATGTGATGAATATCTACAAGCTCTTCACCAAATAGTTCTTTGATTTTTTTGGCTTCTTCTTGAAACAACTGATCCCATTCAGAGTCATGATCAACTACTATGACTCTCATATGTCCACCACTTCCTTTCAGGTTTTTAGTGATTTAACAAGGAGTTAATTATTTTCATGTTATCACACTATTTAAAAATGAATACAACGGCGATAGAAGTTCATAAACATAGTTGCATTTTTATTCGATAGAGTGTAAACTGTATGTAATTAAACATTCACTTATTTCGAAATTTTGAAGTAAGGATAGAGGCGCAAAAACCATTAGTACACACTCTGAGGATGATGAGATCCGCTGAAGTTTGTGAAAAGGGGGATTTGCCGAAGTGGAGAGATTCTCATTATCTCAAAGCTGGTTCTGGGCTGAACAAGTGCAGAACTGTCATATAGGAAACTATATGGAGGGCTATCTGATGCAGAGAAATAATTTATTATTTCCAAGCAGCAGCGTTCTCTCGCTGGTGCTTTTTGCGTTTCAGGATACACTGCCTTCCACCTCTATGTTTTGAACAAAAACAAAAGGAGATGGAGAACAGATGAATTTTGGACAACTGATTACTGCTATGGTGACACCATTTGACGAGCAAGGTGAAATTGACTTTCCCGCTGCCCGGAACTTGATCAATCATTTAATTGAAAACGGATCGGATGCCCTGGTGGTTGCAGGGACAACAGGAGAGTCCCCGACGTTAACAAACGAAGAAAAAGTGAATTTATTTGAATTTACGGTGCAAGTTGCAGGTGGCCGTTTCCCTGTCATTGCAGGCACAGGATCTAATAATACGAGGGAATCGATCCAGCTGACGCAGCAGGCTGAAGCCGCTGGAGTGGATGGAATCATGCTTGTCACTCCCTATTACAACAAGCCGAGCCAAGAAGGAATGTATCAGCATTTCAAGACTATTGCCCAAGCTTCTTCACTGCCAATTATGCTTTATAACATACCGGGCCGCAGTTCAGTTAATATGAGTCCTGACACAATTATCCGCCTTGCTGACATTCCTAATATCGTAGCTGTCAAAGAAGCGAGCGGCGACTTGGATGCGATGGCAGACATCATCGAACATACACCTGCAGACTTTGCACTTTATAGCGGTGACGATGGACTTACGCTTCCTGTCCTATCCATTGGCGGAGCTGGGGTCGTGTCTGTATCCGCACATATTATAGGACCTGAGATGAAAACGATGATGAGTCATTTCAATAGCGGCCGCATTCGAGAAGCGTCCACCTTGCATCGCCGGATGCTGCCCATTATGAAAGAACTGTTCGCTGCACCGAACCCTTCACCTGTGAAAGCTGCATTGAATTTGGAAGGCGTCGCAGTAGGCGGCGTGCGATTACCTATGCTTCCTTTAACAGACGTTCAGCTGAGTTCATTGAATCGTGTATTGCATGGGCAAGATACAATTCTAATTTAACTGTGTAAACGAGCAGCCCATTCCGAATTGGAATGGGCTGTACTCATTTTCAGGTTGGGTTGAACTCCTGGGAAAACTGTTCCTGGACTAGACCAATTCTGAGGACCGTGCTGCAAGTAATTCAACAAACCGATCCCCTAGTTGTGTTGTTGTAGATTCCCCGCCTAAATCTGAGGTGAGCGACTCTTTTTCATGCAGCATTTCTTGAATTACAGATAAGATCGCCTTCCCCCACTTTTCTTCCCCAAAGAAGTCCATCATTTGACTGACTGACCAAATGGCAGCAATGGGATTCGCGATTCCTTTTCCTGAAATATCTGGCGCTGAACCATGTACAGGCTCAAACATGGAGGGATAGCTGCGTTCAGGATTAATGTTTGCGCCAGTTGCCAATCCCATTCCTCCAGTAATAGCAGCACCGATATCTGTCAAAATATCTCCAAAAAGATTAGAAGTGACCACCACTTCAAACCGCTCAGGCTCCGTCACAAAGTAAAGACTGGCAGCATCCACGAGATACGAATACGTTTGCACATCCGGATATTCCTTACCCACTTCCTCAAATACTTCATCCCAGAACACCATTGAATAGTTCAGCGCATTCGCTTTACTGATACTTGTCAATGTCCGGTTAGACCGTTTTGCCTCTTCATAGGCGTAGCGAATAATACGCTCCGTTCCTTTACGCGAAAAAACGCCAGTTTGTAAGACGACTTCTTCTGGCTTTCCTTTAAAAAGCCAGTCTCCAGCTCCGGCATACTCACCTTCACTGTTTTCCCGAATGACGAGGAAGTCGATTTGCTCTGCCGTTTTATTTTTCAAGGGGGTAAGTGCCGGGTTCAATAACGTAATCGGCCGGAGATTTACATATTGGTCAAATTCTTTTCTGATTGTAAGCAATAGATCCCAAAGAGAAATATGATCAGGCACGCCCGGATAACCTACTGCTCCCAGATAGATCGCATCAAATCCTTTGAGCTTCTCGATTCCGTCATCCGCCATCATTTTCCCGTGCTCCAAATAATACTCACATCCCCATGGAAATTCAGTGAATGAAAAGGAAATTGCCGGATCTAATTGTTCAATCGCCTGCAGCACTTTTACACCTTCAGCCACCACTTCCGGACCTATTCCGTCTCCCGGGATAAGGGCAATCTTAAATGTTTTCATAATTTCCTCCTAGGTGTTACAAAAATGACTTAACCCTTATTCGTTTTAACAATACTTTGTGCATTAGCAATCACAGATAACGTCTCGCCTTGGATTGCTTTTATCAAATTCTCTGCAATCACTACTGACGTTTTTCTAGCCGCCTCTATACTGATCCCCCCAATATGAGGAGTCATCGTAATTTCTTTCATCTCAAAAAACGGATGATTGTCCGATGGCGGTTCGACTGCAAATACATCTACCCCAGCTCTGCTAAATGTTTTATTTTTAAGTGATGCAACCATATCTGCTTCATGGATGACACCGCCTCGTGACGTATTGATGAGAACAGCGGAGGGTTTCATAAGATTGAAGAGCTTTTGGTCAATCAATTCTCTTGTTTGTTCGGTCAATGGTATGTGAAGACTTACCGCATCACTTGTTTTGAAAACTTCTTCCATCGAAGTCGTCACTTCCACCCCTAGAGAATCAGCGAGCTGCTGCCTATCTGACGAAATCGTTCGAACGTAGGCGGTTACGTGCATTCCAAAGCCATTCTTCGCGATGTTCGCCACTTTTTGTGCAATCGATCCAAATCCAATTAATCCAAGTGTTTTACCTTCTAATTCTGTTGTGTATCTTCCGTCTCTGAATGAAAAGTTCCCTTTTTGCATTTCTGAGTGAAAAACATTTATATCTTTCATCACAGATAATAGTAACGCTATGGCATGTTCTGCTGTCGCTGTGCTATTCATTTTAGGTGCATGCAATACTTTAATTCCTTTAGATGTCGCACAGGCCACATCGATATTGTCGAGACCGATTCCTGCGCCGGAAATCGCAGTCACATGTCCACAGTGATTTAATAGTTCTGGTGTGATTTTCGCAGGTGCTCTTAAGATGATTCCATCTACTGTGTTTTGTTGTAAGTACATAATGATCGCTGGTTCATCAAACTCATTGAATTGTTTCACATTAGCAAGTTCTCTCAACTTTTTCTCGCCATCCGGATGATACATCGGCAGTATTTGAATGACATGCAAAGACAATCGGCCACACCTTTCATCTAGTCATTGTAAATTTTCAACGATCGTTGTAATTCCCTGGCCCCCGCCGATACAAAGCGTCACCAATCCATATTTCGAGCCTCTGCGCTTCATCTCATGGAGCATCTTCGTCATCAGTACTGCCCCTGTAGCGCCAATTGGATGCCCCAGAGCTATTGCACCACCGTTTACATTCACTTTTTTAATGTCCATGCCAGTCCCTTTGATGACAGATAACGCTTGTGCAGCAAATGCTTCGTTCAGTTCAATCAAGTCGATCTCCTCGATAGTGAGTCCGCATTGCTCCAATGCTTTCTTTGTCGAAGTCACCGGGCCGATCCCCATGACTTCAGGAGAAACACCGCTGACTGCTTGAGCGATGATTTTCGCTTTTGCCTTTAATCCATATTCGTTTAATTTGTCTTCTGACATCATGAGTACGACGGATGCCGCATCGTTTCTGCCGCTTGTATTTCCTGCAGTGACTGTTCCATCTTCTTTGAACACCGCGCGAAGTTTTGCCAGTTGCTCTTTAGAGGATTTTCTAGGATGTTCGTCCACTTCAAACTGAAAACTATTTTTTCTTGATTTCACTTCAAAAGGAACGATTTCTTCTTTGAAGCGCCCCTCTTGAATGGCGTTTTCAGCAAGAAGCTGACTTCTCATTGCGAATTCATCCTGTTCTTCTCGTGAAATCGCATAGTGTTCAGCTAGATTTTCAGCCGTATAGCCCATTGTTAATGCGCCGTAAACTTCAGCAGGCTGCGAGCAGGGCTGACTCTCTGTGTTCGGATCCAAAATCATCCCATTCCCCGCACCGAAACCATATCTGGCATTTCGAATGTAATAAGGGGCCGTACTCATACTTTCCGCACCGCCTGCTATCACAACATCTGATAACCCCAATCGGATTTGCTGGTCTGCATTATTGATGGCTTGCAAGCCTGAACCGCATTGACGATGAACCGTGTACCCCGGAACCGTGACAGGCAGTTCTGCTCGTAACGCAGCCAGGCGGGCTAAATTAGATGTATCTGCACTCTGCTTTGCCTGACCCAGAATAACTTCGTCTACCTTAATATCTGTATTCGTTCTTTCCATCAATTCACGAATCACTTTCTCCGCTAAATGATCTACTGGGATATCTTTAAGGGAACCTCCCATTCTGCCGACTGCAGTTCTTACCGCTTCAACAATATAAGAATGCCTCAACATTCACAGCCCCTTATTCGCATAATCGCGTTTCAGTTCACTGGCAATGATATTTCGCTGGATTTCAGAAGTGCCTTCATAGATTTTTGTGATTCTGGCATCGCGGTAGTATCGTTCAATTGGATAGTCTTTCATATATCCAATGCCTCCGTGAATTTGTAACGCTAAATCCGCAACCTTGTTATAAACCTCAGAAGCAAACAGCTTTGCAATCGCCGCCTCTCTTACGACGCGCATGTTCTGATCCGTCATCCAAGCAACTCGGTAGGTCATGGAACGGAGTACTTCGATTTGCATGCTGATTTCAGCAAGCATATGCTGGACTGCTTGCATATCGACAATCTTTTGGCCAAATTGTTCTCGCTCATGCGCATATTCAAGGGAGTGTTCCAGCAATCTAACACAAGATCCCAAGTTTCTTGCGGCTAATCCTGCCCGGCCGTTCGCCAGGATTTTCAATGCATTAATATAGCCTGAACCTTCTTCACCCAGAACGTTTTCCGCAGGGACTTCCATATTATCGAAAAATAATTCTGCAGAGTGTGATCCTCTTAACCCCATTTTCTGTTCGACCGATCCCAAGATGAACCCCGGCGTATCCTTTTCAACGATGAATGATGTAATACCCCTGGCCCCTTTAGAACTGTCCGTCACCGCCATGACAGTAAAAACATGGCCGTCTACCGCATTCGTAATATAGTGCTTGGACCCGTTAATGACGTATTTATCACCTTTTTTAACAGCTGTCGTTTTTAAATTTGCCGCATTCGATCCCGCGCTCGGCTCCGTCAGTCCAAATGCACCAATCCATTCTCCGGTTGCCATCTTCGGCAAGTACTTCTTCTTTTGTTCTTCTGTTCCCAGGTCTACAATTCCAACAGTACCGATTCCCGTGTGAGCACCGATAAGTGTCGTGAATCCGTTATGCGTTTTTCCGAGTTCTTCATAAATCGCACATTTCCCGACCATATCGAGTCCAAGCCCTCCATATTCTTCAGGGATTCCGAGACTGAAAAGTCCCATCTCTTTGGATAGATCTACGATTCTTTCAGGAATGTGATCATTTTCTTCAATATCCATCGCTGCCGGTTCAACTTGTTCCCGGACAAACTTTCTGACGTTTGCTCTTAAAAAATCGATATCTTCCGTGAAATTGAAATCCATAGCCAGTTCTCCCCTTATCGATTGATGAAATTCGCCTGTCTTTTTTCTAAAAATGCAAGAGTTCCTTCTTTTTTATCTTCAGTCGTAAAGACGACTGCTTGAGATAGTTTTTCAATCCACATCGCTGTTCCAGAATCGACATCGTATCCTTTATGGACGGCTGATTTTACAAGTTGTACGGCGATGGGACCTTTTTTCATAACGTCAGAAGCAATTTTTTGAACGGTTTCAATGAGTTCTGTTTTATCTACAAAATAGGTTGCCAAACCAATTCGTTCGGCTTCTTCCCCATCGATGATTTTTCCCGTTAAGATCATATCCAGCGCGCGTCCCTTCCCGATAATTCTAGAAAGCCGCTGCGTGCCTCCAGCTCCGGGGATGATTCCCAAATTGAGTTCCGGTAATCCTAACCTGGCTTGTTTTGTTACAACTCGCAAATCACAGGCGAGCGCCAATTCACAGCCGCCCCCGAGTGCAAATCCATTTACAGCAGCAATGGTCACTTTCGAGCAATTTTCAATTTTTGCGTATACCCCCTGCATACCGGGTATAAGCGCTTCGAGTGCATCCCGCTCATGGAGTTGTTGAATATCAGCCCCAGCTGCAAATGATTTTCCTCCTGCACCTTGAATGACAATTACACGTATCTCGTTATCCATTTCTGCATCAGAAATTGCGGAATCGAGTTCCAATAACGTTTTTGCGTCTAATGCATTTCTCATTTCAGGGCGGTTCAGAGTAAGCCACATGATGCCATCTTTCTTTTTCATAAGCACATGACTGTAAAGCGTTATATCGTTTCCTCCCTTACGAGTATTCATAAAATCCTTTGCCGCTTTTCTTCCCAAGACGGCCCGCCTTTACATAGTTCACAATCAGCGGACACGGCCGATATTTTTCGCCCAGCGCTGCATATAAGTACTCCATATTTCGAAGTCTCGTATCCAAACCGACTAAATCAGCGAGTTCTAAAGGGCCCATGGGATGATTCAATCCTAATTTCATTGCCTTATCGATATCTTCAGCAGAAGCAACTCCTTCCATCAACATGTTCATCGCCTCATTGCCGATTAAACAGTTCATTCTGGACGTTACGAAACCAGGGAATTCATTAACTTCAACGGCTTCTTTTTTCAGCGATTCAGCAATGCCTTTGACAAATTCTACTGTTGCCTCGGATGTTTCTAGCCCTTTGACTACCTCTATCAATTTCATCTTATGAACCGGATTAAAGAAATGCATAGCCACAACTTTGCTTGGCCGGGATGTTTGTGCACCGATTTCAGTAGGACTCATGGTCGAAGTGTTTGTAGCAAGCACTGTTTCCGGTCTGCAAATACGGTCCAGCTTTTGGAACACTTCAATTTTCAATTCAATCTTTTCTAGAACTGCTTCAATAACTAGATCTGCGTCTTTCGCTGCAAGTCCCAAATTGGATTCATATGTCAGGTTCATTTTCGCGAAGTTGTAAGTTTCCTCTTTTAGAAAGCCCCCGCGAAAACTTGAATCCAGCAACCCTTCTATATCCTTTTTTGCTGCAGCAAGTATTTCATCGTTCAAGTCGTTCAAAACGACGTTAAATCCGGACACTGCACACGTATAAGCGATTCCCTTGCCCATCACACCGGAACCGACAACTGTGATTTGTTTCATGGATGATCCTCCTCGATAATTACTGCTTCAAGTTAAGAGTCCCTTTGATGAATGAACATCTTTTCAAAAAGCTGAACTGCTTGTCTACTAAACCTTCAGTCTCCCAAGGGTTCAGCACCTCAGGTATTCGCAATCTCTGAATTGTATTCAAACTCAGCACCCGTTAGTTCTTTTAGCTGCTCAATGGTTACATCAGATAAGATCTCAACAAGCTTCATCGTTCCTTCTTCAAACTTGAAAACAGCATGTTCCGAAACTACTAGATCCGCTTTTCGTATTCCGCTCGATGGAAAAGTCAGTTCCTTCACAAGTTTTGGCTCTCCATTTTTAGAAGTGTGTACTGTGGCAACAATAATTTCATTGGCGCCTGCAACTAAATCCATTGCCCCTCCTACGCCCAAAATGGTTTGGCCTGGTACCGCCCAATTGGCGATTTCGCCAGTCTGATCCACTTGTAATACACCCAGGACCGCAACATCGATATGGCCGCCTCGAATCATTGCAAACGAATTTGAGCTATCAAATAATGAAGCTCCGATTTCCATCGTGATGGGTTCTTTGCTGGCACTAATCAAATCCATATTCACTTCTTCTGCAGAGGGAGTCGGTCCCATTCCAAGCAACCCATTCTCCGATTGTAAAACGAGTTTTTTCTCCCCTAAGTAATCTGGGATCAGTGTCGGAATCCCTACACCCAGATTGACGACTTGGCCTTGTTTCAACTCTTGGACAATGCGTTTCGCTATTTTTATGCGATCAGTCTGACTCAACGAAAACACCTGCCTTTTTCACATAATTACTTTTCACGATATAATCTACATAAACGTGAGGAGTCACAATTTCAGACGGCAGCAGGACGCCGTTTTCAACGATTTCATCCACTTCCGCAATGACGATTTTACTCGCAGTCGCCATTACCGGATTAAAGTTTCTGCCTGTATGGTCGTACACTAAATTTCCCAGATAATCTGCTTTATGCGCTTTGATTAATGAAACGTCACCTTTGATCGCTTTTTCTAATATGAATCGTTCCCCATCAATCACTTTCTCTTCTTTTCCTTCTGATAGTTTTGTACCGACTGCCGTTTTCGTATAGAAACCTCCAATTCCTGCACCGCCGCACCTTACAGCTTCTGCTAACGTTCCTTGCGGGATTAATTCAATTTCCAGTTCCCCGTCGACCCATGCTTGGACTGCATCGCGATTGGTCGTAAAGTAAGAGCCAATTGCTTTGTCCAATTTCTTCTCTCTCAAAAGAATTCCCAAGCCTTTCCCCGGTTCCCCTAAGTTATTACTGACAATCGTTAAGTTTTTTAACGAGGAGGCTGCGATGCCATCGATTAATGTCAATGGTGTTCCAGACATTCCAAAGCCGCCAACGAGCAGTTTATCTCCATCTTTCACGAAATTCACAAATTCATTTTTCTCCAGCAATTTTCCCAAATCCGATCTCCTTCCGAGTTAGGCTATAAGCTCTCACGCAAATCACTTGCGACTTGTTACGGGTACAAATCAAACAGCCGAATTTGTTTTGCGTTTCCCCTCACTTCATGTATATTCCAAGTCCTTGTCTGTAATACGTTCTAATTCTGAATCTATCATTTTGATAACTCCGTTATGTACAAACTAAAGACACAAACTAGTACGTCTGCGTCTTTAGTTAATTTGAAAGGTCTCGTGAAGTTCTCTGGCTTATATCTGTGATGATTCCGGAGCTTCTGCAGGAGCCGTCTCCTGATCTTCTTTTTTATCCGGGAATAGCAGACTGAAGATAATCCCGAATGCCAAAGCGATAAAGAATGTTGTGAAACGAGAAGTTGCAATTGCATCAAGCGGTGTAGAAATCCAAATAACGGTGCTCACGAATCCTGAGACAATCGTTGCGATTACACCGATCCCCGAATAGCGTTTCCAGAAGAACGTTAGCATGATCGCAGGCGATAACGTACATCCTACTCCAGCCCATGCCCAGCTGACGACGAGGAATACCAGTGACTTCGAGGTTAGCGCAATGATTAAGCCCACTATTCCAGCTGCGACAATTGTCAGGCGGGAGATTGCGACCAATTTCTTTTCAGTCAGCTTCAAATTCATAGCTCGCTGGATAATATCCTCACTCACCGAACTTGTAATGACGAGTAACTGTGAATCCGCTGTGGAAATGATGGCTGCAAGGATCCCTGCAAGTAATACGCCTGCAATCCAAGGCGGCATTAAGTCAAGAATCATAAAGGGTAAAATCATTTCAACATCCGCAAAAACTTGACCTTGGTATAATGTCAGTGCGGTAATCCCAATCATGAATGCCCCGCTGTAAGCCAATATCGTCCAAGTAATTGCGACGAAACTTCCTTGTTTTGCTTCCTTCTCACTTCTAAGCGCCATGAATCGAGCACTCAATTGCGGCTGGCCCCCTAGGAAACCAAAGAACCAGGCAAAGTTGTTAAAGAGCAATAATCCCAATGAAAACCCAATGGCCCCGCCTGTCCACGAATCCATTGATGGACCTGCCGCCACAAGAGCCTGACTTATCGACAAATCCGCTGCTGAAATCTGGACTAACGCGACAATCGGCAGTACCACCAATGTTATGAGCATCATGATCGATTGAATCATGTCTGTCCAAACGACAGTTACGAAGCCCCCTGCATACGCTAGGATTACGACTACAATAATACTTAAAATAGCTCCGACCTTTGTCGGGATATTAAAGACAGCCAATAATGTTTTTCCAGCACCTGCAATTTGTGCGCCAAAATAGAACATCATGAAACTGAAAATAAGAATAGTAGAAAGCCAAAGAATCATTTTTCCGTGTTTCCCAAAACGGTGCGCTAGAAAACTAGGCAGAGTCAGCGTACCGGTCTTCTCAGCTTCTTTCATAAATCGTTTTGCTAAGAATAGCCAAGAGAAGATAATACCTGATGCAATTCCAACCGCTACCCAAACTCCTGACAACCCCGTGGCGAAGACAAAACCGGTATATCCTAATAGGAGCCATGCCGACTCTCCCGTGGCACGTTCTGAAAATGCTAACGCCCAGCCTGGCAATTGTTTACCGCCTAACAGGAAATCTGCGTGACTTTTAGATCTTCTGCTAACGAGAAATCCAACTACCAGCATGATCAAAAGATACAAGACGAATTCAACCATTATTATCGTATTCAATTCATTCATCTCCTTTGGTTTTCTTAGCTCACTTCGAACAGCTCTTGTTAGACAATTGCATCTTCCAGTACTAAATCATTCTCAGCAAAACGTTCGACCCTCAGCGGTGACAAATCGAGCGTTTCGTATTTCCCTTTGCAAATCAGCTCTGCCAATCCAAGACCCACACCTGGTGCTTGCTGCATGCCGTGACCGCTGAATCCAAGCGCAACGTAATACCCTTTCATCAGAGGATGTTCTCCGATAATTGCATTTTGATCGACGGTATTATGGTCGTACATTCCAGCCCATCCAGTTTCCAATTTGAGACTTTCAAAGTTTGGTATTCGATGTGCTAAAATCGGCCATAATTGATCGAATGAAGAACGTTTCCATTTAAAATCGATGCCCGGCTTCACTTCATCCGAAAATCCAGCAACTATCCGATCCATCTCATGACGGAAATAGACTCCTGTCGGATCAATTGTAAGCGGTAACATTTTCTCTAACCTTTTCTCAGAATCGAAAACATACATCTGACGCTTCAAAGGAACAACCGGTAACGGCATCCCCATGTTTTCACTTAACGCAGCGCCCCAGGCACCTGCACAATTAATTACAATGCGTGAATTGTAAATCGTTCCGTCTGCTAATTGAACGCCTTTCATTTTTCCGTTTTCAGTTCGTAATGTCGAAACTTCAGCATTTATATAGTGAACGTCTAAATACTGGGCATTTTTTCGATATGCCTGCATCACTGAGTACGGATCCAAATAGCCATCTTCCTTGCAGTATAAGCCTCCAGCCAGGTCCCCTGTTTCGAGCTCCGGGATGATGGTCAGCAGATCGTCAGTTGTAAGAATTTCTGAAGGCACCCCGAGTGAATTTTGCAGCTTAAGCTGTTTCTCATATGCAGATAGCATTCGATCCGTCGATAAAAATAAGTAGCCGCGCTGTTTAAAGTCAATTTCCGCTTTTTCTTCTCCGATCGCCATGTCGTCTGCAAAGTTCTTATAGACTTCTAAACTGAACCGGCTTAGTTGGATATTGATAGAGGTTGAATATAATTGCCGAAAACCGCCTGCGCTTCTGGAAGTAGAAGAATATTCATATGTCGGATCTTTTTCAAAAACCACGATGCTTCCTTCAAATCCGTTCTTACGAAGTGAATACGCTGTACTCGACCCCATAACTCCCCCGCCGACAATGATAATATCCGCTTTTTTCATAGCCTGTACTCCCCCTAAAATAGTAGTTCGTCGTACGTAACTTCATGTAAGGTCAACAGTCACTCCGGCGTTTTGTTTGCATGCTTTATCGTAAAAGTATTTTGCAATGACAATATCAGCGATGGCTAAGCCGACTGATTTAAATACGGTGATTTCCTGGTCATTTTCTCTGCCAGCTAAAGTCCCGCTAATAATTTGTCCAAGTTCACCGTGGATGGCATCACTTGAATACATTCCTGCTTGAATCGGAACATCTAAATCTCCCGCTTCTTCCAATGCCGAATCTTTGGATTCCACAACTACTTTAGCAGCATCGCAAATGGCGGATGTCGGCAATTCTTGCATAGTTGGTTTGAAAGAACCGACTCCATTTATATGGACTCCTGGTTTTAAAGGTTCTGTAAAGACAGGCTGCATAGAGGTTGTAGCGGTGACAAGAATATCTGACCTTCTAACTGCTTCATTCGGATCCTGGCAAATGATGACTTTCTTGTTGAACTTATTGAAGACAAAATCGGAAAATGCAATCGCCTTTTCTTCACTTCGATTGTGAATATAAATCGTTTCAATGTCTCTCACTGCCAGAATCGCTTCACACAGTCCTTTGGCTTGTTCACCTGTGCCGATAATCCCTAATGTTTTGGAATCCTCCCGAGCTAAATACTTAGTTGCCACACCCGATAAGGCTCCCGTCCGTAACCTTGTTAAGTAGGAGCCTTCTAACAATGCAAGCGGTTCTCCCGTAGAAATGTCTGAAAGTAAAACCACACCGTTAATCGCTTTTTTTCCAATAGATACATTTGAAGGTACGACGTTTACATATTTGAGTCCCATCGAGCTAAGACCCTCGGCTACTGACGGCATCACGATACCAGAGTTTTCAGTGCCAAACGGTAAAATTGTTCGAATGGGTGTATCGGTAGCAGAAGCAGAAAACTCCTTCAAGGCAACCTCGATACATTGTAAAATTTCTTTCATGTCTGCTAGTTCCATTTGGCTTTTAGCACTCAAAACTAATATTGGAAATCCCTCCCTATCGAATAATGTGCTCTGTCTTCCAATATACTTTTATATGTTGAAAGATATACATCCAAACATGAATCATTTCTGCTGACAAAAACCTGATTACAAAGATAAAAAAGCAGAGAGAGAGTTGTTCTCCTCCTGCTTTTTCGTGTTGCGGCCAGAGACCTTAGCAATCACTTCGTCATCATTGGAAATTGATTTGTCCGTTCTTCTTTTGGATGATCAAAAATCTCCTGCGGTGTCCCTTGTTCGACAATATAACCGTCATCCATAAAGATCACTCGATCCGCCACATCTCTAGCGAAATTCATCTCATGTGTGACGATGACCATCGTCATTCCTTCTTCAGCTAACTCTTTGATCACCTGTAACACTTCTCGAACCAATTCAGGGTCCAAAGCTGAAGTTGGTTCATCATAAAGCATTACAGTAGGATTAAGAGATAACGCCCGGGCAATCGCAACCCGCTGCTGCTGTCCTCCTGATAATTGGACCGGATAATGGTCACAGCGATCTCCAAGACCCACCTTATTAAGAAGGGATTCCGCTAATTCTTTTGCTTCGGCTGCTTTAACTCCATTTATCGTCATAGGTCCTTCCATGACGTTTTCTATTGCTGTCTTATTCGGGAACAAGTTAAACGATTGAAACACAAATCCGGTTTTCTTCCTCATTTCCCTAATTTCTTTCTTCCGTTTACGATCCAATTTTCCACCTGTATGTAATTCATGGGGACCGATTTGAATCAGTCCCTCATTCGGCTCTTCCAAATAGGTCAGGCAACGCAGGAAAGTCGATTTGCCCGACCCGCTTGGCCCCATAATCACGACGACTTCACTTTTATCTACAGTTAAATCAACTCCGCGCAAAACGGGATTACTTCCGAAGGTTTTCTTCAGATTTTTCACTCGTATGATCTTCAAAATCCTCTCTCCCTGAACACAGATTTTGTATAGAGATTACCGCGCTAAATATTTTGAGGAACGCTTTTCCAATTTATCAAGCATCGTAGTAAAGAATGTAATGAGGATCCAATAAATTGCTGCCGCAACTAAATAGATCGTTAGTGGCTCGAACGTTTTTGCAATGATTAAACTAGACATCTGCAGTAATTCTGTAACGGTGATGACCGATACGAGCGATGTATCTTTAACAAGAACGATAAATGAGTTGGATAGTGTCGGAATGGCGATACGAAGACTTTGGGGAAGAATGATTCTTCTCATAGCTTGCCCATACGTCATTCCCATTGAAGTTGCTGCTTCCATCTGCCCTCTGTCAACAGCGAGTATGGAGGCACGGAATGATTCAGAAAGATACGCACCTGCGTTCAGGCTTAACGCCATAATTCCAGAAGAGATAGGATCTAGTGAAATCCCGATTTGCGGCAATCCATAATAGATAACAAATATTTGAACAAGAAGTGGAGTGCCTCGAATTATAGAAATATACACGCTGGCAATTTCATTTAAGATCTTAACCTTCAGAATTCGGATAAGAGCCGTGGAAAAACCAATAACTAATGCAATAACTACGGAAATACAACTTAAAAACAGCGTCATTATCGTTGCTTTTAATAGCGATGGTATTGAGTCAATTAGTATCGCAGCATCCACTAATCCACTTCCTTCCTGACTTTCTAACAAGTTATAGGACTTTTAAGAGGAACCCTGTTCCTTAAAATCAATGTGAATCCCAAGCTCTTTTAGTTCTGCTATAAAAGGATCAAATCTATCTTCGACTATGACTGTTTCAATAGGAACTACACCCGTTTCGAGTATCTTTCTCTCCGCAATCCATTTGGCAGCGAGCGCAGCCGGAAGTGCTGTTGTTTTAGCCATCGATGTGATGTTTCGTTCATGGTCATACAAATCCACCATTTCCCATGTAACTTTCTTATAGTTTCCATCTTTCATTCCGTCCACTTCCACTCGCACCACCGTTACATCTTCATTGGATCCGCCGATCATTTTTGGCGAAAGAATCTTTTCTGATAGCTTGACTGGAGTTGTCGTAACCCCATCCATTTCAAACGGCTCTTTATCCAGGAAGCCTAACTCTTCAAGCACTTTCATCTTGGACCAATGGCCAGGATAACGAATCGTTTTTTCAGTTAAGTTTTTCACTTTTCCTTTTAGCGTAAATGCAGTGCTGTGAGCATCTGTAATCACAGCCTCACAGTCACCCACGGGATAAGGGAACGTCAATGACTCCAGACCTGAAAGTGCGGGCAGCTCGACAATTTCGCCATTTTTAATCGCAAAAGCAGGTTTCGTATACAGCCCTAAAACACTCTCGAGCCGAAATACGACTTGATACCATAACGGCGGAACCGGCCATCTCGGAATCCCTCCGCATATTAAGACTGCGTCATGCGCTTCATCCAGCATTTCTATTCCTCGTGCTGCAAGGAAGTTCGTAATGCCCGGCGCCACGCCGCACCCAGGAATAATCGTAACCCCTGCTGCTGTTGCTTCGTTGTGTAATTCTAATTTCTCTTGAAACATGGAACCCACTAGGTCTACCAAATGACATTTAGCTGCAATTGCGCCTTTTACTGCAGTTAAGCTTAACGAATGAGGAAGACACCCGACCGCAACATCCGCTTCACGAAGTACTTTTATGAAATCTACTTCAGTCGCGAGCGTTGCTGTCTTCCCAAAAACTTTTGGATTATCTGCAATTTCGAGACATTTGTCGATACTTTCTTGCCTCACATCCACTGCAGTGACCGATTCAATTCCCTCGAACTTTGCCATTTCACTCACGATAGTTGTGCCGATCATTCCAGTCCCTAAAACGACTATCCGCATATAAATTTTCACCCCTATCTATTCTTCGTAAAGAAAAACCCTAGGGTCACCATCAAATTTCATCGGGTCACCCTAGGAGTTCATCATATGTCTATCGGGTCTTTTCCGAACCACTTCTTATAGATTTCTTTATAGGTTCCATCTTCTTTCATCTCTTTTAACGCAGCATTCACTTTTTCAACAAAGGCTTCGTTTCCTTTATTGACCGCCATCCCAATTTCATCTTTATTTATAATGTCCAGTTCATCTGAATGATTCATAACCTATCCTAAGCTGAGTTCGATAAATTCAAAAAGCCGCCAGCAGTACTGACGGTTAAACCCGGTCAATACTGCTGGCAGCTGCCATTTTACAAATTAGTAGTTATCGATTTGCGCTCTTTGAAGTTTTCCGCTGTAATCCACATAAACGGATTTCCATTCTGTATAGACATCAAGTGCAGCTACACCGGAATCTCTATGTCCATTTCCAGTCCCTTTTGTCCCGCCGAAAGGCAGATGGATTTCTGCTCCCGTCGTCCCCGCATTGATGTAAACAATTCCAGTATCCAGGTCCCTCATCGCTTGGAATGCGAGATTAACATTGGAGGTGAATATCGAACTGGACAATCCGAATTTCACACTATTGTTCACTTCAATCGCTTCTTCCAGGCTTTTTACAGGGATAATAGAGACGACTGGGCCAAAAATCTCCTCTTGGGCAATTCTCATGTCAACCGTCACATTGGTGAAAATGGTAGGCGCGTAGAAATTCCCGGTAACGAGTCCGCTATCTGTGACCATACTTCCCCCAGCAAGAAGGGCAGCTCCCTCTTCGAGACCGATTTTCACGTACTCATGAATTTTCCCTAAAGAGGAACGATTAATAACCGGACCTACTTTTACCGTTTCGTCTGCTCCGTCGCCAAGAGACAATTCACCAATTCGTTCTACAAGCTTATTCTCCAGTTCCTCTTTTACATTCTCATGGACGATAATTCGGCTAGTGGCTGTGCATCGCTGGCCGCTTGTACCAAATGCTCCCCATAAAATCCCGTCAACCGCAAGATCGAGATCCGCATCATCCAATACAATGACAGCATTTTTACCTCCCATTTCTAGAGAAGTCCGTTTCAACAGTTCACCAGCACGGGCATTGATGGCACTTCCGACTTCGTTTGACCCCGTAAAGGAAATCAAATCGATATCCGGGTGCTCCACCATTGCATTCCCTACTTCTCTTCCGGAACCATTCACTAAATTCAGCAGACCTTTCGGCAATCCTGCTTCTTCAAAAATCTTCGCGAATTCGTATGCGATAATGGGTGTTTCAGTTGCAGGTTTCCATACTACTGCATTCCCTGAAACAAGTGCCGGAAACGATTTCCAAGAAGCAATGGCAATCGGGAAATTCCACGGGGTGATCAAGCCCGCAACGCCGATCGGAACGCGGACACTCATCGCGAATTTGTTGCGAAGCTCGGAAGGAACCGTATCTCCAAAAAGACGACGGCCTTCTCCTGCCATGTAATAAGCCATATCAATCGCTTCTTGAACTTCACCGCGTGCTTCGTCAATCACTTTACCCATTTCACTAGTCAAAATCTGTGATAATTCTTCTTTACGTTCCTTCAACAGGCCTGCAATTTTGTACAAGTATTCCGCACGCTCAGGTGCCGGAACGAGACGCCATTCTTTTTGAGCTTTTTTAGCAGCTTGAACGGCACGATCTACGTCTTCATCCGTAGACTGCGTCACTTCCCCCAGCACTTTACCGTTCGCTGGATTCAGCACGTCCACAAATTTACCCGAGGAGGATTCGCACCACTCCCCGTCGATGTAGTTAAGAAGTTTTTTTGTGTCACCGCCTTGAATTGTTTTCGTTCCTTTTTTATTCAGATGAACTACTTGAATTCCCTTTCGATTTACCATAATTATTGCCTCCCTCTATTTTACGTATCTGTTACATACTTTCTTGTATGCGGTGGATTGCTTCGAATAATCGTGTATTCGGAACCGATAAAGAGATGCGGAAATACCCCTCTCCACTTGGCCCAAAGGCATTACCAGGTGTTACGATAACTCCTGTTTCCTCTAAAATGTGTGTCACGAATTCAGTAGAATTATAGCCTTCCGGTACAGGTGCCCAGACGAAGAAACTTCCTTTTGGCGGGTCAACATTTATCCCGATAGAGGCTAGTCCTTCCAATACAACCGACATTCTTTCTTCATAGATCCGATTATGCGTCGTCACACAGCTTTGGTCAGCATCTAAAGCGTACGCTGCTGCCTTTTGAATCGGCGTAAATTGTCCGGTATCTGTATTACTTTTAAGGACAGAAAGTGCTTTGATGATATCTTTATTGCCTGCGACATATCCGATTCTCCAACCGGTCATATTATAGGTTTTCGAAAGTGAACCGAATTCAACCGTACTGTTTTTCGACCCCTCGACCTGCAGGATGCTTGGTGCAGTATAGTCCGAATAGGTCACCATGTTATAGGCAGAATCATGAGCGATCGGGATGCCATGTTCTTTAGAAAACGCGACTGCCTTTTGAAAGAATTCAATGTCAACAGTAGCCGAAGTCGGATTACCAGGGTAATTTAAAAACATCAGTTTGGAACACTTGATGACTTCTTGAGGAATTGAACTGAAATCCGGTTCGAAATTATTCTCTTTCAGCAAAGGCATGTCATAATACTTTCCGTTTGCAAGCAACGTTGCCATTCTGTAGACGGGATAGCTCGGGTCCGGGATCAATACCGTATCCCCGGGATCGATCAAAGTTGGAATCAGATGAGCAATCCCTTCTTTCGAGCCGATAAGGGCTAATACTTCCGTTTCGGGATCGAGTTCTACACCATATTGCCGTAAATAGAAATCAGCAATGGATTGCCGATATTCAAGGCATCCTATGAAACTGGGATACTTGAAGTTCGCAGGATCCTGCATCTCTTCTACTAATTTCTCAACAATATGCGGCGGTGTTGGCAAATCGGGATCCCCAATTCCTAAATCGATTACATCCACTCCCGCTTCAATCATGGCTGCTTTCTTCTTATTGATCTCTGCAAACAAATATGGAGGAATTTGTCCCAAACGATTCGATTGATAGTTCAAAGAACCACCTGCCTTATCTTTAATCTCAACACTAGATGCCTCCATATAAAATCTATGAAGTTTTGCGGACGAATATGACTAAAGGATACTTGTGGATTCCAAATGGTAAATGAAACCGAGATTGAAAAGGGATAGCCGGCAGCTATGGTAATAGTGAAATGTAAAAAGGAATGCGCTATCGAAGAAAAGGCCACTGAAAAAGTCCATTAAAGTTAGTTATGTATAAGAGACTGTTGATTTGCGCTCCAGGCGGACGCGTTCCGAGGGGCTCGATTTCAGCCTCCTCGTCGCTTCGCTTCTGCGGGGTCTTCAACCTTCGCTGATCCCTCCAGAGTCGCCGCCTTCTGCTCCAATCAACGGGATTGTTCAGTCATCCATCAATGGATATTCCATATATTTTAAAGCGAGCCCATCACTGTGAAACAAGTGATGGGCTCTTAGCGTTTGTTGTATAATAAGTGAATTACATTCAAGTGGTGTCACAATGATTTCTAATTAAGAATCCTTACAACTCAGTCCATTTATGGTTATTTATGATCATGTCGTCCCTAAGATCAACATGCTACGTCAAATTAACGAACATCTATCCCATTTACTTATTATCTAGATATCAGTCAAAATACACGGGTTCATCGCGGTTATGTAAGTGTTTGAAAGCGATGTTGATCTGGGATTCAGTATTTCTCGCTATCGATAAAATCGGTAACGTATCTTCAGAGAAAAATTCTACAGCGCTGGTTTCGATTCCTGTTTCTGGCTTGCCCCCGATGATTTCACATTGGATAAACAGTTTGTACACGCAGTAAGCCGAAAAGGGATGGGGATGCATTTTTTTATCGAATACACCAATCGTTTTAACTGCCCTTACGTCAAATCCCGACTCTTCTTTGACCTCTTTTACTGCAACTTCGCTTGGCGATAACCCAATGTCGCCCCACCCGCCTGGCAAGGCCCATTCACCGTCTGCTTCCTCTTGAACCATCAAAATCTGATCATCCTTGAAAACCACTGCTCGGATGTCTACCTTCGGTGTAGGGTAACCTGATTCATTCGCAAATAACATTTTAATAATCGTTTCATCGATCTCTGTTTGCTGTGCCACCATCTCAACACTAATGTCTCTGATCATTTCAAACCGTTCCACGTCGTATTTATCTTTTGAATAGGTTAAGCCGGCCTGCGCAATAGCTTGCAACTGTTTTGCCCATTCGAGCCATTTTGGTTCCATAACCAGAAAACCCCTTCCAGTTGTTTTTTCTCATTCTACACTAGGCATAATCCAGAGCCAACCAGTACATCCAATTGAACAGACATAAGGTGTTCCATGACCTTTCTATTTGATTTAACATCCTCAGCTATTCTTATATGAGCACCATATCGAAGAATCTCGTGCCAGGAAGGGTTTTCCAGTGTACATCACGAAACTAATTCATAGAACGAAGGAAGGAGCTTTTCTCACATGAAACCGCCTATCGCAAAACGAATTCCCTATCCTCAACAGTTGCACGGAGATGTACGTCAAGACGACTATTATTGGCTAAAGGACCGCAATAATCCGGAAGTCATTGAGTATGTGGAGGAGGAAAATCGATATTACACTGAAATCATGGAGCCGTTGAAAGAAGAGACCGAAGAAATTTACCAGCGTATGGTAGATCGCGTTCCTGAATCCGAAATTGCTGTGCCTGTGCAGCATGGACCGTATTTCACTTATTCCCGTTTGGACAAAACCCAGCAATACCCAATCTATGCCCGGAAGAAGGCGGAGACCCGCGAGCTTCTATCTGCAGCAACAGAAGAAATCGTACTCGACCTGAACGAACTTGCTGAAACAAGTGATTATTTAAGTGTCACTGCGCTGAGATGGAGTACTGACCAGCGCTTGCTCGCTTATTTAGAAAATCGAGATGGGACAGATCGCTATACTGTTTTTATCAAAGACATGGAAACAGGCGAACTTCTGTCGGATCAGATTCCCGATGTGTTCATATACGGCAGTGTGGAATGGAGCAGAAGCGGTGATACTATTTTTTATATCACCGTCGATGAGTCAGAACGCCCTAGTAAGCTGATGCGGCATCGTTTAGGCAGCGATATCGGTCAAGATGAGCTGATTTACGAGGAAAATGACGAGACATTCACACTTTCTATGAATAAATCCCAAAGCGGGAAATTCATCATTGTGCATGCCGACTCGAAAACAACGAGTGAAATCCGTCTTATTGACGCAGACTCCCCGCTGTCGCCTTACCAGTTAGTCGACGAACGCAGAGCTGGTGTCGAATACGATGTGGAACATTGGGAAAAGGATTTGCTCATATTGACAAACGATGACGCAGAAAACTTCAAGCTGCTTTACTGTCCACTCCATGACCTGAATGCCCGTAAAACTCTCGTGGATTATAACGAGAATCGATATCTCCAGGCACTGTATCCTTTCCAGGAAAAGCTGCTGGTTGCAGGCCGCGAAAACGGACTGACCCAAATATGGGAACTGAAAGATGGTCACTTGGAACAAATCGAATGGGATGAACCCCTCTATTCCGTTTCAGTAAAATCAAATCAAAGCTACGACACTTCTGAAGTGTTACTCAGCTTTGAATCGATGCTGACTCCAGAAACAACCTATGGACTGGATTTGCTAAGTGGAGAGAGACAATGTCTGCAAGTTGCACAAGTCAGCGGTGACTATGACCCTTCTGCCTTCCGCCAAAAACAATTGTGGGCTACTGCAGAAGATGGAGTGAGAGTTCCCTTGAATCTCGTTTATAAAGAAGGGGCTCTCGATAACGGACCCGCTCCGATCATCTTGTATGCCTATGGTTCGTACGGAGCAAACAGTGACCCGTATTTCAGTCCATACCGTATTCCAGTATTGGAAAAAGGGATTGTCTATGTCACTGCACAAGTGCGTGGCGGTTCTGAAATGGGAAAACATTGGTACGAAGATGGCAAAATGCAAAATAAGCGAAACACATTTACAGACTTTATCGCAGCTGCTGAGTATTTAATAGAGGAAGGATATACAACTTCTGAGCAGCTGGCTGCTCGCGGCGGCAGTGCGGGCGGATTGCTTGCAGGAGCAGTTGCTAATATGGCAGGTGATTTGTTTAAAGTAATCGTTCCGGAAGTCCCATTTGTCGATGTTGTTACTACGATGCTCGACACCTCCATCCCGTTAACTACACTCGAGTGGGACGAATGGGGAGACCCTCGTGAGCCGGAAGCTTATTTTTACATGAAATCCTACAGCCCATATGACAATGTAGAAGCGAAAGACTATCCGCATCTGTACGTAACGACAGGTTTAAACGATCCGCGCGTCGGCTATTGGGAACCCGCTAAATGGGTTGCCCGTTTAAGAGAAATGAAAACGGATAATCATATTATCGTAATGAAAACTAACATGGGTGCCGGCCACTTTGGTGAGTCCGGACGCTTCAATCAGTTGAAAGAAGTTGCGTCGCTATATGCTTTCGTGTTGGACAAGATTGGCACAGGCGCTGAAATGAAAGTTCAGAATGCGGTTCAATAACTTCAACTGTTAAATTAGGAGGAGAAAGCTTTGTGCTCTTCTCCTCTTCTTATTTGTGTAAATAGAGTATTCCTCTTTACACCTCTTCTAACAAATCCAATGCCGCCTCAACTGGCAGTTGCCCAAGATCTCCTTCTTTACGCTTTCTCACGGACACCGCCTGATTTTCCACTTCTTTATCTCCGACAATTTCTTGGACTCTAATATCCCAACGTTTAGTATTGCTATAGCCAAACGTATATGGTCCCCTTACACCAGCTCCCTAGAATTCATCAAGGGGCAAAACCATAGAAAATCAGCGTAAAGATAAAAAAGGAAACAAAGCTGACTGCCAGGAGAAACATCAGCCACAAGAGATATACAGGAATTCGTACTCTATTGTTTGGAATTATTCGTTTCGCTATTTTAAACGTTACATAGGCGACGACAACAAACACCGGGACAATGAAGAAATATGAAAACGTGCCTACCCAGTCACTTAAAGCTCGAAATCCCTCATCAGGAACCGGTCCCTGATATAGATGATACTCCTCCGTAATTTTAGAGATTCCAGTTAAAAACAGGACAGATAACAGAGTAAAATAAAGGATCACGAATACCCTGACAACCCGTTTTTCTTTTAAAAGAAGAAGGTACATCGAAATTAATAAAAAAGTTAAAATGATAACTTTAAACACAGCTTCACCACCTGATTTATAAATTAATTAAAGCTATAATAAAACTCCTTCAGCTTCATTATCTCAATGGTCCTATTAATAATGGACAAAAATCCTTTTTCCAGTATTGCGCCCGATTGGTGCAATGTGTTTAGACACCCTTACTTTTTAGTTTCGCTAATCAAATCATAGATATAATTATAGTCAAACTTAGAATCCACAATTTCATAATAACCATTCTTGAATCCCGTTATGGAAGAACTAATACGAAGGATATTAGGGGTGTCGATTGATATGTCTGAGATAAATATCATATCTAATTCGTTAAACCTTAAAGCCCCGTTATAATAGGTTGCATTTTCATAATTAAGCATTGCCTGTGCCTTTTTATCTTTTATAGGTTTTAATTTTAGATCGCTTAAATATTCCAAAACTAAGCCACAAGTATTTGCATCTTCGCACTTTGCATTGACTCCATCGCCATCGGGGAGATTTTTTGTAATGTAAAAATCAACATTGGATTCGGATGCGTACTGCTTAATGGGATTAAAAGGAATCAGATAGTAAATGAAGCCCTTGTATAGATAAATTGATATTAAAGCTAAGACTATCGCAAAGGCTAAGTACTTCATCTTTTTCATTTTGAATCAATTCCTTTCGATTTATCTTGAAAGCATATTGACATCGTCCCCCACAAAATGGCCCGTTTGATGTACTGTCCTTATCACACGAAAGCACCCGATTCCCGAATATTCCACCACTACCAGAACACATTAATTTGTATCATTTAAAAAAGTGTATTTTCGGCATAAACGTGGTAGAGTAAAGATATACTAAAAAAGACCGAGTGCGCGAACACCCGGTCAATGCAGCTGACATCCGCATGAAGTGCGGCTGACCAGTTGAAAAGATGTTTGAACTGAAAAAAGTAACCATCTCATCTACTTGGGTCGTAGCGGAGGGTGGTTACTTTTTTCTATTGGTGGATAGAGCAATTATCGCGGCGATAGCTGTTAGCATTGCCGCCAAGAACATCCCAAATTGGAATAACATGTTCATTGCTTCGTATGTCACCATATAAACACCCCCTTTCACAAGGGAGTGTCAACCGCCCATCCGCTATATGCAGCTGCTATTATAATTCTATCACCTAATCAATATTTTAAAAAGGCTGGGCGTAAGTTTTTCAAGAATCGCGCCCTTTAGCGGTTTAAGAATAATCTGATTTTATTTTTCAGATGTTTAATTTCATGTAAATCATTTTCAATAAGACAAGCCCAAAACCAATTGCAATAAAGCCTAAAGAACGTTTCAGATTAACTTTTTTCTGTATAAAGATCATAACTAAAGCGTACCCTACTAGCAAAAACCATTGAATATTATCTGATAGATGCAAGATGCTGGTTATACTTACAATGCCTAGAATAATCATAATATGAAATCCATCAATTTCTTGAACGCCTTTTTTCTTCACTTCTCCATACATAAAATCCTCCCCTTCAAATTCCTTTAAATGGCCCGATTGAAGTACAAATTTAATTCACTTAAAGCTATCGTTTATTGATTAAACTCCTGAATTCACTCAATTTGACGGTCCATAAACTCCAATAAGTTTACCTGTATAGGCGTCTATAAGAACCATTGGATACTGTTTTTGATAGGTTAACGTAACTTCCCACTCCATTTTATTTGTAAGTTTATTCCAAAATCCATTCTTTTGATGTAACGATACACTGATATTTTCAGAGGGAGTATTATTCCAATCCGTTTTTTCTAGTGACTTACTCTTTTCTTCTTCCTGATATTGCAAGTATTTTTTAGCGCTGGCTATCGCTTCCTCATTACTCATTATTGGATATTGATAAGAGTATAAAAAAATCATAATCATAATTATAATTAAACTTAATAAAAGTTTTTTCAAACCTTCACGCCTCCTCATCAATACAAAAGTATTCATTTTTCAAGTTACGCTTTAACCCTAAACGGCCCTTAAACGGCATACTCTTTATCCCAGAATTGCCCCCGTTTGTTTAACACCTCTTTATGCCATATCTTCTTCTTGGTTTTCAAAATCGATCCATGTCCACTTAGACCTATATAAAGTTCGTGTTCCTCAGACCAAAGGTTTGCCGATCGCTTCCTTCAGATTCCGCGTCGCCACGGACACCCTTGCGTTACTGCCTTCACAGTTCGGGACCTACACCCTATAGACTATGCTCATGCTGGGCATACGTTAAAAAGAGTAGCTATAGCTACTCTTTTTAACGTGATAGTCGCTCTAGAATATTACTTATCTTTGTGCTATGTTGGTGACCAATTAAATTTCCGAAACTGAAATCTTTTTCCGCTCTCGCTTTATATTCTGCAATCCAATCCCTTTGGCCGTGAGCGTTAGTAGGTGTTTCATAAAGACTAAAATCAGCTGAAACTCGACTTGGGTCAAGCCGTCTTAAATTATGTTCGGCTCTTTCAAAATCGAATGTAAGAAACGAATGATCCAACAAAGAAATCTCTCCAGCTTCGTATAACGCAGTAGAAATTTTCACCATCTCATCGAAAGTTGAATTTCTTACATCATATTTAGCTGAAAGTTCTTTGTAAAGGGCAGAAGAATCTTTTGGTTTTGTATTAACTACTGCTTCTTCGACAACGAAAGAAGAACTCTCCGCTTCCGGCTTTGTATTAAGATTTTTTAAGTATTGTGGTGTTACTTGTTGAGAAGAAATTGAGGTTATATTCATATAATCAGCTACTTTCTTAAGAAAATTAGTGTGCGATCATTTAATAAGCTTAGAATCGCTCATTGTGTTTCCTGGAAAAACCGAGGAAGTGTTTTGATAAGTGAAATTACCATTATCTTGACCGCTAGCATCTGGCCCGATTCTGGAATTAGCTTTATACATACTACTTTCCGTTGCTTGGAGTGCAGGCGCCGACTCCCGGAGGATCAGCGTGAGTCTTGAGACCCCGCAGTGTCGTGCTCTTTGCGACCGAGGAGGCTCAAGCCACGCCCTCGGGAAAGCGTGCGCCGGAACGGAAAGCAACTGTTCTTATACTATTTTCTGCCCCGATTCTTGAATATGTGCTCGAATTGGTGAATCCAATCAAAAGTCCCCTTCGTTACGACATGGCTCTGCCAATGAACAACGAACAAAACATCTATCGATAATTCGCTAAGTAATTCACTTCTTCAAATAGTTCCTTAGGCTCTTGAGCTGTCCATTCCTCCACTGTCATCTCAGGATGCAGATCCAAGTAAGATCTGACTATTTTGTATCCTTCGCTGTACCCGTAGTAATTTGGAATACCATTTGAGCCGCCCATTATAATTTCCAGTATTTCTGGGCCGGCATCACGCTCCAGGGAGGGTTCTATCTTACTCCAAACTTCCTTGTTAAAACTTTCATTTATCAAAGTGTACATACTATTTAAATCAGGATACATGAGAGTCTCAAACATCACAGCCTCTCCTTCCAAAGTTAAATGATCTAATCCTGTGAGCGGCTTATTATCCTTCAAATGTTTTTCGAGCCAGACACTATGATGATATTCATGGGACATGGCTGATTTAAAGTATTTATCAAATCCTTCGTAATAGACGACGATTTGCCCAGCTCCAATTGTCCCCATATCGGAAGGAAAGTTTTCATTTTCAGGAAATATACATACAGTTGTTTCTTTATCTGTTGGAAGAGCGTTTGAGGATTTAACAAGCGATTCCTCAAATACCTCATTAAGCTGATCCGTATTCATTTTTTCAATTTGATTCTTTACTCGTTCAAAATCGCTCCTTTTAGTCACCAATTCGAATATATCCTCAGAATTCATAAGTTTTGCATCTTCAAAACAGGATTCATTTACAGGTGTAATGATTTCCTGTTGAAATAACTTAAAAAGCTGTTCATCCGGTTGATTTTGCACAGCTTCAAAAAAATTCTCATAGAGCTGATACGCATGAATAATAGAGAATTTCTGTCCCGTGTCAGGATTTTTGAAAGAATAGGTGATATTCTGCAGTGCGTTCTCTGGAGTGATTCGTTCCGGAGGCTGTCCAGTTTGCTTACAGGCTGATACAGAAAAAGCTAACACCATGAAAATTATGAGTAAGAGTTTGTTTTTACTATGTATGATTTTCATCTCCTATCGATTGACTCAACTGCGTGCCTTAACCTAGAACAATGATTAAAGTTAGTTCACGATTCAATTCGATCCGCCAAAGCGCCTAATCATCTATAAATAGTTCTCCGATTGTACTGCAAGATTATTTCCTGATTTATTTTCCACACTCAAATACTTGAAACGAATTTCCTGAGCCATATCCATTTGCAACATCATGGCGAATAAAATTCCTAAAACCATTCGATCGCAATACAGTTTCGAATTCTTCGTTTTCATAAAGTCGAACGGGAAAGTTCATGAGTTCTTCTTTCTTAACTTGAACATCTGTAACTAGGTGATATTTCAGCTTTGTATTAAGCATGTTACTTTTCTGGTCAAAACTCACTTTCTTATACTCAATAATTTCATCGGAGCCAATAATTTGTCTATTTGTTTCAATCCAATCGGATATCTCCTCTACTGGCCCCTTGTTTGTCATGACAGTCAGCAGGATCTTTCCTCCTTCTTTCAAGACATTTCTCATGTTAGAAAGGCCGTCTTTCACTAATTCATCGGGCATAAGTGAAAAAGAACCAAAAGGGATTATAATAAGATCATAATTTTTATCGCTCGTAAATTCTTCAAGTCTACAACGAATTAAATTCGCCTTAAGATTTAAATTACGAGCTTTACTTTCACATAAGCCGAGCATTTCTTCAGAAAGATCGAAGCCGTCAATATTAATCCCTCTTTCCAAGAGGGGAATAAGCATTCTTCCATTTCCGCACATCGGTTCTAGGACTTGCATGTCTTTATCCTTAATGAAAGACAGGTAAAACTTAAGTTCCTCTTTCCCCGCAATCGACTTATTGGTTTCATAAATACGCGTGCAAAGTTCCCCGTAATAGTCCTCCAAAATGATTTCCCCCGATAACTTTTTTCTTATATTATTAGCATCTTCTTACTTTAACGATTTGAACCAATTGTTGAAGAATCTAACAATTCATTTGTTTACACTATTGTACCAAAACTTGTAATGAATAACCAAATGTATATTTTTAATTATCAATCTTTACTAGGTCTGCTTCTTTGTAATTTAAAAAGATCCCAGATTCCAATTTATCAGGAATCCGGGAGTCTCATTTTAAACGGTTTTTGGAATCCCAAGCTAAGCAGCAGTTGTTTTCCGGACGCTCCTAATATTCCATATATTGCAATTATGTGCTATCACCACATCCCAAAGCAGGAAATCCCCAGAACCAAACGGAACACCTCAGGATTATAAACAAACTTCTATATATCTTTATTCCCTTTTCTGTACCGTCGTCCCGCTACTAATATTGCGGAATACAATACGAATGCTATCCCAAGCACTTGCCATCCCCGCAGATGATCTCCAAGGAACAAGACCCCCATCACTACTGCAACAATTGGTTCAATGGTTGCTAAAATGGATGCCTTCCCTGCTTCTAAGTATTTCAATCCCGAAGTGTAAAGCACATAAGCTGCCACCGTCGAGACCAATGCCAGCAATAATGACGCTATCCAAACATCTGCATGCTGAAATTTTTCGGCTTTAGTAACGATATTACTCGTCAATAGCATGAAAATACTTGTGTAGAGAAACGTGTATGTTGTAATTGTCAGCGCGGAATACCGTTTAGTGACTGGCTTTGTAAAAATGCTATATAGTGCATAGCAAAAACCTGATAGGATTCCCATAAGCAGTGTCTTGCCAGGTATACTTTCTGAGCCAAGCGGAAGCAGTCCAACGACAAAGGCGCAGCCTGTAATTGCAAAGGCTAGAGCCCATCCTTTCCGCATAGTTAATGGCTCTTTGAAAAAAAGTCTCGACAGAACCGTGACAAATAATGGTCCGGTATATAATAACGTTACCGCCAGGGACAAACTTGATTGTGAAAAAACTTCGAAATAGAAATAGTTAAACAGTGCAAGACTGAAAATCCCAGCGCTGGCAAACAAGAAATGATCTTTTAATCGGGTGCGTAACTGATCCCGATAAAAAATAAGCATAATTACTAGTAAAAATATAAAACTGAAGATCCCTCGTATCGCTACGACATCCCATGCCGTGAACCCTCGTGCATACAACGGGGAAATGAATAACCCAATCAGCCCCCAGCATACTGCTCCCGCAATGGTCATCAGATAGACGTTAAGTCCCGGCTGAGTTTCCATTCCATCTCCCCCTACTCGTACATCTATGTATTTGCCGAATTAGATCATACAATATTCTAACATTGATAAATAGATGCAATCCAACTTTTATGTAAATTGAGTCAAACAAAAAGACAGCCTTATCTAATTCAAAGGCTGTCCGTATCCTATCCTATTTTGTATTCCACTGCCAGTCGAGCTAAAATCGGATTAAATCATTTCCTCATTTTTTCCTATTTTATCAATCTGGATGAATTTCCAGACCACTAGCAGCAATAGGAATCCTAAAACTCCTGCTGCTATATAGCTGACATTCAAATAGTTTTTCATCACAATTGACATTACAGGCGGGCCGGCTGCGACACCGATAAACCGTGCGGAACTGTAAAAAGAAGTTACCGTGCCTCTGAGGTCTTTTTGAATATTATCTGTAATGATTGCATCCAGCGCAGGCAGCAATGCACCAATGGCTAACCCGACCACGCTTGTGACTATTAGCAGCAGAAACAACTTGTTACTTGAGAACCCAACGAAAACTACACTTACAGACATAGTGATCAAACATGTAATCATGAGCATTTTAATCGTCTTTAAGTTCCCCTTGACTTTTCTGCCAGAAATGAATGAAGCGATACAGAGTATGAGAAGCGGGATAGCTAATACAAATCCCTTCTTTATGCCTTTAATATCATGCGTCTTTTCCAGGTTTTCTGATAAGAAGAACAGCATACTGAACAAAATCAGCATTACCAGTACACCATTCAGGAAGACTGCTGACAGCCACTTTCCTTCAGCTCTAAACACTTTCTTAGTATTATTGAGAAATTCTTTAAACTTTATCGGCTCATCTTCATCTTTCGGCACCTTGACAAAGAAGAAAATAAGAATAATGGAAATTAGACTAAGCACCGAAATCGAGAAGAATGGCAAAAACCATAAAATCGCCGCAAATAAGGAACCCAGTATGGGACTCAACACTTTTCCAAAAGTATTAGATGTTTCAATAATCCCAAGCGTAGTACTCGTTTTTTCCTCATCATCGTGATAAAGATCTCCAACTAGCGGTAAGACAATCGGCATAGCTCCTGCTGCTCCCATTCCTTGAAGAATACGTCCGATTATTATTATCGTGTAGGGATCTTCCAATTTCCAAGAAGCAAATCCTGCAACCAATCCTCCCACTAATGCCAATACAAGGCTTGGTAAAATCACTTTCTTTCTGCCAAAACGATCGGATAAGTAACCTGCTATCGGGATAAGGATAATCGCTGCAACTGAATAGCTGGTGATGATCATGCTTGATTGAAATGCCGTAATCCCTACCTTATCCTCCAATATCGGCAAAACCGGAATGAGCATGGAATTTCCCAGCGTCATAATAAGGGGAATTGATGCCAGACTAACAATGCACCATGTGCTGACATGATTTGAGTTTTTACTCATTCTACACCTCAACTAAAATTATTTCATCCAGTTAAGGTATAGTCTCCTTATTACTTTTTTTTATGCAGATTGGTGTTTCTTAATGGAATATGACTTCTGTTTCTTCCTGTTAAGTTTATGTAGAAGACGATTTATAAAAATAAGGCTTTAAAAGCTTGAATTCCGAAATATATTCCAAAGCCTATCATTGAAAAGGAAGAAATGATCGAGACATATTTCAAAATTTTTGATGACAGCACTTGACGCGCGCCGTTAGATAAAATAGACATGATAAAGTCCACCAGCATGATTCCAGCCAATATTGCAGAGCTGTTTACTATTACTTGATATTCAGTCGCTCTTCCAGCAGAGTTTGCGAGAATAGAACCATAAATTCCCACCCAGAAGAGTATCGTCAGCGGATTAAACAGTGACATGAAAAACCCTGTTAAGATTGAATGGCGGAGTCGAATACTTTTCCCAGTCTTCAAATTCACGTTCGTTTCATTTACGAAAAATAAGTTTTCAATACCTGTATATAAAAGAACGAAGCACCCGAATGACCAAAGAATAATTTGCAGAAATGGGGACTCGATGAATCTTCCTATTCCAAAATACACTAAACTCATATAGAGGACATCAGTAGCTATGGAACCAAGACTGAAAAACCAAGCATGGAAAAAACCATTTTTAATCCCTTTATTCAATAGAACTGCTTTAACTGGCCCAATAGGAGCGGCTAACGATATACCTAGAATCAGATAAACAAAAAGGGAATTCATGAATGCAGCCCTCCACAAAAATAGTGTCTGTCTATTTTATTCATAAGCTCTTGCGTATACGACAAGCCTTCATAGAAAATTTGAATTCATTTCAAAAGTATCCGGCACTTCATTTCATAGGTTCCGTGAGTTTCCGCAAAGTACACGAGCACTTCAGTATGGTATTTGTACTGGACTGATAACGGAAAACGACCGGATCTATTAACTATTCAGATCCGGTCTTTTAGCAGTTTCCATATGAAAATACCCATCAAAAACATAAAGTCTCATACGCATTACACTTTTTATCTACTCGTTTTCTAATTCTAAAAGCGGTATACCAATCGTGTAAAAAGGAAGTGCCTCAAAGCTGATTCACGTGAGTTAGCAGAACGACTAGCTACCTAACTCATTTCCTATCCCAAAAACGCTGCTGAGCAATTGCTGCAACGAATTCCTCACCGAAGTTCGGATTGTTATCGGCAAAAACAACCCCAGCGAAGTTATTCTTTTGAGATTTCTTGATGAAAGATTGACCTGAAGCGGCAACGCCGATCGGTTTATAGTGTTTGTATGCAACATTTAAATATTCTTTAACATCGTAGTTGAATTGTTCCTGTTTCTTAGGATTTCCTCCAACAATATAGAGAGAATCGAAGAGATATGGACTGGTCGTCAAGAATGTTTCATCCACTTTGAGCTGGGTGCCGTCATTACCTGTAACCGTCCCTAACGTCTCGCTGACAATTACTATGAACACACCGTACTTTTCCAAAGTGTTCAATACATTCGTAACTTCATTTGTATCAAAACCATCTCCAACCAGTACGCCGACTTTTTGTGAATAGGCGTATTTAGGAGTGGTGGTCTGACTCAATGATGGATAGCTGGTGGAGACAGGTACTTGAGAACCGCTCGGACGATTGACACCTATATTTTCTGCCACGATATAAGCCATCTCTTCATCTACATTCACTAGAATATCTGCGTTCTGCTGTCGAACAGACTCACTTTTACAACTGCCAAGCTGATAACTCAACGCTTCAATTGTATGTTGTTTTTCAACAGGTGATAAACTGTTCCAGAAAATCCGGGGCTGTGTGAAGAAGTCATCGAAAGATTTACTGCGAGCCCGGATGACATGGCCCTCCACTTTTTTCGGATAAGATTCATACCCTCCTTCTTCTGGCGGGGTTGTATAGGGAGTGTTATTCGATAGCGAGTTCTTATGGTAGTTCGTCTGATCCACATCGATCCGATACCTCATAAATCCTTGTCGTGTATTGTTATGGAATGGACAAATCGGACGGTTAATCGGCAAATCCTGGAAATTCGCACTGCCAAGTCTATGGTATTGTGCACTCTGATAAGCCATCAGTCTTCCTTGAAGGACTGGATCATTTGAAAAATCAATGCCCGGAACGACATTGGCAGGGTTAAACGCAACTTGTTCAAGCTCCGCAAATTCGTTATCCACGTTTCGATTCAGTGTCATTTTCCCTATCATTTGGACAGGGATCAGTTCTTCCGGCCAAAACTTCGATGGATCGAGGATGTCAAAATCATAGTTGAATTCATCTTCCTTCGCAATCAGCTGGACCCCTAACTCATATTCTGCAAATGCACCGCGATCTATTGCTTCCCTTAAATCGCGACGATGGAAATCGGGATCGATTCCTCCAATTTTCTGAGCTTCATCCTGCAATAACGAATGGACTCCCAAGACCGGTTTCCAAACAAACCGGACAAAAGTTGCGATTTCTTGTTCGTTGACAAATAGATACGTATTAATGGACCAAGATTCCATCATCCGATAGCTTCTCAGGATCCCTCGATCGGACATAACCCATAACACCATGTGGAGTGCTTCTTGATTATTTGCTACATAGTCCCAGAAGTTATCATGTGCGCCTGCAGCAGTCGGCATCCCAGTTCGAGGCTCCGGCTGGTAGGCATGCAAGGCGTCCGGAAATTTCATAGCATCCTGGTTGATTAACACAGGCATCGCAATTGTCGTCAAGTCGTAGTTTCCTTCTTCTGTGTAAAACTTCACGCCTTTACAACGTAAATCTCTAGCCGTGTCCTTCGATCCCCTGCTTCCTTGTACGGTTGAGAACCGGACGAAAAGCGGTGTCTTCTTCCCAGCTTCCTGTAAAAAACCGGCTTTCGTAAACTGCTTCATGGACTGATAACATTCAAATTCTCCATGCGCTCCGTAACCTCTAGCGTGAACTTTCCTTTCGGGGATCGGCTCATGTACGAAATGCGACATCTTTTCAAAGAATTCATAGTCTTGACGCAGCGAGGGACCGCGGATACCCGCCTTTAATTGGTCTTCATCGTTTGATAACTTTTTCGATTGGTTTGTTGTCAGCGGCTTTCCAGAATTCCGGATACGGAATTCTTCCAGCTGATCATTTTTACTGTTTCCTGAGATGTTCTTTTCATTCATAGAAGATGATTCCACATGTATGCACCCTTCTCTCAAGATATTTCCATACAATAGTAAGATATGCCACGCAGATCAGAGTATTCATCATAGATTCAAGAGGATTCTAGTGAAAAGTGAAAAAACCACCCCATGCTTTTAATAAGCAAAAAGGGTGGTTTATCAATCAAATAGAGTCAATTACCTCTACGTTTATTATATTTAAATCATTTTCTATTAAGCTCGCTGTACCGCAATTTCTTCCCCGACAATATCCACACTTACATGTCCAACGGTCTCATTTTCCAATAAAAGATCTGTCAAAGGATCTTCAATTTTGTCTTGAATCACTCTTCGCAGCGGACGAGCGCCGAAGCGTTTGTCATAGCCTAATTTCACAAGTGCTTGCTTTGCTTCTTGAGTAATGGAGAGGTTGATGTCATTTTCTTCAATAGTTTTTTGAAGATCCATAAGCATCAAATCTACAATCTCCAGAAGGTCTTCTTCTGATAGTTCGTTGAATGCAACAATCGCATCAAAACGATTTAGAAACTCTGGTTTGAAATAATCACTTAAGGTTTCTAACATCGTTACAGACTCATGCTCTGTCTGATTGAAGCCGACACTTGCTTTTTGAGCAACGCCTGTTCCTGCATTGCTCGTCATAATGATGACTGTATCTTTGAAACTTACAGTACGGCCATGCGAGTCCGTCAATCGGCCGTCCTCCATAATTTGCAGGAACATGTTTTGCACATCGGGGTGAGCTTTTTCGATTTCATCGAGCAACAAAATTGAGTATGGATTTCTACGAATTTGTTCCGTCAATTGACCAGCTTCTTCATGACCGACATAGCCAGGAGGTGACCCGATGACTTTGGAAGTGGCATGCTTCTCCATATACTCACTCATGTCCAGACGGATTAACGTATCACGGGAACCGAATAACTCTTCCGCCAAAACCTTAGTAATTTCCGTTTTCCCAACACCAGTTGGTCCGACAAAAAGGAATGATCCGATCGGTCGATCCTTGGATTTTAATCCAGCACGGCTGCGGCGGATTGCTTTTGCGACTTTTTGAACCGCTTCAGACTGGCCAATAATTTTCTTCCCCAGACTTTCGGCAAGTCCTTTCATTTTTGCTTGCTCTGCAGCTTGAAGTTTTGTCACTGGAATACCTGTTTTCTCTTCTACAATCAATTCGATATCCGCAACAGATACTTCTGTATGCCCGGATTCTCCGTTTTGTTTTGCTTCCTCTAACTTTTTCTTTAATTGCACTTCTTCAGCACGCAGGTTGGCTGCTTTTTCATAATTCTCTTGATCTGCGGCTTGCTCTTTTTGCTGAACGATTTCTTGCAAGCGCATTTCCAGAGATTCTGAATCTCCAGCGGATGTCTGTTCCAGATTTAATCGTGCGCCCGCCTCATCCATCAAGTCAATCGCTTTATCTGGTAAAAAACGGTCCTGGATATAGCGCTGTGAAAGCGTTACAAACGCTTGTACCGCTTCGTCTGAATAGCTGACACTGTGGAAGTTTTCGTAACGATCTTTAATACCGTTCAAAATTTTAATTGTATCTTCTGCAGATGGTTCTTTAACGATGATTGGCTGGAATCGACGTTCAAGGGCAGCATCTTTTTCAATTTGTCGGTATTCTTTAAGCGTTGTTGCGCCAATCAGCTGTAACGTACCTCTGGCTAACGCAGGTTTTAAGATATTTCCTGCATCCATCTTAGACCCTTCGGCTGTTCCAGCTCCAACGAGTAAGTGAATTTCATCTACGAACAATAAAACATCCTGACGCGTTTCCAATTCCTCAATCAGCTGCTTCATCCGCTCTTCAAATTGTCCCCGGATTCCCGTATTTGTAACAAGGGATGCAACATCCAGCACGTATACTTTTTTGTTCAATAATTTCGCTGGCACATCACCTTCGTGGATTTTCACTGCAAGCCCTTCAGCAATCGCAGTTTTACCAACACCCGGTTCTCCAATCAAGACAGGATTATTTTTGTTTCTTCTATTTAGAGTTTCGATTACGCGCTTAATTTCCTGATTGCGTCCGATTACTGGGTCTATTAAACCTTCTTGTGCATCATCGGATAAGTTTTTGCCTAACTGGTCCAGTAATCCCGGCTCGTGACTTTCAGGCTCTCTCACTTGCGTATATGTTTGTTTTGGCCCATTCGCCTGGTAAGATTCAGTTGAGAATGACGGTATGTTCCCTGCACTCAGTTGACCTTGTAATTCTTGAAAGCAGGAACTGCATAGATTTACCTGCATCGCTTGCTGATTCACTTGCAGCCTTAAATTCATAGTTGCTTGGTTTTTTTCACAATGTTGGCATCTCATAGTATGTTCCTCCTTAATAGTTCACGTGTCATTTGACTTTGACTATCTTTAACCTTACTTCTATTTTACACTGACCTAATTTGACATTCAAGAAATGTGCTTATAGTTATTTTTATTAAGCTGTAACTTGTTTTCCTTAGAAACGGATTACGCTCAGGTTTTTGGTAAACACTGAAAACAATGTCTTTTGCGTTTGATTGAACCTGTTTTATATACTATAAGAATGGATTAAAAACGAATCGAGAGCTTCATCTAGTTGAACTCTTCAACACAATCTCATTCGAAATTGATGAAAGAAGGAATTCGAAAGCTATGAAAATTATAGTTAAGCTGAGTCAAGTCGCCGTACTATATGGTTTTTACTTAGCGGGAAGCTGGATACATGACTTCCTCCACATCCCGCTTCCGGGCAGCATTATAGGTTTATTGTTAGTTTGGGGATTATTAAGCACAAACCTTTTACAATTGAAATGGATAGAATCAGGAGCGCATGCCCTCTTATCGGTTCTGCCTATATTTTTCATCCCTGCAACTGTTGCTGTCATGAATTATGGCCACTTCTTTTCTGGCAAAGGCAGCTTGTTAATTCCAATTACAATTGTCAGTACGTTTTTAACGATGGGAATGGCCAGTTTTGTTAGCCAATCGGTCGCAAAGCGGATGGACAAGAAAAAGGCGGGATCTGAATGCAGCTGATTCTTCTATCATTGGGATTCATACTCATGACGATTGCAATCTATTTTGCAATGACTGTGCTTTATATGAAAGTCCACTTACCATTTTTAGTACCCATCATTACCACTACAATTGTCATTATCGTCATTCTGGTTCTGTTTAATATTCCTTATGAAACGTATATGTTTGGCGGACAGTGGATTGATAAGCTTCTCGGCCCTGCCGTGGTCTCGCTGGCGATTCCTTTATATAAACAAAAAGAATTATTGAAGCGTCATATCTTTCCGATTCTGACTGGCGTTTTGGCCGGATGTCTGACAGGGATGGTTACGGGCGTGCTGCTTGCGAAAAGTGCCGGATTTCCAAAAGAACTTGTCTTATCCATTTTGCCTAAATCGATTACGACGCCAATTGCGATGCAAATTGCAACGCAAATCGGCGGAGTTCCAGCACTGGCAGCCGTTTTTGTCATCATTGCTGGAATCTCGGGTGTGCTACTAAGTCACTATTTCCTCGCATTCTTCAAGTTGGACACGACTCTTGGACGTGGAATTGGATTAGGTGTCGCCACCCATGCTATCGGAACTTCCAAAGCGATTGAATACGGTGAACAGGAAGCGTCGTTAAGTTCTGTTGCAATGACTCTTTCTGCTATTTTCGGATCCATTCTCGGGCCAGTGGTTGCTCTGTTATTTTATTGATGAAATGACTTGGCAGTTTAAATAGATCGATACTAATGATGATTTTATAGTCGACCTTTGCTATTAAAACAAGCAGAAACCGATTAAATTCGGTTTCTGCTTATTTCGTTGTCGATTAATCTTTAATGAAGTTTACAAATCAATAGTTGTCGAGCGTTGCTTCAATTTACGATGCAGACCATTCAGCTTCTCCATCAGCTCTTCATATTCTGTCAAACTAATGTTGCATAACTGTACTTCTTCTGCAACCCGTCTTGTAATCGCACGTTGCTCCTGGAAGGCTTTTTCTTCAAGGGTTACATATACTTTCCGCTCGTCTTCTTTAGAGCGTTGTTTACGAAGCCAGCCATTTTCCTGCATTCGTGAAATCATTGGATTCAGAGTACCTGTTCCCAGGTTTACCCGCTCCCCCAGTTCCTTCATTGTCACTTCATCTTTTTCCCATAATGCTAATAATACTAAGTATTGAGGATACGTCAGTCCAAATGATTTTAGAGCACTCGTATACAATTTGTTAAACTCTCCAGCAGTTTCATAGACAGCGAAACAAAGCTGTTTGTCGAGTGAAAGGAAATCTTTCATCATAGGAGCTTTTCCACATCTTCTGCCAATTTCTCAGGAGCCGTCTGCGGAGCGTATCGATTTACCACTTTTCCATCACGATCCACTAAAAACTTAGTGAAGTTCCACTTAATCTTTTTTGATAGCATTCCTTTCTTCTCTGAAGTTAAATGAGTGAATAAGGGATCAGCATGGTCCCCATTTACATCAACTTTAGCGAATACGGGAAATGTAACACCGTAATTCACTTGGCAAAATTCTGTAGTTTCATCTATATTATCAAACTCTTGGTCGTTGAATTGATCGCAAGGAAAGCCTAAAACTGTTAAGCCTTGGTCTTTATATTCTTCATATAATTCCTGCAGTCCGCCAAACTGAGGTGCAAACCCGCATTTACTCGCTGTATTGACAATAAGGAGCGGCTTGCCTTCATATTCCTTTAGCGACAGCATTTCACCATTTGCTTTTTTCACTTCGAAATCATAAATTGAACCCATTCGAATTCCTCCTCTTAGTTAACAAATAGTTCAACTTCTATATTACCGCGCATCGCTTTTGAGTATGGGCAATAGTTGTGCGCTTTGTGTGCATATTCTAAAGCTACTGCATGTTCTACTCCCTCAATTGAAACTTCCAGTTTGACCCCGAGCTTCACGCCTTTGTCTTCCTTATCTGGATACAACGCAACAGTTGCTATAACTTCACTGCTTTCAAACTCGACTTGGTCTTTTTCTAATTGAAGTTCAAGTGCGCTGTTAAAACATGCACTATATCCAGCCGCAAATAACTGTTCAGGATTTGAAGCAGTTGTCACATCTCCCCCAAGTGCAGCCGGTTTGGCTACATCTAAATTGAAGATATTGTCCGGTGAATAAACCGATCCATCCCGGCCGCCTGTATTAATAATCGTAGTTTCGTAAAATGGTTTCATAGTTAAAACTCCTTTTATTTTATATCTTGCACGATTCAATCGTATACGATATAAAATCTTGTTACAAATTTAATGCTTGCTATGATTAAATTTCAACAACAATAGTTGTGACAATTCTTATAAAACGATAAACTTAGAGTGACGAACCATTTTGAAAGGAGCATACATATGACATATAAACCAGATACGGCTGAAACAAAAAAACTGATCCAGCAACTTGTATCGATTCCAAGTCCTTCAGGCTATACAAATGAGGTCATCACTTTTGTCGAAGATTATTTGAAAAAGTTCAATGTGAAAACGATGCGCAACCGTAAAGGCGGACTGATTGCCACACTGCCTGGTAAAAACAATGAGGAGCACCGCATGCTGACGGCCCACGTGGATACGCTTGGCGCTATGGTAAAAGAAGTGAAAAGCAATGGACGACTGAAACTCGATTTGATTGGCGGCTATAACTACAATTCAATTGAAGGCGAGTACTGTCAAATTCATACGGCTTCAGGCAAAACGATTACAGGCACGATCTTAATGCACCAAACTTCTGTACACGTGTACAAAGATGCTGGCAAAGCAGACCGAAACCAAGTAAATATGGAAGTCCGCATTGATGCGAATGTGAAGAACGAGAAGGAAGTCCGCGCTCTCGGCATAGAAGTCGGTGATTTTGTATCACTCGATCCGCGTGTGGAGATTTGTGATAATGGGTTTATCAAGTCCCGCCACTTGGATGATAAAGCCAGTGTCGCGATTTTGCTGCAGCTTATTAAACAACTCCATGAAGAGAAAATCACTTTACCGGTTACAACACATTTCTTAATTTCCAACAATGAAGAAATCGGTTATGGCGGGAATTCCAATATTCCAGAGGAAACTGTCGAGTATTTAGCAGTCGATATGGGTGCAATGGGGGATGGCCAATCTACAGATGAATACACGGTGTCCATTTGTGCAAAAGACGGAAGCGGCCCTTACCACCTGGGACTGCGCAACTCACTCGTTGAATTAGCGAAAAAACGAGACATTGCCTACAAGCTCGATATTTATCCGTACTATGGATCTGATGCATCCGCAGCCATCAGAGCAGGACATGACATCATTCACGGACTGATTGGACCGGGCATTGACTCTTCACACGCGTTTGAACGCACACATGAGGATTCGCTGGAATGTACATTGCAGCTGCTTTATTATTATGTGCAGTCAGAGTTACAGCAGTATTGATTGAATAACAAAAAAGACCAGCTGCCATTTTTCAGGCGGCTGGTTTTTACATTCTTTAGGATTTCTGAATCCCCTGTAAACAGTGTGAATCAAGAACAATTGCATATAGATTTTCACTGGCACTTAACCTTATTCTGGTTCACCGTCGATATAGAAGGGAGTATTAAATTCCACGCCGTCTTCTCCTATATACTTCCGCGGAGCAATTTTAGTCAATTGATATGTGAAACCTTTATCTCCCTTTACACGCAATGTGTAGCGGTCTCCCTCTCTTTCAATCTTAAAATCATCAAATTCTCCTGCAGGCAATGCAGGTTCCGGTATTGTGTAAACATTCTGGTATTTCTCAGGTTCTTCATCATCCTCTTCCTTCCCCATCAATGAATCTCCCATGTCTATGAAGACATCCTGAATGATCAGCAAATGGTCCGTGACTTCAATGCTGTATTTGCTGGGACTTGTAAAGCTGGTCTGCAGCAGATACACATTCCTCCAGGATTCCGTCACATCTTTTCCGTCCGATTCAGCAGCAGGTGTCTCAGTGGCAGATGGAGTGAGAAGTGCATAAAGACCGCCAGCAAGTGACAAAAAGACAATCATTGACACGACAACGGGAATCCATTTCGGCGTCCGGCGGGGTGATTTACGTGAGGCATGCTCAAAAACTCGACTGCGTGCTTTTCTTTTTTGCTCGCTTGAGGGTTCTGTTGCTTTGCTAAGTGATTTCAATTCTTCTGTAATGTCATCATCGGACAAGTGTGTCAATTGTAAAACCTCCCTTCTCCAATTCTTCCTTAAATGCTGCCAGCGCACGGGACAGGCTCATTTTCACTTTGCTCTCGGTGCAGTTTAGTATCACCGCAGTCTCTTTAGTGGAAAATTCTTGGACTTTGCGTAACGTGATTACTTGCTGGTAACTTGGTTTTAGTTTCCCGAGTGCCTCGTAAAATTCTTTATGCTGAAAATTTAAAAGTGCAGTCTTTTCTGCGGATATATCGAGAAGATTGCAGTTGCTTGGCAGATCAATAAAGTGAGTCAATGGATGTTTCTTACGAAAATGGCTGATGACAGTCGTATAGGCAATACGGAAAATCCAAGTCTTCACAGACGATTGCTCTTTGAATTGGTGTTCTTTTGCGATCACCTTGATAAATGTCTCCTGAGCTAAGTCTTCCGCTGTCTGAACGTGTTTAACCTGCAGAAGAATATAGCTGTATACGGCATCGAAGTAGTTATCAAACCACTTGTAACTGGACATCTTTTCACCTCTCTTATGTACTTAGACGCAAATTATTTAAATCGGTCACTAACTAAATGATATATTCGCTTTGTTTGGTTGATGGATAACAAAAAAGACATCCTATAAGGGATGCCCTGTGGATCCTATTACATGAATGATTCTGATTGCTTTTTCCATTTGTACTTTAAACTTTTTTCTATTAATCCACGGTGACCGACAATGCTTTTACTTTTACTGAAGGTGAACCATACCCGCCCGGAACGAATTTCAAATCAGCTCCCACCGATTCGATTCCATTCATATAGTCAAAGAAGTTTCCTGCAATTGTCATCTGTTTCACAGGGGAAGAGATTTTTCCATCTTTGATATAGAACCCTGATGCAGCTACTGAAAAATCACCGGATATCGTACTTGTTCCTGAGTGAAGACCAGACAATTCTGTAATCAATACCCCCTCCTCCATAGCGGCGATCAGTTCTTCCTGACTTTCTTCCCCTGGAGCAATGTATAAATTGTCAGGCGCTACGGATAACGTGCTTTTATAAGATGCTTTACTCGCATGGCCAGTTGAAGAAACACCATCTTTTTTTGCCGTTTTCCGATTATGAAGAAGGGTTTTAAGGGTGCCATTTGATATAATCATCGTTTTTTCAGTAGCTACTCCTTCACCGTCGAAGTTTTTTCCTAACAACGCTTCCGGATGAAATGGATCGTCAACAATGCTGAAGGTTTCCGCACCAATTCCTTCACCAACTTTGTCTTTCAGCAAGGACTGTTCTTTTTGCGCTTCTTCTGCCGAAAAGATCGGTGTAAATGCTGCTAACAATGAGGCAGACGCATCATGCCGCATAATGACCGGATACTTACGTGACGGGATGGATGTCTCTCCCAACTTAGAAAGCGCTTCTTCCGCAGCTTCTTTAGCAATCTCCTCGGCATTCAACGAATTGAAATCCCGTGTCAATCGAACGCCCGCACCTGTTTTCATCTCTTCCCCATCTTTTGCAACCGCGGAAACAAAAATGATGAGACCATTGGTTTTACCTTGTAATGAAAGACCTTTATTGTTGGCAAGCACCCGCTCCTCCGTGAAGTCCTGGATCATGCAATAATTCAACGAAGTAATCCTGGAATCGTAAGCCAGCGTTTTCTTTTCCACTTCTTTGATGAACTCGATTTTGTCAGGGATTGAAACAGCTGCAAGCTCCTCACTGTAACGGGAATGCTCCGAGTAGTGTTCACTTCCTTCAAAAATATCTGTCCCATCATCTTCATCCAAAACGTCGGCATTCGCTTTGGCACTTTCAATTAAGAAGGAAATAGAATCCTCATCGATTTTTTCCGTATATGCATAGCCCATGCTGCCATTGTACAGACCCCTGAATCCAACACCGGCTTCTTCAGAAGTTTCATAGCTGTCTATTTCACCTTCAAATATCTTTACTTGAAACGAATTCGATTTCTCATAGTAAAATTCAGCTTCTTCAAACTTGGCATCCTGTGCTTTACTGAGTAATTCTTCCTGAAATTGTTGAATATCCATGGTTACTCCCCCTTTGTCCCACCGACAGTAATTTCACTAACACGCAACATAGGCTGCCCCACATTTACAGGGAGGCTGCCGCTGACAGACCCGCACATTCCAGCTCCATGCGCTAAGTTATTGCCGACTTTATCGACCATCTGTAACGTTTTTGCACCATTCCCAATCAGCGTGGCGCCGCGCAATGGACGATCAATCTTTCCATCCTTCACTAAGTAGGCTTCAGCAACGGCAAAGTTGTAATCCCCAGTTGCCGGATTCACTTGACCGCCGCCCATATACTTCGCGTAAATTCCATTTTCTGTTGAAGAAATGATTTCTTCCGGTGTCGATTGTCCTGGCGCGATATACGTGTTTGTCATTCTGGAAGTAGGGTTAAATCGATACGACTGACGACGAGAAGATCCCGTTGCCTCTGTATTCATGCGACGTGCGTTAAATTTATCAATCATATAGCCTTTTAAGATTCCATTTTCAATCAATACATTTTTACGGGTTTTCTCTCCTTCATCGTCAATCGATAACGAGCCCCACTCATTAGGAAGCGTCCCATCATCGATATAGGTCACAATATCAGGTGCCACCTTTTCCCCGATTCGATTTGCAAAGACCGAGTTATTCTTTGCCACTGAAGTCGCCTCAAGGCCATGTCCGCACGCTTCATGGAAAATCACTCCACCGAATTCGTTATCGATAATCACCGGGAACTTTCCACTTGGACACTCGTCTGCACCAAGCATCGTCACAGCAATACGGGATGCCTCGCCTGCGTAATGCTGCAAATCCAGATTTTCGATGAATTCAAAACCGGCATGAGCACCGGGACCATAGAACCCGCTCTGCATTTCTCCGCCATCCATCGCTGTCGATTGAATCGCAAGTCTGGAATGGACACGCTGATCTTCGACAAACTTGCCTTCAGAATTTGCAATTAAGACATGCTGCTCTTCATCAACATAACGAAGCCCCACTTGCCGGATTCGCTCATCATAACTTTTGGCAATTTCGTTCGCTTTTCGCATCACTGCTACTTTCCGTGCATGCTCAACGGTTTGCGGAAGCTGGGCAATCGTATGAATCGGTTGAACAATCTCTTTTTGCAGAGGATGGATAATTCCATTTCCGCCGCCGCTGATTGCTAAAGCAGCACGCTTTGCCGCTTCAATTAACCCTTCTTCCGTGAAATCAGAAGTATACGTATACACATTTTGAAGCCCTGAGAAAATACGGATCCCTATTCCGAAATCACGCCCCGATATACTTTTTTCAACTTTATCGCTCTGCAGCTCTATCGAATTGACAAACTTGTCTTCTATGAAAACCTCTGAAAAATCACCGCCAGTGGATAACGCGGCTTCCAATACGTTTTCTATAATGGATTGTTTAATCATTTCCCATTCCCCCTCCATTTGGATTATAACCTATATTTTGTTAGAATACATTGATTTAGATAACTATTCAGTTTTTGGTATTGTTACTGCCAGTTCAATATAAAATTTACTCCCCTAGGATAAATCGTTAACGGATATCAGCACACTTTGCTTCACATGAAAATAGCTGCCTTCATGGCAGGCAGCTTTCCATTGTATTCTTGCGACCCTCTTAATATTCAAAATGGAATGCAATAAAAAATCTTTAATTCTTAAACCAGAAACGACATTCGTTTTAGATAGTCGTTCTATCGTATATACTTAGAATTATAATTTCACTACGGAGGATCAGATTATGGAATTTAAAAATATCGATGAGCAAATCATTCAGAAATATAAAGAAGATGAAACGCTTATGGTCCGCCTATTTGTTCAATGGTGCGCGAACTTTGACCTGGACCCTCAAGTTCTATATCACAGGGCGTACCCGGCACAGTCAATAAATGTACTTTTGAAAGAAGTGATAGAAAGTGATGATGGATTTGACGAACTTCATATCGGCAATGAAACGATGCTCGATGTTCTCCAAATGTTTGGAAACGACGACCTTGCATTTGTAGTGGCGGATGAAATTCAACGCCTGGAAAAATAATAGGTGATGGCAGCTGTCACCTTGTTACACTTCGTCTCCCACCCGAAAATTACCAAAGAAGACATATCACCCGCTGCTTATCAGTTTTCCAATGGGGGAACGTTAAGATAGTTCAGACTCACCGCGTTAAAGTGAATAAAGATAAAAGCCTACTCCTCTATATCAGATATGAGGAGTAGGCTTTTTATTAATTCAGTCCATTAAAACTGATGAAATTGTATTCGTCTCCGTATTCACTGTAATCGTCATTGAGTTACACACACTAGCAAAAGCCTGTACTGCAGTCCTCTCTCTAAATGATTCATCAAATTCCCATTCACTTGGCATTACTACAAAGTATCCAGAAGCAGAGATGAAAGAGGCTTTAAAAAAAGTCCACAGCGAATGAACATCATATTCCACCAACTTCTGAACAGCGTCGAGATTCACTTTATATTCTTTTATCGTGAAATCCCCACCCCATTCCGCAGTACTCGTGCCGTAAACATCAGCTACGATGGGATTTAGTAGTTCATTATTTAATAAGTTTATGAACTGTGTTGTGGAACTTTCTATTACGTTTTGCATGCTTAACATGACTTGACCATCAGCTGTAATTTTTGAAATCCCATTGAAATGCGGAGCAATTTCTTCCATAACTTGATCATGGATAATACGATCCATTATAGGAATATCTAAAACTCCATTTGATTCGATTAAAACAAAGGGAGCCAAAAAGTACTGCGCTAGTGGTGATAAATGTTGTTCACATGGCTTTTTAACAATCAATTTCTCGATTACTATTTTAGGCGGCTTAGAATTCTCATTGAATTCCAAATCAAGGGTTTCAATATTATCGTTTGACTGTATCTCTTCAAATAAATTCATACTAGTTCCTTTCTAGACTTTCAAATTAGAAAGGAAATTTCTTGTGCACCAAAGTAAAGAACTTCCCTCTATTTTAAAAGTCGTTTTATTTTAAAATCTTTTCCAGTTACGATTTCTTAAAAGTTCCAAAGAAAAATGGGCTGTTTGAAGTTCAGCTACTTAGCATATATAGCCCCATTCTTTTAGTGTCTATTTGGCTGCCCAAAACACTAGACCTGCTAAAAAAACCGTCATAATCACAGCGATGATTATACTTCCAAGGGTCCCAAAATTAATAATAGGACTGCTAATATTTTGATTTAGATACACTATGCCAAATGAAATAGCAGATATTAATATCACCAATCCAAGAAATAAAATAGCACGCTTTACAGGCATATACTTTTTTATTATAGTACATTTTAAGTATGCAAAAGCGAATAATAAAAACATACTGCTAATCACAATATGACTAACAATATCCAAGACTGAATACGACAGATCTAGTGTTAATATGTCCGGGAAAAGCATAAATGTAAATGACCCGAAGATGATTAAACATATATACTTGAACCAGCTTTTATTATCAGTTGTTAACTCCCCCGAAACCATTTCCATATATTCTTTCGGAGACGATCCAACAATTTTTTCAATGGTCTTGCCATTCTGTTCCGCTTCATATAAGTGATCTTCCAAATCATTTACAATATCATTCACGTCATCTAAACTTTTTTTGCTTGTTATTAAGTAAACACGTAGATCCTCTAAAAACTTTTTGCTTTTTCTAGACAGTGCGAACTCACTACTCATTTTTTCCCTCTCCTTCTGTATCTGTTATGGAATATAAAACGTTGTTTACATTGACTTGCAATATATTCCACCGATTATGAAAATTACCTAATTCTATTTCTCCCTTGGGAGTTAAAGTATAATACTTTCTTTTAGGACCAGCAGTAGACTTCTTTAAAGTAGATGTAACAAGTTCTTCTTTTTGCATACGCAATAACAATGGATAAATTGTACCTTCACTAAAAGAATCAAATCCGAAATCCTCCAACTTCTCTGCCAGTTCATAACCATAAACTTCCCCCTTTTGTATGATAGCTAATAAGCACCCATCAATGATTCCTTTCAACATCTGTGTTGATGACAAACTAATTCCCCTCCTCTTTACCTTGTATAACATGAGTAATGAGCATAATATTTTTCAATGCATGATAGTGTCTTCATGATAATACAAACTAACTTGCTATGCAAGACAATCGAGCGACCTAAAAATCTAAAGTTGTCTTTAAGAAGACAACCTGTATTGTATTAACCTAGTTTCAACACCTAAGTATTCCTCAGTACCCATTCTGCCAACTTCCTTAAATCCTATTCTTTCCAGCATCTTACTAGCTCGCATATTCGTCTCGTTTGTTTCAGCATGAAAAATTGTAATCCCAAAGCGGTCAGATGCATGATCCATCATGCACAGACAGGAATTATATCCAATTCCCTTTCCCCATAGCGTACTGTCACCAATTGCAATTCCCAATTCCGCTTAGTTATTTTTAATATGAGCTAAGTCTGCATATCCAATTAACTCATTTTCAAAATCGATTCCCAACCGAATAGAATCTTCGGCTAGATGATTTACACAATGCAGCCACCATTTATATAGTTCTTGCTCGTCTCTATGTAACTCCCAGTCGTTTGCCAAACAAAATGCGTCGTTTTTACTCCATTTCAGAACGTTAGGAAAGTCTTCCAAAATTATTGATCTAAGTTTTATAGAATTACTGGCATTGTCTTCAAAAGTCATAAGTTCCCCTCTTCTACTAAAATGATGGCTTAATTCACAGACTAGATTTGCATCAAAACATTAGTTAACTGCCATCTCTACTGCGGGCAGACTTTTTCTTGTCTTTAAGATCCAAATAAGCACTGTATCCAAAGTAAACCAGCAATCCGCTCCAGAAAACAATCGCTGAAGAGAATAGTTCCTTTTCCACTAACAAATAGAAAAAAAAGTTAATGAATGATACGATCATATACGTATAAAAACCAAGCAAAACCGCTCTTATGCTATTCTTTTTTTCCTTTTCGTTCATCCGTCGGAAAAACATCATGTAACTCCCCTCTTCTTTAAATCACCACTAGCCGATGGCAGCCCGAATGAAATATTCTTAACCAATTAGTTTAAATAGATTGCTCTCAAGCCTTATGCAGTTCCTAGTTTGACCCATTCAAGTGAAAGAATCTGTTTGTATGTAAACTAGTCAAGTTTGTATACCAAGTATAACATTCCCAATTCTGAAAAGTGCATTATCTAGTGACGATTATCAATTTGTCAATCATCGCTAAAGACACATCAAGAATTATCCGTATTGTTGTGCGCCATCACTGATTTGCTGTTTGTGTATTGAATACATTTACTGCGGACTTAATGCAGTCAGTATCTAAGTTAACAGTTGCATGTTTTTTTCTGCAACAAAAAAACGCCATGGCAGGCGTTCAAATAAAACAAACTAGTTTTAACCATATTTAGAAAGCTGTGATTCTAATTCAGAATTCAGTTCGTTGACTTCATCTAAATAGTGACCCAACATCGATTTCAAATACAGCAATCCGTCCATAGCAGTCGGGAAATACCCTTCTTCCACTATGTGTGAAATCGTTGTATGTACTTCTTCCTTATTTCTAAGATTGATCTTTAGAATTCCACTTTTAACATCGTATACCATCAAATCATAATCGGTTTTATTAAATCCCAGTATTGGACCTCTGCTCGTGTGGAGCTGGATCGAAGGATGCGTAAATATCAAGTTTTTCTTATGATACCACTCAATCAGGTCTTTAGATTTCTCTAAAAGGGCAGCAAGTACATCTTCTTGCTGTTGCTGCAATTCTTTTACCTGATTTGAAATCCGTTCGTATTCAATGAACTGAGCATCTAAATCTTCAACTGTCATCTAATCACATCTCCCTCTCCGTCACTGTCGAATTTTATTACCATTCGACAAATCGCGACGAAATCCTTCAATCCTATTTAAGGATTGGCATAAGAGATTCGTGTTTTTTTAACGAAACATGAAGGTTCTGCAAAGAAGCTATTTATTAATCATTCCTCAATCTTTTTCTTTAAATTAAAACGTTCCACTCGATCTGCAAGACCTGCATCCAGCAGCGCCTCAACTTCAATTTTTCCAAACAGGTCAAAATGGGGGTAGTCTTTTTTATAGTCAATCCATTCAGGCTTTAACCCATAGGTTTGTCCCCACTCCATCAGCAGATCAATATCCGCACAGCCAACCTTCGTCACTGTATTGCATCCTGGAAAACGGTCATCGATCCAGTAATGGGTAAGAAAGGCTATCTCACCAGCACGAACTGCTTCTTTCCAAGCTCTCAATTCTGTACGATTAGTTCCGAACGCCATCAGAAGGGCCTCCGTAAATTTCCTTTTCTTGTTTGTTGATAAACATAACATCACCTCTGCTCACCATTATACAAAAGAGGTCTGTCTATTACAGTTCAGGCAGCTTGTAGATGCGAAGTATGCTCTGTAACTGTTCCTGTGCAGTTCATTTCAAGTTTTTCACTTGGCCTTCAAACTGAACAAAATGAGAGAAATTCCTGCAAACAGACATACCATCCTCGTCAAAGAGATCTTTTCAGTGAGTCCGCTGAGTGCAAGTCCTGTTGTGACAATCAAGATAACCGGACCAACTAGAGCCAGCATGCTGTTAATGTAGAAAGCCTTTTCCAAGTCATTGAATTTGTACATTAATGCAGCAGCCGATATTTCAATACTCCCCGAAATCACTCGTAACAATATGATAAAAAGTAACGCCCTCTCAATAACTCCAATCACATCCTCGGTTGTATTCAGACCAATATATGCAACCTGTCCAATTATTATTTGAAGGAACGTGGAATCGGTCATACTGGATAACCTTTCAAACAATCAGTTGCTAATTTCAACTTCACCATATAATGCAAAAAAACGCTGACTCATCACCAGCGCTTTCAAGTTTAAGTTTTCAATTTACTTCAATTCCCTTATCGCACTACCATTAAGGTCAAACATCAACAGATTTAATATAGCTTTTCCATAATAAATTTCAAACCATTTACACTCACTTCTAATTTGAATCTGACAGCGGAAGCCAGAAACCCATGACGTTAACAGCTGTCAATGAGAAAGAATCTGTTACGAGTTCTCCTTTTGCCCAAAAGAAATATGAAGATAGGTGATAGCTTTGTATTGCTGAACTTTCAGCGTTCATGACCGGAATATCATCGTTTTCAGAAACTTGCAGGCATTCTATCCCTGCACAAAAAATACCATGTTCATCTTTCAAATAGCTGCTGAATTCAGCTGTCTCATACGGTACACGATAAAGGGATACGAAGATTAGCATGCCCGCTATTAACACACACTTTTTAATGAGCGAAGAATCCAAATCGAGTGTGAGTCCTATAATACAAAACAAAAATAGAACCATCCAAACTATCGACTTCGATTGAAATACTAGATGAAAAAAGAACGACATCATCAGGAAATATGCTAAATACCGCGTCAGTAATTCTTCTTTTGATTTAAAAAACAATCCATAAAACAACGCACTCGCTATAATTGCGAAAAATGCTATTTGAAATACACTCACTGCCGGTCCCCCTCTTTTACAGTAAGGTGTTTTTAAAGCAAACCTTCATGATTGTTAACTTTTAACAGATTGTATTGTGAATATGTGCTCCATCCCAGTCTATATCCACATCTTACCGGAAAGATTAAATTATCACAATACTCGACAAGTTATCATATGTTTTTTCGATGAATAGATCCATTCATTTCATTAGGAAAGATCAATGAAACAGATGGGGCGTACACAACCATCTGCTTCCTATGTTAAAATTAATGTGTAAGGGGACAAGATTAAATGCGAAACTTTCATTTCCATGGCATCCGAATTGTAAAAACAGGCATCGCCATATTTTTAACAGCCATTATTTGTGAATGGTTTCACTGGCCGCCTGTATTTGCAGTTATCACGGCTATTGTAACGATAGAACCGACCGTGAGTGATTCCATAAAAAAAGGCATCGTCCGATTTCCGGCATCTGCTATTGGTTCAGCATACGCTGTTTTTTTCATTGCACTTTTCGGGAACTCACCGATTACCTATACACTAGCTGCCGTATTCACCATTTTAACCTGTTACAAATTGAATCTCCATGCAGGGCTGCTTGTTGCAACATTGACAGCTGTCGCCATGGTCGAGGTCATCCATAGCAATTATTTAATCTCATTTTTCATTCGTCTAGGGACAACTACGACAGGTCTGCTAGTATCCACAGCTGTAAACATGATTGTCTTTCGCCCAGATTATCGAAAAGATATTTTAGACAGCATCCAGAATATCGGAGCACGGGCAGGAACACTACTTGAACAAACCTTCCGAACGATTCTCTATGATCAGCACATAGACCGGAAAATCAATAGGGATATCATGCACCAGCTCAACAAAGAAATCATGAAAACGGAAACTCTCATTCGTTTTCAACGGGATGAATCGAAATTGCATCCTCTGATAGGTGGAGATAAAAATGAACTTCATATGGCTGAAAGGCAATTATCCTATTTGCATAATCTGGATTATCATTTAGGAAATCTAATCAATTTACCCCTGAATAAGATTTCATGGACAAGTTCAGAACGTGCAGTCATCATGGACGCTGTAACGGAACTTGCCGATGATCTTCAGCATGCAGCAGACTACAATTCCAAAAAACATCAGCTTCAATTGAAAAACATTACAGATCTTTTCTGGGAAGACAATGAAGAGATCACAAAAAACAATGACATTCATCCAACTCAGTTCCCTCCTGAGTTAATTATTCTGTACGAGCTCGTCACAATATATAATTTAGTAGATCGATTTTACAATCCTGCTCAACCAATATGTCATCATGAAGTTAAGCAAAAAGATTGATCCTAATCGAAGAAAGAATCTTTTGGATAAAGGCTTTTGTTGGTAATCTTACATGTACTTTAAGAGCAGTTAAAATTCCTCTATACAAGGCTCCAGTTCAATGATTGAACTGGAGCCTTTTTTGCTTCAAGAAGCAGTAATGTCAGTAAAAGAAATAATTTAGTGCATGAAATCGACATCTACCGATACAAAAGCTTGGTTTTGTGAGACATCTCTTTTTTGAAGACACTAATAAAAAGCATCCGCACCCAGCAGATACTTTTTCATTAGGACCATATCCATATACCGAGCCGAACAAATATATTCGCCAGCACAACCAGGCCAATCAAAGCAACTAGCATATATTTTACGATTGCAAACATCAGCTGGACTATTTCCTTCTTCGTATTAACCTGAGCGAACCATCGCTTTTGACCGCATTCTTCACAATACAGCTTATGCTGAGTCATCGCAGCCCCAACTTTAACTAACCCGCTTTGTACACTGCCGCCAATTTCACGCTTCATGGAAAACTGATCTCTCCAAGTTGAATCGGATAATTTGATTTGTTTACTGTGAGGACACTCTACCGATTGATATTTGATATAAAAATCATCATACATCCCTTTTCGTTTTAAATCATTAATATATAATTTCCAAACGAGTCTCACCAACAAAAAGAGGGAACTCACAATCGCCAAAATGAAAACAATTAATGCAGTCATCCGCATCCATCCCTTTACTGTAATTGATCGGTTGGTTAATAGACTATCATTCAACAGTGAGCATGTCATGCATAACGTTGTTCAAGTTTTCAGTAATTAGTTGTCTGCGAACCTCATTTAGCAAGATTTTCAATTAGTTTTAATGTATTAACTTTCATTAATACTCTTGCAGGTTTACGTTATTTTGAGAACGGGAATACCTTCGTGAAGCGAGGGATGCCATTATCAAAAATTATATTAAAGCTGTACTATTCAGTGCTCTGTTCAGCGTCTCATTTACTTGTACTGATTCTGTTTATGCAGCTGATACAACTGGTACTATCAGTGTGGTGTCGTTTGACGGATTAGGCTACGCGGACGCACAGCGCTATATGAATAAAGGAAGTATGCCGAACTTGAAAGAATTTCAAAAAAATGCTGCCTATGCGACAGATTTTGTCACAGTGATGCCCTCTTTAACTGCTCCTTCCCATGCTGCTATGGCAACAGGCGCAGGACCTGAAAAAACTGGGGTTGTCAGTAACCAATTTCACACACGTGAAGACAAGGTAAATGACGATCAAAGCGGATTTGCACAAACACTAGGCGTGACCCCAATATGGAAAGAAGCTGTAAATCAAGGAAAAGTCACCGCCACTGTGGCCTTTCCAGACTCTAATCCGGAAAATTCTTCTGCAGCTGCTTATGCCGTGTACTCGGGCGGAACCTTATCTAAGTCACATCTGCATAATTTGAAATTCTCCGCTATAGAAGACGAAAGAATTAATCAGCTGGCTACTAAGCCTGTAAAAGTGGAAGAAGCTATTATTACATTAGATATAAAGGATGCTCCTACCCAGCAGCTATTTATCTTGAGAACAGATGAAAAAGAACCGAAACTCTATATTTCCACAGATCAACATAGCATTGGAAAAAAGATGTCGTCAAACGGCTGGATTCCTATCGACTTGGATTTACCTTCCCTGGATAGCGCAGGCTTTTACGTGAAACTTAAAGGGGATGTCAAAAAGAAGGAGAATCTTCAATTGTTCCAAGGCACGATAATGGGAGGTCTTTACCGCGGTGCCGACGATTTTTCGAATCGAATCAAGTCAAAATTCGGATTTTATCCTGCGGCTGATGAACAGGAGGCATTTACGTCTGGACAGATTACCCGTGAAGAATATGAACAAGTCGGAGAGCATTTCACACAGTGGGTAACAGACGTCAGTTCATATATTAAAAGTACTTATCACCCCGACCTGCTGTTTTATTACTATCCTATGGTAGATACCGAACTGCATAAATTCTTATTAAGAGACCCTGCACAGCCAGGCTATACTCCCGCCAATGTACGAAAGAATGAAGAGTACGTAAGCTGGGCATTCAGTCAAGCTGATCAAGCGATTGGAAAAATACGCAACAACATGAATTCTGATGATCATTTGATAGTTATTTCAGACCATGGATTGGAACCAATTCATACAAGGCTATCTCCAAATAAGGAACTCGAGAAGGCTGGCCTTTTAGTGAGGGATCAAAAAGGAAAGATTGATTCGACTAAAACAAAAGCATATGCAGAAGCGAGCGGGACGATTGCACATGTCTATGTAAACTTAAAAGGCAGAGAACGCAGAGGAAGCGTGGAAGATACAGAATTTGATCAAGTAAAACAACAGATCGTGTCAATTTTTAAAACCCGTAAAGTTTTGTCCTCTATCGCTCAAAACCCAGAGAAAATGGTTCCCCCTAGTATACGCTGGCTTACTGGCAAAACAGAGAACCCTTCTAAAATAGTTACGTATCCGAATAAGTTAGGAGCATTTAATCCTGACTACAGCGAAGTTACTCCATATGAAAGAGTTTGGACATCGGATTCCGGTGAACATGACTTTTTAATGAATGGAAATAGCGGTGATGTCTTCTTATCAGCGGCCCCTGGATTTTTATTGGCTAGAAATGCGGATTTCGCTGTTGAGCCAACATTGGAACTTGGAAGTCACGGCGGTGATCCAGACCGTCGAAGACTGCGACCTATGTTGTATGCAGCCGGACCCGGAATTCCCCCGGGTGAAATGGACAATTCGATATCAATGGTGGACATTGCACCGAGTCTATATGAATTATTAGGGTTACAAACACCAGATTTTGTTGAGGGGAAACCAATTTGGAACAGCAAGTGATCGATGATGCCTGAACACAAAACAAGTACCATTGTTTTGTGTTCAGGCATTTTTTAGTGTCAGAAATTATTTCGAGTGCAGAATTAACTTTTTTGCTTAAACTGACACATCTGCTGATAAAAAATCAGGCAGAGATTGTTCACGTTTATCAAGCATGATCTGTTCGGGATTGACGCCCTGCTCACGAAGCACTTCAATATTCTGAATGAGGAATTCATCGCTGCCGACAACATAGAAGAGTCCATCCTTATCAGAAGCGAGCTGCTTCACTTCTTCATAATAATCTTTTCGATTATCAACGAACTGGGATGTGAACTTCTTATCAGGTGTAGATTCAAAAATAGCAGTGAATAAAAAATCCTTTGATGAGTCAATGTTCAGTGAATGAATTTGATTCACGTTATCAGCACGTTCGAAATAATCCAGAACGAGCGGTCTGAAAGTTGCCAGACCGACTCCGGACGACAGCAAGTATACATTTTTATCAGTTCTCTTAAGCGGCACATTTGAATGCGTTTTAAATAGTGCGACTTCATCGCCGACAGTTAGATTCCGCAAAATGGTTTTAAACTCTGAACACTGTTCTTTAATGCGAGTGGTAATCCCGATCGAATTTTCATATGGTAACGTGGAAATGGACATATGACGGATCAAGTTTCGATTAGGCTTTTCTCCAGCATTAAAACCTTCCAGCGCTAAGTGAGTGTGAGAGCCCTCTTCCCATACAAAGTCTTTCGGGCAGTCGAGTAAGAACGTTTTAACCTCAGGTGTTTCTTCTATAATCTTATTGATTTTAGTCCAGTAAATCTGCATTCTAAATCCCCCTTTTGAATAATTATTACATTTGTAAACCCACTATACTATAAATGATAATAATTCTCAATTAAATCCTTTAATTTTATGATTTACGTTAAAAACCCTATGGAATTTTCATTTTTTTAACCGTTCATCATCCAGGTGGATACATATAAAAAGAACATCGGTTTCCCGATGTCCTTTTTAAGTTGAACACTAATTTCCAACGAACTGCAATCAATATTTATAGGATTGTCCACCATCAATTGGCACAACGACACCGTTAATAAAGTCAGCTTGTTTTGAAAGTAAAAATGCAACTAAGTAACCCACTTCTTCAGGCTTACCAAAGCGACGCATCGGATTCCCTTTCACGAACTCTTTACCCGCAGATTCCCAATCATCTCCTCCTATTTGGCGGAGTGATCCCTCAACCATAGGCGTCATAATAGCACCCGGTGCGATCGCTTTGATGGAAACACCAAACTCTCCATATTCTACTGCGGAATTACGTGTCAACCCTACAACACCGTGTTTAGAAGCTGCATACCCTGACTGATTACCAACCCCGCGAATCCCTCCAACAGAAGCAGTATTCACTATTGAACCTGTTCCCTGATCTTTCATAACTTTTAGTACATGTTTCATTCCGTAGAAAACACCATTTAAGTTAATGGAAACTACCTTTTCGAATTCATCAGTACCAAAATCTTCTGTTAAATTTTGTTTACCTTCAATGCCTGCATTGTTAAAGAAAGCATCGATCTTCCCGTATTTTTCAACTGTTGCATCCACGTATCCTTTTACAGCTTCTTCATCAGCTACGTTCGCTTTCACTAACAACACTTCTGTATTCGAAGAAATTGCTAATACTTTTTCTTCTGTTTCCTTTAAGCCTTCTAGACTTAAATCCACTAATACTAACTTCGCATTTTCAGATGCTAATTGTAAGGATGCGGCCTGTCCAAGTCCTGAACCCGCTCCTGTCACAATCACGACTTTATTCTCAAAACGATTCATATGATCTCCTCCATTGTTTAATTTTGTAGAATGCACAATAAGTGTATGCTTGCTACTAATTCACACCCTTTTTTATGCTTCTACTTCTTATAAGCTTATTTTACTAAACAGCAACGTTTTCAAACCATCCGCAAAAATTGATATAATGTGGAGGAAACCAACACTTTTGCAGAAACTGTTCACAAGGGAGGGGTATTTAGTGAAATCCGATTCCATCCAAGCTATTCGAACGAAGCAATTTTTGAAAAACGGATTTATTGAAATGGTACATAAAAAAGGATATGGAGCTGTTACAGTTAAAGATATCATCGATTGTGCACAATTTAATCGAACTACTTTTTATGTATATTATCATAATAAAGACGATCTGGTTAAAGAGTTAATGGAGGAAATGTTCCAAGCCATTCAATATAACAGTATATCTAAGTATAAAATCGATAAGCACACGAAAGTGACAGAGCTAACGACAGACTCGTTCGAATTATTGAATTACATTTATGATCATCGCAGCTATTTCAAATTACTCCTGTTAGAGGATACATTGCCGCATATCCATCTTCAGCTTCCCGAAGCAATTTTTAATGTATTACAAAATAAATTCGACATTCAGTACAATGTATCCACTGTTGATGATGATTCCCAAAAACGCTATATGTCTTTCGGTACCGCAGGATTAATTATGGATTGGGTTTCTAAAGATTTTGATGCAACACCTGCGGAAATGACCGAAAAGTTGATTGCAATTCTGAATACATTTGCAAAAGGGTTTATCATAAAAGAAATTACTGGTTAAAGGGCATTTAGGCGAATGAAATGTGCCATTTTCCTCATTTCAATCCGCATAATTTCATTTCCTTTTAATCTGCGAATAACACTGCAGAGCGAGGATATCTGGTTAAAAGGGGTATCAGGCAGAATGCCCGATACCCCTTTTAACTCATATTTTGGATGTGTACCAGAATCAATACATACCGTCTGTTTCTTCACTTGTGTTGATAAAGATATTCTTAGTTTGAGAATACGCATCTAAGATACTCTTGTACGTCTCGCGGCCAATACCTGATTTTTTATAGCCGCCAAACGGTGCACCTGCGGAGACATTAGTGAATTGGTTCACCCACATCCGCCCTGTGTGAACGCCTCGAGAAACACGAAGTGCTTTGTTAATGTCACGTGTGAACACGCCGCCTGCAAGACCGTAATCCGAGTCATTCGCTAATTTAATTGCTTCAGCCTCATCTTTAAACTTAATGATTGTTGCAACAGGACCGAAGATTTCTTCTTGAGCAATCCGCATTTTATTATCGGCATCCGCTAAAATAGTGGGCGCCATAAAAGCACCATCGCCCAACCCATTGTCTTTAAGCTGATAGCCGCCTGTAATGACTTTGGCTCCTTCTTTTTTACCAATCTCCACATATTCTAAAATTTTGTCCAGTTGTGTTTGATTGATTTGCGCACCCATCTGGACGCCCTCTTCCCAAGGCAATCCCACTTTCACTTTCTCAAATGCCTTTTTCAATGCCTCTAAGAAGTCGTCGTATATCTCTTCTTGGATAAAAATACGTGAACCTGCACTGCAAACTTGTCCCTGGTTGAAGAGAATACCCATTTGAACTCCTTCAATTGCACGATCCCAAGGCGCATCACTAAAGATAATATTAGCTGATTTACCGCCTAGCTCCAGAGTGGATGGAATTAAACGATTGGCTGCAGCTTTTGCAACTTTGTATCCAACCTCCGTGGAACCGGTAAAGGCCAATTTAGAAATTCCTTCGTGGTTTAGAAGATAGTCTCCGGATTGTGAACCTTTACCTGTAACGATATTGACGACGCCTTTAGGTAATAACGGATCTACTATTTTTGCAAATTCCAGGATACTGAGAGATGTGGACGAAGACGGTGAAATGACAATTGTGTTCCCCGCAGCTAATGCAGGTGCAAGTTTCCAGGCAGCCATTAGTATTGGGAAATTCCACGGAACAATTTGCCCCACAACACCAATCGGTTCTTTCAGAACGATTGTCAGATTGTCTTCATCTAATTGTTTAGCTGTTCCTTCTTCAGAACGAATGACACCCGCAAAGTAACGGAAATGATCCGCCGCTAAACGAACATCCCCACCTGCAGTTTCTCTCAATGGTTTTCCATTATCAAGTGTTTCTACCATAGCCAGATGCTCATTATTTTTTTCAATGGCATCCGCAATCTTCAATAAAATGCCGCTTCTTTCTTCAACTCCAATTTTGGACCATTCAGGGAATGCTTTTTGTGCGGCATCCACTGCACTGTCCACATCAGCATTGGATGCGTTTATGAATTCACTTAGTTTTTCACCGGTTGAAGGATTGATGGAATCGATTTTTTCACCTTTGGAACCTTCAGTCCATTGACCATTAATATAAAGATTATAAGAAGGGTCTATATATTTTTTTACGTCTACAGTACTCATAAATTAATCGTCCTCCCTTTTATTGTCTACTACATTAAATTCCCGATAATTTCCTAAACAAACATAACCATTCAAAGAGTTTCTATTCTTACATTCAAAAGCAATCGGACCATCCCTCAAAAAGGATGGTCCGATTGCTTTTATAAATTACCATACAGCATATTATCAACTATTCTTGTGTACTATAGATTCCATTTTTCCATCATCATAGTTTGGGCTCATGTGCCGATCCCCTATGCTGGCAGCAAAAAAGACTTGCGCAGCGTAGTAAGTACTCATGACGAGTGCTTCCCGGGCTGGAAGCGGAGTAACAAATCGATCAATCGCAAGGAACGAATCTGAACAAATAAAGAGAATTGCTCCAATGATAACAAACGGCAGCCGTGTACGAATGGCTTCCCACCCCATTATAAGAATCACCGCGATGTACGCAATGATCGCTGCACCAAGAACCAGTTCCACTGCAAGAATTTGAGGAACCGCAATCCAAATAACGATAAAAAGTCCGTACAGAATAAGCGGTATTGCTGCCAAAAGCGGTACGGACTGACGCCGTGCTGTCCGGAATGCAGTGATATAAAACAAATGAGCAACAAAAAATGCAGAAAGTCAAGCCATGAACCAATAAATTGCAGCATCTGCCACCATACTAATCACTAAGCCCATTAGAATAACCTTTTTATAATAGGCAGAAACCAAAGACATGTTTGAAGCCGCATACATAATAATCAACATCATTGGAACTAGCTTCATAGCAATTTTGAATCCCACCGGTTCTTCCGGTATTAGAAAAATGTAGACAAGCCCCATTATGGTGATGACAGCCAGCAGCACATTACGCACGCAACTCCACTCCTTCTAAATTGTTGCTTGTGAGTCAAACAACCTCAACTAAAGAAAGAATCATTTCAAAGTTGAGTCGTACACAGAAAACGGTTTCTTGACGTCACTCTTTCACAACGGATTCAATAATCCTTTTCATTTTCTCATTTCCATATGCTTCATAACCGATTATATTTTCATCCAGCAAGTAAATTGTATGGAACGTGGATCCATCTTCAAGTTGAAAGTATATAAAGACTCGGTTGTGCCTATTGCTTTCGTTTTCGGGGTCTGTATCTCCTTCATAAGGAAGGGACAAGTATTCTTTAAGAAACTCTTTAGTTTGCTCAGGGTCCATTTCTCCAAGAAAGGAATCATCTTCATCACTTCTGATGCTGATTTTGGTCACTTTCCCTTCTATGTCGGCGAGGTCACCCAGCGTTTCTGCATTTGGATTGTTGACTACTTGAAACACACGGCCATCTGCAAAAACACGAAATTCCGGTTTATAGCCTTCCACTTCGTACACCTGCGTTCCCACAGAAACATAAGAAGCCTCGCCGTTTTTCAACTTATGACTGGAGCAAGCGTGACCGTCCAGCATATACGATACGTTACCAAGACTGTCTCCTGTTTCCGGAACAGGAGCATCTTCGTTATGAATCATGCCACTGCTGTATTTGATATCGTTCATCATAAGCACATCTGCCCAATCGATTTGACCATCTGGACATCCCCGGATACCATCCCAGAACGAACAGCCCGCGCTTAGGGAAGACATCGACAAAATTAGTGCCAGTAACCACTTCTTTTTCATAACTTGCATCCCCCTAAAGTTTTAAGATGGTTACAAACTTAATTCAACAGAAGCGCAAGGAAAAAGACGCCAAAGCTCTCTGCAGCCTATGAATTAAAATAATTGATTCTATACAAGTTATTGGCTTTGAAGATCGTGTGTGTATTGTTCACTAGCGACAGTTTTTGGTAAAAAAACCATGTCACAGTCGGGTGCTGTAGCCATTCCGCGAGTACAGCTCATTCTATTATCTGATTTGTAGGAATTCCATGTATCCTCATCATACCTCATTTGAAAAATGAACGGGACATTTTTTACCACTATTTTACTGCATTTAAAAAACCGCTTGCCCAGGCAGCAGCAAGCGGTTTTTACTGTTTTAGTTATTCTATGAGTGTTATCTTGTACCAGACAACATTAAGGTGATTCAGAACCTTTCTGGTGCACGGCCATACAGCGCTATAGAGCATTCAAAAATCGGTATCCTGCCTTATGTTAATGAACTCTACTCGGTTTCTTCCATTTTCCTTTGCAGCGTATAACGCTTTGTCACTTCGCGATATAAAGGAATTCAGTGTATCTCCTGGCATCTGGAAAGCGACTCCAAAGCTGGCGGTTTTCTTACCTGCCGCATTGAAAGTGAAGTCAGCAAATACTGCCCGTATTTTTTCGCTTAGTTCCAATGCCTCTCCCAAAGTAGTCGAAGGGCTTATGATTAGAAATTCTTCGCCTCCCCAGCGTCCAACGGTGTCGGAATCGCGAACGGATGATTTAAAAAGCTGAGCAGCTTCCACTAATACATCATCGCCGACCTGATGACCGAATGTATCGTTGACATGTTTAAAATAATCGATATCGATTAATATAATCGACAGCGGAGTATGTTCAATTTGAGCGCGTGAGAATTCATTTTCTAATACATGATCGAGAAGAATGCGGTTTGGAATTTGAGTAAGACGATCTGTATTAGCCAAATGTTCAAGCTCCACTTGAATTTTTTCGAGTTCTTGAGTTCGCTCCACGACTTTCTTTTCAAGCGTTTCATTCAACTCTTCTTGAGTGCGCCGGTTGTCTTTCATAATTAAGGTAATCTTATCGGCTAAAGCCAGTGACAATATTAAAGCTTCAAACATTGCACTATATGCAGGAATCTCTTCGAAGACAGCCAATGAGAGCGGCACGAAGCCCAGCATAACCAATGCTTGAATAATCATGGAGCCTAACAGAAAGCTCCAACCTACTATATAGAATCGGGCTGATTTATGGCCTTTCAATAAGAGCCTTACGCCTGAAACCCAAAGGAAAATCAGGACAACAAGACCCATCGCTGTAATGAATAGATCGGTATAATATTGAGGAACACCTGCAATTACGGCGATTGTCGATAGTACAGCCAATCCAATTGCCACATTTAAAAGACGATTGCTATTAGGCAGATGTCGTTTAAGTTCCAGAAATTCTTTTCCGAATAAAACCATGAAAACAATCATCAAATTGCAGCTAAGGCCAAGTGTTTTTGTCAATAACCAAGGCGATGCAATATGTCCGAACAGCTCGACGTCAAAAGAATTCATAGTGCCCTGAAATAGCATAAAGCTGAACATGTAGAGGGTGTAGTATAAATAAGAACGTTCCCTGAACGAAAAATACAGGAAGAGATTATATAAAGCCAAAGCTAGTAAAAACCCATAAAAACTGCCCGAATAAAATTTATAGGCTGTGACCTTCTCCAAGAAGCTATTATTTGTATAAAACTTAGTGAAAATTGTCAAAGGCAGTTGACCGTTTAATTGCAGATAGATTTCTTGAACATCTGAAGTATCTATAGGGAAAAGCATGGACGGGTAAGCAAACGGCTGATTTTCCAAGTTGTATAGTCCACTTTTATACAATTCATAAGAACCATCTTTTCTCACAACATAAACATTTAAATTCTCGATTTTGTCATTGTACTCCAGCCAATGCAACTGTTCGCGATTTGGAATACTATCCGCTGCATTTAATTTCAGCCAAATCGTATCCTTAGTATGCAGGAATGATATGTATTTCTCCGTGCTGGGGGCAAAGGAAGAATTATACGACCCTTCGATCAGCTCGTCAATCGTAATAGAGTTTGTAGGATCCTGCAAAATTTCGTAATGCATGCCCAAATCTATTGTATCGTCCGCTGCATCTTGACTATCTGCGGCGGCTGCAGGTGCAGGATGAACGAAAAAAAATAGGATCCAAGGTAAAAGCATTAGAAACAAAGAATATCCAAATCGTTTCGAAAGCAAAGTCATATTTCACCAACTTTCAATGTTTTAGCATTTGTAGAATATATCATACCATAAAATTATTAAATCAGGACTATCAACTTAGTTATTTTATCCTACATATTCCTTTTTTTATCACACTAGTTTCAGCTATACATGCGTATAATTGAAAAAGCTAGATGGCAGCTGTACATAGCTGCCACCTAGCTTTTCTTATCCAATTTATACAGCAAAGTTCACTGCTTTTTAAAAAACGACATTCAGTTCTGTGACTCTTCTAAAACAGCATTGCTAATTACCCGATCTTTACCAGCTATTATACCGACGATTAAGATGACTGCAGCTAAAGCAATTAACATGATTAGAGGCACTGTCCAATTGCCTGTCAGATCGTGTAAACCACCAAATGCAATTGGACCAGCAGCTGCGAGTAAATAACCGAATGACTGTGCCATACCCGACATATCAGAAGCTTCCACAGCTGTACTTGTTCTCATGCTGAAAAACATCATTGCTAAGCTGAATGCGCTTCCTGCTCCAATACCAATTAGAATGACTGCTAGTGGCATCAAAGCCGCATTTCCAATTAAAACGCCTGTTATACCAAGTATAAACAGAACTGCAGTGGCTACACCTAGAAAGACTTGATTTTTCATGCGTTCAGCAAGTATAGGAATTATAAATGTAAATGGAATAATCGCAAATTGCATTAAAAACAACATCCATCCAGCTGCCCCCATACTATACCCCATGCCTTGCAGAATTTCTGGAAGCCATGTCACTAATGTATAAAAAATCAGAGACTGTAATCCCATAAATATCGTAATCGACCACGCAAGCGGAGAACGGGCTAACGATAACTTCTCTTTTGATGTGGCTTTGGAATATTCAGTCGGATCTTTCCCCTTTTTCATTTGCGGAGCCCAAACTGCTATCGCTATAAAAACAGGAATTGCCCAAAATGCGAGGGATCCTTCCCAGCCAATCTCACCAATCGTTGTTAACGGTACACTTAAGCCGGACCCAAGCGCTGCAAAGACGTTCATAAATACGCCGTACAACCCGGTCATAATCCCTACTTTCAATGGAAAGTTCATTTTAATAAATCCTGGCAGCAATACGTTGCCAAACGCGATCGCAACCCCGATTAGAATCGTTCCTGCGAATAATGCGCCTGTTCCAAATAGTGATCGCAAGACAATCCCAACTGCCAAGACGACTAATGAAAGGAAAATCGTTCTTTCCATGGTTATCTTATGTGCTATTTTAGGTGCAAATGGTGAGAGCAAAGCAAATGCGAGTAAGGGAAGCGTCGTAATCGTTCCCGCCAGCGCATGGCTGATGCCTAAGTCTGTTCGAATGGATGTAATTAACGAACCAATCGATGTGAGCGGTGCTCGTAAATTGGCGGCAATTAGAATGACGCCAATCATTAAGAGCCATTTTTTCTTCGAATCTGTTTTTGCGTTGTGTAATGATATTTCTTTTTGCAAGTTTAGTCCTCCTGAATACGTTTAATCTTCTCTCTGAAATCGTTTATGTATTGATTTACATAACTTATTGCTGCCTGAACATCTTGCTCCTTAATGGCTTCCAGCAATTCATAATGAATCTCTTCACTATAGTTAAAGCAGTCACCTGCTACCATCACTTCTTCGATCGAAGACTGCAGAGGCTCCGTTATATTTTCATAAAGCCGTTCTAACATCTTATTATGAGATGCTTTAACCATGGCTTTATGAAATACAATGTCTGCCTGTAAAAATTCTTGTACATTTCCTTTTTCAGATGCCGCTTTGCACAACTGAATAGACTCCGTCATCGCTTCTACATCAAGGTCATCCCGCCGAGCGGCTGCAAGCTGTGCTGCTTCTCTTTCTAAAGCGAGACGCACTTCTAAGGTTTCCATAACGCTCGACTTTTCCACTTGTCTATGAAGTGCTGCACCAAAAGCACTTATCGACTTCACAATCGTCCCGCTGCCTTGTTTGGTCTCAAGTAAACCTGCATGAACAAGAGCACGGATCGCTTCTCTTAATGTATTCCGACTCACGCCAAATTCTTGCATCAATTGCATCTCCGCAGGCAAATGATCGCCAATTTGCCAATGGCCGCTTTCGATTAGATGTTCAATTTGAATCACCACTTGCTCAACCAATGATAAACGTTCTGTCTTTTTCAGCATGAGTGCACCTCCAAAGGTTCTTTCTGAAAAGTTGTAGGATGATTGGACTTAGTCAATATATCACTTTATTAAATAGAAGTAAATATGAGTACTCGCTGCAGATGCCGGTGCAAGAAATCATCGATTTTGCTTGGAAGATGAAATATGTTTCACCATAACTATTGGTTAAGTCTAGTTAGATATGACTAAATGGCAAACACATTCCTAAAAACAGGAATATATAACTACCTTTTTGACTACATTCCTAATTTACGATAGCTATTCCCGCATGCTAAAATAAATTAACTTTACATCCAAAGAGGAAGTGTGAACCGTACAAGAAGTCCGAGATTAGCTGTACACTCATAGCCCCAGGGCATATTTGATTTGAAAATCAAACTATTGAAGAGGTGTTTGAAGTTGATAGCGGAGAATAGAGAGCAAACGATATTTAACCACGTCGGTAAGAAAATACTGACGGATAGAGAGATTGACATCGTCGCAAAAATTGAAGAACCAATGGTCGTCGTATTAGGCAATATGTTAAGTGATGAAGAGTGCGATGAACTCATCAGGTTATCAACAGACAAGATGAAACGTTCAAAAATCGGCACGACACGCGCTGAAAACGCGTTACGAACAAGCAGCAGTATGTTTATTGAAGAAACTGAAAACCTAATTGTTGCGAGAATCGAAAAACGGATTGAAGCAGTTATGAATATCCCCATTGAACATGGAGAAGGACTGCAAATTCTTCAGTATAAGCCAGGACAAGAATACAGAGCACATCATGATTTCTTCTCGTCAGCCAGCAAGGTGACAAATAACCGAATTAGTACGCTGGTCATGTACTTGAATGATGTAGAACAAGGTGGCGAGACATTCTTCCCCCACTTAAACTTCTCAGTTTCACCGAGAAAAGGGATGGCCGTCTACTTTGAGTATTTCTATAACGATCCAGCGTTAAATGATATAACGCTGCATGGCGGAGCACCTGTGGAAGTTGGAGAAAAATGGGTAGCGACGCAATGGATGAGGAAACAGCGGGTACGGTGAGTGTATGGTTTTGCTAAATTCATTTGCTCTTTAATTTATCTGAATAGCGTTAATTATTTTTTCATAAGATGACTGCGAAATGAATAAAAAACTGCTCCTTACAACTTGTAAAGGGCAGTTTTTGTCTTATTTCTTACTATCCGAAGGTACCTATGCATAAAACGATCGTAAATGTTTGTACAATTGTGGTTATACAGATAGTTTCCCTTCCAGGTAACTATCCCTAGTATCTATCTTATAGTCTGTACAGGCACCTTAGCAGCCGATTAATGCAATTCACTTTTCTTTAATAAAATCCCCGGGTATCCCATTCGACGGGCAAGTTGCGTAACATGTGGCTGCACAAGTCCGGCTTTCTTCAATAGTTCCTCCTGGCTGAACGCTGTGCGTGTTTCCCCATTGAACAGCACACGGCCATCCCCCAGAATGACGGTGTGTTCGAAAGTCTCCGCTACAAAATCCATATCGTGTAAAATACACACAACTAACTTTCCTTGTGCATATAACTCATTGATGATTAAAGACAATGTCATCTTTCCTTTGGCATCCTGACCGATAGTCGGTTCATCGAAAATGACGACTTTCGTGTCCATCGCTAGAATCGAAGCCACAGCCACCCGTTTCCGTTCAGCCAGACTCAAGTCATATGGATTTTCATCTTTTTTACACGCCAAGCCGACTCTTTTCAGCATTTTCAATGCATTGGCTTTCGCAGTTTCAGGGGATTGACCAATGTTTAACGGACCGAACATCACTTCATCCAGCACGTTGCTTTTAAAGATCTGATCGTTCGGATTTTGGAAGATAAGCCCGACGACAGCTGCCAGTTTTGCAGCGGTAGTGTCTGTCGTTTTCACCCCATCAACAGTGATCTTTCCTTTAAGAGGTTTTAATAACGCCTTCAGTAACTTTACGAACGTTGTTTTACCCGCACCGTTCTGTCCGATAATTGCAAGAGGTTTACCGCTCAGTTCCAAATCGATTCCTCTAATAATTTCTGCATCTTTTTCATAACCAAAACGAAGATCTGAAACAGCAATTTCGGCAGTTTTCACATCAACGGCTTCCACTTGCCGGATAGGCAAAGAGAAGTTTTCCAAACCAGATGTCGGCATTTCTTCTAACACAACAGGAAGAGTTGCTGCACTGTCTTGTCTAATTTTCAGTGACCTGGCTGCTGATGTATACACGGGAGGCTCTACTCCATAGTCATCCAAATCGTTTCGCGAAAAAATCTCTGCTGGTGTCCCTTCACAAATCAGTTTTCCTTTGTTCATCAATAAGATCCGATCTGAATACGCAGCCAATTTTTCGATTTTCTGTTCAGCCATTATAATAGTAACGCCTTGCGCAGAAAGTTGCTCTACTGCTTGAAAGACTTCTTCAGCGCCTTGAGGGTCAAGCTGCGACGTCGGTTCATCCAAAATAAGGATATCAGGCTTCATAGCCATCACACTCGCAATCGCGACACGCTGCAATTGACCGCCTGAAAGGGAAAATGGATTTACATCCCGTAACTCTTCAATCTTCAATTGCTGCATGCACTTTTGTATCCGACGATGCATTTCCTCACGCGGCACACCTAAGTTTTCAAGCCCGAATGCGATTTCGTCATAGACTGTAAATTTGGCTCCCGTCATTTGTGAAAACGGATTTTCAAACACGAGGCCCACCCTCGCTGTGATTTCGTTCATTGAATGGGTATACACTTCCAAGTCTCCGATAAAAACATTCCCGCCATAGCTTCCTTTAAAAAAATGAGGAACTAAGCCGCTGAGGGCATAGCAAAGCGTTGTTTTTCCTGCCCCATTCTCACCCGCAATCCCGATGAAGTCCCCTCTTTCGACTGTGAATGAGATATCATCCAATACGAAATGTTCACTCCCGGGGTATTTGTATTTCAGCTGCTCCACTCGGATGCTTTTCATAGGAAGATCCTCCAGGTAATTACTGCGGCCAAAGATGCCGCCAATAGAATTTTTATAACGAACCCATATTTAAAGTGATTGGTCTCATGAAGAAAGGTCCGTTCGCTTGTCGAGTTGAATCCTCTGATTTCAAGAGCTATTGAACGATCCCGGGTATCATTGATGGAATTCAAGACAACGGGAGTAAGTAATGGGATGAATGATTTTACACGTGTTATTAATCCTCCCTCAGTTTCCATTCCGCGAGAGCGCTGTGCATCGGTGATTTTGCCAGTCACAGCCAGCATCTGAGGAAGGATTTGCAGTACGGATAAAAGGACGTAACCTATTTTTGGAGACATTCCTTTTCGAATCAGCGATTGGACTAAATCATCCGGCTTCGTTGTCAGAATCAGAACGCCAAACGCACAGACCATATTCAGAACACGGAGTGTCAGTAAAAGTGCATAAGAAAAACCTTCCTTATAGATAGGGACGGAAACGATCGTAAACCAAAGAGTGGAGCGATCGGGATGAAAAAATCCTTGGACGATAATAATCGAAAAAATGAGAACGATACTAAGCCCGATAATCGGAAGGATATACCGCAGGACTTTTCCAAGCAGCAACAGCAACAGTGTGAAGGCAAAGACGCCAAGAACAAATGAATGATCAGATACTATATACGTAACCCCAACTGAAACAAAAACGAATAGCAATTTGGATAAAGGATCGACGTCATGGACAATCGAATCTTTTTCTAAATAGAACGTCCCATTCTTCATGGTACTCCTCCTAGATTACAGCCGGTCAATCTCTGAACGGCTATCATACATTCGAGTTAAGTTTTTAGGCAGATTTTTAAATATCAAGAATCCGACTAGGACTGTTGCAATTTTGTCAGGCACATCTACAACGAGACTGTCAGCAAACGAAGCCAGCCACTGAGGCATGTCATGTGCAATCATAGTTGCAAATAAAGCATCTCCCCAGATGTTACCCGTTTGTCCGCCCCAAAACAGGATATTCAGCGGTGTAGAAACTGTGGCCGCTATCACGCCAACTACGAGACCTAAAACAAGCGCCTTTCCAATGGAAGCTATCCATCCTTTATAAGCCATGATCCCAACAACCAGGCCGATAACTCCTGATGTAATTGCATAGACAAACGATACCGGACTAGCGGTAAAGCCATAGATGATATTATTGATGATTCCTGTGAGTGCGCCAATTATAGGACCTGCTAACATACTGGAGAGCACTGTTCCAATCGAGTCCAGCCATAACGGCAGTCTTAATAGTTCAGCGAATAACTTTCCAAGATAGTTAATGCCGATCGCAGCTGGAATTAGGACCAGTGCGGCTGTTGAAAACTTTAAAGACCACATACTTTGTTTCCTCATCAAGTAAATCCCCCATTCAATTTGTGAACCTTTTTTTCGTTGTGGAACAAATTATCTTTACCACTGTCATTACACAAGACATGACTATTATAGACTATTGAATTTCAAATACATAGCTTTTATTTCAGTAGGTTTCCAGGGCGGTCATAAAATATGTCTGATAGCTGCTGACAAAGGTGAAAGGGATTCTGCGCTTTACACATCAAATTTTTGCACACACCAAAAAGACCACCTCTATTGAGACATCAGAGGCAGCCTTGTCGATTCTATTATTTGTCACTGAGTATGGATGCAGTTTAAGGATTTGTTTAACCGCTTGCGATTGTACCTAAGACTAAATGTCTGCACGAAAAAAGCCTTCTTCAGATAGCAGTATCTAAAGAAGGCCGACAGCACAATTGACCGGTAAAAGACTCCAGCAGGGAATCTTATTGGATTTTAATCACAATCTTTCCCTTCGCATGATGCGTTGCACTTAAATCATGCGCATCCCGCAATCCTTTTTCTGTTAACGGAAATGTATGACCAATATGTGCTTTTACTTTTCCCTGTTCCATCAGTTCTCCAAGTTCAGCGAGTTGTTTCCCATTCGGATTCAGCCATAGGGATTCCGCAGTAATACCTTTGTCTTTCGCTTTTTCAGCATCGGGCTGTCCAGCGATAGAGACGAGACGGCCGCCTTTTTTCACAACGTCTAAACTTTTTTCTAAAATGTCACCGCCCATTGTGTCTACAACTAAATCGACGTCCTTTGCAACATCTGCAAAATCCGTTGTTTTATAATCAATGAACTCATCAACCCCGAGCTCTTTCAAGAAGGCTTCATTTTTACCGCTCGCTGTAGACAAAACGTATGCTCCGAAACTTTTAGCAATCTGAATAGCAAAGCTTCCCACACCGCCAGAACCTGCGTGAATCAGCACTCTATCTCCTTTTTTAACTTTCCCGAAGTCTACCAGGCACTGCCACGCCGTCAAACCTGCAAGCGGAACAGACGCTGCTTCTTCAAAACTCAAGTGATCAGGCTTTAACGCCACTAATTCTTCATCAACCGCGACATATTCACTGTATGTGCCATTTTCCATGGCAGGACGTGCAAATACCTGATCTCCTTTTTTGAATGTAGTCACCTTACTTCCCACTTCACTGATGACTCCTGCAGCATCCCAACCTAAAATTAACGGAAATTCAAACGGCATCCCGTCTTTCATATAGCCTTCTCTAACTTTCCAATCTATCGGATTAATAGACGTCGCATGCATTTCAATTAACACTTGGTCATCTTTTATATCCGGTTTTGGGAGGTCTTTCTCAACTAACTGATCCGAGCCGCCATACTGCTCAATTACAATTGCTTTCATATCAATACACACTCCTTCTAGTAATTACGCTCACACGATTCTTTCAATGTGCTTCCAGTTAGCTATACCCTGGATTGCACGCCGCTACACGAAATGAATCTAACAGTGGCAGAAATCTGTGGATATAAAAATCAAATGTCTACACAAAATACACAAATCACACAGGTGGCTTTGGTACTAGTCTCTTCCACAGCACTTATTTTAATACATCATCTTTCCAGCTCTTTGGCGTCCCGCTCTTTTAGATACCGTTCATACGCATCTTGGACTTTGTCCTGCACTTTCTCTTTGCTTCTCTTTGGCACAGTCTGGGTGTGGATTTCTTTTACTAAAAGACAGGCACGCAAAAGGATAGCAACAATAATTACGCCGGCTACAAAAGCACCGATCGGTCCCGAAGCCGCCAAGATGCCCAAAAGACAGGCTGCTGCTACAGATAAAAACAGTTTCATCGGCACTTCCCCCTTATCCTGTGTTACTTTCACAGAAACTGAACTCGTATGAATGTTTCGCGCTCTTCTTTTTTCTATATTTAAGATTTCATCCATACATACAATTCGCCTTTCATCTCTTGAAGAGATGATGCAGAAGCCGGTCCCGGTCGCTGAAAAACTGATTCATGATCGAATAGTGCGGGGTGTCCTCCAATTCGACTTCCCTCATCCCTTCGTCTTCCAACTGATAGATAAAAGATTTTGGATACGCCATCAGAATCGGCGAATGAGTGGAGATGATGAACTGTGAACCTTCTGCCACGAGTTCATGGATCCTTGAAAGCATCGCAAGCTGCCGAGTTGGCGAAAGTGCTGCTTCCGGCTCGTCCAGTATGTACAGACCATTTCCCTGAAACCGCTCGATAAACGCCGCGAAAAATGATTCTCCATGGGATTGCTCATGAAGAGACTTGCCACCGAAGGAATCAATGATTCTTCGTCCTCCCAAAGGTTCTGAATCCAGTTCCTCTATGTGGGTGGCGACATTGTAAAATGTTTCCGCACGAAAGAAAAACGAATCATTCGCCCGATGTACACCTTTAACGATTCGAAGATACTTATCCAGATCGGAATGTGAGTCATAGCTCGAAAAATTGAAATTCCGCGTGCCCCCTTCCGGATTAAACCCAAGGCTGATGGCAATCGCCTCCAGCAGCGTGGATTTCCCCATCCCATTCTCCCCGATGATATAGGTAACATTCGGATGGAATGCCAACTCCTCCAATCCATGGATGAAAGGAAGATTGAGCGGATAGCGTGCAAAGGACTGGATTTGGTCTCTCTTCAAATAAAGACTTCGTATGTATTGTGTTTCCTTTGTCAGCATGACCATTTGCAAAGCTGCCCCCTTTCTATATTCGCTGGCGGATGACTAATCGGTACCTGGACCGCATACAATTCAGACACTATTCAGAATTACATGTGGTCCAGGTACGTTGTTTAAAAGTTTATTACAGTGCAATCCGAGTTAAATGACCAACTTATATAGCATTAATTGGACACGTTTGCTTGATTTCATTAATTGAGAGATATAGCTTATAGTTCCCAAATTCTAAAATTTTATCTAAAAATGTATTTAACGTTTCTTGTAAATCTACTTTTACTTTTAAATGGTAACAGCCTTCTCCCGATACTCGATGAGCTTCAACCACCTCATTTTGATTATTAATGAAACGTATAAATGAATCATGGTTTGCTGTTTTCATAAAAATAATGATAAATCCTGTATAAGAAAACCCTAATTTCATTTCATCAACTATTAGAGAGTAAGCTTTAATTACACCACTTTCCTCAAGTTTTTTTATCCGATTCCCAACCGCTTGTCCTGTCATATGAATTTGTTCACCTAAGTCTTTCCATTGTATACGTGAATTTCCGGTTAGTAACCGGAGGATCTGAAAATCAATGTTATCAAGCTCCATCATAAACTCCTTTCACCATGAAATCATTTAATATAAAAGCGTTTCACCAAGTCATCGATAGAAATTTACATATGTCTTATGATTATAGTGTAACAAAATATTATAGATGAGGTGGATAAAATGAGCACAGCGTTAATTATTGTTGATATTCAAAATGACTATTTCGCGAATGGAAAGATGGAATTAGTCAATCCAGATAAAGCGGCTGCGAATGCGGCTAAAGTTCTTGAATCGTTTAGAAAGAACAATAAAGAAAATATTTTTCATGTCCAGCACATCGCAGCTGATCCAGCATTAGGATTCTTCCTTCCAGATACGGAGGGTGCAGAAATACACGAAACCGTTCAACCATTGGAAAACGAAAATATCATCATTAAACATTTCCCTAACAGCTTTTTAAAGACCGATTTGGAAAGCAAGTTAAGAGAAAACAACGTAACTAAAGTGATTGTTATTGGTATGATGACACATATGTGTATCGATGCAACTGTAAGAGCCGCAGTGGATCTAGGTTTTGAAACGACACTCATTGAAGATGCATGTGCAACACGTGACCTATCTTATGAAGGTACGGACGTAACAGCTGAACAGGTCCACTATGCATTTGTCGGAGCACTTAACGGTATGTATGCCAAAGTAACTTCTACCGAAGATTTCCTTAAATGACTAATGGGTACCTGGACCACATACAATTCAGACACTATTCAGAATCATAAGTGGTCCAGGTACGTTACTTTGAATTTAATTCATATCGCCAATAGATGAAAATAGTTGTAACCATAGAAATAGGGCTGGTCTATCCATAGATAGACCAGCCCTGCTTCACATATTAATACTTCGAGTCTGACACTTCACCTTTAACAATGCTGATACCAGAACTTGCCCCAATACGTGTTGCTCCTGCTTCAACGAATGCATCGAAATCCTCACCGCTGCGCACACCGCCAGAAGCTTTCACGCCGATGTCTGGTCCGACTGTCTTGCGCATTAACGCAACGTCTTCTACTTTAGCGCCGCCTGTGGAGAATCCAGTGGAAGTCTTGACAAAGTCAGCTCCCGCTTTCACAGAAAGCTCACATGCACGGACAATTTCTTCATCCGTCAATAGACAAGTCTCAATGATGACTTTTACTAATGTTTCATTAGCCGCTTCCACGACTGCACGAATATCCTTTTCTACCAATTCGTTATCCTTACCTTTTAATGCACCGATATTTACGACCATATCAATTTCGCCGGCACCATTAGTGATGGCATCTTGTGTTTCGAATGCTTTTACAGCAGATGTGCTCGCTCCAAGCGGGAATCCAATGACCGTACATACTAGAACCTCAGTTTCCTTCAGTTGTTCAGCAGCGTATGTGACCCATGTAGGATTTAAACAAACGGATTTAAACTTGTATTCTTTTGCTTCTTCGATAAGTGCTGTTACCTTCTCTTTTGTTGCATCTGCTTTCAATAATGTGTGATCGATTAGTTGTGCTTTGTTCAATGGATCCATCCCCTTTAGTTAGTTTGTAATTTCATCATGTACTAATGTGACAGGGCCTACTTCAGTTGCAGACAAGTCATATGCATGATAAATTTTTTCTTTTACTGCCTCGACATCTTCAGTATTACTGTGAATGGTTACTATAGATTCTCCGGCTTTAACTGGATCGCCGATCTTTTTGTGTAACACTAATCCGACAGCTAAATCGATTTCCGATTCTTTTGTAGCACGTCCCGCGCCTAAGAGCATCGCCGCTGTGCCGATTTCATCAGCAGTTATCGCTGATACGAAACCTGATTCTTTTGCTGGCACATCGATTTGGTATTGTGCTGTTGGCAATTTAGACAAATCGTCAATCACTGACGTATCGCCGCCTTGAGAACGCAAGAATAGCTTAAACACTTCAAGCGCTTTCCCGTTTTGAATGACTTCTTCCAGCATTTTACGCGCTTCTTCTGTGGAGTCCGCTTTTCCAGCTAGGCGAACCATATGACTGCCGAGTGTTAAACAGAGCTCATGCAAATCTTCGGGTCCATTTCCCTGCAGCGTTTCCACTGCTTCTTTTACTTCAAGCGCGTTTCCAATTGCATATCCAAGTGGCTGATTCATATCCGAGATCACAGCCATCGTCTGACGGCCAATCTGATTACCGATTTGCACCATTTCTCCCGCTAACTCCCGGGCCATTGCTAAATCCTTCATGAACGCGCCAGTGCCGACTTTTACATCCAGCACGATTGCATCAGATCCAGCAGCAATTTTTTTACTCATGATGGAACTCGCAATCAGTGGAATCGAGCTAACGGTAGCTGTTACATCGCGTAAACTGTAAATCTTCTTATCTGCTGGTGTGATGTTACCAGATTGACCAATAACCGCAATTTTGTTTGTGTTCACTAAGTCGAAGAATTCCTTGTCTGTAATTTCGATATGGAAGCCAGGAACCGCTTCTAACTTATCCAGTGTTCCGCCTGTATGACCCAATCCGCGTCCTGACATTTTAGCCACAGGGATATCCAGTGCTGCGACGAGAGGAGCGAGTACAAGCGTTGTCGTATCGCCGACTCCTCCTGTTGAATGCTTATCCACTTTTACACCGTCAATAGCAGTTAAATCCACCTGATCGCCAGATTCCACTATCGCCATCGTGAATTCAGCTGTTTCTTCCACTGTCATTCCTTGGAAGTACACTGCCATCTGGAAAGCTGACATCTGGTAATCGGGAATTGAACCTTCAGTATATCCGGTAATAACAAACTGGATCTCTTCTTTTGTTAAAGCATGTCCGTCACGTTTTTTCTCAATCATATCGACCATACGCATCGCATCCAACACTCCTAGTTAATATATTTTGTACTCTACTTCTTATAAAAACAGCCCAATGACAGTTGCTGATAGCACTGAAGCTAATGTAGAACCCAAAAGTAATTTCAACCCATTCCTCGCTACTTCGTCCCCTTGCTTAGGACTTAACGCCTTGACTGATCCTGTAATAATTCCGATTGAACTAAAGTTTGCAAAACTTACAAGGAAAACAGAAATCATACCTGATGCTTTAGCAGACAAGCCCGCTGAAATATCTGTGAAACTAATCATCGCAACAAATTCGTTTGTGACAAGTTTCGTCGCCATGATACTTCCCGCTTGAACACTATCTGCCCAAGGTACGCCCATTATGAAAGCAATCGGTGCGAACAAATAGCCTAAAATAGTTTGGAATGAAACATTGAATACTAATTCAAAGAGGTAGTCAATCCCATTCATAAGCGCAATGAATCCAATTAGCATGGCAGCTACGATAATTGCGACTTTAAAGCCATCCATTATACTTTCACTAATCATTTGGAAGAACGATAATTTTTTCTGCGACTCGATTGCTAACGTATCTTCTTCCTCAGATAATTTATACGGATTAATAATACTTGCAACAATTAACGCAGAGAGTATATTCAGCGCAATTGCAATGACGACAAAACGAGGTTCGATAATTTCCATATACGCCCCGACTATTGCAACACTCACCGCACTCATTGCTGATGTGCAAAATGTATACAAACGCCTTTTAGAAATGGCATCCATTTGGTCTTTCACAGTCAAAAACACTTCAGACTGTCCGAGAACCGCAGAGGACACCGCTATGTAGTTTTCCATTTTTCCCATACCATTCAACTTACTGAGCACGAGCCCTACGTATTTAATGATGAAAGGCAAAATCTTAAATTGATTCAGAATGCCAATTAATACGGATATGAAAACAATCGGCAGCAAAACATTCAAGAAAAATACAGATCCTTTTTCATTTTCCAATCCGCCGAAAACAAAATCGACACCCGTTACGCCTAAGTCAATCAGCTTTGAAAATAACATGGAGAAGAAGCCAATCGAGACCACTCCGAGTTTTGTATTCATCAAAATAAAGGTTAAAATCAGCTGAGTTCCAAGCATGATGGCAATCGGTTTGTACTGTATCTTTTTACGATCCCTACTGCTTATAAAACCAACTATGAATACTAGAGCCAGTCCAGTTATGTAAAATACAATGTTCATCTTACTTCCTCCCTTACATGGACATGATGGTTACGCTTACAAATTACGTTTATAACTAATAACCTTTCAAGAGGTCAGACATACTACTTTCATTTCCATACTAACACATATGGAGAACAAATGTGCAATGATCATGAAATATTGTTCATTCGCAATAAAAAAAAGAATCGCACTTATTAATAAGTGGATTCATCATCATTATGATTAACGGTGAAGCAGTAATTTTTGAGCTGTATATTGGTCCGTTATGAAAACATTCGCATATTGACCAAGAAGTGCGCCGTGGATTGCTTCTAGTTTACGATTTCCTCCTGCAACAAGGATTGACTTCTCTTTTTGCTTCAACTCTTCCAATTGAATGCCAATCGTTCTGTTTTTAATAGCAGATTCACATACTTCGCCAGTGCTTTTAAAAAAGCGGGAACAAATATCACCAACCGCTTCTTTATGAAGCAGCTCTTTTTCATCATTCGTTAAATAGCCTAACCGAAACAGCATAGAGTCAGTGTCTACTGTACCGACAGTAAACACAGCAATATTGGCTTGTTTTCCCAGTTCAATCAGCCGATGCATATAGCGATCCGATTCAATAACCGCTTTGACGTCAGGACTGTCAACTAATACAGGAAGAGGTAAGTAGCGGGGAACGGTGTGGAAAGCCTCAGCAAATTTGTAAACCGTTTCTGAATCATAGGTATTCACGTCGGATAGACCTATGCCGCCTTTTAACTGAATGACTTCCACACCTTTTACGTCTTTCTTCCGCAATGCATTTGCCACCCGGTACATAGTTCTTCCCCAGGTGACACCAAGTACGTCACCATCCTCAACAACATCGTGAATATATTCTGCAGCCTTGTCACTCATTGCCTGCAGCATCACCTGATCATCTTCTTCTCCAGCATAAGCAATTTTCACTTCTTCAATTTGATATTTATGCTGTAAGGATTTCTCAAGTTCATTGTTATTACTAAAGGGATCGACAATCTCGATTTTCACGTATCCATGTTTTTTTGCTTGCTGCAGCAGTCTTGAAACAGTTGGTCTTGAAATCCCTAGCTTCTCGGCAATGGCGAGCTGGGTGTAGTCGAACTGATAATACAGTTTGGCTGCTTCTATAATTAGCAGCTTTTTGTCGATGTCCAATGCAAGTTCCTCCTTCAAATCATTAAGCAATCGCCTGCCTGATGGGTACATCCCACCTGTGTTCAAGTAGATTCAACTTTAATAGGCCGATTATATCACACCAGAAACTAAAACGATTATTCTTATCGGAGGATTCAAGATGTCATCCTATCTCATTTATCTCTTCGCCTTCGTTTTATTTAACAAATTCAGTCGATGTAGGTATTCACGCTATATCGAATGCCGTCTTCTCCAACGTATTGGCGAGGAGCCGTTTTTTCCAATGTGTAGGTGAAGTTATTTTCACCGGTAACCGTGATTGTGTAAAAGTCTTTCTTCTTTTTAACAGTATAGTTTTCATAGTCTCCCTCTTGCAGCGTCATTTTAGCCAGCTTAGCTTGATAGTCTTCGGAAGCAACCCTGATTTCCAATTCGCTCTGATCCGTCCCCATCAAGGACTCACCCATATAATTGTTTTGGATATGCATTGTTTTTCCATCAAAAGCAATGGAATAATTCGTCACTTCAAACGAATCTTGCTGTGTCATAAGGGTACCTTCCCATGAATCGGTTACATCTTTAGCGAAAAGTCCAGAACTGAGCGAGTTCGGTTTGCCGATTAGAATTGTCACGATGAAGGCGATTGAGACGAGCATCATCATCGAAACGAATGCTGGTTTCCATTGTAAACTGCGTCGTTTGGTCCGCACGTTTTTCCCTTGGAAGACCGATTGATGCATAGTTCCTTTTTGTTCTTGCGTCGGCTTGAACGGCTCACTGAGAGCTCCGAGTTTTTGAGTCAGTTCATCGTCGGTATAAGGTTTCATGTGACATGCCTCCTTTCTCGAGTTCTTTTTTGAATGCGTCCAGTGCGCGTTTCAGGCTCATCTTCACTTTGCCTTCCGTGCTGCCAAGAATGGCGGACGTATCTTTCGTTGAGAACCCCTGGATATGACGCAGCAAAATGACTTGCTGCTGGCTCTTCTTTAAGCGGCGTAGCGCTTCATAAAATTCGGACTCCTGCGCGTTGAGTTCAGCCATCTCTTCGGAAGACGGATGGCTGCCGAACAGGTGGAAGTCCTTATCGAAATAATGTGTCAGGGGATGCTTTTTCCTGAAGTGGTTCAATGTTGTCGTGTAAGCAATTCGGAAGATCCACGTCTTCACTGCGGCACGACCGTCGAACTGATGCGCTTTTTCCACAACTTTCACGAATGTTTCCTGTGTCAGTTCCTCTGCAGTATGCCGGTTCCGCACTTGCATGAGAATATAGCTGTAAACTGCACTGGCATGATCCTCAAACCATTGTTCTGCGGACATCATGTCACCTCTCTTCTATATACTTAGACACCGATTTTTGAATTTGGTAACGCTGGTATAGATAATTATTTCATATGCTCTCGGAATCGGATAGTTCTAAACGTAAAAATGCCCCGATATTCCAGATTTTGAGTCCGGATTATCCAGGCATTCGAAGTACTATATTTGAGAAGTGAGCGATGCACGAAACTAAACATGATTGTTCAAACTAACACGATAGTTCCTCACACAGATACCTTTTTTTTAATCGTTAAACCACTTCTGTCCCCACTTTTCGATACTCTCCCAAAACTCTTTTCTCTTCTCGTCCTTTTCTTTTTTCTTCTCTTTGTTTTCTCTTTCTTCCTTCGTCTTTTTCTTCTGCTTCTTCAAGTCTTTTATGTCATCTTCAATTAACGATAAATCAAAGTTCTTCGTAGAGTATTCACTAGCTGATTGTGAAACAACCTGCGCAAATATCGGCGCTGCGGTCAAGCTGCTTGTAGAAGTTAAATAGTGGTCGGCGTCTGTTTTGTCATATCCGAGCCAGACCGCACCGGCGATGTCAGGTGTATAGCCGACGAACCAGTGATCTTTGGAACCGTTCACTCCTTCAAACGGGAGCTGTGTCGTACCCGTCTTTCCCGCTACGTCGATACCAGGAATTTGTGCTTTCTTCCCAGTCCCTTCCTCTACAACCCCTTGCAACATATGAGTCATTTGCTCGGCAACTTCCGCATCCGTCACCTGTACGGACTCTCCCTGCCACTTCCCGAGCACGTTTCCTTCCGAATCTTTAATTTCTGTAATCGCGTGAGCTTCCTCCATCACGCCATCATTCGCAAACGCAGAAAACGCTTGCGCCATCCGTAAAGGAGAGGTTCCTTTGTCCATCCCTCCAAGCGCCAAGCCGAGTGTACGATCCTTTTTTGTCAATGAAATCCCAAACCGTTCGACCGCACTCACGCCCTCTTGGACCCCCATCTGATTCAACAGCCAAACAGGAGGGACATTATACGAGTTGGCAAGTGCCTCGTACATTGTCACTTCCCCTCTATAGTGCTGATCAATATTTTTCGGAGAGTACCCATGGATATCGATCGGTTCATCTTCAAGCAAATCCGACATATGGTATCCGTTCTCGAGTGCAGGAGTATAGACGGCAAGCGGTTTTAGCGCAGATCCGGGCTGTCGGATAAGATCTGTCGCATTGTTGAAGCGTCCTTGCGTATACTCTCCTCTTCCCCCAACTAATGCGAGAATTCCGCCCGTTTTAGGGTTTACGAAAACAGAGGCACTCTGCAACAGCTGATCCGGCGTGCTCTCTGGGAAATTTCTGTTGTCTGCATACACGTCTTCGAGCGCATTCTGGACGACTGGATTGATTTCTGTCGTAATATGCAACCCGCCGGACAGGACTTCATCCTTCGTCAACTGGTACGTATTTACCGCCTCGGCTACTACACGATCTATATAATACGGATAGTTCTTTTCATTATGAGGAACTGTCGAATCGGCCAGTATAAGATCCTTGCCAATCGCTTCATCATATTCTTCTTGACGAATATACTGTTCTCTCAGCATCAGCGACAATACCAGATTGCGCCGCTTCATCGACTTTTCCTTATCTTTCCTGGGCGATAAATTCGACGGTGCTTTGATGATTCCGGCGAGTGTCGCAGATTCGCTTAACGTCAATTCGCTGACATCCTTACCGAAATACGTCTGAGCCGCACGTTGCACTCCCCACGCGCCATCGCCGAAATAGATTTGGTTCAAGTACTGTTCCAGAATTTCCTCTTTTGAATACTCGCGTTCAATCTTCTTAGCGAGGATAAGTTCCTTCAATTTACGAGAATACGTGCGCTCCTGCGTCAAAAACACATTTTTCGCAAGCTGCTGCGTAATCGTACTGCCACCTGAGGCAATTTTTCCTTTGAACGCATTCTCGACTAAGGCGCGGCCCATCCTCAAATAATTAAGACCGTGATGTTTGTAGAACCGCTGATCTTCCACAGAAACGACAGCTTCAATCAGCGCATCCGGAATCTGGTCGATCGAAACACCTTCTATTTTCGAGTTCGAAACCTTGCTGATCACTTCTCCATTCGGATCGTAAATAACCGTCGTTCGTGGGGCAGGCTTGTCGAGTTTACTGACATCGCTGAATGTGATGAAGAGATTCAGGACAAGCAGTACGCTGAGGACAGCAAGCACTGCACCGATAAATGAGAAACGAATGATTTTTTTCTTCAAGCTGCTTTTCTTTTTCATTTTTTTATTCTGTTGTTTTTTATATTCGGATCTTTTCATATAGGTTCTCCTGCTTTTTGACTGCGTAGTTTGATTAGTAGTGGATAGCATACTATTGACGAAAGGTAGGTTTTGAAAGTTGCGAGTTTCAACTTTCACTGAGATTTTCGTACGAGAGTACGAATAAAAATACCTGCGCGAGAAACAAACAGGGTTGTTTGTTTTTCACACAGGTATCTTTAGTTGTTCTGGTTTCTTAAGCTGTGTACCACACCACTAGAACACTATTCAGAATCGTTCCGGAGTTGTATCGTGCACAGTAGTCGACCCCCTTAAAATGGACACAAGAGATGTTATAGTTGTGGGAACATACTGTTGCGGGAGGGGTTCATTTTGGAATTCATAAAAAAAGGCAGAAAAAGAATATTATCTTTTGAACAGAAGTGCACAATCGTTAAAGAAGTTTTAGAAGAGAATCGACCAAAAACAGATATCGCCACTGAGCATCAAATTCATGTCAATTCTATTACTAATTGGATTCGTATCTATAAAGAAAAGGGTGTGGAGGGCTTACGCCCTTTCGTAAAAACCCCGAAAGTTCCGAGAGACCAATTGAGAGATGAGCTCAAAAGGCTTCAAGAAATTGAAAAGAAATACAATGAACAGCTAACGGAGATTGAAATCTTAAAAAAGTTCCAGGCCTTTCTCAAGGAGAAGGAAAACAAAAGGCATACGAAGCGATAACAGCCTTGAGAAAGGTGTACACAGTAAAGCAATTATGCAGTGCATTAGGCGTATCCAGAAGTGGATATTACGCTTATTTAAAGCGTCCGAGAAAGATAGTGACTTTGCGAGACCAGGAAGATATTAGAGCGATTAAAAAGATAGTTAAAGAGAATCGTGGTACCTGTGGTGCGAAGCGCATTTCAGGAGTCCTCCGTACGGTAAATCACATAATTAATCATAAACGTGTGGCTCGTCTTATGAAGGAATTGAATATACAATCCAAGATCAGACGGAAAAAGTATACGAAGGAAATTAGAACTAAAGCAGCTGGATATATTTATCCCAATCTACTTGCCCGTGATTTTAATGCCCTGCTTCCGAATCGCAAATGGGTAATGGACGTCACTGAATTCGTAAGAGGTGATGAAAAGGTTTTTGTATCGGCGATAATGGATTTATATGATCGGAATCCAATCGGGGTCGTAATAGGACGTACTTCCAATAACGATATGATGGAAGAGTCGATTCGCAAGGCAATGAAAGAGCGAAATCTAAAAGACCTCTCCCAAGTAATTCTTCATACGGATCAAGGGAATTCTTACCGATCTTATCGCTATAACCAGTTATCTAAAGAGCTAAGCTTTATACCGAGTATGTCCCGAAAAGCAAACTGTTGGGATAACGCCGTGATTGAAAGCTTTTTTTCCCATTTCAAAACGGAGTTACCTTATCACTATTCAATTGAAACGCCAACACTTCTTGAAAAAGCCATTCCGAAATTCATTAAATACTACAAAGAAATACGTAGCCAAAAACGCTTGGGGTATTTGTCTCCAACAGCATTTCTGACTCGGTATTTGGAAAGCGCATAACACACAATTGTACATAAACTTTGGTGTCCATTTTTAAGGGGCTTGACTACACATAATATACAGCAGCAAATTTAAAAAGCAGCAAAGACAAGCCATTGGCTCTCTTTGCTGCTTTTTACTAACAAATACATGACACAAGTCTCTCTATTTATTCTCCCACCATGCCATCATGATCTCGATCCTGCATATATTGGTACAGCCAGTGATCCTGAGTGATTGGTATACTGAAGCCCGCAGCTTTTGCTTCTCCGATCGTCACGATACCATTTCCATTTGTGTCAATACTGGATAACTCACCTTCGTTTGTTGAAACACTTTCTGATTTTGCTTCGGACTCATTATTGCCAGTTAGTCCAAGAGATTCGTTCACCTCATCCGGATTCACATTTTCAAAGGAATCCGAAATAACATTTCCGTTAATTGTATAGGTATATTGATAACTTGAAGGAATTTGCGTTTCCTCATTCGGATACGTAATAATTGCTTCAAAGTCACTAGCTCCACCTGCTCTACGAATCTCATTTTCCACATATGCTTGATCACCATGTCGGTTGAGCGTACTATCTTGTGGGGTAATATTATAAGCATTAGAAACCCCACCGAGAGAGTCGGCAATTATATGGCCTTCATCTAAAACAGCACTTTCAACGCCAGGAACCTTTGCTTCGTCAGAATAATATCTGCCCGTCGACAAAACCGGTTCATTATTGTCATCTTGTAGAGTGATTTCGTCCGCTACGACACGGACCAGTTGCCCGTTATCGTTAGTGAACCCCCAATATTCACGGTCTCCATAACCGATGTTAACAACAACGTTAGGTTCACGATAACCAGACAAATCCCCACCATCCACTTCAATAGGGGTATATCCGGAAAACTGCTCTTTCTTTGGTTGAGGTTGTTCCTCCTCGACTTTAGGTTCTTCTAGTGGCTCTTCTACTTTCTGCTCCTCAACGTCCGTAGTGATCGTTTCTTCTTTTTCATTGTTTTTGCTCGGTTCCTCTGTTGTGACTATCTGTGTATCTGTGTCCTCTTCTGTAATGGCTGCATCTTCTGCGTTGGTACAACCAACCAGTAAGACGATCGTTAACATTAAAATTAAATAACTCAATTTACTTTTCATTCTTTAAACCTTACCTTTCTACGATGTCAAGGTTTCACGTTAGAATTATAGCATAAATATTTTTGAGTTCCACCATTTTCCATTATTTTTTCGTACAAGTGAATTAAAACCATTAGAAAGAATCACCACTGCGGCGGTACAATTCGAACACTGTTGGAATTTTTTAGATTCATCTTGTCTAGCAAAGAATTTCATCCACGCAAAAACGTCAACTTCATTTTTCGAAGTTGACGTTTTATTCTTCAATTAGTGATTCCTGTTCACTAAACTATTGTGTTTGTTCAACCATTCAGGATTGCTTCTTACGCAGGCACCAAATTCACAACTGAATTAAAGATTTCTGCTCTTCCCCTTGGATGAAATCTTGATATTCACTCCCATGGCTTCACCATAATCAATATGGGAATCCATTTCCGATACGTCAATATCCGCCTCAAAGATCACACGCTGCTGTTCTTTTCCGTTCAGTTTGACTTCATAAGAATGTTCCTGATTCATAAGCGTGACCATGGGTAAATCATCAGCAAATATACGGTCTTCACGGAACTCTACTACGAAATGAGAAGCGGTACCGCTGTGGTTTTCAAATGTAAGACCACATCTTCCATGATGCGTGGTCTCGTCGGTCATCTCGAAATGGCACGTGCCCGTATCTTCAGAATAAGAGATTGCATTTATTCCTTTCGCGAAACTCTCTTGATAGACACCAACTAACATACCAGGCGCAAAAAGAACGATGGCGATTGCGAAGACGGCACAGCGCCCTTGAAGCATCTCTAACGATTTTACAAGCATCGACACACCGACAATTAGGAACACCAGAATGAGAATGCCTATCATCTGGAAGCCGCCTTCCAATCGAATCGGAATGCCTACTGAAACTAACAGCGTCTCACCCAATGACCATCGGTTCGGAAACGGAAGATTTAGGAAGATCACCAGCAATAGAAGCGCTATTGAAGTTATGAACAATTTTTTGTCTTTTATCATGGCATCTTCCTCCTAAAATATATTGACCATACTCGCATCGATTCTATTTTTTGCGCTGCCTGTGCACGAAACTTTCATGTTTGTTCAAACATTCATGATTGTTTTTTACACAGGCAGAGAATTTTAGACTGCTTAACATTATGGAAATTATCCGCATTAATCAGTGGGGATTATAGTTATAGGAAGTCCATCTTTGTAAACTTCACATCCTCTTAATCGATAAATCGTTCGATCGCTTTTTTCTATTATTTCAATACTCTTACATGTATCTTCTATAACTCCGTGATCTCCGAACTCATCAAATCTTGTATCAAGTTTAGAACTCAACTTTTCATCTGAATACTTCAAGTCGTGGATAATTGGATCGCCTTCATCCGTGTAGTTTACCACACGAACTTCACTGTCCTTATTGTTTGATACATCTTCCGAGAATTTTTCAAGTAGATCAAGATTCTTTATGGTTCCAAGTGTATTGACCACATCATGTTTAGAAGGTGAATAGTCACCACACCCAAAAAGAGAGAGTGATAGTAAAATAAGAATAGAAACTTTTTTCACCAAATCCACTCCCTATATAATGGTACCTGGTCCAGGTACGTTATTTGGTATCACACACCCGATTTTACTGAAGGAACGGCGCCATTAATACTTTGCCTGTTCCGCGGTAGACATTTACTAATCCTTCGCCTGAAGCCGCCGAACCCATAATTGTTTTTCCAGAGCGCTCGACAGTAAATTCTAAACCGCCGGACCAAGCAATCGCCATATTTCCATCGATTTTCAACTCATCATTTTCTAACTCGATTTCTATAAGTTCCTCTCTCGATACGGAAGATTCCAGTGCAATCGTTCCTCGTCCGGTCAGTCCAAGATTGAAAAGACCTTCCCCCCCCCAATGCAGCAGAAGAAAGATTCGTGCGCATCACGGCCTTATGTTTTAATCCTGAATCACAAGCCAAAAAGAGTCCATCTTCAATGACGAGTGACTGATTCCACTCGTCAATATCCAATAGCAATATATGCTTGAACGTCGGTTCCAAAACAAGTGTACCGGTTCCCGTGTATTCAGGTTTGATGCCCGATTCTTTGGTCATTTTGCCTCGAATCGTTTTTCCAATAAAGTCTCCTACACCCTTAATGCCAGTGGTCGCTCTCACATCTCCTGCCATCCATTGCATAGCTCCTGCCTGAATCGTTATGTTCGACTGACTAACATCGCATACTAGCTGTCTTCTTCGTACATTCATTTCAGAAGCATAATATGCCGATTGAGCACTAGCACGATCGATACTTAATTCTCTTTGAAACTCTACTACTTTAAAAGGGCCCAGCTCTTCCCTGACTTTTACATTCTCATTGTCTTCAAAGTTTCTGATCGTAAACAGAATAATCGCCCGCTTTCTGATTTTCTAATTGATATCCAAGGTTATGGCAATTATAACATGATTCAGACTAGTAAAATTCACATTTCTTATGTATTGATGAAAGGTAGTGTTTAAGTGACGCCTTAGTATGATTTTGAAGTACCTGTGCAATAACCAAGATAGTCGCTACCTATGTAACGCATTAATTGAAAGCTATTCAGTATTATTCCAGAGTTACCTCGTGCACAGGCAAGATATTTAAGTCTTTTTCAGCTTTACACTCGAGAGAACACTTCATATATTTCATTAATCCAACATCCCCCACCCACATATCCTGTATAGTGAAACTACAAACACTCATCCACACAACACAAACTGGAGGCGACACATCATGGCAAGAATCATCCTAACAACCGAAAGCGGTGCCGACCTGCCGAAATCTCTAGCAAAGAAGCACAATATACATGTAGTACCGATGCACGTCATCATGGACGGCAAAGACTATTTGGACGGTCATCTGCCTGTAGCAGATATCTTTGATTTTTATAACCGCACGAAAAAAATCCCTTCCACTGCTGCGACGAATACGCATGAGTACCAGGAGTTTTTCAAAACTATCCGAGCGGAGTTTCCTGACAGCGTCATCGTTCATGTAGGCTATACATCAAAAGCGTCTGTTTCCTATCAGAATGCGTTGACGGCTGCGGAAGATGTAAAGGATATTTATTTACTGGATGCGTTAAACGTCACGGGCGGATTGACTGCAGTCGTGATGTATGCGGCTGCCTTGCTCGAAGAAGATCCTGACATCGATCCTGTACGTCTGGTGGAGATGATTGAGGGAAAGGTTCCGAAGTCACGACTGGCCTTCCTTCCCGGCAGTCTGGACTTTCTGCGAGCTGGCGGACGGGTCAGCAATATGGCGTATCTTGGCGGCGCGTTGCTGAAGATCAAGCCGTGTATTGAATTAGTGGAAGGTAAGCTTATGTCGACTAGAAAATACCGTGGTAAGATGGAGAAGGTCGCTGAAAGTCTGTTTCACGATTATCTACAGCAATACAACATCGACAGACAGCAGATCTATTTCATTTATTCGATTGGACTCAGTGTGACGATCAAACAACGGATCGATGAAATTGCGATGAAACAAGGATTCGAGAATAGTATGTGGATTGAGGCTGGAGCGATGATCTCGACGCATTCCGGTCCTGGAGGATTTGGTATTGCGGGGCTGGAAGTGTAACTAGCTTCTTCAGTATCATTTTTAAGGATTGCTTGTGTACCGAACAATTCGAACACTGTTCAGAATTGCTCCGGAGTGGATCATACACAAGCAGTTAATACTTATATCTTTGCTCGACACTAACATATATATATGAAAAACCCACAGCTGGCGTTGCCACTGTGGTGTTTTTCATCAAATGTAACGAAACTCTTATAATTTACTAATTCGTTCACGGTCGTTTGCAGTGAGTTCGAAGTCAAAAATCGCTAAACTTTGTGCATGACGCTCTTTATTATGAGACTTAGGAATAACAGTCACATTCCGCTCAATGTTGTAACGCAACACAACTTGTGCGTATGTTTTCCCATATTGATTACCAATCTTTTCTAAAATCCGTTTAGCTGGTTCATCGATACCACCGAGCGGCGACCAGGCAACAGTTTCAATCGTATTCTTTTTGTTATACGCAATCAACGCGTCATTCCAAGTACCGACTTGGGACTTTATTTGGTTTACCGCGGGTCGCACAGTCCCATTTTCAAGAAGTACATCGAGGTCCGCTTCTTTAAAGTTCGAAACGCCAATTGCCTTAAACACACCGCGCTTATAATAGTCTTCTAAAATCCCCCACGCTTCCAACATTTCTTCAGGTTGATCCCAAGGGCTGTGGAGAAGAAAAAGATCAATGGTATCTGTTTGCAGTTTCTTTAAACTCTTTTCAATTTCAGCATGAGCCCAGTCCGCACCAGCAAAACCTTCGAATGTATTCAGCTTTGTCGTAATAAAGAAATCCTTACGCGGCAGAGATGACTTCGTAATCCCTTGTCCAAGTACTTCTTCATTATTGTACACTTGAGCAGTGTCAAAATGACGGTAGCCATTGTCAATCGCCCAGTCCACTTCTTGCGTGTCTCCTCTTAAAGCACCTACATACTCGTTTCCTTCTTTCCCGTACGTATTGGTGCCACTGCCAATGATTGGCATAACGATGCCATTATTCAATGTGATATTCTTCACGATAAACCCTCCCTATACTTTTTTTCTAACTTTACGCATCCTAAATTTCAGAAGCAATCTATTTGTTCTGATAATCAAGAAGGGATGATTTAAAATCAAGCAAGCTAAAGGAGCTCATATTTAAAGAACCGCTGCCTGTGTACCGCACTAATCGAACACTATTCAGAATTGCTTTAGAGTTGTGTGTATAGGCTATGGCAGCTATCATCCTCATTTGCACATAAATTACAGAAGCTATATTAGCTGGAATTGCCACTGGCATTGTTATGACGCCCCCTAAGCCCGTTACAAATCCAGAAGTTGCACACTTGGATGTTTGCCAATTAATTAAGCTATTTATCGCTTCATCTGTATCAGAACTTTTCGATAGATAGTTATCTGCTAACTCGTAGGCAGAATCAGTTCCAGGTATACCTTGAATAACCTTGTTGTAAGACCACTCAAGTACCTTACCGACGTTTTCTTCACTCAATGCTCCCATTTAAGTCCTCCTAGTATATCTATCTATTATTTGTTGTTACATGCCTGCTCACAAACTAAAAGCGTTAAATGTCTGCACGAGAAAATTTCATACTTGTTTCCCACTACCCATTTATATCAACATTAGTTACCGACCTACAAATCTGCCCTTGAATAATCCGCGGCCAGAACAGACATATCCTTGTTGTTCACTCTAAAATCATCTCCACGGTAGATAACGAGTTCTATACGACTCCTATCTGTTTTCTTACGGACATCTCCTATTCCCGCAAACAGCACGATCTTTGAATCGTTTAACAATCTCTCAATAGCCCAAAATTTACTCAAATAGCTAGAGTTCAGTCTATCTGCAGTGAACGCTTCTTCAAACACTATCGAAAGTTTCCTGTCGTTGTTTTCTATGGTTATTTCAGCCGTTTGTCCTTCTTCTTTTACCTCAATCACTTGTCCCATAATCAGACGAATTGTCCCTATATCCTGTGATTTAATTTCATCTACTGCGCGTTTTAAAATATAGGATTGTCGCTTTATAAGTTCTTCGTCATATTTTTCACCTTCAAAGAGAACCATTTGTATACCAGTGACACTCCTTTTTGTTCCAGCGATTGCTCTTTCTTTTTCTCGCGGTCGTAACGGAGATTGCCTTCCAAGTGATTCTTCTTTTTCTTCGTCACTTAAATTCATAATTCTAAATGCTTCTTGCAAAGCACTTTGCCTTCTGGAGTAAGGGATTTCAACGTTTATTGATTCAGTTGACGACCTTCCTTTAAGTACTGGTATTCTGTCAAATTGATAGATGCAGTCATTTGCGTGCTTATCCATCCTCCATGTTCTGAAATGAGCTTTTCTGCCACTGCTAAAACTTATTCTGGCGGGACAATTTTCTGAGGGACAAAACATGTTACCTTTAAGCTTATCTTCATAAAGACTGAAAGTAACATCCCTTAATTCTATGGTGGTTTTTGTTCCGTTTTCAGCTAGGTAGATCGCGTTTAAAATTCTCATTAAAAACCTCTCCTCGCCAACCATGATTTTTATAAATCTCCTATCACTTCGTACTCTGACTAACTAGTACTCCGCACTTCCATCCACCAAGTACAAATCCTGCTCCCTCTTCCTCTGATACATCGTCACCATCTCCAACCGCTCTTTCAAATACTCCTGCAGCTCAGGATTCGTGCAATAAACAAAGCACTCCTTCTGCCCTCTAGTCATTAGCGTCCGATAGGTATTCCGAATAATCGGATCCGCCATTCCGTGAGCCTTCTCCGGATCTTCTTTCGCAAGCTTTTTAATTCCCTTTAGAGATCGATCGGTTTTAGCTCTTTTGGTGAAGTCCGTGACTAGCTGTCCATTTTCCATTCTTAAATCATCACCTATAATCACGCCTACATAATCGAATTCGAGTCCTTGTGCTGTATGGATGCAGCCTGCTTCACGAACGGAGGAATTTTCGATTGCCCATGTGTTTTCTATGTTCCAACTGATGCCAAAATCATGCTCCGGTAAAGTGATGTCAAAGTGCTCGACGTCGAGTCGGTTTGACTTCGGCCATTCCCAACAGTAGCCCGCCATCATACGAGATTTATTATTGTGTTCATTCCGCCTCTCAATTTCATCTAGCATGGCGTTCGGATTGTCAAAAATCCGAAAATCGTAGTCCATCCCCATATCGTTCGTATTGGCAGTATCTCTAATTTCCAACACATCATCAAGCCATGAAATATAGCCATCTGATCCATCACATCTAAACTGAGAAACGAGTTTTCTAGTAATAACTTCTGCACCGAATTCTGCAGCGTATTTTTCGATTGTTTCCGTGCTGCCGATATCACTCAGTGTTACTTTTTGGTGTTCATCGATGAAAAAGATAGTAAAATGAGAGCCTTTGATCAATTCTTTGACTTGATTTTCTCCTTTGTTCTTGAACATCCCCGATTTCTCGTTCAATCGATGAGCTTCATCAACAATTAAGATATCGAATTCGTTGAATTCAGCTTCTGTAAAGCTGCCAGAGCCTTTGAATAGGTTATCGATATGGGACTTCTTGAAATCCTTTTTCAACTTAGTTGAATAGATATTTCGAGGAGCTGCATTTTTAGTGACATACATCGCCACTAATTCCTGATCAATCAATTTGACGAGAAGATTGATGGCCAGCACGGATTTCCCAGTTCCTGGACCGCCTTCTACAATCATGACCTGTTTCGTGTTAGTACGAACACTGTTGAGGGCTAAGTGGAACGCCTCTTCATAGAAAACTTTCTGCTCGTCAATCATGATGAATTCTTCGTTCCCTTTCAGCATGTTGTTCAGTGTGTCCTGCAGTGATTTGGAAGGACGGATTCTGCCGTTTTCAATTTGATAGATTAAACGGTTTTGATCACCTAAACGAATGTACTTTTTAATGAATGCCCGAAGCTTTTGAATTTCCCCTTTTGCAAAAACAGGCGCTTTTTCAAGGTGAGGTGCATAGTGAACATCTGTTAACGGATCGTTTTCTGTTTTTCTGTAATTATGTAAGTAAGCACAAGGCTTCAATTGAATTTCCTGTTGCTGGACGTTTTCGTTAAAATCCTCGATTAATGCAGCATACGACCACGCCTGATAAGATGGATGGACGAGTTCACGCATTCCTTTTCCTACATAAGACCGGACGACTCCATCGCGAGTCGGAACCATCTCGACCTCATCCCATTGCTTTAACTCGACTATTACAACATGATCCTGAGCACCGTCATTTCCTGCAATCAGGAAATCCACTCGTTTCGATGTATTGGGAATGTTAAACTCGATTGCAACCGCTGCATCTTTTGGTATCTCATCATCCTGCATAACGTTAGACATCTTTTGAAGAGAGTTTTCCCAAGATCGAATTTCCGCTTTACTAGTACGGCCGATTTTCTGCTGATAGGAGCTGTAAAGACGATCCACAAGGAGCTCATTGACGACATCTCCTACGAATTGTTCTTTCGTCGATTCATAAATGATCATATATACACCAACTTACTGAAGTTTTCTAGCTCTATCCACATCTTACCAGTAATCCATAATTGTCACAATACTTGATAAACCGACAAAACTATGTAGCGCATGTCTCCCGTTTATGTAACCAAAAGAGACCCAGGCCTGCTTGAAATTCAACAGACCTGGATTTTCATATTTAGCCTAACTCTTTATACAGCGAACAAATGTGATGAAAGTATTTATTTTACTCACCAACATCTATACTAAAAAGCTACAATCACCAAAGTATCTCCGGGGATTGTAACCTCTTTTATTCCTATAATTGTATATGGTCCAGGCACCTAGAAAATCTCAAGCCAACAACAAAGCATCCAAATCCAACACCCGAATTTTCCGCTGCGCTTCTTGCTCAATCCACCCAGCCTCTTCAAACTCCGTCAACTTACGGCTCACCGTTTCAGGTGTCGTCCCTAAATGCGACGCCAAGTCTTTGCGCGTCATAGGCAATGTGATCAATTGAGTGCGTTGCTCTTCAGTTTGATCCGCCAAATACATCGCAATTCGTGTTTCAACGGTTTCCATTGCGATACTGGCTGATTGCTGTTCGGATTTTAAGAGTCGTGAGGAAAACTCGGTTAACATTTTCAGTGAGATGGCTGGGTACTTCAATAGAAACTGTTGAAGGGTTTCGCGATTCATGGCACATATTTCGACAGGCTCTAAGGCTTCTGCGTATGCTTCGTTCACGGATTCGCTGAAGAGCGACAGTTCCCCTGTGAAGTCTCCTGGACCGAGTATGCGAACCAGTTGTTCTTTTCCTGTTTCCGATAATCGATAGATTTTGAGGCGACCTTTGTGCACGATTTGCAGTCCGATAGAAGGTTCACCTGCGTGATAGATGGTTTCTCCTTTTGCATACGCGACAGAGTTGGTCGTTTTTACAATTTCATTCATTTCCTCTGCGGTTAAGTGGTTAAAAATCGGTACAGTCGCGATACAGGAATGACGCATCTCGACGTTGCTTGCCGTTTCATGGCCACAGGAATTGTGTTCAGTCATTGGAATTCTCCCCTCACTCCGGTTGTAGTACTCTATTCGGTACATTTCGCTTCCTTTCCTTCTTCGTATACCGCATTAATCGAACTGCGTTGAGGATGACGAGCAATACACTCACTTCGTGGATGAGCATGCCTGACGCAAGAAATACTTTTCCGAAAAGGACACCCGCAAGTAGGATGAACACCGTTGTGACTGCGAAATAAGTGTTTTGTTTCATATTTAGGATGGTTACTTTCGCTAATGCATGTGCGTGAGAGAACTGATCGAGTCGGTCTGCCATTAGGACGACGTCAGCTGTTTCCATGGAGATGTCGGTTCCGCCTTCTCCCATCGCAAGCCCGATGTCAGCAGTTGCGATAGCCGGTGCGTCGTTTATGCCGTCACCTGCCATTGCGACGACATGGCCTTCTGCTTGTAACTGCTTAATCCACGCTACTTTGTCTTCCGGTAATAACTCTGCGTGAACGTGATCGAGTCCGAGCTGTTTGCCAACCAAATCTGCTGTATGCCGATTGTCCCCCGTTAGCATGATGATTTGTTTGACTCCATTGGCTCTCAACTCTTGAATTGCTTCCTTTGCTTCCGGACGAATCTGATCTGCAATGGAGATGATACCGTGCACGACTCCGTCAATGGCTGCGAAGATGGCTGTACTTCCTGCTTTTTCTCGTTGAACTGCGTACGATTCCATGGATTCTTCTATGACAATGTCTTTAGCCGCCATCAGTTTGCGATTGCCGACTGTAAGGGTTTTGTTTTCAACTGTCACGCGAACACCGTTGCCTTCGATGATTTCAGCGTCTTTGGGTTGATTGACCAAAGTGATACCTCGCTTTTGAGCTTCTTTCACAATCGTTTGCCCGAGATGGTGTTCAGATATCACTTCGGCTTCTGCGACAAGACGCAGTAATTCGTTTTCATCGCCTGAAATAGTGTGGATGTCCATCACTTCAGGACGTCCTTTTGTGAGTGTTCCTGTTTTATCGAACACAACGGTGTCGACTTTAGCTAGATTCTCCATGATTTCGCCCCCTTTGACGAGCACACCATGTCGAGCTCCGTTCCCAATGCCAGCGACGATGGATACAGGAGCCGAGATGACGAGTGCACCTGGACAGGCGACGACTAAGAACGTCAGTGTCATTTCAATATTTCGTGTAAAGATGTAAACAAGTATGGATAATAGAACGATGGCTGGGGTGTACACTGTTGCAAAACGATCGAGAAACTTTTGTGTTTTCGATTTCGATTCTTGTGCTTCTTCAACAAGTTCAATGATCCGTGCGAAAGTAGTGTCGTCTCCCACTCGGTCTGCGATGACTTCAATGAACCCATTATCGACGATACTTCCACTAAATACCCGGTCATCAATCGCTTTACGCGCTGGCACAGATTCTCCAGTAATTGCTGATTCATTCACTGTGGCGTTCCCGGTGACGATGACGCCATCCGTTGCGACTTTTTCTCCCGAGCGGATGATTACGCGGTCACCTTCTAGGACGTCATCGATTGAAATCGTCATTGTTTCGCCTTCACGGATGACCGTTGCGTCACTAGGCGCCATGTCAATGAGTGATTTGAGCGACGAGCGCGTTTTTTCGAGTGTTCGAACTTCGAGAAAGGCACCGAACAGAAAGAGAAATGTAACCGCCGCGGATTCAACGTATTCTCCAATGAATAAGGCACCGATAACTGCGATGGTTACAAGCAGTTCAATACTGAACGCTTTCATACGCAGAGCTTGAATTGCTTTCCATGTGATTGGTGTTCCTGCGATTGCTGTCGCTGTAATCAGCGTCCATTGTTTCGCGTCTGACAAGCCTGTAAAATGAAGTACTATCGCCAAGACGAGCAGTATCGCTGATACAGCAGTGATTTGGGATGTTCTTTTTGCATTCATGATTCTACCTCCTTTCCTGAGTAGTCGTTCAAGATACTTTTTGCGTGACAACTGGATAACCTAGCTTTGAAATCGTTTCTTGGATTTCATCCGCAGTGACTTGGTCTTCATTAAACTGAGCACGCACTTTACTCGAGTTAAATAGGACGTTCACTTCCCGGATCCCTTCCATTTTTCCTAATGCACGTTCAATCTTCTTAATACACGACGGGCAGCTAAGCGGTTCTAACGTAAATACACCTTTTCTCATGATTTTCATCCTCCTATGTGTTGGTTACTGATCTTCTACCTGCAGTATAAGAGGGTTTCTGATTTGAAACCTTGACGCTCCTCAAGATTCAAGGTTGGATATACATTTTTATAAAAAAAGACTATCCAACCAGGTGATGGCACCCATTGGATAGTCTGTTACAGCTTATTTTATTCTTCTAAACCTTAAGACTTCAAAGCAGCAGCGTTGCCTACTTTACTTTCCTTATACTCTTTCGCATACTCCGCTGTTGCCGTGAACAAGACGTCCGTTGATGAGTTCAATGCTGTTTCACAAGAGTCTTGAACAACCCCGATGATAAAGCCTACACCTACGACTTGCATTGCTATCTCATTCGGTACACCGAACAAACTGCATGCCAGCGGGATCAATAGAAGGGATCCGCCCGCCACTCCTGAAGCACCCGCTGCAGAAACAGCAGCAATGACAGATAGCAAAAGCGCTGTCATGAAGTCCACTTGAATATCTAGTGTGTTGACTGCTGCAAGTGTGAGTACAGCGATTGTAACAGCTGCACCTGCCATATTAATTGTTGCCCCTAAAGGAATGGAGACTGCGTACGTATCTTCATCCAAGCCAAGTTCTTCACATAATTTCATATTTACAGGGATGTTTGCAGCTGAACTGCGTGTAAAGAAGGCTGTGAGACCGCTTTCTTTTAGAACTTTGAAAACTAATGGATATGGATTTCTGCGTATATAGACATAGACGATCAGCGGATTTACAACAAGTGCAATGAACAGCATACATCCCACTAGAATTAAAACGAGTTTCCCATATACGAGTAAAGCAGACAGGCCCGTTGTGACAATCGCATCAAAGACAAGTCCCATAATTCCAATCGGTGCTAGGTTGATGACCCATTGTACAACTTTAGTGATGGCATCTGAAAAGCTGCCTAACATGTCTTTCGTGTTTTGATTTGCACTTTTTAGTGCAAGACCCAGAATTACTGCCCACATTAAAATACCTAGATAGTTCGCATTCAGTAACGCATCGACTGGATTGGTTACCATATTAAAGAGGACTGTTTGTAGTACCTCAACAATACCTTCAGGAGGAGTGAGTCCTTCTGCTCCTTCAGTCAGCGTTAGTGTAACCGGGAATATAAAACTTACAGCGACAGCAACAACACCTGCGAGGAGTGTACCAATCGCATAAAGTGCAAGAACCGTTTTCATATTTGTTTTTGTACCGCGTTTATGCGCAGCAAGTGCGTACATGACTAAAAATAATACGAGCACGGGCGCTACTGCTTTTAATGCTCCTACGAATAATGAACCAAAAATAGTAATCCCGCTTGCACCAGGCACCGTAAGGGCTAAAATAACACCAAGAATAATACCAATAAAAATTCTTTTAACTAGACTGATCCGATTCCATTTAGAAAATAAATTCTTCATAGCTATCCCCCCTTGAGCAAAATATTCAATCACCAATAAAGAAAGCAATGATGCCTGCTAAATTATCGTGAACTGAAAACTTATTTTACCACATGATTTTAGAATTGGGCAATAGTTTTTTAATATCAGAATACTAGAGAGTTTAAGCTGTCAGCCAGTCCACTAGCACGAATAAAGATTTAAACAAGAACTCAAATGGCTAAAATTACTATTTATTTATTAGTAATTCGCATCCTTTAATGACTTTTGTATGTCTATGAATAACTGTAAAATGCTTAAATTATTCTATTCCTAATGCGATCACTCTAGCTGTTAGCGACTGCCTTTACTCTTTAAATATATGCTTCTTATGCCACTTCAAATAAGGTTTATTCTCCTTTGTTCTATTCACTTTCATCTTTCCATGAAGACCATACTTGGTGTAATCCTCTTCCGGGATGCCCGCTGCTATATGAATCTTCCCTTGCCCATCAAACGCAATGAGACCGTTGTTATACAAAGCATCATGGTTGCGGCAAAGCAGGAGTCCGTTGTTCGGATCAATCCGCTCCTTATTGCTGCTGTCTTTCCATGGTTTTGCATAGCTTGCTTGAAGCAGTTCAGGCAACCCGATGTCGCAGAGTGCGCATTTATCATTCCAAAGCGGCATGAGGTCGTTTCGGAATCGCTGGCGGCCAAGCCGGAGTTTCGTTTTCGCTTCCGTCTCGGTTTCAGCAAGAATGGGTGTCAGGAAATCGTGTTCCGTTTTTCGAACAGTTCCCAGTACGAATTCCAATTGTTCTTCATCGATTTCGTAAATGTTCAAGTCGCTGATCAGCTCGATTAGTTTAATAGCGAGTTCATCATTGCATGGATATAGATAGCCCTGATTGCCATTCGCATTCTCTTGAAACGGTGAATATTTTATCGGCAGAAGCGGACGTATTTCATCGAAAACATTTAGGATTGTTAAGGGCTTATCAAGTTCATAGTAATCCGCTTCGACTAAATAGCCTTTATCGTTTTCATTGCCTGGCAGTTGAATTTGGGATGGCTTTTGTTCTTCCCTGTATCCGGTTTTCGCTATGCTGATTGCGACAATATCTCCTTTTACATAATGGAAAATACGATCTCCCTCATTGACTTCTTTCATCCGTTCCCAGAAATGCTGGACATTTCCGGCGCTGTCTTGCTGCAGCGACCAAAGGATGCCTGATTCTTTTTCTTCGTGATAGGTACGACCCTGCATCACTATGTAACTTTGCATATGGTGTCACTCCTTTACGAACTGGTGCGAGTTCTTATACGTTAATCATAGCTGTTTCGGAGGGAAGTTGCATCTTTAGTTATTGAGACAACCCTGCTAATTCACGAATGAAAATCGCGAGAAAAACGTTCCTGAACTGCATGAGTCGATGGCACTTAAAGAAGCTCAATTATTTTATAATCGATAAGTTGGGATAAGTCCTTTTTTGTAAATGAAAGCCAACATATTCAAAAACGGCTTTGGGATTTTCTTTACAAAGTAACGTTTCCTATAGAGTTGGAGATGCGCTTTTTTAAGGTTGGACCATTGTTTGCAGTCTTTCGTTTGTCGATAACGCGCAACATCAATAAGTTTTATCTCCCCATTAGAAGCGATCAAGAGATTACGTAAATGAATATCGGAGGGATTTAATCCCAAATCTGAAGCCAATGATAGAGCGTCATCGATTTCTTGGATATGTCCTGATGTAATCACTGTTCCATTTGTCAGGCACTCAAAAAGCGTATCCCCTTCAATGTAATCCATTACGATATAATTCCGCCCCTGTTCATAGACAGAGGGAAACTGTGTAATATCTTTCAGGACGTGATAAATTTCGGTTTCTTCTTTCGCAATATGTTCAAAACCAGGAAAGAACACTTTAATGGCTTTGGTCGTTGACTCGATTCTAAATACAAATGCACTTCTCCCGGTTCCGATAAGTGTTAACGATTTGTCGCAGCTCTTTACACGATTATTGTTTTTCACAATGATTGAATTGGCAAGTTCTAGATAAGTGCTCAAATGATAGCCTCCAATAAAAGTTTAAAATAAAAAAGAGACCTTATAACCACTATCTGGTCATAAGGTCTCTAACAAAATAAAAGACCTCACCAAATAAATGGTAAGGTCTCGCTAACAACGATTGTTGCCAGTAAAGCCGAGGAATTATCTCCTGTATTGACGGCTTGACTGTAGCAGCTACTCCCCTTAACGGAAGTTCACGGTATTAAATTATAGACTAACTATAAGTTTAACGATTTTAGATGTCAATTATAAAGAGCACGTGTTTCGGACTGCCATGGACGCTCGTTTCAGTATTGAACAAGTAAAGTAGGGCATACCAGAAGTGATTCTCTACAACTTTGGTACAGGAGGCTATTATGAAACAATTTATTTTACTGGTTTTGGTACTCGCAGTCTGCGTCGCAATCATAATTTTAGGCAATGAAAAGAAACCTGATTCGAACGAACTCATGGTACCCGCATCCAATTCCTCAACGACAGTCGGTGCAGCAAGCGGCACAGGAACTGATGTGTCTTACGAAGCGATTCAATCTTATGCAAAGGAGTATGAAATAAAGCCCATCGATGCAAAGATTGACCGGGTTTGGATGGCCATCCCAGGGTACAACGGGTTGACCGTCGACATCGAGAAGTCTTATCAAAAAATGTTAGATGCAAACAATTTCAATACGGATCATCTCGTTTTTAAAGAAGTTCCTCCTAAAATCCATTTAAAAGATCTTCCCCCCTCGCCTATTTATAAAGGCAATCCGGAAAAACCGATGGCGGCGTTATTAATCAATGTGGCATGGGGGGAAGAACACATTCCAGCTATGTTGAAAACGTTAAAAGATTCACAAGTAATGGCTACGTTTTTCTTTGACGGCAGCTGGGTGAAACGAAACCCTGACATTATTACCATGATCAGTCTAGAAGGCCATGAGATCGGCAACCACGCTTACAGTCATCCGGATCTTGCCAATCGTTCCCGCGCAGAAACAATCGGTGAATTAGAGAAAACAAATGAGGTCATTGAAGCAGCTCTGGGTGTAAAACCGAAGTGGTTTGCACCGCCAAGCGGGAGTTATAATCAGGTTACCATTGACGCGGCACATGAACTTAATATGAAAACGATTCTATGGACGGTGGACACGGTGGACTGGAAAAAACCAGATACAGCTGAGATGGTCGCACGTGTCGTATCGGGTGTTGAAAATGGCTCCATGATACTCATGCATCCAACGAAACCCACTGCTGAAGGACTGGCTGCAATAATAGAAGGAATTAAAAAGAAAGAGATTCAACTCGGGACAGTGGGTGATTTATTGAGTGAAAAGCGCGCAGATAAACACGAGTAATTCTTGGAACCATAACGTGGAGAACCTTTTAAATCATCTTCTTGCATCCCTTTAGAAACTCGGGATATAAGATTGGTCTCGAACCACCACTGTTTCTGGGACAAAGCGAATTAAAACATTACTATCGTCTAAGAACCGCTTGAACATTGGATCCCAATTGTTTTCTTCACTACCGAGATACCGGATGAATAGGCGTACTGCTAATCCTTTATCAAAAGGCTCAACTGCAGCACGCCCCCTAAACCCTGCATGCCACACTTTCCCTGTAGCTGGGTCAAAGTCAACAATTCCAATTGCACATTCAGAGTTTTCTTCAATTCTCCCCGGAAAGCTATTTGTGGAAGGATTGCCAGTAATCCAGATACAGTCGTTTTCCCAGTGGAACCAGACAGGCGATTCCCTGGGACCCTCTTTAGACGAAGTCGATAGATGTGCAAATAATGGCTTCTTTAAAAACTGATCTAAGTCAAAACTTTTCGTTCCTTTTATAATTTCCAACGGAACTGCCTCCTTAAAATACTTTCAACTACCTATTAACCCTTAACTGAACCATTAATTTTCATCTGATTAAATCGGTAACACATTACCAAAGTAAACCTTCGGAAATGATTAATGGGCGTCATTCATATATCGGTTATAAAGAATACGAGCGCCGTCCATACAATCCGTGCAGAGCTTTCTGATTTCCGAATTGGTAGATAACTCGATGTAAATGTCATCCTTTACCATTTGAATTGTCGGTTTCATTTCATTCTGCTGCGTTCTCAAATTCATGGTTTCCATGCTTGCCCTCCGCGTTGTATGGAATGACTCTGTTTCAATGAACCGTTCTTTCTTTCAGATAGCAGTTACTTCCAAGGATTTTTTCTTTTCGCTAGAACCGATAGGAATGCATCCACAGCTTTCGGGTTGAACTGTGTTCCTCTGCCCTCAACCAGTTCTTGAAGGGCATCTTTGATCGGTAATGCTTTTTTGTAAGCACGGTCCGTAGTCATCGCGTCAAACGAATCGACCACACTCACAATCGATGCTTCGAGTGATATCTCTTCGCCCTTCAGTCCGTATGGATACCCTTTCCCGTCATATCTTTCGTGATGCTGTTCGACAATGAAAGCTGATTTACTAAGCATGTCCACTTTGTGATTGCGAATCATTTTAGCACCTTCCGTTGTATGCGCTTTCATGATTTGCCATTCTTCTGCAGTTAACGGCCCTGGCTTGTTAAGGATTTCCAAAGGAACTGAAAGTTTACCAATGTCATGAAAATAAGCTCCCCATCTTAGTGTCTGTAGGAATCTTTTCGGCATATCGAGTTCCGTCCACACTTCTATAGAATAGTTCTTGATTCGATTGCAATGCATATATGTATAGCCATCTAATTTTTCAATGGCATCTGCTTCTTCTTGTAAAACTTGCGATTCAAAAAAACCAGGTTCAAATATTTCCACTGTGGTTTTAATGAGGATTTCCGCATCAGATTCCGCGTGAAATGAAATCGTCTTTTCATATTGTGATGCATCAATGGTTTCACCAAGGTGGAAATTGCGGCGTTTTCCTTCATATTGAATTTCAACAGTCCCTTTTAAAAGCGTATACGTTTCCACAATTTCAGCATCTGCATCCAAGTTAAATTGAACCCATAAGTTTTCCCCTTCGTGCAACGAATACAACGCATTGGAAAGTCCATCCCATTGCCCGAGTAAAATCACATCCGCATACCCCAGATGCAGTTCGGGATATCCATTTTCATCATAATTGCTGTACGATCGATTGTTCGACATGGTTTATCCACCCCCAGGTTATAGTTTGTACGAAGTTTACTTAACCCTGCACTGCAAGTATAACAAAGCTATTAAACGCTGCATAACGATCCGTAAACAATGATAAGATTGTTGGTAACTGAATGATTCAAGTATTTGTACTTTAAGAGCCTTTCCAACAGTATATTATAAATAATGCATTCTAGGATGTCGGCATGGGGGTATCGAATTGGACATCGATATTGGAGTAGGAAGTTTGAAAGTGGACCTTGCGGAGTAGTGTGTTTCAGCTGCCAGAGGGTGAAACGATTTTAATTGTTTCACGCCCTGGCACTTTTTAAGTTATACAAACGAGAGAATTAGATTCACGATTAGAGAAACACATCGTTTCGTTCGAATTGATAATTGAATAGTTAAACATTGTACACACCTTCGCCACAATTGAGTGAAAAATTTTTTGCCCCTCAAAATACGACATACTTTTCATTTCTCTTTTAATATGATGAACAAGTTGCTTCTATACCTACTAGAAATTACTGCATGATTGAAGCTTAATATATAGTATGGAGGAATAGAATTGTATAAAAGTGTCAGAAAGAATCTTCTTTTGTTTAGAATCAGAGTAAAAAGAGTCAATATGTATAAAAAAGCGGATCAATTCGGATTCACACATCCGCGTGTTGTAAAATGCAGCAGTGAATTGGATATCTTATTGAACAGAGTACAAGGAATTTGTACGTAACTATAGCAATTGACTCTCGTTTTCTAATAAGACATCCCAAGAAAGAGACGGCTCCAACCTTTTGGAACTGTCTCTTTCTTATTTTTAATACAAATGATCGTTTACAGCATCCCGTTCAGCACGATCATTCAGCAAAACTGCAAACATGTTATTATATAGCAAGCTGCAGATAGATAAGGAGCGAAAACGTTGAGGTTGAATCAATATATCAGTTCTTCCGGTTTCTGTTCCCGAAGACAGGCGGAGCGGTTGATTACCGCTGAAAAAGTGTTAGTCAATGGCGAGATTGCACCACATGTTTATTTTGTTGAAGAGAACGATCTGGTCGAAGTAGAGGGTCACAGAATTAAGCACGCATCCCAGAAAGTTTACATGATCCTCAATAAACCGAGCGGGATTATTTGTACTGCCTCCCCTGCCGTTGCTAATAATATTATTGACTATGTCTCCTGCCCTGAACGAATTTTTCCAGTGGGGCGTCTAGATAAAGAAACAGAAGGTCTAATTCTATTAACTAATGACGGAAGCGTTGTAAATGAGTTAATGAAAGAAGAAAACCATCAAGAAAAAGAATACATTGTAACCGTCGATAAAAAAATCACAGAACCTTTTATAGATGATTTATCAAACGGCGTTACGATTTACAATCCAAGAAAAAAGAGCTATACAACAACAAATGCCTGCCCTGTAATTCAGTTGGATGAGTATACGTTTCGCATAACGCTTTCCCAAGGATTGAATCGTCAAATCCGCAGAATGTGCAGACATTTTCAATATACGGTCACACACTTGAAGAGAGTTCGAATCAGGCATATTCAACTCGGTTCATTAGAGATCGGCCAATGGCGCCACTTGACTGAAGAGGAAATAGCCGGTCTAAACAGGCAGCAATAAATGCGATTGCTGTCATTCCCCCTTGTCGTTGGTTGGCCTGCCAGCAGTAAACGTTTCGTGAATCCACTCATTTATTCCGCTGACAACTTTTTCTGGTGCGTCTCGATAGATATCATGGCTGCCTTTGATGGACACACATTCTATCCTAGGCTCGTTTCCATGTCTTTGTAACAAATAATATAGGATTCGGGTACAACTAGAAAGAGTTGACAAAAGTATAGTAAACCAATTGACTTGTTGTTATAATTTAACTTATGTGAAAAGCCTTTCATTCTTACTGCTCTTCCTTTTTGTCAGCAATCCTTTAGATAAAGATTCTAGTGTGTTATGTATGAAGTTGTTTTTAATTTTAAGAAGGAATAATACGAGTGTAAAACTACCCTGAGAAATCAAATTTAAATTTGAGAGTAAAGGGGCAGTAAGAATGAAAAATCAATCGTTTCGTTTTCTTTGGCTTGGCCAATCAATGGCTAATCTAGGTGATGTTTTTTATATTGTCGGGATCATTTCTTTATTATATACACTCACTGAGTCGCCTTTTGCCTTAGCGCTGGTGCCTTTTATCAATATGTTCGGTCGATTTATAAGCGGGATGATCTCTCCATGGCTGATCAATCGTTTTCCTTTAAAAACGTTGCTTGTTTATTTACAAGTAAGTAAGACCGTTCTGTTGGCTGTTCTATCACTTTTATTGAGTTCAGATGCGACGACCAATCTATTCATCATTCTGACCTTTGTTGGCTGTATTGCCTTTTTGGACGGCTGGGCATCGCCGGCAAGCCATGCAATGCTGCCGCGGCTTGTACCAAAGGAACAACTTGTGAAAGCGAACAGTTTCTTCTCCATCGTCTCTGAAACAGTGAATTTAGGAGGCTGGGCACTTGGAGGAGCAGCGGTCGCACTGACGAGTGGACAGTTTGTTATTTTCGGCACAGTCGGGTTATATATACTGGCAACGCTGATGATGGCCGGCATTTATGATCCCACTCCATTTCAGAAAAAAGTATTTGAAGGTAAACGGAGCCGTGAGCTGACTGAGGGCTGGCAAATCATATGGAAGAATCCGCTTTTCAGAAGTCTGCATGTGATTATTATTTTCGAAGCAATTGCCGATGTTGTATGGATCGCCTCTATTCTTTATATCTTTGTGTCACAAGTTCTCGGACAGACAGAAGCCTGGTGGGGTTACATTAATACTGCTTTCTTCTTTGGTATGATAATTGGCGGAGTCCTCTGCTCTCGATTTGTAATTGGGATTGAAAACAACCTAAAACGCTTGCTAATCCTGTTTTCCTTCGGCCTTAGCGCCGTAACTCTTCTTTTTGGAGTAACAACCATACCCTGGATTTCCATTTTACTTGTTATAGTGAATGGGATTGTCCAGCAATTAAAAGGGATTGTAAGTGAGACATTGCTTCAAAAATCTGCAACGCCTGACGAGCTTCCTAAAATATATGCCGTTCAAGGCGCTTTAATATCGCTGTTATTCGGGTTTTCTTCGTTAAGCTTCGGAGCGATTGCAGAGCTTTGGGATGTCAGGATCACATTTATCCTTGCAGCAGCTTTGTTAGGACTTGGTGCTCTATATGCATTCATTCGCCGTCGCGATTTCGATATTACGACTGACTGATGCGCTATTGAGTGAACTAAAAAAACCGATGTTGGATGAAATCCATCAACATCGGTCTTTTTGTTATCTTGCTGCGTCCACACGATATAGGAATATAGCCAATTCTCCTCGGGTGATGGAAGAACCTGTTCCAAATTTTGTCGAAGTTTTCCCTTGTGTTACGTTATGTTTCAATAATGCTTTTACCGCTTCTTCATATCTCGGAGATACATCTTTAAATGACAGTTCTACCCCATCGCTTGATAATGTATAAGCTCTTTGAATGAGGAGAGCCATCTCCCCTCGTGTTGTTGTGTCATTTGCACCGAAATAAGTGGATGATTTACCAGTTGCGATTCCTGCTGACCTTAACGCATTGACGGCACCCCAGGCTCTTTTCGGCACATCTCCATATTGAGGAGTACTTGTGTCAGATGTATCAAGGTTCAGAATGTTTGCCAGCCAAATCGCTGCATCGACTCTTTTGATATCATTTTTCATCCCGAACTCGGTTTTACTAATTCCTTTGGCAACTTTCTTGTCCGCAAGATAAGTGACTGCAGCGGAATAACGATCCGTCATATCCATAAATGCAGGTTCTGCGCTAAACGACATCGTATAAACGCCACTTTGCCAGTCAACTTGTTTGAAAGGGCTGAAATAATAAATTCCTTTTTCAAGTTTTAATTTTTGAGTGGAGGTCACAGGCTTCCCTATCGCTCCGAAGTTCGTATCGGAACCATAAGAAATATGAACTTCCCTCATAAGATTATACATGCTGAACTCCGAGGTAAAGTTAATGGTCATATAGCCATCGTAATTCATTTCAAGTGCATAATAGTCAATTTTGTCGGAATCACTTAGAAATCCAGTGTGCGTTTTTCCATCATTCAGCTGCAGCGGAATTGCAGTTTCCCGAGTATTATTCGGTTCCTTCTCTTCATTGTTGGCAGGTTGTAAATCGACACCCATTTCATACACACCGCGATATGATCCTTGACCCGTCACTAATATGTAGTAAATGCCGGCTTCCAGATCTATCTGGTGTTTCCAATAGACCGGATCATCCTTTTTAAATCCGAAACTCTCGTACGCTATCATTTTTTGTCGTTCGTCAAACAACCGGATATTCGCGTTTGGCATATAGGAAATGGCATTCATCTGAAATCTGCCCGGTTCGGTGAGCTCGACTTTATAATAATCATCCTGATCACCCAGACTGATAAAACCTCTTACTTTATCTCCTCCAACTGTCAGCAGCATTGCTTCGTTGAAAGATTGGTTCGGTTCTATTTCATTATTGTTAGCGGGATCGAATGCAGCACGAATTTCATAATCGCCGAAACTTCTTTTTTCATGGTCTTTAATGATTAAAGTATATTCTCCCGATTCCAAAACGTATTCCTTACTATAGGTTGATGGCTTATCCGAGCGCCCATTGTAAGTGACCTCATAGCCGTCTACCCTATTACCATCTGGTGTTTGAAGGTCTACTATTACAGCTGAGAAGTAGGCGTCCAAAGTGACTGAGAGAGTGCCTGGCTGCTCGAGTACAATGGTATATTCATCCGCCGGCTTTTGTTCAGTGATCGTACCTGAAACCTGTGTATCGAATGGTAATCCGGATTCCGCTTTCGCAACGGAAACCGTTAAAAACCCTGTAAAGAATAGAACAAACAAAATAACGAACATGCTTTTTCTGTTCAAGCTTTTTACCTCTTCCTCTTAGATAATCTCTAAACAAATATTTTCTTTTTATAGTATATAGTATTTATCAATTGAGCAACAACATTTTTTGAGAAGAATGCCTTAACAGATTCAAATCCACTAGTTACATTTTATTGTACTGATAGTATTTAATGCTAATTAAAAGAAATACGATGTATGGCAAACTTTCGTATTTACAATATTCTCTATATTTTTACCATGTTTCCCCTTTTTATAGTATACTCGACATATGATTGACGAAGGGGGTTATCATATGGCCTTTACAATTCCTGAAACGATACGAACAACATCCACTGCAGGTGAACGACAGTTGTTCCACACATTGAAAACGTACTTGCCTGATGATTATATTGTCTACTACGAACCTGAAATACGCGGTAAACGTCCTGTTTTTGTTATTATCGGACCAGACCTTGGGTTAGTCGTTCTGGAAGTGAAAGATTATACGAAAAATACATTGTTTCAACTAAACTCTGATGAATGGACCATTGTCAATACCGCTGGGGAACAAGTCAAGGTTAAAAGCCCTCACCTCCAGGCCAGGGAAAATGCCTTTCATATTGTGAATGCATTAAAAAAAGACCGTAATCTTGTTCAACTAGAAGGTAAATATCAATTCCAATTGAAATTCCCTTACGGATTTGGAAGTGTGTATACAAGATTGTACCAAAAGGACTTCATCCAACACGACTTATACAGCGTCGTTGCACCTGATCTATGTCTGACACGTGATGAAATCGATCCTGAACATGAAGCGTTTTCTGAAGAGAATCTAATCGAGAAAATTGTAAATATGTTCGTAGTGCCATATCGGTTGCGCGAACCTTTGTCGCAAGAAGATATCGATACCATTCGCTATCATCTATTTCCTGAAGTACGAATCAGTGCTGAATTCAGGCAGCCATCACCTTATCAAGATCAATTACTGCTATCTCTTCATGATATTAAAGCGATGGATTTGCATCAGGAAAAACTTGCTAAGCAAATCGGGGACAAAAACCGACTCATCCGCGGCGTTGCAGGCAGCGGTAAAACATTAATACTTGCGAGCCGTGCGAAACTGCTTGCAAAACAGCATCCGAACTGGAAAATCCTGATTCTATGTTACAACATCTCGCTGTCTCGTTCCATTGGTCACTTAGTGAATCAAATGATGCAGGAGCCGGATTCGTTGTTTGACTTCGACTTCACAAGTGATGAGGGACCGCCTGCCGCTGATCATCCTATCATAGTGAGAAACTTCCATGAATGGCTGAAAAATGATTTGCGTATCTCCGAAACTCAGTTACCTGTCATCTTGCAAAAACTTGAAAAAGGTGAAGGGATCTTACCTATGTACGACGCTATCTTAATCGATGAAGGACAAGATTTTGAAGCTGATTGGTTCAAGTTGGTGAGCCATCTGCTGAATCCTGACACTAAATCGCTGCTGCTCGTTGAAGATCGTGCACAATCGATATATAAACGGGCACGTTCCTATGTCCAGGATACTGGTCTCGATTTCCGAGGGCGCTCCAAAGTGTTGAGTATCAACTACCGCAACACAGCACAAATCGTGGAATTCGCTTGGAAGTTTTATCAGGAGAATTCCGCCCTGCGCAACAAAGTTGTCAGTAAGGACTTTGAGAATGAAATTATCTCACCGCAGAGTACGCGCAGAAAAGGATACCAGCCCGCCATCTATAAAGCGAAGACATTTTCACAGGAAGCTGAGATGGTGGCCAAACAAATTGTCAAGCTCCACAACGATTTCAACGTTCCATTCTCTGAAATGGTTATTTTATATCGCGTACGAAAAACGTTCAAAGCCGATTATGTCGCCACACTGATCCGAGCCATGGAGAAAGCTGGCATTCCTTATTACTGGCTAACCAAAGATACGAACGCCAAACGTACATTCACGAAAGACAGCGATCAGGTTATCATCAGTACAATTGACAGCAGCAAAGGGTTGGATTTCCAAGCCGTCTTCGTTGTTAACCTGGACAACCTGCCGTTCTCGCTAGAAGAAGACACGGAACGCGAAGCCTCCCTGCTCTATATCGCAATGACCCGTGCGAAGGATTTCCTCTGTTTATCCTATTCTGGAGAATCAGCGTACACCCGTTACTTCGAAAAAATCATGCAACACCGAATAGAAGCAAGCATCACGATGAAGGATGTAAGATGAAGACTGATTAGAACGGATGTGCTGTGCAGAGAACTTTCATGATTCTATATACTCTCATGATTGTTTCGTGCACAGACATCTGCTTTTCAAGATACTACATCATCGTTAATTACTCAGTAATTGTAAAATAAGCAGCTAACGTAAATTGATTTTCTTCCTCATTACTTTCCTCTGCAAGCTTCTGAACTAATCGATAGTCACCTTTTTCAAACTTTGCTGACTTGTTATATGCAAATGCGCTGACATTCGTTTCATATACACCCTTGGGATCTAATAAGTGAACATCTAGCGGATACTGCAATTCTGAATCAAATGGGACTTCATACCACGTGCCATTCTTTTTCACTTCTAGATCATATTGATAACGAAAATATCCATAAGTCACTTCACTTGAATTGGTAAATTTGAGTTTTAAGTAATCCGTTGAATTGTTATAACTTTCCTTTTTTAATTCCATCGTTACACCTTCTGCAGCAGATGGCAGCTCGCCATGAGGCGACTTCACTGCTTCATGGATTTGAAACGGTGCTGCTAATTTAATACGGTTTCCGTCAGCGTCAAAAATAGTTTGGATCACTCGATATCGACCAGCCGCAAGCGGGGATTCAAACATTGTGTCGTTAAGTGAAATCCGCTCTTGGTGCTTCTCACCAGTTTGCAGCGTATACATGATGTCTGGAAAAGCAATCTCTTTGTTGAATGGAACCTTCATCCAAGCACCGTTTTTCATTACTTGTAGTTCAAAGACTGCCCCAAACATCTGTTCAAGCGGGTTATTGTTGGTGATTGTTAGTTGAGGTGTATCTAATTGGGTGTAGCTGTCTTTGTCCAAATTCATAGCTATATCTTTAGCCAATGACGGAAGTGAGCCAGATGGATCTTGAACGGGTGGCGTTTTGCTCGACTCAAAGACTCTATGAATCATCATGGCCAGTTCCCCTCTAGTTATTGGATCTGCTGTGCCGAAGAGAGTATCTGTCTTTCCCTTCACAATGCCATGGGCAACTAGAATTTGAACAGCCTCTTTGTATCGATTTCCTACATCGATAAACGCAATGGGCACTTTTTTATCGGATGGAAGCATTCTAGATACAATTATAGCCGCTTCGCCTCTTTTTAACGTGTCGTCAGAACCAAACAGGGTTTTAGTTTTGCCTTGAATGATTCCAGACTCATAAAGGGCGGATACAGTGTGAACGGCACGCTGGGGAAGGTCGGTAAAGGGTGCTTTCTTCGGTTTTGGATTGAGACCTTCGATGCCGTAGTTTCCAACGATCATCGTTGCATCTACTCGTTTAATTGGCTGAGAGACACCAAACTGAGTCTCATTCATGCCTTTAGCAATGCCATTCGTCCACATAAACCAAACAGCATTTGCATACCTCGTACCGTTTGCATCATTAAATGGGGAAAATCCTATCCCTAAATCTAATGGCGGCAACTCTGAAGATGGCTCATCCGCGAACGCCGATGGAATCGATGAAGTGAATAGAGCTCCAGTAAGTGCTGCAGCAGTTATAAAACGTTTAAGATTTTTCAATGTTTTTTTCTCCTCTTTCCTGAACTGCTCAGTATGTAATAAAATATTTCACAATGATGAAATAATGGAATTCTATGTATTTTAATTAGAGTAAACAAGAATCCATTTTTTGTCTTACTGTAAAAACTTTCATAGAGTTGATTCTTTTTCTTAATGAGATTGATAGATAGGTGCATGTGCAATGGAATTCCATAATATTTTAAACATTCACAACTCTACCGCGCACAGATGCACGCTTTTATAGTAAATGTTCCCTATTTCAGTGCAACGTATTATTTCATACGGACCACAAAGAAAACACTCACACTGAAATAATAAAGAGCTAGAATCGATAAGGAGTCTGTAAATACAATCGATAAGTCAATACTCCGAAAGATAAATCGCCATAAGAAAGAGCTGATTACGAAAATTGTCGGGAATAATAAAAAATATGCCAGAAAATACAGCTTTCCTTTTGACACTATCATCACTCCCTATGCTATAGAATTCATCAATTGCAAAGTAAATATTTATTATGAATTTACCCGATGATTAGCGAATTCGACATTCCCATTTCCGGATAATATATGTGTTTAACATTAATTGTCCTGAAGCTATGAAGCGTTAGAGGTTTTATCATCACCCATGCATCTACGCCAACTGACGGTAAAAAAGATATCACTAACAATACATTTCATTAGCTGCATTATAATTCAATTCAAAGTTCATACGCCCATTCTTCACTCAAAGTCAAGTAAATAACAAGCAGCGTATTTTCTAATTCTAAATTACTTTTCCCCGAGACTTCTAATCCTAATTTCGGTAGTAAGAGATTTGCTACTTTTTCCGTAAGCTCCGAGCGTTCGTTTTCGGACAATTGAGTGAGTCGATTGCTATACGTCTCAATAAGTTTCCAATCTTTTTGTCCAATTGACCTTAAAGCCCAATCTTCAATAATAAGATCCTCTTTTGCAAGTTGCTTCATAGCAATTTCTTTTTCAATAGGAGTTTGTTTGTTTTGTTTTTTTGTTTGTCGTTCATGTACAACAATCGTTCCTGCAACTAAATCTCCAATTCTTTTATGTTTCGAATGAAAGAAAATGAGCACAATCCCCAAAAAATATCCAGCAGGTAAAGAGTCAATAACTCTAAGGAAATTGCGGATAAAGCTTGATAGTAATGTTAAGCTATGCCCATTTTCTTGGATTGCTCGAATGCCGAGCATTCTTTTACCAATAGTTTTTCCTCCTGAAAAGTACTCCATAATTACAAAATACCCTGTGTTGACGATAAAAAGACCAAGAATTGCAAGACCCAATATAAGCGAGTCCATTCCCGCAAAGGCAAAAAAATCTATATCTCTCGTGTAAAAAATGGCCAAAACAATGAGAACTGAAATATTAACAACCGTTAAAATAAGCTGATCAATAATAAATGCCGCGCTTCTGCTACCGAGTCCTGCGAGCTGAAACTGAAGAGATACGAATTCCGGTGTCTTGATACCAATTTGTTCGTCATTCATAGTACTTCACCACTTTCAATATGTAGTTTCATCCATAAATTTCTAAGTATCTGCTATACTGTATATTCGGAACACATGTAAAATTGTACTCATACCACAAGAAGAAGGTGTAAAAATGAACATCAATCAATTTGTGAAATCGCATCGTGAAGATTGGAGTAAACTGGAAAAATTAGCGTCTGAATTGCATAAAGGTAAATCTAATTTAACAGGTGAAAGAATTGATCAGTTTTACGAATTCTATCAAAAGTCTGCTCAAAATCTTTCCTACGCTCAAACGTACTTTCCAAATGAAGAAGTAACGGTTTACTTAAATGAACTTGTATCAAAATCACATAATGTGTTATATAAAGATCAAATATCGAGTATAAAACAAGTTGGTAACTTTTTAAGCACAACATTTATTCGTTTGTTTTTAGAACAATGGAAGTTTATTTTTGTCGCATTTCTTTTGTTTACACTTGGTGCTTTAGGTAGCTTCTTTGCTGTTCTCAACGACCCTCAATCGATGTATGCCATACTGCCTGCAGAAGTGGCTCAAGGAGTAAATCCCGATCAGCTTGGTAGCGATGAAATGGAAGTAAATTCTTCGGTAATGTCTTCCACTATTATGACAAACAATATTCAAGTAGGGATACTCGCTTTTGCCGGAGGTATCACATTCGGGTTATTAACTGTATATGTCCTCATTTATAATGGTATTTTGGTTGGAGCCTTGGCTGCTTTATTCTTTCACTACGATAAATCGTATGAGTTTTGGGCATTTATCGTACCACATGGAATGATTGAGCTTTCAGCCATATTTATAGCAGGTGGAGCAGGTCTATTAATGGGTTATAAGCTCTTTGTCCCAGGCAAGTTCTCAAGAGGCTACCAATTGAAAACTCAGGCAAAGCGATCTGTTCAGTTACTAATTGGTACGATTCCATTATTCATCATTGCTGGATTAATTGAAGGCTTCATCACTCCAGCATCAATACCATTAGGAGCAAAATATGCAGTTGCATTCATTACTGTGATTGGTTTACTTGTGTACGTGTTGATTGGAAAAGTTTTTCTAGACAGAAGAGAATCTAAATTAAGTTCCGATTCATAATATCAATATAATGGGAAACAGCTGCTACTGCTAAGTTTTCTTCACGGGCCTCAATCATTTGAAGGCCTTTTTTTTCCCATTTCAATTTCCTTTTTTTCTTAAGAAGCAGTTGTTGTTGAGCAATACTTTTTACCATTGCGGTTTGTACATCCACTGGTTCTTCATTGATGCGATTATAAAGGGCAGTGTCCTCAATGCCAATCATCAAAAACATATGGCGTCTTCTAAGTCTTTGCAAATAGGCAAGCGCACTTTCCTCATGAAGAAATGAGCGAACATCACTAAAGAGTAATAGTAGACTTCTTTTCTTTTGCATGGTTTCTAAATAAGTGAGAACAGCAGCATAATTCGACTCGGCAGCACCCACTTCAAGAGAGTAAATTGCGTGGAGAATTGTTTGCAAATGAGCGATTCCTTTTGCGGGTGGTACAACTACTTGTACTTCTTTTGAAAAGGCTAGAACAGAAACGTAATCCCCTTTTTGTAAAGCTGCCGCCGCAACAGTTAGAGAGGCTTCCATTACTTTTTCAAGGCGATTTCCATTCTTTAATTCCGCACCCATCATTCTCCCACAATCGATTAAAATGGTTACATATTTTCCATGTTCAGGTTCATATTCATTGGTCATCACTTCTTGTAGTTTCGCAGTTTGCCGCCAGTTAATCATCCGTGGGTCATCGCCGACTCCGTAGTTTCTAATCTGGGCAAATTCTCCTATGCCGCGTTGTTGTTTACGAATCTTTGAACCCTCATATAACAGAAACCGTTGAGCATTGCCCAAATAGCTTTTCGTTTCAGTTAAGTCTGGAATAACTTTAACGGAATCCACCAACGAAACTGATTTTTGCTTTGCCCAAAGACCTAACTTGCTTGTATAACGGCAGTGGAGTTGCTCTATCTCATAGTTTCCTCGTACAGAAGCGTTTGTTTCATAACGTACTTGTACTGCAGTCTCTTTTGCTATTTCTCCTTTAATTGGAAAAGAGCTTTTAAAAGATTGTGGAATTCCATCTACAAGAAGAAAATTGAAGGCATGCTCCGAAGTATTTTCCACTTCAATATCGACTGTATAGGAAAGGTTTCTTTCCAGTTCTTTCACAATTGTTCGTTTGAAATGAATTTGGTTTTTCTTTGGCGAATACAACAAGTCCAACAAACTTCCAAATAGAATAAGAAGATTCACGACAATGAGAAAGCCCCAATCCAATTCCAAGAGACTTCCGAGCGTGATTAAAGCAACAGATAGTACGAGAAAAATAATGAGTAATCGTTTCGTTGGTACGATTCCGCTACCTTGGAATAGGAATCGCCCCCACAAGTTCTTCGATGATTTGGTCAACAGCCGTTCCCTCCAATTCTACATGTGGAGATAATTGAATTCTATGTCTTAAAGATGGTTTGGCAACGATTTTAACGTCGTCAGGTGTTACGTAATCACGACCTTCTAAGTAAGCCCATGATTGCGCAGCTTTACCAATTGAAATACCTGCACGAGTACTTGCTCCAAAACGAATGGATTCTGTTTCTCTCGTTTTTCGTACTATCTGCATCACATAATCGAGCACACCCTCACCGAGTGTTACTTGTTCAATTTCACGTTGGATTGTTAAAAATGTTTCCATGTCGAGAATTGAAGAGACCGATGTGCTGTGAAAACTTTTTTCAATTATTTGTTTTAATATGTCTTTTTCCTCGTTGAACGAAGGAAAGTCAATCAGAAGTTTAAACAAGAACCGATCTTGTTGTGCTTCTGGTAATGGGTAAGTACCTTCAAATTCAATTGGGTTTTGTGTGGCTACTACGAAAAAAACATCGGGTAACGGATACGTTTTCCCTTGGATGGTAACTTGTTTTTCTTCCATTGCTTCTAGAAGTGCCGCTTGAGTTTTTGCGGGTGTCCGGTTAATTTCATCAGCTAAAAGGACATTCGTGAAAATCGGTCCTTTTAACGTTTCAAAAGAACCTTCTTTCATGTTGTAAATCATGCTTCCTGTAATGTCACTTGGTAATAAGTCTGGGGTGAATTGTATTCGTCTAAAATCACCACCGAGTAAACTTGCCAATGTTTTAACCATTTGCGTTTTTCCAGTTCCCGGCACCCCTTCTAGTAATACATGCCCACCTGACAAAACAGCAGATAATAGAAGTCTAAGAGTAGTACTTTGGCCCAAGACTCGTTCTTCATACTTTTCCAATAAGGTTAATAAATGCATTCTCATCTCATCTCTACCTCTTTCCGAATGGTCTCTAGCTTTTTCGACCAATATAAATAGTCTTGTTTGCTTACTTTTTCTTTACTTAGCATTGGAGTTAACCCCATGAGCATCTCCCGTATTTCATCTTTGTGCAGATGAGGGCATTTTTGCTTGAAGTGATCCGTCAGGTTTTCCCATTCCATTGTATACGGAATCCGCCAACGCTCTTGTAATAACGTTTTAACATAATCAGCTTGAATGACCAATGAGTCATGATAACGACGCCCCTTGAGGTACCAAGCAGCTAATGCTCGAAGACCTTCATCACTGAAACGAACTGTTTCTTCTCTAGGAATAAAAATCGGTCCGAATCGTTTTCCAAGAATCCATAACCATAGGAGGGTAAACAATGTTCCTTGTACCAGTAAAAGTAAAAACCATCGAGGAAAGATTGTGAAAAAAGTCGATGCACTATCGCTACTATGTATATATTCGTCAAACAAAATCGTTTTAGAATCCACTTCACTTACAAGTGTTAGAATAAGTGCTAGGTGGTCATCCGTTAAAAGTTCACTATTCATCATCCAGCTTGGCGAATTTGCAACAATTAAATTTCCCTTACCGTAAGAACGCTGCAGTGCAATAGTTCCCAAGTCGTCTGAAAGTAAAACTTCATCATCCGTTTGTTCAAGAAGTCGAAAGGATTCAAGGAGTTCGGCTGAATAGGCATGGTCTGCTTTATCGACTATAAGACCTTCGTTTGTTTCGACAGGCTCGGTTTCCAATTCGAACATTCCTTTTGGGTTTTGTTTAAATAAAAGAATGGTATTTCCAGAATTCATGAATTCTTTGTATGCACCAAGTTCTTCAGTAGTTGGAATGAAGTAAGGCTCCAACATAATAAGTAACTGGTTTTCAGATGTTGTAGATAAATCACTTGGAGATTCTGTCCATCTTTTGACGACTTCATTACCCTTCTCTAAGTACGTATAGAATGCTTTTACTCCTGTGGGAGAAGGAGAGTCAGAAGCGAAAATTGGATACTCTTTTAGTTGGTCTTGCACTAGAAGGTATCGAGAGAAGAGCAGGACAATTAAAAAAAGTGACAGTCCGATCCAAGTTTTTGGGGTCAATCTTTTTTTCTGCAAACTAATTTCCCCTCCTTTCTCATAAACAATTTTTATTCAACGGATTCGCCTAAAGCCTCCATTACCTTTATCCGAAATTCTTGATATTCATCGATTTGAACTTCTCGTTCTCCATACGTAACTTCATCAAAGAATCGAGCGATATGATGGAATTGATTGGCAGATTGCCGATTTACTTTTTTGAGCTCTTCATAATACTCCCAGTTGGTCTTCCAAATACGTGCTTCCACCCATTGTTTTCCATGAAAATAAAGAAGAATTGCTAAAAACATATGGCGAGTTGCAGGCGTTAGCCTATTCAGCTCTTCTTGTTTATTAGCTTCAGATAAATGCATCTGAAAAGACCAATCGATCTCCTTCATAGATTGTAGAGGTTTTTTAGATTGATGTATTTGTCTGCGCTTTTGTTTACGAACAAAATAAACCAAGGCAATGGCAATAAGAATAAGCATGACGGTAATAACAATCGCCAAAATGGGTCCAGCAAGCATGCTCGTCTTCTCCATAGACGGAAAAAGGCGCTCCAAAAATTCAACAATCCAAGCTTTAATCTTCTCCCATAAAGCCGTGAAGAAATTCGTTTCCTGGTCTGTATAAACTGTATACTCTTTCTTACTTAAAATGTTTTCCAGTTCGTCTTTTACGTTCTGTACATTAGCCATAGAAAATCATCCTTATAGAGTTCATGATTGAACCACTGCATACTCATCAATCAGTTCTTTTAAATCCTCTGCATCATGTCTTACTTTTAAATCGAAGTACATCACTGCAAAACCAACAGCAAATATTAATGTTGTGACAATATTTACGAGCGATAGGATCATAGAAAGCAAAACACTATTACCTAAGAACAACCCAAATGTAAGTTCAAAAGCACTGCTGACAATTGAGATGAGTAGAAAGAAGATTATGTACAGTCCTACTAACTTCCAACCCTGCGTGCGGGTCAGTCTCCAACTTCTTGTAAATCCTGGAGTCCCTTCTCCAAGTACTGCAGATCCAAAATAAAAGCTCCAACGGGTAAGTAAATATCCAATAACGATAGCAAAAGCTAAGAATAGTAGTACTCCTACAATAATACCAACTACAGGAAGCGTTGCTATACCAAGTACGAAAACTATTGCGATAAACATGATAGGCAATAGTATTAATCCCGTAACCATGAGTGTAAATAAAAGCGTACTCCCAATGATTGCACCATATCTAGCAAAAGCTTTCTTAACGACCGAGCCAACTGTATATGTTTCATTTTTCCGCAAATGATCGACCACGAATAAAGTAGCTGCTGTAGCAACAGGAAATATGAACAAGCTAACAAAACCTAAGAGGACAACACCTAGGTCGGCACCTAGACTGGTCGTTTCTTCCACTTCGAAACTCGCAGCAATATTTTCATACCAAGCTCCGCCTACAGAAACCTCTCTGAAAAAATTTACGCCAGACACAAGTTTTATCAATGCCTCAATCAAATAGACGGGCCCCATAAATATCAGAGAAATAAAGAAAAAGATTTTAAAATGTTTTTTACTTAAGCTAAAAGTCAAATCGAGTATTTCCCCAAATCTCTTTGGTCTGTTGAGTCGCTCATTCATACCATTCATCTCCTAATTAATAATCATATAAGTCATTCTAACACTATTCAAATAATTGGTGTACACCTGAAAGAAAAAAGCGTAGTCCACTTCCCATCTAAAGGCTGGAAAAGTGACTTCGCTTTCTATGATTTCGGAATCATTTAATTTAATAATTTTAAATAAACTGATAATTTGTTAGTCGTATTTCTCCAAGTTGGCTACCAAGAGAAATACGCTCAGCTTAATTATGAAAAAGGTGATAAGAGAGCATTTCTGTAGGAAGCTTTTCTGTAGTGCCTGGATTTCTGTACGCTAAGCTTTACTGTTTGTTTGAATATCCATGATTGTTTTGCGCATAGGCAGCTACTTTTAAATTTTCCTAACAACATCAGTAATTGTTCTTAACGACACTGACCAATTAATATCCAAGTAAATACTTTCCTGAAACAGAACAATGATGTAAAAATCATTTTCATTTCTTTCATATTTCTGCTCCACTGTATAATAAAAAAACACGTCAATCCTCAAGTTTAAAGGTTTTGACGTGTTTTTGTAATATGGACTTGTTCCGTCTGAACATTAATACGTCCCAGGAGGGATTCGAACCCCCGACCGATGCCTTAGAAGGGCATTGCTCTATCCGGCTGAGCTACTGAGACAACTGCGTCAAATACATAAATGATTTGAACGACAGGTTTTATTATAGGCAAAGAATGAAAATAAGTCAACAGCTTTTTAATTTGTTGTGAAAAACACTTTTTCTACAGCTTCGCCAGTCTCCGGACTGCGGAATGTCACCATAAGAGAATCCCCTTGTTCGATCACCGCATACGTCGCAACACGCCCGTCTCTAGGAAGCAGCGTACTCCCTGGATTTACATACAGCACGCCATCCTGCAGTTCCGCCCCGTACAGGTGTGAGTGGCCGAATAACACGATGTTGGCATTCACTTGCTCTGCAGCGTATTTCAGCTGCATGAGCGACTCTTTCACACCATGCTGGTGGCCGTGGACCATTACTATTTTTTGATTGCCCAATTCAGTTGTTGCTGACTCCGGAAATGTCCCGTTCCAGTCACAGTTGCCTTGAACAATTTCAATCCCTTGCAAAATGCCCGCATCTGCCGCCAATTCACTATCACCACAATGGAAATATCCATCTGCACCGGTTTCCCGATCACGGATCGATTGGATCGTTTCCTGATCACCGTGGGAGTCGCTCATTACGATCAGTTTCATGCGTTCATCCCCGCCTCACTGATTAGACTTGGAAGATGCTTTTCGAACTTGCGCATCGCTTCGCCTCTGTGGGAAATCGCAGCTTTTTCAGCCGGCGTCAACTCTGCCATCGCTTTTTCTTCAGATGGCACATAGAAAATCGGATCATAACCGAAGCCATTCTCTCCATGACGTTCAAATAGAATGGATCCCTCACAGCTTCCTGAAAATGTCTGTGTTTCAATTCCAGGACCTGCGATTGCCAGCACGCAGCGGAACCGAGCATCTCTAGAGCCTTCAGGAACGTCTTTAAGGCCGTTTAACGCTTTATCGATATTGGCCTCGTCATCCTTAGGTTCGCCCGCGTAACGTGCCGAGTAGACACCTGGTTCACCGTTTAATGCATCAATCTCAAGACCACTGTCATCAGAAATGACCCATTTGCCTAAAAACTTCGCTGTTTCTTCCGCTTTTAGAATCGCATTCTCTTCGAATGTCGTTCCCGTTTCCTCTACTTCAATCGGCTCGTCTAGATCTTTCAAAGAAATTACTTCGATGCCGTGTGGTTTGAATAACTCTTCGAAATCTCTTACTTTCCCTTTATTGTTTGTTGCAACTAAAATTTGTTTCATTGTGCAGCCTCCTCTTTTGACTCAATCATGTCACAAATCGTTCCGAGTGCTTGTTTTTGCAGGTCAATCAATTGCTGGATGCCGTTTTCCGCAAGATCCAGAAGTCCATTCATCTCTTTGCGAGTGAATGTAGACTCTTCGCCTGTGCCTTGTAACTCAACAAATTCGCCGGTGCTCGTCATGACAACGTTCATATCCACCGCTGCGGATGAATCTTCGACGTAATCCAAATCCAAAATGAGCTCATTTGAATCTGATTTTCCAACACTTGTTGCAGCCAGGTATTGAGTAATCGGGAATTTCGGCAATTTTTTTCGCTCGACGATCCCCGCAGTGGCCATTGCCATCGCTACAAACGCTCCCGTAATCGATGCTGTACGTGTTCCGCCGTCGGCTTGGATGACATCACAGTCGATCCAAATCGTCCGCTCTCCCAGCGCTTCCAGGTCAATGACTGCCCGCAATGCTCTGCCGATCAAACGCTGGATTTCCATCGTACGGCCGCCAATTTTCCCTTTAGATGCTTCACGCTGTGTCCGTTGTCCTGTTGCTCTAGGCAGCATGGAATATTCTGCAGTTACCCAGCCTTTTCCGCTTCCGCGTAAAAACGGCGGTACCCGATCTTCCACAGATGCTGTACAAATCACTTTTGTATTGCCAACTGTGATCAGAACCGAGCCTTCCGGATGAAGTAAATAATCCTTTTCAATCTGTACATTTCTTAGAGCGTCAACTGCTCGTCCATCATGTCTCATTAGTATATTCCTTCTTTCTTTTCATCCATCCATCTTATCATAACCATTCAAACCCGCGCAAAAACCCGGCTGCCAGCTCGCCGGGTTAAGATTACTTTAATTATTTCAACAAGCATCACTGCGGCATCCTGCATCTTAAAGAACTAGCTTCTCCACCATAGGATCCTCTATATGCAGCCAGTCTTTTACGATTAATTCAAAATGAGCTGGGTCACCCGTTGTGTAGAACACAGACTTTCGTGCAGTCACGGTTTCCCGCTGTAACTGCAGTTCATCCAAAATCCGAATGGACATATCTGCTGTCGCTGAACCTGATGTAATGAGTTCAGTGCCTGCAGGCAAATGCTTCCGAATAAAGTGCGACAACAGCGGGAAATGCGTACATCCCAATATTGCAGCATCGAACGTCTCGTCAGATAGTGGAACAAGCGTCTTTTCGACAACTCGGTCCGCCTCTTCTAACTTGTATACGCCGCGTTCTACAATGGGAACAAATTCAGGACACGCGAGTCCATGAATATACGCATCAGGCGCCAATGCTAAAATTGCATGGTCATATGCCTGACTCTTCACAGTCCCGCTTGTCCCGAGAACTACAATCCGCTTTGTCTTCGATTTTTCAACCGCTGTTCGGGCACCTGGCTCAATCACTCCGATAATCGGGAAATTGAACAAAGGCTGAACGTGCTCCAATGCAAATGCGGTCGCCGTGTTACAAGCAATGACAGCCATTTTGACGCCGAATTTGTCGAGTGCACTGATAAGTTCATGCGTGAACTGGACGACTTCTTGCGGAGACCGATTGCCATATGGGCACCGGGCGTCATCTCCTATGTATAAAAATTGTTCGTTCGGCATTCGATTCAGAAGCTCGTCCATCACAGTGAGACCGCCCACTCCTGAGTCGATAATGCCGATGGGTAAATCTGAGAGTTCGGTCATGTTAATCTTTGCTCATTTCCACGTGTAGTTTTGACAGCAGTTCTGTAAACGTTGACAATTCTTTCGGGTTAAAATCTTTTACTACATCTTGCAAGTATTCGCGTCGCTTATCGATTACCTCTTCGATTACTCGCTCTCCTTCAGCTAACAGATGAATTCGTACCACACGACGGTCTTTTTCGTCCCGTACACGTTTCACCAATTCATTCTTTTCCATTCGATCGACTAAATCAGTCGTCGTGCTGAATGCCAAAAACATTCTGTTCGACAAATCACCGATTGTCATATCTCCATGTTCAAATAACCATTGGAGCGCAACGAATTGAGGAGGTGTAATCGTATAGTTACTTAAAATCTTGCGCCCTTGCTGCTTTATGATTGCTGCGATATAACGCAAATCTTTTTCCATATGATGAATTTCTTCAAGATTTGCTGTGACCTTTTCCGTCAATGATACCAGCTCCAAATCATGAGTTTGCTTATTATTTTCCTCTTAAATCATCTAAAAAGCAATACATATCTAGTTGTCTGATCTTCTGAGGTTTCACATTTGACCATGACTCCACGGGATTGTCACATTTGAACGAGGTGCTTGTGCAGTTTCTCTTGGACGTCACTGACCCCTCAAATTTCCTTCACAATTGTTCCTGCATAAGAATCATGAGGTAAAACCTTTCCATCATCTTTCTCGAACCCTTGACGATTGCCGATAAATTGAAACGTATTAAACGTATCTCGATAAAAAGTTCGTTTTAATAGCTGTTTTGTATTCAAATCCGTTCCATTTTCGCTTTCCAAAACTAATCCCATTTTCTTATAACCAACAGTTTGTCCACTTCTAACTAGTTGAACACATTCAAGTGTGCACATAACAACTGATGGCGTCACAAGTGCATGAATTGCTTCATTTTTCACCTTTTTACGGAGAAAATATTCACTTACGCCAATTACGGCAGCGGATAGTGCTAAGTCTATAAAATAGGCTTTCATTCGTTTTTTTGTAATTGGTTTCATTTACTGCTCCCCCTATTGAATTGCATGAATGAATTCGGTAAATCTATTCCTTGTTCACCTATTTTACCACATGCTCAGCTACCCATCCGACTCACATATCTTGCAGCCCCATCATAAAAAGAAAAAAGGCTGCAGATTCCTCCACAACCTTTCTTAAAGCATACAGGTATTAATCCAAACTGAGCTCGCCGAGTCTAAGCAATTCTATCATCGCTTGTGCTCGACCAGAAACGCCCAGTTTTTGAATCGTATTTGAAATGTGATTGCGGACCGTTTTTTCACTGATGCCAAGCTTTGCCGCAATTTCTTTCGTTGTATGGTCAGCTATGAGCAATGTAAAAATTTCACGTTCCCTGCCAGTGAGAACAGATCGGTTGTTTAACTCCTCCATCAAGACGCGCCCCTCCTATTCGGTTTCCCTTTACAGTATTCCAAATAGAGAAAGGCTGTGCCGGCTTAATTCCTAGTTCTTTCGAAGAACAACTCTTTTTCCTCTTCTGTCCAAGCTGCACCCGAGCCTGTTTTCTTCGAAATTTGAACCATCGCACCGCGTCCTGTGAATACAACTTCCCCCTTCGTATTCTTCGCCATATAATGAATATCGACTGAACTGTTCCCAATCGAGTCGGCTTTTACATACACATCAATCGATTCGTCAAAAAACACCTGCTTCATATAATCACACTGCAAATCCGCCACAACCGGAATCCGCTCTCCCTTAGGATCCAGCCAATCATTCATCAAGCCTAAGCTTTTCAAATAATCAATCCGTGCCTGCTCAAAATACGCAAACGTCACGGTATTATTCAAATGCCCAAACATATCGGTCTCCGAAAATCGAACTCGCATAGGCGCTGAAAATCGAAACCCGGCTTCCCACTCTTCAAAATTCTCAATATAACTCTGCTTCATTCTATTCTCCCCCAGTTCAATAAGTGAATCATCATTCATTCTTTGATTATATCAAACAACTCAGACAATAAGTAGCGAAACCCTGCAAGGGATTTTTAGAGTTCATTCCAACAAAAAAAGCCCGGAAAATCAGCTCTCGCTGAATTTCCAGGCAGTTTTCTAGCAGACATCAGTCTACCATATGGTCACTTCCGAAGAAGTTCTTAAACATCTGTACAGTTGTCGCACGGTTCATCGCCGCAATTGACGTCGTCAAAGGAATTCCTTTTGGACACGCAACTACACAGTTCTGTGAGTTGCCGCACTCTGCAATTCCTCCATCCGTCATCAATGCTGCCAAGCGCTCGTCCTTGTTCTGTGCACCCGTTGGATGGGTATTGAACAAACGAACTTGTGAAAGCGCGAATGGTCCCATGAAGTTCGTGCTGTCGTTCACATTCGGGCATGCCTCAAGACATACACCGCAAGTCATACATTTTGAAAGTTCATATGCCCACTGGCGCTTACGCTCAGGCATACGCGGACCTTCACCAAGATCATACGTACCATCGATTGGAATCCATGCTTTGATTTTCTTAAGAGAATCGAACATGCCTTCACGATCGACAACCAAGTCACGAACGACTGGGAATGTACGCATCGGCTCTAATTTAATAGGCTGTGTCAACTGATCAACCAGCGCAGTACATGACTGGCGCGGACGTCCATTGATAACCATTGAACATGCTCCGCAAACTTCTTCCAGACAGTTCATGTCCCAGTTAATCGGCGTAGTCTTTTCACCATTTTTATTCACTGGGTTCCGTCGGATTTCCATGAGTGCAGAAATGACGTTCATGTTGGGCTTATATGGGATTTCGAAAGATTCCATGTACGGTGCAGATTCAGGTGTATCTTGCCGCTGGATATCGAATAGAATTGTTTTACCTGGTGCTGTTTGTTCTTGTACAGCAGTTTGTTGTTCGCTCACTTCTGTCAGTCTCCTTTCGATAGGGAATTATCGACTTACGATTTAGAATAATCGCGTTTACGAGGTGGAATCAAAGAAATGTCTACATCTTCATACGTTAAGATTGGTGCAGATTCTCCGTCGAACGTCGCAATTGTCGTTTTCAAGAAGTTTTCATCATCACGTTCTGGGAAATCAGGCTTGTAGTGCGCACCGCGGCTCTCGTTACGGTTAAGCGCACCGAGCGTAATCACGCGAGCTAGATACAACATGTTCTTTAACTGACGAGTAAATGTCGCACCTTGGTTTGACCACTGTTGCGTATCCGTCATATCGATGTTTTCCCAACGCTCAAGCAATTCAAGGATCTTTTTATCTGTCGCTTCCAACTTATCGTTGTAACGAACAACCGTTACGTTCTCAGTCATGAGTTCACCAAGTTCGCGGTGAATTACATACGCGTTCTCAGTACCCTTCATGTTAAGAATTGCATCCCACTTCTCTTGCTCTTCTTTCACAGCGTCGTCAAATATTTTAGAAGGCATGTCATCTGCAGAGTGCTTCAGACCCTTCATATACTTAACGGCTTCTGGTCCAGCAAGCATTCCGCCATAGATCGCAGAAAGCAATGAGTTCGCGCCTAGACGGTTACCGCCGTGTTGCGAGTAATCACATTCACCAGCAGCAAACAATCCTGGGATTGAAGTATGCTGTTCGTAATCGACCCATAGTCCGCCCATTGAATAGTGAACTGCCGGGAAGATTTTCATCGGAACTTTACGTGGGTCATCCCCAGTAAACTTCTCATAAATCTCAATGATTCCGCCAAGCTTAACATCAAGCTCATGTGGATCTTTGTGGGACAAGTCCAGATAAACCATGTTTTCACCGTTGATACCAAGGCGCTGGTTCACACACACGTCAAAGATTTCACGCGTTGCAACATCACGCGGCACAAGGTTACCGTAAGCTGGATATTTTTCCTCTAGGAAGTACCAAGGCTTACCGTCTTTATAAGTCCAAATCCGGCCGCCTTCACCACGGGCAGATTCACTCATAAGACGAAGTTTGTCGTCTCCAGGAATTGCTGTCGGGTGAATCTGGATGAATTCGCCGTTTGCATATTTCGCACCTTGTTGATAAACGATAGATGCCGCTGAACCTGTATTGATCACAGAGTTTGTTGACTTACCAAAGATGATTCCTGGTCCGCCTGTTGCCATAATGACAGCGTCGCCAGGGAAAGCTTTGATTTCCATCGTTCTAAGGTTTTGTGCTTTAATACCGCGGCAAACCCCTTCGTCATCTATAATAACGCCAAGGAATTCCCAGTGTTCGTATTTCTGAACGAGACCTGCAACCTCTTGCGCACGAACTTGCTCGTCCAATGCGTAAAGGAGCTGCTGCCCAGTAGTTGCACCTGCATAAGCGGTACGGTGGTGCATTGTTCCGCCAAAACGACGGAAGTCAAGAAGACCTTCTGGTGTACGGTTGAACATAACACCCATCCGGTCGAGTAAGTGGATAATACCAGGAGCCGCATCTGCCATCGCTTTAACTGGTGGCTGGTTCGCTAGGAAGTCGCCTCCGTAAATCGTATCGTCAAAGTGGATCCATGGTGAATCTCCTTCACCCTTCGTGTTCACGGCGCCGTTAATACCGCCTTGCGCACAAACGGAGTGAGAACGCTTTACAGGAACGAGGGAAAACAAGTCTACTCCTACGCCTTCTTCTGATGCTTTGATGGTCGCCATGAGGCCGGCTAGACCGCCGCCAACGACAATCACTCTACCTTTTGACATTATTGTTTCACTCCTCAAAGTTTACATAATAACGTATTATTTCTTATGCGAATGCGAATAGTGCGCGCATTCCAATTACAGAAAGTACTACGAAGATAATAAGCGTTACCCAAGTAACGATTTTTTGTGAGCGTGGTGATTGTGCCAATCCCCAAGTAACTAGGAATGACCAAACGCCGTTCGCCAAGTGGAATGTAGCCGCAAGAATACCAAGTGCGTAGAAGACGATCATGAATGGATTAGAGAAAATATCCGCCATCATGTCAAAGTTGACTTCTGCACCGAATAATTTTTGGATACGTGTTTCATAAATGTGCCATGCAATGAAGATGACAAGGAATACACCTGTTATGCGCTGCAACATGAACATCCAGTTACGGAATGTTCCATATCGTTGCACGTTGTTTTTCGAAGTAAATGCTAAATACACTCCGTAAAACGCGTGGAACATGAGCGGTATGTAGATGACGAACCATTCCAGGAAATAAATGAACGGCAGGTTTTCAATGAAATGCGCCGCAGTGTTAAATGATTCAGCACCTCTTGTTGCAAAATGGTTAATGATCAAGTGTTGCGTCACGAACAAACCAATCGGAATAATTCCAAGCAATGAATGCAAGCGGCGCCAGTAAAACTCTGATTCTCTCACCAAGTGATTTACCCTCCCTTATTTATGAGCCGGATGTCTGATTCTGCCTGATAAAACCCCAAGCGAATGTTTGACGGTCCGTCTCTTCATGTTACAATATAATAACATGTACATTGTACTCCTCCATATTGGGAAGGTCAAGGTGACTTACTTGTCTGATTGACCTTTAGTTGCAAATCTTACGACATACCATTTAGAGGGAATTTGATAGATATGAAAGGGATGCTCGCGTTTTGGCACACGAAACAACTGGAGAGCCGACACGATTCGGCTACGAACTACTGAGAGACCATGTAATTCCCGGCATTCTCGGAAAACATGAAGATGACATTTTGTATTGGGCCGGAAAAGAGATTGCCCGGAAGTTCCCTGTCTTTTCCACAGATGAAATTCCTGATTTTTTTAACGAAGCCGGCTGGGGCGAGTTGAGTTTAGCAAGTTCAGGCAAGGAAGAAGCAGATTATCAATTATCAGAACGGATCATTTCTCCTGCCACCAAGGATTCCTACCACTTAGAATCCGGCTTCATTGCCGAGCAATATCAAATTGCGAATGGCTGCTTAACGGAATGTTACGGTTCACGAGATGAAAAAACGGGACAAATTGTCTTGCAGGTACGCTGGGATGAAACCTTTAAAATTGAAAAGAAATAACTGACTGGAGAATGAGCAATGGCTCATTCTTCAGTTTTTTTGTGCGGATCAGTCTTTATGAGATGCGTGCGATGCGATTAGGTCTTCTTTGAAATTGAATTGCTTCGCATGGCGAAGCTCACATTATAAGGTCTTGATTTTGATTGGTTAAGGTCACTTTTTCGCGAGTTGAGATTGGAATTCACCTAGAGTCTCGCCGCGGGATATGGGCTGTGTGTGGTTATGATCGCTTTCCCGGGGGTTATGGTTCTTACGCGAAAACGGGGAGTATCCCTCTAACCTATTACGTCTTAAATGATTACTTTTTGAAAATAATTACAGGTGATACAATACTCTCTTTTCCAAGACCCTAAAGCTTGCTCGACCATACATTAACCGCTTAAGTGTCTTTAACCGATTGACATTTCCCTCTGTCGGACCATTGCTCCAATGCAAACGTATCCCAAGCAGAATGGCATCTAAATCATTTTTCACTCCTTGGAAAAACGATTGGATAGATTTATTTTCAAAACCCTTATGATTTTCTATCCATTGTGGCAATTGGTCAGCTGCTTTTTCTTTGATCAATGATCGAAATGAATGAATCAATTTACTTAATTCTTTTATTTGAGGAAATGTAGACAAAAAATCTGGATAGAAGCTTTGTAGTTCTTCAAGAACGTCTTCATTATCAGGATTCCATAATAACCGTAAGGTCTTTTGCCGAAAAGACAGACCCGGGGTTTCCAAGTTAGCAGAGCGATTACGTGCGCTTGTAATCATTCCAGTCAATGTATCCAGGGATCCAGTATATCCTTGAGATCGGCATGTCTCCTCAATTTGGTCGGAACTCATTTTATCTTTCACCAGTGAAGAAACCAAGGGATATTAGGCGGTATCGGGCGAAGCACGTTCCTCATAAGGAGACACTGTCTGATTTAAGTCGGAGTAGACAGTGTTCCTTACAACACCGAGTTTCCGTGCGATCGTTGCGACACGATATCCCTCTGAAAATAACTGCTGGGATTGTTGAATACGCTGCCATCTTTCTTCAGACCGGTTCCATGGAACCGAATCAGATTCTTGAGCTAAAGTCGTTTCAACTTTTTTATCCACGGTTATAGAAGATGCGTTCCACTTCCTAGGGATACACGAATAAATGGCTTTTTTTGACGCTTCGAACAGCTGATGAAGTACATGCCAGCGATCAGCCACCTGCTGAATAGTAGGCGAAGCATCATGAACTGCCTTGGCATACCCTCTTGATCCGTCCCGAGTAATAAGACAGATTTCCGGATGGCCTAAAAGCCACTTCGTGACTTCCGCTGAATCTCGTGTCGGTATCAACCCTAGCGGCTTGTTTGTCTCCAAATCAATAAAAATCGTTCCATAAGATAGACGCTTCTTGAACGCGAAGTCATCAATTCCTACAAAAGGGAGAGCCCTCAGGGTTCTCTGGGGTAAATGATTTGTTTTTTATGGATCGTAAAATCGTGTCATGACTGACTGGAATGTGAAGAGAGCGGCAGATCTTTTCCGCAGCTAGGCAACTCGTCGAAAAACCAATAGTCTCAATTACTCTTTCTAATCGTTCTGTTCTTCTGTGATAAGGTTGTAGCCATGGGATTCGCTCAGTGAAAACCCGTGCGTTACACTCGGTATTTTCGCAGAACCATTTACTTGTAATCACCTGAATTTCGACCGGAGTATCCGCATTAGCTAAATCTTTCACCAATCGAGTGTATCGGCTATGGCGACGATGGGAAGTTGCCTGGCACTTTGGGCATTTGGAAGAACTAGAACGAAGTTCAATAATAAGAAAAATCACATCATCTGTCTGTTTGAAATACAAGAGTTGATCTTTTTCTATGAACGGAAGTGTTAAATTCGTTAGCAATTCCATAGGGAGCCACCCTTTCGTTTTTTCTAAAACTATACCCAGAAAATGACGAAATGAAGCCTCCCCAAACCACCGTAAGAACCGGGGTTATGATCATATTTACTGGGTTATGAGCGTTTTTTTGTGGGTATGATCACTTTTCCCGGGTTATGATCACCTTTTGTGATTTATGAGCGCAATGTTGTGGTTATGATCACTTTGCTGACTTTTATGAGCACTCCTCCTTCAATACGCAGCGGAGGGAGGAATAGCGAATTCATTTCAACTAAAAATTCGCCATTCACGTTTCTTCTTGATCACTAATTGCTTCGCATGGCGAAGCTCACATTATAAGGTCTTGATTTTGATTGGTTAAGGTCACTTTTTCGCGAGTTGAGATTGGAATTCACCTAGAGTCTCGCCGCGGGATATGGGCTGTGTGTGGTTATGATCGCTTTCCCGGGGGTTATGATCATATTTACTGGGTTATGAGCGTTTTTTTGTGGGTATGATCACTTTGCTGACTTTTATGAGCACATACCTGGTTTTTAGAAACAGCTCCTATGCGGCACTATTATAATAGAAACAACTCTGTCCATATCATGGAAAAAACGGACCAGTGGCCCGTTTTTTTAGTCGCTTGCCGGCTCGGCAGGCTTATTCTTTTCAGCGAAATATTCAGCAACCGATTCAGCAACAGCTGCAGGGAGTCCGGCTTCTATCAGCTGCTCTTTTGATGCAACTTTAATTTTCTTTACTGAGCCAAAGTGCTTCAGCAATTTCTGCTTTCGCTTCGGTCCAACTCCAGGTAGCCCGTCAAGCGCAGATACAAGCGATCCTGTATCGCGGCGCTGCCTGTGGAATGTGATGGCAAAACGGTGGACTTCATCCTGGATTCGCTGCAGTAAATAGAATGCCTCACTTGAACGCTTCAGCGGAATGAGTTCAGGAGGAGATCCATACAACAATTGTGCAGTTTGGTGCTTGTCGTCTTTCGCGAGGCCGGCAATCGGAATGGAAAGTCCCAATTCATCCTCAACTACTTCCCTTGCAATCCCCATCTGCCCTTTTCCGCCATCTATGACAATCAAATCGGGCAATGGCAAATTGTCTTTCAGCACACGCGTATAACGCCGGCGTATGACTTCTCGCATAGCACCGTAATCGTCATGCGCAGCTGCGGTTTTTGTCTTGTATTTGCGGTAATCTTTTCGATTCGGCTTTCCATCGACGAAAGAGACCATTGCTGAAACCGGCTCTACTCCGTGTGTGTGAGAGTTATCAAACGCTTCGATGCGCAGCGGAATTGAAATGTTCATGGCATCACTCAACTCTTCACAAGCTCCAATCGTGCGTTCTTCTTGCCGGTCGATCAGCTGGAACTTTTGCTTCAACGAAATGGAGGCATTCTTATTAGCCAGCTGCACCAAATCTTTTTTCTTCCCGCGCTGCGGAATGTAGACATGGATATCCAGCAATTGCTCAACGATTTCCTGATCAATTCCAGGAGGCAACAACACTTCGCTCGGTTTAATATGCGATAGCTTGCTATAAAACTGCCCGATGAATGTCAGCAATTCTTCTTCTGGATCTCGGTACACCGGAAATAGCGAAACATCTCGCTCTATCAGCTTTCCTTGGCGTACGAAAAATACTTGAACGCACATCCAGCCTTTTTCAACAGCATAGCCAAAAATATCTCGATCCTTAAAATCATGCATCGTCATCGTCTGTTTTTCCATAACGGTTTCAATGTTTGAAATTTGATCGCGATATTCTGTTGCTCGTTCAAACTCAAGACTTTCAGCAGCATCATTCATCTTTTGAGTGAGCTCTTTTTTCATGCTCTTATAGCCGCCATTCAAGAAACGGGCGATATCATCGGTCATTTCTTTGTAGGTCTCTTTAGATACATCATACACACAGGGTGCCAGACATTGACCCAGATGATAGTACAGACAAACCCGATCTGGAAGTGTATGGCACTTGCGATATGGATACAACCGGTCTAACAGTTTCTTCGTTTCTGTTGCTGCCGTCACGTTCGGATAGGGGCCGAAATAGCGGCCTTTATCTTTCTTTACAATACGGGTAACGATTAGTTTAGGATGACGTTCCGCTGTCAGCTTCAAATACGGATACGTTTTATCATCTTTCAGCATGATGTTGTATTTAGGATCGTATTGTTTGATTAAATTCAGCTCAAGAATCAGCGCCTCAATGTCAGACGATGTAATAATCGTTTCAAAGTCTTCAATTTCAGTCACAAGCCGTTGTGTTTTCGCATCATGGGAGCCCGTGAAATAACTGCGGACGCGATTTTTTAAAACTTTTGCTTTACCCACATAAATCACAGTCCCCTGCCGGTCTTTCATCATATAACAGCCCGGCATATCAGGAAGAATCGCGAGCTTATTTTGGATTAATTCATTCATCTTAAATCACCTGCCAAAAAAACCGGGTTCCTCTAGAAAAGGGACCCGGTTCAGGATAGTAAACTTATGCGTGCTGCTCAACCAATTTAGCGAGCTCTTCTTTCGGACGGAAGCCAACCACTTTATCAACAGTCTCGCCGTTTTTCATAACGAGCAATGTTGGGATTGACATGATTCCGAATTTGCTTGCTGTTTCTTGGTTATCGTCTACGTTTACTTTAACGATTTTTGCTTTCCCTTCGATTTCGCCATCCAATTCTTCTAGAACTGGAGCAATCATTTTACAAGGTCCGCACCACGGTGCCCAAAAATCAACAAGTACTACACCATCATTAGTTTTTTCTGTGAAATCTGCATCTGTTGCATTTAAAATAGCCATTGGGTAAGTCCTCCTTTATAGGTAACAACTATGAAGTCATTATAGCATGCAGCTTTTGAACAGGCGAAATATCTGCCTACTCCTGCTGCTGCGCTACTTCACTTCAGATAGGTAAGAGCAGAAGTGACTTCTTCACTTCTGCTCTTATTGTCAGTACCCTATTTCATACTCTGATTAAACAGCAGGTGAACCTTTTAGTTTCTTAACTTCTTCAATCATCATTGGAACGACTTCAAATAGGTCGCCTACGATTCCGTAGTCCGCTACTTTGAAGATGTTCGCTTCAGGATCTTTGTTAATCGCAACGATAACTTTTGAGTTCGACATACCAGCCATGTGCTGGATTGCGCCTGAGATTCCGACAGCAATGTACAAATCAGGTGTTACAACTTTGCCTGTTTGTCCGATTTGCAGTGAGTAATCACAGTAATCCGCGTCACATGCACCGCGTGAAGCTCCAACAGCTCCGCCAAGTAAGTGTGCAAGCTCGTCAAGCGGTTTGAATCCGTCTTCACTCTTCACGCCGCGGCCGCCAGCGATAATTACTTTCGCTTCTGACAAATCTACACCTTCCGTAGATTTACGAACAACGTTTGCAATAACAGAACGAAGATTTGTAATATCGACCGTTAATGATGAAACGTCGCCTGTGCGGCTTTCATCTTTTGCAAGCGGTTCGATGTTGTTCGGACGGATCGTAATGAATAGAAGTCCGCCTTTGCTTTGAACTTTTTCAAATGCTTTTCCTGAATAGATCGGGCGGATGAATTCAGCTGCATCGCCTTCTCCTTCAATCTTAGTTACATCCGAGATAAGACCAGAGCTTAATTTACTTGCCAGTTTTGGAGAAAGGTCTTTCCCCATTGCCGTATGGCCCAATACAATTGCGTCTGGCTTTTCTTGCTCATAGACTGCCATGAACGCTTGACTGTAGCCGTCAGACGTATATTGCTTCAAGTGCGGGTGTTCAACTGTAACAACGCGATCTGCCCCGTATTGAACCATTTCTTGAGCTAAATTTTCAACAGAGTCCCCAAGGAGAACAGCGGTAACTGTTCCGCCTCCTGAAATTGTTTTTGCTGCAGCAATCGTTTCAAATGAGACGTTGCGCAGTTCGCCTTCACGAGCTTCGCCAAGTACTAATACATTTTTAGACATATAGAGTCCCTCCTAGAACGGTTTAAGTTGCCGGTATTATATGACTTTCGCTTCTTTGTTCAATAAGTTTACCAATTCGCTTACCTGATCCGAGATATCGCCTTCAAGAACTCGTCCAGCTGCCTTTTCAGGCGGCATGAAGATGTCTACTGTTTTTGTTTTCGCTTCAACATCGTCTTCATCAAGATCCAGATCATCCAATTCCAATTCTTCAAGAGGCTTTTTCTTCGCCTTCATGATTCCTGGAAGAGATGGGTAACGCGGCTCGTTCAATCCTTGTTGAGCTGTTACGAGCAGCGGCAATGATGTTTCGATTGTTTCAGAGTCTCCTTCAACGTCACGGACAAGTGTTGCGGATGTCCCGTCGATTTTCAACTCAGTAATTGTTGTGACATAGTTAATGCCGAGAAGTTCAGCGACACGCGGTCCGACTTGACCAGAACCGCCGTCAATCGCCACGTTTCCTGCGATAATCAAATCCGCATCTTTGTCTTTTAAGTATTCAGAGATAATTTTAGCTGCTGAGAATTCATCCATCTCATCCAGATCATCCTCCGTGTTGATCAATACCGCTTTGTCTGCGCCCATAGCAAGTGCAGTACGGAGCTGCTTTTCAGCGTCTTCTCCTCCAATTGAAAGGACTGTTACTTCACCGCCGTGTTCGTCACGGACTTGAATCGCTTCTTCAACAGCATACTCGTCGTATGGGTTGATGATGAACTCCGCGCCATCCTCCTGGATCGCACCGTTCTTTACAACAATCTTTTCCTCTGTGTCAAATGTACGTTTTACTAAAGCATAAATGTTCATACTGCAGACCTCCTTGACGTATTATCGTCCATTAAATTTAGGTTCACGTTTTTCTATGAATGCTTGAATGCCTTCTTTGGCATCTTCTGATACAAATACTTCGCCAAACGAATTTGCTTCTGCCTCGACGCCCTTATGATAGGAATCGTCTTTGGTGAATTGAAGCATAGCCAATGCAGCTTTCATTGCTACAGGACTTTTCTTAGCTATTTTGTGTGCAATTGCCATCGTTTCGGATAGCAGCACGTCTTCAGCAAAGACGCGGTTCGCGAGTCCCCATTTCACAGCTTCCAGTCCCGTAATCGGATCGCTCGTCAGCAGCATTTCAGCTGCTTTCGCTTTCCCAACGTACCCTGGAAGTCTTTGTGTTCCAGCGAAGCCGGGAATCAGGCCAAGCTGCAACTCTGGTAGACCGAGTTTTGCGTTTTCAGTGACAAAACGCATGTGACAAGCCATTGCAAGTTCGAGTCCTCCACCCAATGCTGCGCCGTGAATCGCTGCGATCACCGGTTTGTGGTAGGTTTCTAACTGGTCGAAGATGCGTTGACCGTCTGCTGACAGTTTTGAGAACTCCGCTCCTGAAGTGACCGTTGTAAATTCTTTAATGTCGGCTCCCGCAGAGAAGAACTTCCCTTCTCCGTGCAAGACGATGACTCGTACTTCGTCAATGTCTTTCAGTTGTTCTAGCAAGTCGCCAACTTCTAGAATGAGCGCTCTTGAGAGTGCGTTTGCAGGGGGACGGTTGATTGTTGCGACGGCGACCCCTTGGTCAATTGAGACTTTCAAAAAATCCATGTCATCCCATCCTTTTTCAGTACGGTTTGCTGTGATGATTTTTAAAATGGAAGCGCCTTCAATGATAGCATACTAGTTTATTAAAAATAAAGACTTACCACTTTGTTGCGACAATTTGGTGTAAATATAGATGTTTAACTAGGTTGATTTCCACTCCAGATGGACGCGGGCCTACAGGATGTAGGTCACACAACCGTTGCGGCACGATGCCGCGAACTTAGGTTGTTTCCATTTGCATCCCTCCGGAGACGCCATCTTCCGTTACAATCAACGGATTCATATTAGCAAAACAATAATTTTCAATCTTGAAGTTAAACCAGTTACCCTTTCATTCCAGATAGCAGCAGTTTGTGCACTCTTGGAGCCAGTTCAACCAAATCATATTTCTGGTCGTTCATGACCCAGGAGGTTGTGGTTTCGTCGATTGTGCCGAAGACCATTTGTCTTGCGAGCCGGATGTCCAGGTCCGCCGGGAATTCACCGCTGTCGATTCCTTCTCTCAGCAAAGCATCCAGCAAAGTAAGATATTCTTTTAATACCTCGTTAATGCGAAAACGCAGTTCTTTACTGGATTGGCGCAGCTCCAGCTGGGTGACAATCGCTAAGTTGCGATCATCGTGAAGCACTTTAAAATGATTTTCGATCATTTTATAAAGCTTATCGGACGCGGGTAAATCCATTTCCAATATTTCTTTTACGTAGTCTGCAAAAACAGCCATCTTCTCCTGGAATACCGAAATGAGGATGTCTTCTTTGTTTTTGAAGTACAAGTAAATGGTTCCGTCTGCGACGCCTGCTTCTTTTGCGATTTTAGATACTTGTGCTTGGTGGTAGCCATTCTGCGCGATTATCGACACAGCGGCATCCACGATTTTTTTATACTTCGGTTTTTCACGCTTCAGTTTCTCTCACCACCATAAAAAAGAAAATATGAATGATGGTTCATTCATATTTTCATATTAATAGCTATTCAGTTTTTAGTCAAGTATTTTGTCAGGAAGTAAGCTGCTCCTGCTGGTTTTGTTCTGCTTTCTTTTTCTCTTCATCTACCAGAGCTCTTCGCAAAATTTTCCCCACAGCCGTTTTAGGAAGCTCATCTCTGAATTCATAGATACGCGGAATTTTAAATGACGCGATATTTGCCCTGCAATACGTATCCAATTCTTCTTCGGTCAATGAATACCCTTCTTTTAAGACAATATACGCTTTTACAGTCTCCCCTCGATAGGGATCTGGGACACCGGCGACGACACATTCTTGAATGGCTTCATTTTCATACAGCACTTCTTCAATTTCACGCGGTGAAATGTTGAATCCGCTTGCGATAATCATATCTTTTTTACGGTCCACCACATAGAAAAATCCGTCTTCATCCATATAGCCGAGGTCCCCTGTTAAGAACCAGCCTTCGCGGAAGGTTTCCTGTGTTTCTTCAGGACGATTCCAGTACCCTGTCATCACTTGAGGTCCTTTAATCGCAATCTCACCCACTTCTCCGGGTTTCATAGGCTCCGCTGAATCTGGAGGCAAGATAGCTGCATCTGTGTTTGGCCACGGAACACCAATTGAACCGCGCTTCCGCTGTCCTTCCCACACAAAGTTTGCAATTGCTACTGGAGACGTTTCCGTTAACCCGTATCCTTCAACGAGTTTGCCTCCAGTCACTTTTTCGAACTTCTCTTGGACGTCCACAGGAAGAGCTGCCGAACCGCTCAAGCATGCTTTAATGGACGACAAATCATACTTCGCAACATCTGGATGGTTGAGTAAGCCAATATAGATTGTCGGCGCTCCAGGGAATAAGGTTGGCTTCTGTTTATCGATTTCTTTCAACGCTGTCTTGAAATCAAATTTCGGGATCAATACCATTTTGTTGCCGCACATGACGGAGAATATTAAGACCGTCGTCATGCCGTATACATGGAAGAACGGTAAGATTCCCATGGCAACTTCTTCGCCTTCTTTGGATTTGTACAGCCACGCGTTACACATTTCCGCATTCGCAATCAGATTCTTATGCGTGAGCATAACACCTTTCGGAGGCCCAGTCGTGCCGCCTGTGTATTGAAGCAATGCCAGATCTTTTTCAAAATCGAAGTCGAGCGGGATCGTTTCTGCTTGTGCAGATTTCATAATTTCAGTATACAGATGATGAATTCCCCGGTGTTCCACTTTCACGACAATGCCATTCTCTTTCTTTTGAATGAAAGGATAAAGGACGTTTTTCGGGAATGGCAAGTAGTCTTTAATACTCGTGACAATAATATTTTCAAGTTGAGTCTCTTTCAAAATCGATGATACTCTCGGAAATAGTAAGTCTAGAGTAATGATTGCTTTTGCACCTGAATCAGACATAAGATATGAAATTTCACGTTCTTTGTAAAGCGGGTTCGTTTGAACAACAGTGCCGCCAGCATACAAAATTCCATAGTAGGCAATCGCATTTTGCGGACAGTTCGGAAGCATGATTGCTACCCGATCTCCCTTTTCAATTCCCATCTTTCGTAAATAGTTGGCGAACTTCAATGCAGATTCATAAAACTCATTAAACGTAATGTCTTTCCCTAAAAAGTGAATCGCAGTCTTCTTAGGAAACTTTGCTGCAGAACGAGTTAAAAAGTCTTGAAGCGGAATCGGCGCATAGTCAATAACCGCAGGAATTTCGGATGGATATTGTGAAAGCCACGGTTTGTTCGTCATGGAAACAACCTCCTTTTCACTAGTATATTCATAGAATATTCATTCTTTACTAAGTATAACGAATAATGAATGCGTTTACAATGTAAAGAAAGGAAGGAAATTCAAACCCCGTAACTGGACCAGTTACGGGGTTTGCTTGACCATCCACCAAATTCCAATGGCGATGAATAACACGCATAATGCGAGCAGTATTTTTGATAATTTTTCCATTTACATAATCGTCTCCTACTGAATCTGCTTTTATGATATGCTTGCGCCGATTACAAATGACAGACCCACTGAAATAATCATGGAGATGAACCCTACTGAACGGTTGTCTTTCTCAATTTCCTCATCCACTTTAAACATGGGTGTCAAAAATTCAAACAGCACATAAGCAAAAATAAGCAATGTAAATCCAAACAGTCCCCACCCGATCATTTGCGGAAGCGTGTTGTGCTGTTCGATTGAATATCTGAAAATGTTAGCAACGCCAAAGATTTTCCCTCCGGTTGCAAACGCAACGGCCAAGTTCCCTTTTTTTATTTCATCCCAGCATCTGTACTTCGTTACTATTTCGAAAATAACCATCGAAACAATGAGGCAGAGGACAACAGTGCTGAAATAACCGGCTGTTTCTACTAACGGATGACTCCAAAACTCAGTCTTTGACATAGTTTGCAGGCCCCTTTACGGTGATGTCTTAACGTGTACGAATGAGCCTTCAATAGGTTTCACTTTTCTTAAAAAAATTATTTCAACTCAACAACTGTTACTCCAAGTCCGCCTTCACCTGCATCACCGAAACGGAAGTTTTTCACACGGGAATGCTTTTTAAGATACGTTTGGATTCCTTGACGGAGTGCACCTGTACCCTTCCCGTGAATAATCGATACTTGGTGATAATTAGACAGCAATGCGTCATCCAAATACTTTTCTGTTCTGCGAATGGCATCTTCATACCGCTCACCGCGCAGATCGAGTTCAAGTTTAACGTGCTGATCACGGCCTCGGATGGCGGTGGACGCAACGATTTTCTTTTCTTTTTCAGGCTTCACAAATTCCAAACCGGATTGTTCCAGTTTCATTTTCAAAATACCGATTTGAACAACCCATTCCGTATCGGATACTTTGTCAATGAGTGTACCTTTTTGTCCGTAGCTTAAGACTTTCACTTCATCGCCCGCTTGCAGCGGACGCGGCGCGGCTTTTGCTTTCAGCGCTTGCTTCTTCGCTTCTTTTGGAGAAGCATTTTCCAGACGTTTCCGTGCTTCGATCAGTTCGTGTTCTTTCACGGATGCACCAGCAGTCATGCGGAGCGCACGTAAGTCTGAAATGATTGCTTCAGATTCTAGTCTTGCCTCTTCAACTATCTTCTTCGCTTTTTCTTTCGCTTTATCCGTCAACCGAGTTTGCATCTCTTCGTTTTCAGCCAGTTTTTCAGCCAGCTCTTTTTTCAGTACTTCTGTTTCTAAAAGCAACTCATGAGTGCGTTCTGCATCTTTTTCGGATTGAACACGGCTCGACTCTAACGATGCAATCATAGAATCCACTTCGCCGCGATCAGTTCCCGTGAACGTTTTAGCACGTTCAATCAAATGATCTCCCAGACCCAATCGTTTTGAAATTTCAAATGCATTACTGCGTCCAGGCACGCCGATTAACAAGCGATACGTCGGACTTAATGTATCGACATTGAATTCCACGCTCGCGTTCGCAACTCCGCTTCTGTTGTAGCTGTATGCTTTTAGTTCAGGATAGTGCGTCGTAGCCATGACACGCGCCCCCGTTCCATGAACTTCATCTAAAATGGAGATTGCAAGTGCCGCTCCTTCTTGAGGATCGGTTCCTGAACCCAGTTCGTCGAAAATGATAAGCGAATCATGATCGAATTTCTTTAAGATGTCCACGATATTAACCATGTGGGAAGAAAATGTACTCAAACTTTGTTCAATGGACTGTTCATCCCCGATATCAGCAAAAACAGATCCAAACACAGCAATTTCCGAACCGTCCAATACAGGAATAGGCAAGCCCGCTTGCGCCATCAATGTGCACAGTCCCACTGTTTTCAGCGTAACCGTTTTACCGCCTGTGTTCGGTCCTGTAATGACAATCGTCGTAATCTCTTTTCCAAATTCAATCGTATTCGCGACAGCCTCGTCAATCGGCAATAGTGGATGACGGGCCTTCGCCAGTCGCAAATAGCCATCTTGGTTGACTGTCGGCTTGGTACATTTATTGGCCATTCCGTATTTTGCTTTCGCTAAAATGACATCCACTTTCACAAGCTGATCGACTAAGACGAACAATTCATGTGCGTGTTCTTGAACGATTGCAGAAAGTTCGCGAAGAATCTTTTCAATTTCTTCTTTTTCTTTTGATTTCAATGTGCGAATTTCGTTATTCGCCTGTACGACGGCATCGGGTTCAATGTAAACCGTTTGACCCGATGAAGACGAATCGTGAATGACACCGCCATAATGACTGCGGTACTCAGACTTTACAGGGATAACAAATCGTTCATTCCGAATGGTAACGATGCTGTCTGACAACATTTTCGCTGCGTTTTTACCGCGAATGATGCTTTCTAATTTCTCACGCACTCTGCCTTCTTGAATGCGCAGACTTTGGCGGACTGAACGGAGTGCACTCGATGCACTATCCAGCACGCGGCCGTTTTCGTCGACAGCGCTATTGATTTCATGTTCCAGGCCAGTAACGATGGGCATCGCTTCTTTGATCTCAATGAAGTTTGGAATTTCCACTTCTTCATCCTGAACAACCGCTTCGATGAATTGACGGAAAATGCGGCTAGCCCGAATGGTTGACGCAGTTTCCATCAACTCCTGGGCACTTAATACCCCGCCGATTTGTGCACGTCTCGCATGCGGACGAATGTCCGTGATGCCGCCCATCGGAACATTTCCCCGCACACGTAAAATCGCAAGACCTTCATCCGTTTCTTCTAACAATCGTTCCACGGTCTCAAAGTCGGTATTCGGTTTTAATTTTTCCATTTCAGTGCGGCCTGCAGGGAACGTACACTGCTGGGCTGCTTGCGCCAGAACTTTGTCAAACTCTAACGTTTTTAATACGCGTGAATCCATCGCGGATCCCTTCCTTTCACTTATCGACAATTCGCTGTTTGAATTGGTCCAATGACCACGTATTGACGACTGTTTCTTTTTTCAGCCATGCTTTTTGCGCATATTCTACCCCAATTGACATAATCTCTAATTGCTCGGTCGCATGGGCATCTGTATTAATGGAAATCAAAACGCCAGCCTGCTGTGCCATCTCTAAGTATTCTTTGTCCAAATCGAGTCGATGAGGACTGGCATTCAATTCAAGAATTTTACCGTATTTTGCAGCCCATTCGATGAGCTGCGGAACATCTGGGTTGTAGCCATCCCGTTTACCGATAAGACGTCCCGTTGGATGGGCAATCAAATCGACATGCGGGTTTTTCATGGCCGTATGCAGGCGTTCCATGATTTGTTCTTGAGGCTGATTGAAACTCGAATGGATCGATGCGATGACAAAATCGAGCTGAGCGAGCACTTCATCGTCAAAATCGAGTGTGCCATCAGGCAAGATATCCATTTCGGTCCCGCTGAAAATTTCAATATCCGGATACTCTTCGTTGATTTCACGAATTTCTTTCAACTGGTCTAGCAGCCGTTCAGGCGTTAACCCATTCGCTACTTTCAAATAATGGGAGTGATCTGTGATGACCATGTGGCTGTATCCGCGTTCTCTGCACGCGTCTGCCATTTCGCGAATCGAATAGCCTCCGTCCGATGCAGTCGTATGCATATGAAAATCTCCGCGGATATCACCGAGTGTGACGAGACCAGGTAATTCATCGATGCGATCAAGCTCTCTCCCGTCTTGTCGCAAGTTCGGCTGGATAAACGGCAGATCGAAATGAACGAAAAAGTCTTCTTCTGATTCAAACGTAAGGACCGTCCCATCCGCTTGCTCGACACCGTATTCACTGATTTTTTCACCGCGTGATTTTGCGAGCTGGCGCATTCTCACGTTGTGGTCTTTAGACCCGGTGAAATGATGAAGTGCACTGGCGTATTGGGCATCCGTCACGAAACGGAAATCGACGTCGATGACTTCTTCTAATTCCAATGTTACGGATAGTTTGGCGTCACCTGCTGCGATTGTTTCTATCGTAGGAAGTAACTTCAGCAACTTTTCCCGAACCAGTGAAGGCGTATCTGTCACGATGATGAAATCCATATCACTGCTTTGCTCTTTCGTTCTGCGGTAACTTCCCGCAACCGAATACTTACTAATCTCTTCGATTTCATCCAAAATCGGCTCAACTTGTCCGACGAATTTAACCATCTGCCAAAGCGGGAATGAGGTTTTCCGTTCAGACAACTGTTCGATTTCATGGAGAAGCTTTTCTTCGGTTTTCTTTCCGAATCCAGGAAGTGCGCTCACTTCATTTTTCTCACATGCCACTTTTAACGACTCGATCGAATCAATTCCAAGAGCCTCATGAAGTTTCGCAATTCGTTTTCCGCCAAGTCCTGGAATTTCAAGCAAAGGAATCATTCCCGCAGGAACGGTTTCTTGGAGCTCAACCAGCAAGTCAGATTCCCCTTTGTCCAGTAAATCTTGAATGACGGCTCCCGTTCCCTTGCCGATTCCCTTCAAGCTCAAAATATCGTCCATTTCAGCTAAACTTCTTGGGTCGACTTCGAGGACATTCGCTGCTTTACGGAAAGCGCCGACTTTGAAATGGTTCTCTCCGAGTAATTCCATATAGAGTGCAATCTTTTCCATCGTTTGTATAATCACTTTTTTGTTCATCAACAAAACCTCCTCGTTCTATTCGTTCCCTGACTGAACAAAAGCTTCCCGCCGCTCGGAGGGAAGCTGCTCAGACTTATTGTGTGTAAACGTACCACCATTCCTTCACTGTACTGGAAATGACCGGCGTGTGCTCGAACATTGTCTTTGACAGTAAAGAGGAATCTAATAATTTTTGAACAAAGTCGATTGGCAGCAGCGCAAGGAAACTGATGAGTAACAGAATGATAATGTAGAATTCAACAAATCCTAGTGCAGCACCAAAGAAACGTGAGATAAATCCAAGTACAGGCAAGTGTTTCAGGAAGTCGAACATGGATACAAATAGTTGCAGCAAGAATTTAACAACGAAGAAAATCAGGATAAATGCCAATAACCGATAAAACGTCTGGTCCAAATCCAATTGTCCGAATGACCAGCTTAACTTAGACTCCGCGGTTACCCCGGGATACGGGATCCATAGGACGAATTTATCCGCAAGTTGTTTGTAATACGCATATGCAACAATGAATGAAATGATAAAACCTGTCATATGTAAGACTTGTACAAGCAATCCTCTTCGGAAGCCTGTAATCAGTCCTCCAACCAATAGAAATAATATAAGTATATCTAACATTAGCAGCCGTCAGCCCTTCAACTTTTTCAATTCTTCTTCAAGCAATTCTTTTTCGGTTTGCAACTTCAAATAGTCATGTACACTGTTAACAGCTGTCAGCACAGCAACTTTCGTCGTATCCAAATACGTATTTCGCGCACTAAGTTCACGCATCCGGTCGTCCACGAGTGTTGCCACTTGCCGGACGTGAGCAGACGAGTCGGTTCCAATAATCGTATATGTCTGACCGTATATATCGATGGTGATCCGCGTTTTTTGTTCTTCTTCCACTGCCATAACCTCCTGCTGAAAAACTATGAAGTTAATCATACCATGAATACGGTTTATTTGTGAACAAAGGCATTGTCAGCTGACTATTTTTGTGCTTTCTCCTGGACACGGTATACTAGACAAAACGTTTTAGAATGTACGGTTTGAAAGGATGATTTGAATGGCGAATTCTGTACTGATTTTATCTGATGAAAAATTAACAGCGTTAAAAGCATATTATGCGAGCGATGTTGTGAAGCGCAATGCCCCGGGTGTCGTGTTTGCTGCGAAAACAGCGAACGCCTCGATTACTGCGTATCGTTCTGGGAAAGTTCTTTTTCAAGGCGGCGGCGCTGAGATGGAAGCAGCGAAATGGGAAGCAGGTGACGCTTCGGGTGCTTCCGCTGTGTCTTCAAATAAGAAAGTTGTTACAAAAGGCGCGCCTCTTCCCGATCGGCTGGAGATGTTATCTGTAATTGGTTCGGATGAAACCGGGACGGGGGATTTCTTTGGACCGGTGACGGTGTGCGCTTGTTATGTCCGGGCAGATCAGATTCCTCTTGTCGCTGAGCTTGGCGTGAAAGACTCGAAGTTGCTGACGGATCCTTATATGCGCTCAATCGCTCCGGATTTGAAGTCCGTGTTGACATACAGTGTGCTTACCTTGCAGAACGAGAAATACAACACGGTGCAGGCTAAAGGCTGGTCTCAAGGGAAAATTAAAGCATTGCTCCACAATCAGGCGATTCGCCATGTATTGCGTAAATTAGAAGATGAACATCCCGATTACATTTTGATTGACCAATTTGCGGAGCGCGGTGTGTATTACAACCATTTAAAGAACGAACCTGAGATTGTGCGGGAAAATGTGTTGTTTGCGACGAAAGCGGAAGGATTGCATGTCGCAGTCGCGGCAGCATCCATTATCGCCCGTGTCGCATTTTTAGATGAAATGGACCGTCTGAGTGGACTGGCAGGCCGCACACTTCCTAAGGGCGCTGGCAAGAAGGTGGATGAGACTGCGGCTTCAATTTTACTGTCGAAAGGCGAACCGTTTTTACGTTCAATGACGAAGTGGCATTTTGCGAATGCAAAGAAGGCCGCGGTGTTGGCGGCTAAGAAGCGCGGGTGATTTGGGGAACGAGCGGGTGCTAGCCCGGAATGAGCGGGTTCCGGCGTGGAATGAGCGGGTTGCCCAGGGAAACGAGCGGGTTCCGACGGAGAATGAGCGGGTACCTCGGGGAAACGAGCGGGTTCCGACGGAGAATGAGCGGGTTGCCCAGGGAAACGAGCGGGTTCCGACGGAGAATGAGCGGGTTGCCCAGGGAAACGAGCGGGTACCGGCGGAGAATGAGCGGTTGCCCAGGGAAACGAGCGGGTTCAGGACCGGAATGAGCGGGTCCCCCTAGAGATCCCCGCCCCCATCACTAAATGCGCAGCGGAGCGGAGCACACCAATTAGTCTTGGTACTGAATTTGGGAAAGATGGATTGGTCGCGAGCTTGGATATGGATTGAAGAAAGTGGCTTGCCGCGGGCAATTAGTCAGAGAGTTGCAGAATAAATAAATACGCTTCGCAGGGCGAAGCGCACAAATCAACATTTGTAGTTTGTCCTACATCAGGGAGCTAAGTTAATGTCGTGTAACGACTGCCCCGCCCCCTTCCTAGCATTTGAATATCTGATCGGGCTAACATTCTTTTTGCCGTGTGGCGATTGGTTATCCCGGTAAACTCACAAAACTTTCGATTGGTCAAAGGACCTGACATTAGCATGAACCAGTCTAGTACCGCATTTTGATGACTCCCAATTTCTCGTAATCCGCAGACTTGGCAATGCCACCTCAAGTCAGACCATCTCATAATCGTTTGAATTTCACATTCTGAACAAAATACCCCTCCCATGATATCCCGTTCGTCAATCTTAAATCGAGCAGTTACTGGATATGGATTATACTCTTTATGTCCATGCGCTAGCGCCTTTGCAATTTTTGCAATGTCTTGGCTCCCTAATAACTTGGCTTCTTGGATTAACGATCGAAAATAAGTAGGTGCCTCATAGGCTGTAATTACTTCCATAGATGGCTTTTCTTCAATATGCATTTCATTATTATACGCAAATACAATGAGCCCCTTCACTTTCACATGTACATTCTTGCTAGCTAACCACTTTTCGAGAAACTGAATTTTGCGTTCCACTTCGGCAATGGGACTTCGGAATAGCAATCGCGTTCCGTCAGGTAACTGTTTCATGAATTGAGTGGGATTGGCTTTGATGATAATCTTGTCTGCAATGTTTTTAATTTCCGAAATGATAATGGAGTTTGGTGTGATGAAAAGCGAATCGATTTGAAAATGGACGCCTTCGTGTTGTAGGGATAGATCGTGGAGTATGGCGTGCGGATAGTCAGTGCGGACTTCTTTCATGTAGCGATCGTATTCTTGTTCACCTCCATAGCCGGCACGGATTTTATACAGCTCATTCTGGATGAACTCGTATTTTTTATGTGTTGTCGAAAGTCGTTTCTCTAAAGCAAGTAATCCTCTTAATAGTCGTGGCTTTGTTCGATGTTTATAGATCAATGGCGGCACCCCTTTTTTCTTTAGTGTAGCGGTTCATGCAGAGCAAAGGAAGGCTTTGGTCGAAAATAGCATTATCGCGTTTTTGACACAATTCACTTTAGACTATTACTAGGTTGTGGAGTATATGGGCTCAGTAACTAAATGCTTAGGGATAGCGAAGCACACAAATTAATATAGGTTTCATGTATGGGAATGGTTAAAGATTAATTGGTCACGAGTCAGTTTAGGTATGTACAAGTTTTAGTTCCGCGACAATGTGGCTTGTGAAACGAGCGGGTCGCCGTCCGTAATGAGCGGGTTCCGCATTGGAACGGGTGGGTCGCTGTCCGTAATGAGCGGGTTCCCCACCGGAACGAGCGGGTTGCTGCCCGTAATGAGCGGGTTCCCCACCAGAACGAGCGGGTTGCCGTCCGTAATGAGCGGGGTTCTCCTCCGAACGAGCGGGTTGCCGTCCGTAATGAGCGGGTTCCCCACCAGAACGAGCGGGTCGCTGTCCGAAATGAGCGGGTTCCCCACTGGAACGGGCGGGTTCGCCGTCCGTAATAAGCGGATTCCCACCAGAACGAGCGGGTCGCCGTCCGAAATGAGCGGGTTCCCCACTGGAACGGGGTGGTTGCTGCCCGTAATGAGCGGGTTCCCCACCGGAACGGGCGGGTCGCCGTCCGTAATGAGCGGGTTCCCCAATGGAACGGGCGGGTCGCCGTCCGTAATGAGCGGGTTCCGCATCCGAACGAGCGGGTTGCTGTCCGAAATGAGCGGGTTCCCCACTGGAACGGGCGGCTTGCCGTCCGTAATGAGCGGGTTCCGCATCCGAACGAGCGGGTCGCCGGCCGTAATGTGCGTTAAATCTAATACACACAAAAACAGAGGAGGAACCAGCAAATCGCTGGTTCCTCCTCTGTTTTTCATCTAAATCATCCGCGCAAGACTGCACCGGATTTTTCTTTCAATGCCGCGAGTACTTTGTCATGACGCGTGACGACTTCCTCGTCTGTCAATGTGCGTTCTGGATCGAAGTACGTCAACGAGAATGCGAGTGACTTGGTGCCTTCTTCGACTTTGTCGCCTTCGTACAAGTCGAATACAGCTACGTCTTTCAACAATTTGCCGCCTGCTTCTTGGATAATATCCATTAAGCTGCCTGCCGCTTCTTCTTTTGAAACCACTAGTGCGATATCACGTGACATCGAAGGGTAACGCGGCACTTGCTCATAGACGAGTGCTTCAGCTGATTCAGCTAACAACAATGCGAGGTTCATTTCCATCACATATGTTTCTTTCAAATCGCGCTTTTTCTGTTCAGTTGGGTGTAATTGACCGAGCACACCGACTACTGAGCCATTCAACAGGATGTCTGCAGTTCTGCCAGGATGCAAGCCGTCGTGAGTTGCTTTTGCATACGTTACTTTGTCAGTAAGACCAAGTGTATCCATCAGCCCTTCAACGATTCCCTTCATTACAAAGAAATCGACTTTCTTATTTTCTTGCTGCCATGCGTGGTCCACCCATTTGCCCGTGATCACTGCTGCAACGTGACCGACTTCTTTCGGAAGCCCATCTTCCTGCGTTCCTAAGAACACAGAACCCGTTTCATATAACGAAACCGTATCAATGCGACGCGCTACGTTGTAAGTTGTCGCATCCAGCAAGTGTGGTAGCAAACTTTGACGCAATATGCTGCGATCTTCACTCATTGGCATAAGAAGTTCAGTAACCGGAGCTGTCTCCAGTGCAAAGCTTTGAGATTCTGCCCGTGAAGTTAATGAATACGTGATTGCCTGGTAAAGACCAGCGCTCTCCATATAACGGCGAACGAGACGGCGTTTTTCCTGGAAGCTGTTCAATCCGCCCGGAACACTTTCACCAATTGGCAGTGTCATCGGAATTTCATCGTACCCATATAGACGTGCAATTTCTTCGATTAAATCTTCTCGAATCCGCAAATCTTGTCTGCGAGTTGGCGCATCGACGACCAATTGGCCATTCGCTGCTTCAACAGGAATTTGAAGTCGGCCTAAAATCGAGACCATTTCGTCCATCGGAATCTTCATTCCAAGGCGCTGGTTCACATAGTCCGGTGACAATAAAATACGGACGGATTCTTTATCCAACTCATCGAATTGAACCGATCCTGCTAACACTTCTCCGCCTGCTAGTTCAGCCATCAGTTGCGCTGCACGTTCTGCCGCTTCTGCCACTCGGTTCGGGTCTACGCCCTTTTCAAAACGTGTACTTGCATCACTGCGCAAGCCAACGTCTTTCGAAGTTTTACGAACAGATGCAGGCGCAAAATAAGCGGATTCAATGACAACTGTTGTTGTGCCGTCGTGAACTTCGGAATTCGCTCCACCCATGACACCCGCAAGTGCTACAGGCTCTTTACCATTCGTAATCACAAGCTGATCTGCATGTAATGTACGTTCTACATCATCCAGTGTCGTCATCTTTTCACCTTCTGCTGCGTGACGAACGACGATTTCCTTTGTCGCTAGACGATCGTAGTCAAACGCATGCAACGGCTGGCCGTACTCAAGCAATACGAAATTTGTAATGTCGACAACATTGTTATGCGGACGAACACCTGCAGCCATCAAATAGTTTTGAAGCCAAAGCGGGGATTCAGCAACTTTGACATTTTTCACAACTTTTGCAACGTACATCGGATTGTCTTCTACCGCTTCAACTTTCAACGACAAAACATCTTCTGCTTTTTCATTTGAAGCGGTGTACTCAATTTTAGGAAGCTTGACATCTTCAGATAAAATCGCACCGACTTCATACGCAACACCCAGCATGCTGAGTGCATCCGCGCGGTTCGGTGTCAAATCGAATTCCAAGATGACGTCATCCAATCCTGCTAATGAGAGCGCATCAGTACCCGGTGCAGCATCCGCTGGAAGGACATAAATCCCTTCTGCATAAGCTTTTGCAACGGTCTTGCCTTCAACACCCAGCTCTTGAAGAGAACAGATCATGCCGTTTGACACTTCTCCGCGCAATTTCGCTTTTTTTATCTTCATGCCGCCTGGCAATTTTGCGCCTGGAAGTGCAGCAATAATATTTTGTCCTGCAGCTACGTTCGGAGCGCCGCAAATGATTTGAACCGTTTCTTCACCGACGTTCACCTGGCAAATGTTCAATTTGTCTGCTTCCGGATGCTTTTCACATGATTCAACGTGTCCGACGACGATGTTCGTCAAACCTTCAGAACGGTCGATGATTGTATCGACTTCAATGCCCGCACGTGTAATCTTTTCAGCAAGATCCGCAGGTGCGATGCCTTTTGTATCTACATAGTTTTCCAGCCATTTCGTTGATACGTACATGGGGTCTCCTCCTTACACTTCTGTGCGGTTAAATTGTGATAAGAAACGCATATCGTTCGTGAAGAAATGACGGATATCTTCGACGCCATACTTCAGCATTGCAATTCGCTCTGGTCCCATACCGAACGCAAATCCAGTAAAGATTGAAGGATCGTATCCAGCCATTTCAAGGACATTCGGATGCACCATACCGGCACCCAGGATTTCGATCCATCCAGTTTTCTTACAGACGTTACAGCCTGATCCGCCGCATTTGAAGCATGAGATGTCCATTTCAACAGAAGGCTCTGTAAACGGGAAGAAGCTTGGACGCAGACGGATTTCACGTTCTTCACCGAACATTTTTTTCGCAAATAATGCGAGTGTCCCTTTCAAATCGCTCATTCGAATGTCTTCCCCAACGACAAGACCTTCGATTTGTGTGAATTGATGGGAGTGTGTCGCGTCATCGCTATCGCGGCGATACACTTTACCCGGACAGATGATTTTGATCGGCTCGCCTTTTTTAGCAGCCATTGTCCGTGCTTGGACAGGTGACGTGTGTGTACGAAGCAAGACGTCTTCCGTAATGTAGAACGAATCCTGCATGTCACGTGCTGGGTGACCTTTTGGCAAGTTCAACGCCTCGAAATTGTAGTAGTCTTGTTCCACTTCGGGACCTTCCGCGACCTCGTATCCCATGCTGATGAAGAAGTCTTCGATTTCTTCAACGACGCGTGTCAGCGGATGATGATTGCCGAGCTTAACCGGCCGGCCGGGAAGGGAAATATCGATTGTTTCTTTTTCAAGTTTTTCATTCACGGCTTGCTGCTCGAGCAATTCCATTTTTTCTTCTAGAGAAGTCGTAACGGTTTCTCGCACGACGTTGACAAGCGCGCCCATTTTAGGACGTTCTTCTGCCGGGAGTTTCCCCATTCCTTTTAACAGGTCCGTGATCGGCCCCTTTTTCCCTAGATACGCTACACGCACGTCGTTCAGTTCTTTCACTGACGCTGCGGTTTCAATTTTCTGCAGTGCTTCCTGCTTTAACTGTTCCAGCTGCTGCTCCATTGTCATTCTCCTTTCAAAATAGCTTTGTTCAATAAAAGCTTAACAAAATAAAAAAACCCGTCCCCTAAAAAAGGGACGAGGACGAATTCGCGGTACCACCCTGATTATCATGCCAGTCGTGCGCATGATCTCTCAACTTCGGAATAACGGTCCGTAGCCGGCTCATCTTTACAGCGAAATGCTGGTCCTGAAGGCAGCTCGCGGGGTGAACGGTAACAGTTTCGACCATCCATACTTCCAGTCAAGGTATGGACTCCCTAGCGTCAAATGTTCTGTATCCTCTTCCCGGTCAACACTTTTGTTGTCTGTTGCTCTTGTATACTTCATCAGTATAGCGGAATCCGCTTCATACTTCAATACTGGAGCGACTTAGCGGCGTCCATATGTGTACAGCAGGATGCCTGCTGCTACTGCGACGTTCAACGATTCTGCTTCCCCGTACAATGGAATCTTCACAATCGTATCCGCTTGCTCAAGGTATTCATCTGAAACTCCTGCCCCTTCATTGCCCATAAGAAGCGCAAAAGCAGGCATTGCGTCTACCGTGAAATGATCTTTCGCTTGCTGCAGACCTGTTCCAATGACTTGCAGACCGTTTTGTTTGGCGCGGTCAATCCATTCGCTCAAATCCCCTTTTACGATGGGGATATGGAAATGGGAACCTTGACCAGAACGAACGGTTTTCGGATTGAATGGATCCGCACACCCCTTGCCAAGAATCACTGCGTCCATTCCAGCAGCATCCGCTGTACGAATCATTGTACCGATGTTGCCCGGATCTTGGACTGCATCGATGAATAAAAGACGTTTCCATTCGGAATACTTATCTTCTGAAGGAATCGGCTGTTTGCAATGTGCAAAAATGCCCTGCGGGTGCTCCGTTTCAGAAATTTCAGCAGCTACCGCTTTCGTCATTTCAATGATTTGAATCGAAGACTCTTCTAATTCAAACGGAATTTCAACATCTTCACGGAACATGATATGCAGTACGGAACCTTCGATCTTCAAGGCTTCTTCAACCAGATGATGCCCTTCGATGATGAATTCTTCGGAGCGTTCGCGTTCTTTTTTTGTTGTTATAAGTTTTTTCCAATGTTTCACAAGTGCATTTTGCGTAGATTCAATACGTTTCATAGTGTAGGATGACTTCCTTTTTTTCTTTTCAGTGTATCAAAGACAAGCCCTTTTGGCGATACTAAACTCAAGTACGCTGAAAGGAGGTCAGATGAATGGATTTTCAAATTAGAGATGCAATTACGGCAAATATGACGGATAACAAAGCGCAGGATATCCGCGGCGTCGTGGATGATGCCATTGCGCGCGGAGAAGAACATCTGCTTCCTGGCTTAGGTGTGTTCTTTGAAAAGCTTTGGCAGCGCGCCGATGATCAGGAAAAGATGAAGATTACCGGAGAACTCGAGCATGCTTTTGCTGCACAGTGACTCCAAAATCAAAAGGATTGCAACACACCCGTCAGGTGTAATGCGATCCTTTTTTCATTGGATTACAGTAACGCAGCGAGCAATGCTTTCTGTGCATGCATCCGATTTCCAGCCTGTTGGAACACGACGGACTGCGAACCATCGATAACCGATGCGGAAACCTCTTGACCTCGATGAGCAGGTAAACAGTGCATAAACGTGTAATCGGATTTGGCATGGCCAGCAAGTTCTTCATTGATTTCAAATCCTTCGAAATCTGCCAGACGCTGTTCGGATTGTTCATCGTCTCCCATGCTGACCCATACGTCGGTATATAAAATGTCTGCGTCTGTTGCAGCTTTAACCGGATCAGTCAGCTGGGTCATTGTCACACCTGAAAGCTTAGCGGCATTTTCAATAGACTTTGCGATGTCCGCATCCATTTCATATCCGACAGGTGTAGCGATTGCTGTGTGGAGGCCCATTTTAGCTGCCGCCATGAGAAGGGAATGCGCGACATTGTTGCCGTCACCGATATAAACAAGTTTTAATCCTGCCAGCTTCCCTTTCACTTCTTGGATGGTCAATAAATCCGCAAGCGCCTGGCATGGATGCAATTTGTCCGTCAGGCCGTTAATGACAGGAATTGAGGCATTGTCTGCGAATTCTTTCACCATTTCATGTGAATTCGCTCGAATCATTACGCCATCTAAATACTCAGAGAATACTTTCGCTGTATCCGCAATCGACTCGCCCCGGCCGATTTGAAGTTCCGTTGGATTCATCATCAATGCATGCCCGCCTAATTGGAACATGCCCGCATCGAACGAAATGCGGGTTCGCGTTGAATTCTTTTCAAAGACCATTCCTAGGGTTTTTCCTTCAAGCGGTTTAGAAGCGCCCCCTGCTAAAAAGTCTTTCTTCATTTTCGTCGCTTGTTCTAACAGATAATCGATTTCTTCAGTTGAGAAATCCTCGATCGCTAAAAAGTCTTTTCCCTTCAATTGCTTCTCCATATATTTTAATTCGAATGCGCTTGTCATAAAATCATCCTCCATGAATAAAATTGGTTATTCACAGTATAATTATGAATAATTATAAAGTCAAATGTATTTTTATACTTCACTGGAAATAAAAAGAGACAGACCATCACCTGATCTGCCTCTTCCCTATTTATTCAGAAATAATCTTATCGACTGTTTCTCGGTCAAGCTTTTTAATAACTTCCACAATCAGTTTCACAGCGTTTTCATAGTCATCACGGTGTAACATTGCTGCATGGCTGTGAATGTAACGCGTTGCCACTGTGATTGCGATGGATGGAACGCCATTGCCGCTCAAGTGGATTGAGCCAGCGTCTGTTCCGCCGCCTGACATGGAATCGAACTGATACGGAATGCCGTTTTCTTCAGCTGTGTCTACGACGAAGTCACGAAGACCTTTATGCGCGATCATGGAAGCGTCATAAAGAATGATTTGCGGGCCGTCCCCCATTTTAGCTGCTGCTTCTTTTGCAGTAACTCCCGGTGTATCCCCAGCGATACCGACGTCTACTGCAAAACCGATGTCCGGCTTGATTTTGTTGGCTGCTGTTCCAGCACCGCGAAGACCGACTTCTTCTTGGACAGCTCCGACACTATAAAGTGTATTCGGGTGTCCCTGCTTGTTCAGTTCCTTCATGACATCGATGGCAATCGCACAGCCGATCCGGTTATCCCAAGCTTTGGCAAGCAGATATTTTTCATTATTCATGACCGTGAATTCGAAGTAAGGAACCACCATGTCTCCAGGTGAAACGCCCCACTCCATCGCTTCTTCGCGTGAAGATGCACCGATATCGATGAACATATCTTTAATGTCCACTGGCTTCTTGCGCGCTTCAGCAGGCAAAATATGCGGTGGTTTAGAACCGATGATACCTGTAACAGAATCGCCTTTTCGTGTAACGATTGTCACGCGTTGTGCGAGCATGACTTGTGACCACCAGCCTCCGATTGTCTGGAAGCTTAAGAAACCTTTATCGTCAATGCGGGAAATCATGAATCCGACTTCGTCAAGGTGACCAGCGACCATCACTTTAGGACCTTCTGCATCGCCCGTATGTTTTGCGATGAGAGAACCTAGGCCATCCTGGTCAATTTCATCTGCAAACGGTTCAATGTACCGTTTCATTACATCGCGCGGTTCACGTTCGTTCCCGCCTGTACCTTTTGCATCTGTTAGTTCTTTAAGCATGTGCAGTGTGTCATCCATTTTAGCCAAATCCTTCGACCCCCTAAGTAAATATGTTCCTAGTATAGTACAAGTTGGAGCATTTTCAAAGTTTCCACACCATTCTTACAACAATTCTTTTCGCAGCTGTGCTGGACTTTTAGGTGATAAAAGACCTGGCGGAACGTCGAAAACTGTTTTGGCACCGTGCTGTCCTGATTTGTTTAATCGGTGTGCGGCTCGTGCATAGGCAGTGAGGACACTCGAAGTAAACTCTGGATTGCTGTCCAATGTCAACGAATACTCCATTACCTGGTTAGTGCCATTTCCTGTCTTACCGCTGCGGATGACAAAACCTCCATGAGGCATCGAGCTATGGTTCTGCTGCATTTCGTCTTCGCTGATGAAAGAAACAGTTGTATCATAGTCCGCGAAGTAGTCAGGCATTGTAACAATAGTCTCTTCAACAGCCGCTGCATCCGCGCCTTCTTTTAAGACGACATAACACTCACGGACATGCTTCTCGCGTGTCGATAATTCAGGCTGTTCTCCCGCCCGGACTTTAGAAATCGCTTCGTCTGAAGGAATTGTATATTGGACCGCATTCTTTACACCCTCAATCCGGCGTACTGCATCGGAATGTCCTTGGCTTAATCCTTTGCCCCAGAAAGTATACGTAACGCCGTCAGCCAGCACAGTCTCTCCATATAGACGATTCAATGAGAACAGCCCCGGATCCCAGCCGACAGACAAAAGCGCTGTAGTTCCTGCTGGTTTCGCTGCTTCCTCAAGCGCATCAAAATATTCTGGAATTTTAGCGTGTGTATCGAAACTATCGACTGTTGTAAACAGCTTTGCTAAGGCAGGACCTTGTTCAGGTAAATCCGCTCGAGAGCCTCCGCAAAGAATCATGACATCCACTTCTTCTGTATAGTCTTCCACATTTGCTAATGGATAGACAGAAACCCTGTCACCGACCGGGTGAACGCTATCCGGATCTCTTCTCGTGAAAATTCCAGCCAACTCCATATCAGGTTGTTGGGAAATCGCGAATTCTACCCCTTTCCCAAGGTTACCGTATCCGGCGATTCCAATTCTAATCTTCGGTTCCATGCCTCATTCCCCCATTTCGTTTGACTATTCGTTATTTTACAGTTTTTTTAGTGAGATTGCTATTTTTTCTTAACGTTCAGGTCTTTCTACAATTTCGTCACAAGTTTTACCAGATACCTGTGAATTCCTATCTTGCCCGTTGCTTTAAACTCTCTGCATGATAAAATAAGCATGGGTTTTGATTTCTTGAAATGAGGCGGTACTATGCGTTTTTTTGTTTATTTAATCGTGTTCTTTTCCTTTTTTGATTTGTTCTCCCAGCTCCCTATCATGAGTCCATTTGCACTGTCTTTAGGTGCTTCCACTTTTGTCGCGGGGTTAGTTGTTGGAACTTACTCACTTGCGAACGTTTTCGGCAATGTTATTTCAGGATTTGTTACCGATAAAAGAGGTCCATTCAAAATTTTGCTGATTGGTCTTTTAACGAACGCCGTTGCATTGACGCTCTATTCCACAGTTCATGCCCCTTGGCTGCTGGTCGGTGTCCGTTTCGTTCACGGATTTACCAATGGGCTGATCATTCCTGCGGCTTTTACGTTTTTAGCGAATCGGGCAGAACCGGAAAAGCGCGGAAAAAGCGTGGCCATTTCTGGTGCGTTTGTTGGTATGGCCGCAATCGCAGGTCCTGCGTACAGCGGAATCGTCGCTTCCATTATCGGGAATCCAGTAAAGGGAACTCCCACAATCATGCTCGTGAACGGCATCATCATGGCAATACTTGCACTTTTAGCTTTCTTGCTGCTGCGATCCGTCAAGCGGGTCAAAAAGTCAGCAGTAAAGTCCAAGGAAAAGCATGTTGGAGCATTGTTCCGGCACCCGGGCATTCAACGGGCATTCGCAGGCGCCTTTTTCCTGATGTTTTCACAAGGTGTACTGGCGCTGATCCTGCCGCTAAAGGTCGAGTCACTCGGCTTTGATACTAAAACAACAGGAACCCTGTTAAGCACCTTCGGGATCGTGGCAATCCTCGTCTTTCTATTGCCGATCAACCGCGTTTTCGATCGCGTGAGACCGATGATTACACTTGCCTTCGGGATTTCATTAATGGGAGTCAGCATGCTGCTGTTGAGCCGCGCAGATGAGCTTGGCAGTCTTTATGGAACAATGGCTTTATACGGGGTCGGATTCGCATTTCTCTTCCCATCCATCAACTCATTGCTCATCGATTCTTCCGAAGCTGCCTACCGCGGGAAAGCATACGGTTATTTCTATGCCTTTTTCTCAATGGGGGTTGTCGCAGGTTCGTATACAATCGGAGCCTTGAATTTAAATTTCCGCGGCGCGTTTACCTTTACCGGAATACTCTTGCTGATTGTTGCTGGGTATACTATTTATGGGTTGTTCAAACAACGGACAGCTGCGGCTCTGTGACGGAAATTCCCGAGCGATTAACCTATCAAACTCATTGGAATCGGGCAGTCCGGCTGCTTGTCCATCTATTTACAATCAGTCTTGAAGAATAATCGAATGCAAAACAAAAAACATACTAACTTCTAGTATGTTTTTTGTTTTGCCTAGTATTGCGAAATCTCCCGCTCAAATCTCCTGGAGCTGAAAAGATTTAATCTCTTCAATGAATGCCTCTCCATAAATCTCGAGCTTCGTTTGTCCTACACCTACAACGTCCAGAAACTCTGCAGACGTTGCTGGTTTTTTCATCGCCATATCTTTCAGGGTCTTGTCCGAGAACACAACGAATGGCGGAACACCCGCTTCTTGAGCAAGCTGGCGCCGCAGCTGGCGAAGCTGTTCAAACAATGGATCGTTTTCTGTCAGTGCCTTCGAAACAAATGAACCTTTTCTCATAATCTTATCATTGCCAAGCAGGACTTCCTTGCCGCGCTCAGCGACACGGATTGTCGGAAACTGCCCGTTCTCGACTTGTAAACAGTTCGCCGAAATCAGAAACTCGATAAAATCGGAAACTTCTTTCGCATTCTTTTCTTTCAGTAAACCATATGTGGTCAATTGATCAAACTTAAAGTCCAGCAATTTTTTATTTCTAGAACCTGTCAATACTTGTGCGATCATCGTCTTCCCGAACCGCTGTCCCATTCGAATGACACAGGACAATACTTTTTGAGCTTCCAATGTGACATCCATCTGCTCTCGTGTATCTGTACAATTTGCACATCTGCCGCATTTCGGAGCCTCTTTTTCTCCAAAATACGTCACGATGTATTGCTGCAAACAATTTTCTGTATGGCAGTAGTCGATCATTCCTTGCAGTTTTTCGAGCTCTGCTGGCACTCGGGAAGGATCTGGTGATTGGTCGATAAGAAAACGCTGCGTCTGGATATCTTGAGAAGCAAAAAGAAGCACACATTCACTATCCAACCCATCCCGTCCCGCGCGTCCAGCTTCTTGATAATAGCTTTCCATATTTTTCGGCATCTGGTAGTGAATGACGTATCGGATATTTGACTTGTCAATTCCCATTCCAAAGGCATTTGTTGCGACCATCACCGTTGCTTCATCATTCAGGAAACGTTCTTGCTCGTGATGCCGCTCTGTATCTGACATTCCGCCATGATACTTCGCCACTTCAAATCCAGCACGGTTCAGCAATTCATAGATACTCTCAACCGCTTTTCGGGTTGCTGCATAAACAATTCCAGCTTCCCCTTTATTTTTACTTGCAACTTCTTTGATAAACTTCTCGCGATTTTGTCCTTTTACAACCGTAAACACTAAGTTCGACCGCTCAAACCCTGTCATCACCGTCTGTTCTTCGGGAATTCCGAGCTGTATGCGAATATCTTCCCGAACGTTCGGCGTAGCTGTTGCCGTTAACGCAAGCAAAACCGGTTTTTCATCAAAACAGTTCAAGACACGGCTGATATTTCGGTAACTCGGCCTGAAATCATGACCCCATTGGGAAATACAGTGTGCCTCATCAATTGCAATCATCGGAACGTTCATCCGGCTTAATTCTCTCAGAAATGATTCGGACTCCAGTCGTTCAGGTGCAATGTAAAGAAGGCGATATTGTCCTGCAATCGCATTTTCAAGAATTCCGAAATACTCCTCTGAGGATAACGTGCTGTTTATGTAGGCAGCAGGAATTCCGAGTTGCCAAAGTGCATCTACCTGATCTTTCATAAGGGAAATGAGTGGGGATATGACGAGGACCGTTCCTTCAAATAGCATAGCTGGAACTTGATAGCACAACGATTTTCCGCCGCCAGTCGGCATAACACAAAGAGCATCCTGTCCATCCATCACGTGCTGGATGACCTGCTCTTGACCTGTACGGAATGATGTATATCCAAATTTCTCAGCGAGCACAGCAAGTGCTTGTTCCATCATTTAAAGTGCTCCTTTCATTGGAAACACGTCATTCATTTCCAGAATGACGTGTTTGGTTGTTCCATTCATTTCAAGCTTCTTCATCAGGTGATTCTATAAATAACAATCGTTCTTCTTCGCGACTGTGAATTTCGTTCACAACTAGCAATGCATAGAATTTTTGAAGGACGCTTGGACTAATTCCTTCAGTCTCTCTTAACTTTTCAATATCTCCAACGATGATTCTTATCAAATCATGATCGCGCGTCAGCTGGGTAACCGACTTCTCCATCGCAGGATTTTCTGTAACGATTTCTTGATAAAATCCGCCTTCCTCTGCATCGGCATGACTAATAACGCGAGTCTTCCAATAATCGATTAAATCATTCGCTGCACGGTCTGCATTTTTTTGGTCCCCTTCTTGGAGGAAGTCAATCAGCATCTCTGTTTTTCCCACTGCACCAGATAATCCGCCTTCGTGGATCGCCCGGTGAGATTGTAGTTGTTTTAAAGCCGGTCCCGACATTTCAATCATTCCTTTCCGTTGTTTATCTACTTTAAGAATAGCAGATTACACAGGAGAATGGAACGGACATGAGACAAGCGCTGGGTATGAATTGAAAACTGCATAAAACCGCCGCGCACGGCAGCATTCTTCAATTTAAAAACCTCTTCACCGGATCCCGATCTAAGGAACCAAATGAAGAGGTTTTCGTTTATACTTTGGAAATTTTAAAGTTGCTGACCATTGCCCATGAAAGAATGAGCATTGCAATAACAAGATAAGGCGCCCCCACATATGGGATTGCAAAATATAAAGCAGTTAAAATGACACCAGCTGCGGTAATCGGAACGCCGCGGAAAATGCCGTCGAACTCTTCTACATTATAGCGGGCTAACCGGACTGCCCCGCATGCAATGTAAATAATTGTAGCTGCAATCCCAACCCAGAGCATTTCAGATAATGCAGAGTGATAGATAAGAACTGCTGGTGCGATGCCGAACGAAATGATATCACTTAAGGAATCCAATTCTTTTCCGAATGCTGATTCCGTATGGAAGTGACGAGCTGTCATCCCGTCGAAACGATCAAATAAAGCCGCTAGAAAAATGAAAACTAAACTCATGTGGGACAAGTCTCTGGAAATCAGTATAATGGCAATAACTCCAAAACTTAAGTTTACTAAAGTAATTGCATTCGCCAATTGGGCCTTTACTTTAGTATAATCAATATATCTAAATGAAAACATAACAAACCTCCCAATAATATATACTAGTTAAAGATGGTGATTGTATTGAAAAAGAAACTCTTGAAATCATTCGTGGAACTGACCGGAAATCCAGTATCCTCTGGCATACTGCGCCATTTGGCAGCATCCCGTTTCAGCAAACCTCTCATTAAGACATACTCCTCAGCCTATAAAATCGATGAGGCCAGTATGGAATATCCGAGAGGCCACTACAAAAGTTTACAGGCATTTTTCACCCGCAACCTAAAATCCGGAGCACGACCTTTTGACAATTCGGCTGAAACTCTGATCTCCCCCTCAGACGGACAGCTAAGTTCTTTTGGGCGGGTAGTAGACGGACATCAATTTACAATTAAAGGTCATACATACAGTATAAATGAAATATTCATGGATGAGAAGAGGGCATCTGCTTATAAAAATGGATGGTACTTTGTATTCTATCTTTCTCCTGCAGATTATCATCACTTCCACTATCCTGCAGATGGCCGCGTAATCAGCCGTTACGCTCTTGGATCCACATCATATCCTGTTAATAACATGGGACTTACTTATGGAGACAAACCTTTTGAAACAAACTATCGGCTTATCACTGAACTTTCAACTGAACTCGATCGATTAGCACTTGTCAAAGTGGGTGCACTCAATGTAAACTCCGTACAGCTCTACTCTTCTTCAAAAGAAGCTAAAAAAGGAGAAGACTTCGGATATTTCTCTTTCGGATCAACGATTCTGCTATTTGTTGCTGGAGAGACACCATTCACACCGGATGGTTCTGAAAAAGGTGCGATTCGGGTTGGAGAAACTATTGGAACGTGGCAACCGCATACACCATCATCAAAGAATTGACAAAAGAGGGATTTAAGTGAGTATATTTCAAGATTTCGTTACCCATTATGGGTACTTTGCTGTTTTTCTATTTTTGGCGCTCGGTATTTTCGGATTACCCATGCCGGATGAATTCGTCATCGTTTTTACGGGATATTTGTCTTCTTCAGGGCTTCTCAATTTCACAGGGGCAATGACAATTGCGATTTTAGGTGTTTTCATCGGAACACTTGTGACCTATACAATCGGTAAACAAGTGGGCCGCCCAATTGTTGAACGTTTTGGTAAATGGATCGGCCTATCCGAAAAGCGGGTACTGCGGGTCGAACGCTGGTTTAGCCGTTATGGTTCCTGGACGGTAACGCTAGGCTTTTTCGTACCGGGAATGCGTCATTTCGTCTGTTGTTTTTCCGGAATGAGCGGGATGGCGGTAAAGCGGTATATGTTGTTCTCTTCACTCGGTACAACGGTTTCAGGTATTATATGCATCTCACTCGGCTATTTGTTCGGATGGCCATTTTAAACACTCCGCTGCCAGCGGAGTGTTTTTAAATTGGTTAAAGAAGTTTGTATGCGTCGTCCGGAGGAACTGGTTCACTGAAATAGTAGCCTTGAATTCGATCAGCTCTAATTGTTCTTTCGTTTCTACACCTTCCATAATGGTCACTTGACCGATCTTCACGGTCCACTTTTAACTATTGGAAAGGTAAATGGGTTAGGTTTGCTAACGAAGAATACCCCGTCCCAAAATCATCTAATGCTGTACTGATCCCGAGATCATTATTTCAAAAAACAAGAAAAAGACTATGTCAAATGTACGTGTAAAATACATTCGGCATAGTCTTTTCTAAGTATTCAATTTCCCAATCGTCCGCTTCTGATTAGTAAAACTCAGATTCCGCGGTCCAATTCAACAAGGCGTCGGTAGCGCACAGATTTTGCCAGCAGTTCTTCATGTGTGCCTTCATCCGATATTTCTCCAGCTTCTAAAAAGACAATATTGTCCATCAATTCCATTCCCATCAGATGGTGGGTAATCCAAATAACTGTTTTCCCTTTCAGACTCTCCATCATTGTCTGAATGAGGCCGCGTTCAGTTTCAGGATCCAGTCCAACTGCGGGTTCATCGACAATCACCACCGGAGTATGGTTGAGCAAAATTCGTGCCAGCGCAATGCGTTGCCGTTCGCCGCCTGAGAAGCGCCGGCCTGCTTCTTCCGTCTGCGTTTGCAGCCCGTCTGGAAGCTTTTTTAGATAATCTTCTAATCCAACTTGGCGGATTACCCGTTCGACCTCTTCAGTTGTCGCAGAAGGATTGCCTAGACGAATATTATTTTCAATCGTTGTCCCAAACAAATAAGGTTTTTGGTTTAATACACTCACAAGTTGATGGATGTTTTCTCCATACTTTTCTGGGGCTTCCCCTGCGATTCGAATGGTTCCTTCATCCGGCTTTAACGCTCCTAATAAAAGTTGTACCAGCGTCGATTTGCCTGCACCGCTTTTGCCGAGAACCGCTACTCTTTCACCCTGTTTGATGTGGAGAGCAACCCGGTGAAGGGCTTGTCGTTTTTCTGACTCATATGCATAAGACACACCCTCAATGAGGATATCTGCAGCATCGGGCACTTCATCCACCGTTTCAGCTGACTTGAATACGGATTGTGCTGTATCTTCCGTGTGCTGAATACGTGCAAACGATTCGTTGTACGCAGGAATTCGTTCAACGGCGTGTGAAATCGGAATTAACGATTCAATGATTGGAAGTGTGACGAGTGTAAATGCTGCGATATACGTTGGTAAAATCGTTCCATCAATCGCTTGCATTCCAGCCCAGACTCCTACAACCACAGTAATAACACCAGAAATTAAATGAAGCTGGAACGTTCTGTTTTGGTCACGCTTTGCAAGTTCTTTGTCAGTTTCGTAACTGACATTACGCTCAGACTTGAACTTACTAAGGAAATCAGCGGTTCTGCTGCTAATGAGCCAATCGCGAATCCCATAAACTGCGTCCCCTAATGTATGGTACAACTTCGTATGCTGCTGTTTTGACTTTAGTTGGTGTTTCTTCATCATCACTAATGACAGCATTGGATAGATGATGACAATCACACTTAAACACAGTCCGATAAACAAACCGAATTTCCAATCAAAAATAGAGACAGATACAGTTGCAAATACAAATATGAACAAGCCGCTGATTGTAGGGAATAGCGTACGGATATATACGTCTTGTAAATGTTCAATATCGTCTGCTAATGTCCCTAGCAAATCTCCCCGCTTAAAGCGCGAACGGATAAATAGGGCTTGCGGTTCCAGCGCACGATATAGCCGCACGCGCATTTCAGACAGCACTTTTAACACCGCATTGTGTCCCGTCATGCGTTCAGCATAACTGAACGCTGCGCGAGACAATCCGAAAGCCCGGACCAATACAATTGGAACGTAGACAAGTAAAATCGTTTCTGGCCGTTCTGAAGCTGCAGAAATCAAGTAACCCGATGCAAAAATCAGAAGTGCCGCAGATAAGGAAGAACAAATGCCTAAGAGAACAGTCACCGACATTAACTTCCAATACTTGCTCATGTATGGAGTAACGAAGCTTTTGACGTAGTTCATAGCATCATCCCTTCCCGCTGTGCACGCGCTAATTTGCTGTAGACACCGTCTTGTGCAGACAGTTCCTCGTGAGTCCCTTGTTCAGCGATACGGCCATCTTCCATGACAAGAATCCAGTCCATTTCCTTCATCCAGTGCAAGCGATGTGTTGCAAAGAATACGAGCCGATCGTCAAGAATAGGCAGAAGCAATTGTTTGATTTCGTGTTCTGTTTCGATATCCAAGTGCGCTGTCGGTTCATCCAACAACAAGACCGCGGAATCTTCCAGCAGTGCACGAGCAATCGCAACACGCTGTTCTTCCCCGCCTGATAGCGGACGGCCGCCTTGACCAATCATCTCATCATACCCATTCGCCAGTTCATCGACCAGCTGCTCAAGACCCGCTGCTTGCGCGGCTTTATAAACGGTTTCATCACTGGCTTCCGGATGATAAAAACGAATGTTGTTTGCTAGAGTGTCTGAGAAAATTGTTGGGTGCTGCGGGATATAGGTGACTTGCTTGCGCCAAGAATCTGATGCAAGCGAACTGACAGACTCGTTTCCAATCTCAAATGCCCCACTTGAAGGTGATGTAAAGCCTGCTAACAGGTCAATCAGAGTGGACTTTCCAGCCCCTGAAGCTCCGATTATCCCCACTTTTTGTGAACCTGTTACAGAAAACTGTACATCTTTCGTAATTTCAATGTCATGATCGCCTAGTTTACCAATTGAGGCTGCTGTAAATCTGCTGTCTTTCGTAACCAGAGGAATGACAATCGATTCGTGTTCACCATTCGCTTCTGAATCCGCAAGTAGTGAACGTATTTCATCCGCAGCATCTTTTCCATCCATTGTTGCGTGGAAATCAGCCCCTAAATCACGAACCGGCAAAAAGTATTCAGGTGCTAATATGAGAATTACAAGCGCTGCTTCTAGTCCGATCCCGCCATTGATTAACCGTAAACCAAGTTCCACTGCAACGAGGGCTACAGAAAGACTTGAAAAGAAATCCAGGGAGAACGAAGACAAAAATGCATAGCTTAACGAGCGATTCGTAGCAACCCGGTATTTGTCACTCACTTCTTCAATCGCTTTCTCATGGGACTTGCTCCGTCCTAAAAACTTCAGCGTTTCAATCCCTTGAATAGAATCCGCAAAGTGTCGTGAAAGTTGACGGTACGTTCCCATTTGATCATCAATCTTCTTCTTCGATACAATTCCAATCAGAATCAGAAAGATGATTAATATCGGCATTACAAGGAAAAGAGTCACGCCAGACATTAAATCGGACGTGACAATATAAACGAGGATTACTGCTGGGATGATTCCCATTGATAACGATCTTGGGATGAACAGTTCCACGTATTTACGGAATTTCGGGACACCTTCTAAAGTAAGAGTCAGCAAAGATCCTGAACCTTGTCTTGCAATCATTCCAGTGCCATCCCGTAAGAGTGCTTCAGCTAACTGGTCTTGGGTCGAACGAGCAATATCATCTGCAAACTTGAGTGCAACGCGTTCTTTTCCCCATTGAAGGGAATGACGAATCGCATGAGCAACAAAAAACACGGCGAGCGATATAACGGTTCCCTTCCAAGCTAGCCCATGAAACATCCGGGTAATGGCTGAAGACAAGGAGAGAGCTTGCAGGATGATGAATGCCGCTTGAACGACTGTCAAAATCCCAACAAGCGCAAAGGTTTTCTTGCTGCCGTTATACCGAAGAAGATGTCGGTCCATCAATAGTCCAGATGCTCCACATCTGCCGTAACACGTTTACGGAATACGTAGTAACTCCAAATTGTATAGGCAATCACAATCGGAACCATTGTAAACGCAACGAATGTCATTAATTTCAACGAATAGTCACCTGATGCCGCTGCCCGGATTGACATGTTAAATGCAGAATCTAATGAGCTGACCAATACGTTCGGGAACAATCCGATGAAGAACGAAGCCATCACCGCGATCAATGTAATCCCTGTAACCGTAAAGCTTAATGCTTCGCGTCCTTTTGCAATTAAACGGTGAAGGAACGCATACAAAACAATCACAACTGCAAATAGCGGAATCAAGATCGGTCCTCTATTCGCAAACGCTTCTGTATAGACTGCTGTTAGAGCGACAAACGCGATCATCACAACGCCAGTTGCCCAATAGATTTTTAATGCAGCCTCTTTTGCACGGGTACGAATGGATCCTTCTGTTTTTAAAGTGACAAACAGTAATCCGTGTAAATAAGAGATTAGCACAAATGCTAATCCACCCACTACTGTATAGACATTCACGAAGTCAAAGAATCCTGCGTGCATGTTCATATCGGCATCCACAGGCATTCCCTTCAACATACTTGTGAACAAGACACCTAATAGGAAAGGCGGTAAAATACTGCCTGCAAAGATTGCCCAATCCCATGTTTTCACCCATTTTGCGGACTCGAACTTTTCCCTGAACTCGAACGCTACTCCACGGGCAATCAATGCCAGCAGCAAGACGACAAACGGTATATAATACCCGCTGAAAACTGTCGCATACCAATGTGGGAACGCTGCAAACATTGCTCCGCCTGCTGTAATCAGCCACACTTCGTTGGCATCCCAGACTGGCCCAATCGTATTAATGAGCATACGTTTGTCTGTTTCATCTTTAGCGAGGAATTTCAAACTCATTCCTACACCAAAGTCAAAGCCTTCAAGAAATATAAACCCTATGAATAGAACCGCGATTAACACAAACCACAAATCACTTAGAGCCATTAGACACGCCTCCTACATTAAACGGATCTGTAACGGATACGTCTTTTTGCTTACGCTCTTCAGGTCCGCGTTGAATGACCTTCACAAATAACACAACCATAATAATCCCGAGGATTGCATAGATTGTTGAGAACGAAATCAGTGAGAACAAAATCTGTCCTGCTGAAACGTTCGGTGAAACCCCGTCTGCAGTTTTCATGAGACCGTTAACGACCCATGGCTGACGACCGATTTCAGACATGATCCATCCAAATGAGTTACCGATAAACGGTAAGAAAATCACTGGAATCATCACTCTTAAATACCAAGTCGATGCCGCAATCTTTTTGCGGAACAACAATAACAAACCAAGAAGACTCGCACCAACTAGCGCTCCGCCAGTTCCCGCCATAATACGGAAACTCCAAAATGTTGTCTTCACTGGAGGAATGTAATCTCCCTCTCCATACTTCTCAATCATTTGTTTTTCTAGACTTTCCATTCCCAATACTTTACCTGAGAACTCATTGTACGTTAGATAACTCAATAAGTAAGGTATTTCGATTCGACCTGTCGTTACACGATTTTCCGAATCAATATTTGCAATTAATGTCCATGCTGCCGGATCTCCACTATCTTGCCAAAGTCCTTCTGCAGCCGCCATTTTCATTGGCTGCGCATGCATTAAATACTGGGCTTGAGAGTGACCAGTGAACGCAAGACCTAATCCGCCAACTAGACCAACGATCAAACCGATTCCGATAGACTTCTTAAAGAAGTCTACTTGACGCTTTTTAATAAGATAGAACGCACTTACTCCAACTACAAAGAATGCTCCCGTAGCGATACTGCCGAACATGGTATGCGGAAAAGCAACCCACAATTTTTCATTCGTTAACAGCGCGACAATGTCATTCATTTCAGCGCGGCCATTTTGTAAAACATAGCCAACAGGATTTTGCATGAATGAGTTTGCTGCTAAAATCCAAAATGCTGACATCACTGTTCCGAATGAAACAAGCCATATAGAAGCTAAGTGAACTTTCTTAGAGAGCTTCTGTGCACCGAAGATCCAAATCCCTATAAATGTGGACTCAAGGAAAAACGCCAGTAACGCTTCAACTGCTAGTGGTGCTCCAAAAATATCTCCTACAAATCTGGAATATGTCGACCAGTTCATTCCGAATTGGAACTCCTGGAAAATACCTGTGACTACACCGATTGCGAAGTTAATAAGGAAGAACACACTCCAAAACTTCGTCATCTTCATATAGATTTCTTTTTTCTTTACTACGTAGAGCGTTTGCATGATCGCAATGATCAGCGCCAATCCGATAGACAACGGGACAAATATAAAGTGAAACAATGTTGTCGATGCAAACTGGATTCTTGAAAGTAAAACCTCTTCCATCTCTACCTCTCCCCTCAATCTCGATCTGTCTCCATTATAAATTAAACGCTAAAGTACTTTGTGAGCAATTAGCGTATGATCTGTTACAAACCTCAAAACTTCGGGGGGTTTTTGGGGTCTAATGTTGAAATGTTGTCACAAGGTCAGATTTTCATAGAATGCCTCTTCCAAAATAGAATTTTTGTAACGCTAACTATCTGTTAATAATAACTTCTCCTTAACGATAATGATTCTAAACAAAATGCTAGCTATCTAAGAATCCCTCTGCTATAGTTAGGAAACAGTTTCACAATCCATTACATAGGAGGAATACACATGAACAATAATGAGAATGAGTCTCGTAAAAAATTGACAACTGCTGCAGGTGCTCCTGTAGTTGATAATCAGAATTCAATATCTGCAGGTCCCAGGGGTCCTCTACTTCTTCAAGATGTTTGGTTAATTGAAAAGCTTGCACATTTCGACCGTGAAGTTATTCCTGAACGCCGCATGCACGCAAAAGGATCAGGCGCGTACGGTACGTTTACTGTGACAAATGACATTACAAAATACACGAAAGCAAAAATCTTCTCAGAAGTCGGTAAAAAGACAGAGATGTTTGCACGTTTCTCAACTGTAGCTGGTGAACGCGGTGCAGCGGATGCAGAACGCGACATTCGCGGATTTTCACTGAAGTTCTACACTGAAGAAGGTAACTGGGATATGGTAGGAAATAACACACCTGTCTTCTTCTTTAGAGATCCGCTTCAATTTCCAGATTTGAATCATGCGGTCAAGCGTGATCCGCGCACGAACTTAAGAAGCGCGACAAACAATTGGGACTTCTGGACATCACTCCCTGAAGCGCTTCACCAAATCACCATTTTAATGAGTGAGCGCGGAATCCCGCGCACTTATCGTCACATGCATGGATTCGGCAGTCATACGTATAGCTTTATCAGTCCTGATAACGAGCGATACTATGTGAAATTCCATTTCCGCTCTCAACAAGGAATTGAAAACTTAACGGATGAGGAAGCAAGCAAAACAATCGCTACCGATCGCGAAAGCCATCAGCGTGATTTGCTTCTCAGCATCGATAATGGAGACTTCCCGAAATGGAAAATGTACGTACAAGTGATGACGGAAGAAGAAGCAGCGAATATGCCTTTCAATCCATTCGACTTAACAAAAGTTTGGTATAAAGGCGACTTCCCTCTTATAGAAGTTGGAGAGTTCGAATTGAATAGAAATCCAGAAAACTACTTTGCTGAAGTAGAACAAGCTGCTTTCACTCCAGCTGCGGTCGTTCCAGGAATCAGTTTTTCACCTGACAAAATGCTGCAGGCCCGCTTATTCTCTTACGGAGATGCTCAGCGTTATCGTCTAGGTGTCAATCATCATCAAATCCCAGTCAATGCGCCAAAATGTCCGTTCCACAGTTTCCATCGTGACGGTCAAATGCGTGTAGACGGAAATCATGGCAGCAGAACTTCTTACGAGCCGAATAGCGTTGGTGAGTGGCAAGAACAGCCAGATTTCAGAGAACCTCCATTGAAATTACACGGTGCTGCAGATCACTGGAATTTCCGCGAAGATGATGATGATTACTTCACTCAGCCTGGAAAACTCTTCAATCTTATGGATGATGAACAAAAACAACTGCTATTCAGAAATACAGCGGACAATATGGGCGATGCACCAAAAGAAATTAAGATCAGACACATCAAACATTGTTATCATGCGGACCCGGCATATGGTGAAGGTGTAGCAAACGCACTCGACATTTCAATGGATGATGTACTTGTCAACTAATTGTTGAAATAGAGTTCAACCTAAAAAGAACGTACAAGGATTTAAAATCCCTGTACGTTCTTTTTTCATTTATCTAATTCTGAAACAGTGACGAATTTATAGCCTTGGCTTTGCAAATAAGCCATAACACCATCCAATCCATCTGCGGTTGACTGATGTATATCATGCATTAAGATTGTGCTTCCGTCTTTTGTCGATTTTTTCACTTCTTCCAGCAGTTTATTGGCATCCCGATATTTCCAATCCAGTGTATCCACATTCCATAACTTGATTGGGGGGATTGTTTGTTTACTTAACTGATCCGTATATGCACCATATGGCGGCCTGAAAACAGTCGGCTTCTCACCAGTCACTTTTTGAATGATCGCAGTGGTCCGATTAATTTCTTCTAATGCTTTCGGTAATGGCATTTTACTTAAGTCTGGGTGATTCCATGAATGGTTCCCAATTTCATGACCCGCAGCTTTTACGGCTTTAGCTGTATCGGGGTAATATTCTACTCGGCTTCCTAACATGAAGAATGTTGCTTTCGCATCATACTTTTTGAGTATATCCAAAATCTGAACTGTGGATTTCGGATCTGGACCATCGTCGAAAGTGAGCGCAATTTTCTTTTCATGAGGTTCTTCCGTTTTGGGCGCTGCTGTTCCCTCTCCTGATTGCTTGTCGTCTTTCGCTGTTTCATCTTTAGAAGGCTTGTCTTTATCAGCAGTTTCTTCTGTTTTTTCATTCTTTGAAGGGTCTGGTTTAGCTGCTTCCTCTTTTTTCGCAGGAGTTTCCGAAGCTACTTGGAACTCAGGTTTCAATAGATCATTCATTTCTTCGATCGGAATCGTTGCAACTTGCGGACCTGACTTCACATCTTTTAAGGACCCGCTTTCAAAGTAGAAAATCATAGACTCTTCTGAGATTGCATAGTTCTCAAAGTTTTTCCAGTCCGGCTCTGTACGAATCTGCATTTTGTCAGTAATGACTCCATCGCTCAATTTCTCTGTATGCTGGATTTTCTTTCTGACCCGCTCCGTCATTGTGGGAAGCGTATTCGAATCTTCTTTAAAAACCGTTTGAATGTCTTGCTGCTCGCCCGATTTCGTGTTTAAGTGGAATGACTCTATTTCAGATAGACGTTTTTTTCCTAATAGGGACTCATTATTCATCAAAACAAATGAATAATTCCCTTTTTTATCAACATGTGTTTCAAAAGAAATATTCAATTCGCTTTTTCTTTTGTTATCTTCAATTTTCACATCGCGAATTGCTTCTAAATAGTTTTTCTTCGCATGTTTAATATATGTAACTACCTTATTATTAAAGTCTTGGTTTTTACTCTGCGGATATTGAATTGCATATTTGGCTAACGGATCATTAGAAGTTTCAGTCACAATTTTAATGCCCTCAAATTTAGAGTCTGACTTGTCTACAACGACTGCGTCCTTTTCTGATGATGGACTAGTCGCAGATTTCAACTGGTTATTAGAGCTCCCTTTAGAAAAAACAAGCAGAATGGCCGTCATTGCTAAAAACACGATAATTGTCGTAAGCAGCACATCGATTAATTTAAATCTTCTGTTTCCGAACATTTTCTTCATAACATTAAAACTCCTTCATACGCATACTTCCAAGTAATGAACATCCTTTAATTCAGCAAATTTGCTTATCCATGGTAAAATCTAGTTTCTATATCTATTCTAAATACTAGTACAAAAGTTGAGAGATTACAATTGTTTCTAGTCGAATTTTGTTCACTTTTTCAGAACCAGTTTTTATGATATAATATGCTTGTCCCGGATCTTGCAAATGCGGGTTGCTTTTATGTGTAAAAAACTGTAATTGCACCGGGCCGACTGTTTTACCCTATTGCAAAGTGAAAAAACAGAAGGTGGTTAGGACCATGGAAAAAGAAAATTATCGAGTATTGCTGTTTTACAAGTACGTTCAAATTGAAGACCCAGAAACATTCGCAGCAGAGCACTTGAAATTTTGTAAGGAAACCGGCTTAAAAGGACGTATCCTAGTTGGTGAAGAAGGCATTAATGGAACATGCTCAGGTACAATCGCACAAACAGATGCGTATATGGAGCATATGAAGAATGATCCGCGATTTGAGGACCTTTGGTTTAAGATAGATGAATCTGAAGGACATGCATTTAAAAAAATGCACGTGCGCCCACGCAAAGAAATCGTCAACCTCAGCTTGGAAGATGATGTAAATCCTTTAGAAACTACAGGAACTTACTTGTCTCCTGATGAATTCCTTGCACAAATGCAAGAAGAAGATACAGTCGTCATTGATGCTCGAAACGATTATGAATATGATATAGGTCATTTCCGCGGAGCCATCCGACCAGACATCGAAAACTTCCGTGATTTACCTGAGTGGGTTCGTGAAAACAAAGAACAGCTTGAAGGCAAGAAAGTTCTTGCCTATTGTACAGGCGGAATCCGCTGTGAAAAGTTCACAGGCTGGTTAAAGCGTGAAGGGTACGAGGATGTGGGCCAGTTACACGGCGGAATCGTCACATACGGTAAAGATCCAGTCGCAAAAGGACAATTATGGGATGGACAGTGTTACGTATTCGATGAGCGAATTGCAGTTCCTGTAAACCAAGTTGAACACGTCATAGTCGGACGTGATCACTTTGATGGAACACCTTGTGAGCGCTATGTAAATTGTGCAAACCCTGAATGCAATGCTAAAATTCTTTGTTCAGAAGAAAACGAGCATATGTATATGCGCAGTTGTTCCGATGAATGCCGTACACATCCGCGTAACCGCTATTTTGCAGAGCACAACTTGACTAAAGAAGAGTTTAACGAACGGCTGACAGCGATTGAAGCCCGCCGTGCCGAAACACACGTTTCATAATGTATGAAAATGGCGCATAGACGGCACCATCCGACTATGCGCTTTTCTATGCCTGAATTTCTGCGTTATCCTTGATTAGGAACATTTACTAACTAAGTGACGTCATAGGTTCAAGCACTAAATTGGAGGATTCACACATGGAATGGAGAAATATTTATAGAGGATTTTTAATGGGGATTAGTGATTTAATCCCCGGGGTCAGCGGAGGAACAATTGCGTTCCTATTAGGGATTTACGACCGTTTGCTTACTTCAATCAATGGGATATTCAGTAAAGATTGGCGCAAACATATGGGATTCCTGCTGCCGCTTGCAATTGGCATGGGCGCGACGATTATACTTTTCAGCAGAGTTATCAAGTTTCTTTTAGAAAACTACTTCGCTCCGACGCAATTCTTTTTTATGGGATTAATTATAGGAATTCTGCCTTTTATGGCGAAACAAGCAAAAATAAAATCAACGTTTAAAGCTTGGCATTATCTTGTGTTGCTCATTGTTGGTGTTTTGCTGGCGATGACTGCTTTCATAAAACCGGCAGATACTTCCATTATTACATCATTGACTCCCACCACTACAGTAGTTTTATTGCTGTCAGGCTGGGCTGCGAGTACAGCGATGTTATTGCCTGGCATTAGCGGATCATTTGTACTTCTGCTGCTTGGTATGTATTCCACAGCAATCGGTGCCGTGTCTGATTTCAACATCCCGATTATCATCGTGATTGGTTTAGGGGTTGTTTTAGGATTTGCCATTAGCAGTAAAATCATCCACTACCTCCTTAACAACTATGCAACGCTGACGTTTTCAATTATTATCGGTTTGATTGTTGGATCTATTTTTGTCATTTATCCCGGGATTCCTGAAAGCGGCACCCCTTTTGTCATGAGCGGAGTTGCCCTGATTATGGGACTTCTCGTCTCAAACTTGTTCAGCCCGCCTGAAGCGGATTCAAAAAATATGTAAAAAAAAGCCCAGAAGAAATCCTCTGGGCTTTTGTATATTCACTTATGAAAATACGCTTGTACTATGCAATGGCTGTACCCGAGCTTTCGGATCGAGATACGCTTTCGCATTATTTACAGCAATCGGCGCTTCACCAAGTCCAACCGCAATCAATTTCACTTTGCCGTCGTAATTCGTGACATCCCCTGCTGCGTAAATTCCATCAATATTGGTTTCCATGCGAGTATTTACAACAATAGAGTTCTTCTCCATCTCCAGACCCCACTCTTTAATAGGTCCCAATGATGAGATATTTCCGTAGTTGACGATGACATGGTCCATTGGCATAACTTCTTCTGTACCGTCTTTGTGCACAATTTGTACTTCATGCACGTTACCGTCTTCTCCACGCAAGGATTTAATTGAGCGTGAAGTCATGACATTTACTTTCGATTCCATCAGTTGGTTAACGCTAGTTTCGTGTGCTGTGAACCGCTCACGACGATGTACGAGTGTAACGCTTTTCGCAATATCTTCCAGCATTAATGCCCAGTCAACTGCTGAATCCCCGCCGCCGCAGACAAGTACGTTATGGTCTTTAAACATCGCTAAATCTTTAATGCCATAATGTAAGCTCGTATTTTCAAAATGGATTTCTTCTTCAATACCAATTTTACGCGGCTGGAATGCCCCGATTCCTGCTGTTAACAAAATAGTTCTTGTTAAATGCTCCCCTTTGTCTGTCTTTAAAACAAAATGGTCTCCATCGCGAGTCGCAGAAAGTGCAGCTTCGCCCAGCAGAATCTCAGGGTTTGAGTGATGCGCTTGTGTTACTAGGTTAGCAACAAGATCTTTTGCAAGGATTTTTGGGAATCCTCCGACGTCATATATATATTTATCAGGATACAATTCTATTAACTGTCCTCCTAATTGCGGCAGGCTATCGATGATTTTTACTGACATTTCTCGCATCCCTGCATAGAAAGAAGCAAACAGACCTGTTGGCCCTCCGCCAATGATCGTAATATCGACGATTTCTCGATCCATAGTAAACACTCCATTACTAAAAAATTTTGTAGAACTTCCGGACGTTTTTGCATATTTACGCCCTGCCATTCGGCTCTACGCTTATTATCCACTATTTAAAAAAGAATTTCACGTTATTTGAACGCAACCTATACTTTTTTAGTTGTTATTTGACGTTTCTTCTACTTTTTCTACGTTCTCTCTGCAAAACGCGAGAACTTCTTCGATCTCTTCATCTTCCAATTCAAAATCCAATGCTTGCTCTGTTCCTTTTTTAAAGAAGTACGTTGCTGTAACTTTATCTGCTTCCCCATCAACAACGTAAATCGTACGGATTCCAGCGGCATCTTCTTCTACTAATTCATCATCTTCTTCGAACTCCAAGTATAGGTACACCTCATAGCGTTTCCCTGTAAGGATGCCTGTCGGATCTCTCAACTCTGTAACTGTAGACTGTGTAATATTCATAAGTAATTTGTATTCCCCTCTTCAATCAATTTACAATTCGTTCATGCGTACATGTCTTCATCATACCATGATAACCTTATGGGGGATACATTTACACTTGTCCACGTAAAATTACGACTCACAGAAGTTCGTTTTTGCATTTTCCAAGTTTTTCAGGAACAATAGAATGGAATGAAAATTATTAGCAGAGTGGAGGAAGATTATGATTACGTTTGACGAATACCAGTACGCCCGCCCTGAAATGGACGATATTAAAAAAGAATTCACTGAACTTTTGAATGAGTTCAACGACGCCGATTCATTTGAAACCCAAAATGCAGTTATTGAAAAAATCAATGCCATCGGAAATGATTATTCAACACAATCGAATCTCGCTTATATCCGCTCTTCCATTGATACGAATGATGAATACTATCAGCAAGAGAGAGATTACTTTGATGAAGTCAGTCCAGAATTCCAAGGGCTTTCTACTGAATTTTACAAAGCACTCATTGCCTCTAAATTCCGGAAAGAATTAGAAGAACAATGGGGATCACAATTATTCGCTCTTGCTGATCATGCAATTCGCGCATTTTCACCTGAAGTGATGCCGCTCCTTCAGCAAGAAAATAAGTTAACTTCTGAATATGCAAAACTTGTAGCTTCTGCTCAAATCGAATTTGACGGGAAAGAGTTGACGCTTGCTCAACTAGGACCTTATATGGAGTCCACGGATCGAACTGTACGAAAAGACGCTATGAACGCCCAGTATTCGTTCTATGAAAAAAACTCAGAGAAATTTGATGATATTTATGACCGTCTCGTTAAACTTCGTGATGAGATCGCTAAAAAATTAGGATTTGCTACTTTCACCGAACTGGGATATGTAAGAATGTCGCGTGTTGGATACGATGCTGATATGGTTAAAAACTTCCGCGATCAGGTCCGTGACTATATCGTACCGGTTGCAAATAAGTTATACGATCGGCAGGCAGCCCGTATCGGTGTCGACAGTTTGAAGTTTTACGATCAGTCACTTGACTATCTAACCGGCAATGCAGTTCCGCAAGGGTCTCCGGAATGGATCATAGAGCAGGGCAAGGAAATGTATAAAGAATTGTCTCATGAAACGGATGAATTCTTTACGTATATGACGGAAAAGAATTTACTGGATCTCGTTGCGAAAAAAGGCAAAGAAGCTGGCGGCTATTGTACGTTCATCGATAATTACGATTCTCCTTTTATCTTCTCAAACTTTAATGGAACGTCTGGCGATATCGATGTACTGACTCACGAAGCTGGCCATGCCTTCCAAGTCTATTCCAGCCGCAACATTGGAATACCTGAGTATGTGTGGCCAACAAGTGAAGGTGCAGAAGTGCACTCGATGAGTATGGAGTTCTTCACATGGCCATGGATGGAGCTGTTCTTCAATGAGCAGACCGATAAGTATAAGTTCTCGCATCTTAGCAGCGGTCTCTTATTCTTACCTTATGGTGTAGCTGTCGATGAGTTCCAGCATGAAGTGTACAATAATCCGCAGATGACTCCAGCTGAACGTAAAGCAGCTTGGAAGCGGATAGAAGGAATTTATTTACCGAAGCGTGATTATGATGGAAATGAGTATTTAGAAAGCGGCGGCATTTGGCAACGGCAGGCTCACATTTATGAAATTCCGTTTTACTACATCGACTATACGCTGGCACAAATATGCGCATTCCAATTCTGGAAGAAAGACCGAGAAGATCATGATTCTGCATGGAACGATTACGTACATTTATGTAAACTGGGCGGCTCTAAGTCATTCACTGAATTGGTTAAAGAAGCAAACCTAGTCTCTCCTTTTGAAGATGGCTGTGTTGAATCAGTCGTCGGTACTATTGAAGAGTGGTTAGATTCTGTAGATGATAAAGCCCTATAAGGGATATGCTTCAGCATTCAGTTGAATTCATAAAAAAACAGCTCGCTATTTCCTGATTAGGATGATAGCGGGCTGTTGTCTTTATATAGTAAATACGATTTTACCGAACTGCGTACTGTCTTCAAGCATATTGAATCCTTTTATAGCATCATCCAGCGGTATCGTCTGATCGATGACCGGACGGATGTTGTGCTTTTCTGCAAAAGCCAGCATTTCTCTTAACTCATCTCGGCTCCCCATCATTGAGCCGATAATTTCCTGCTGCTTATTGAATAGTTCACGTAAATCTAAATCGATGACATCTTCAGTCGTCGCACCGAACACTACTAACCGGCCCCCTTTTTTCAAACACTCAAGAGAACGATTAAAGGTTGCTTTCCCGACGCTCTCAATAACAAGGTCAATGGTTTCATCTTTTAACTCTTCGTTCCAGTCCGCGTTCGTATCAATCGCACGGTCTGCACCTAATTTCAACGCATGTTCCCTTTTTTCTGCACTTCTTGAAGTGACAATGACACGTGCACCGATAGCTTCGGCAAATTGGATAATGAATGTGACGACGCCGCTTCCCGCTCCTGGGACGAATACCGTGTCCCCTTTTTTCACATTGCCGCGTGTTACGAGTGCCCGGTAACCTGTTAGTCCAGCCAATGCGATAGTTGCAGATTCCTCCCACGTCAAGTACCCAGGACGCTTTTCCAGCTGCTCTTCAGAAAGGACGATCTTTTCAGCGAATGTCCCGTCATCAGGCATCCCAAGCGGTCCAAATCCGTCTGGTGATCCGTCACTCTTTTCAAACCAATTCAGAGAAGGATTGACCAGCACTTCGTCTCCAACAGACCATTTGGTTACGCCTTCCCCAATGGATTCGATGACTCCCGCACCATCTGAACCGAGCACCAAATCATGTCCTTTGTGTCCTCTTCTTTCTGGTATGTACAAGTCTCTTCGGTTCAGTCCAGCCGTTTTAATAGCGACTACCACTTCTCCGCTTTTTGCAGCCGGTTCCGGCATTTCTCCTAATCTTAGTCCTTGATCACCATGAATAATTGCTTTCACTGTCAACTTCCTCTCTATTTTAGGATTATTTGAATCTTCCGGTTACTCACTCTATCATATCGTATTTGAGGAATTATCCAAAATAAAAAACACAACGGAGAGACATATCCATTGTGTTGAGTTACCATTATTTTGTTTCAGGTGTTTTTTGAAGACGGCACTTCAACTTAGCGAGTTCTAATAATTCCAGAACATCTTTTTTAGGAAGATCCGTTAACAAGTTAAGCAATTCACGCTCAGCAAGACGGCGTCCTTTCCCGCTGCGATATCTCGCTTTGTTGCCTGTATCCAATTGGGCGTAAAGAATCTCCGTGTCTTCGTCCCGTTCATCCGAAAACCCGTCAACTGTAATTGTTTCGCGCAAACGTTCATATAGTGACTCCGCACTTGCAGAATTCACTTGTTTGAAAGCAGAAGACTTTTTTGAGTCTCCCAGAATGAGCTCGTCCGTAGATATATTGAAACGCTCCGAAATTTTAGCAACCCAAGCTGCCGATGGAGCGTTTTTGCCTTTTTCCCAGTCCTTAATGCGGCTAGCGGAAGTTCCGATCGCAGCTCCAAAAGCCATCATCGATAGACCTCTTTGCTCTCTTAGTTCCTTTAACCTAATACCAAATGCCTCTTTACTCCAGTCGTTCACAAAAAATCCTCCTCTAGTGTCTAGTAATTCTATTATTTTTCATTTCTATGGATTTGTCAATCTTTTATTTTTTAATAAAAAGATAGTTGCACAAAGCTTTCCCTAGGGAAACTTTTCATTCAATACCCAGTTTTTTGTCGTTCATAATTCTTCTCATTTTTTTCAATGTACGCATTATAGATTTCCTGCAATGAAAAACCAAGTTTTTCAGCGAGTGTTCCATACTGATTCCAAAGGCCTATGTATGTAGACATTTCTGGACGTTGACCGAATTCCAGAACCGCTTGATTTGTTTTAAGGAAAGTTGTGGTGAGAGAGTCTGATGATGTTTTAAAATTCCATTCATTGAAATCCGTCAAATTCTTAACAATTCCGAGAGATAGAAGAAAATGGATGGAGTCTACATATTCCTCTAATACAACCGATCGTTCAGAAAATCCTTTGATGCTCCAGAATTTAAAACATCTCGTTTCGTTTGCCAACTCGGAAAGTTCGACCAGCAATGCGAGGACTTTGTCTTCAAAAAGATTTCTTCCTGAAAGATCGTGCTGTGCCTGTATGTATGAATCAAGTTCTTGCTGCATGTGAAATAATTTGTTCATATCCAATGTGATTGCCCCCTATTGCATCATGTATTCCGCTGTTAAAAAAGTTGCGGGAGTGCCGGCATTTTCAGTCCTGCGAGGTAAAGTATGAGTACTGCATCAATTAAAGCCAGCATCAGAAACCCTACACGAAATGAGGTATGAAGCGTTTTGTGCCGAAAAACCTGCATGCCGAAATAAGCGCCGATTCCACCGCCGAATATCGCAAGGAGCCAGAGACTTTTTTCAGAAACACGACTCTTCTTGCGTTTCGCTTGCCGTTTATCATAGCCCATCGCTGCAAATGCCCATATGGACAAAAAAGCAATCCATTCGATTCCTAAGGTACTCAATAAAATCTCTCCTTACTCTTACTGTCGGTTATATCCGCAGAACCTTTACACCTATCTATGAAAGATTTTATACAAAGAAAAAACGTCACGTTCCGAATCAATTCGGAACCGTGACGTTGAGGAAATCAATTATTTAGAAAGTGATTTCTTTGCTGTCTCAGCAAACTGAGCAAATGCAGCTGCATCTGTTACTGCAAGATCAGCAAGCATTTTACGGTTTACGTCGATACCAGCAACTTTAAGTCCGTGCATAAGTGTGCTGTAAGACATACCGTTTACACGAGCTGCCGCGTTGATACGTGTGATCCAAAGTCTGCGGAAATCCCGTTTCTTCTGGCGACGGTCACGGTAAGCATAGTTTAATGACTTCATGACTTGTTGGTTTGCTACTCGGTAGAGACGGTGTTTAGAACCAAAATACCCTTTTGCTAATTTCAATACTCGATTACGACGCTTGCGCGTCACTGTTCCACCTTTTACGCGTGGCATAGTTCATTACCTCCTGCTATTCCTGTAAGAATAATTTAGATTTGAATTCAATGGGTTCGCTATCAATAGTGATCAGCTAACCGGGATGAAGCTATTACTTCATGTAAGTAAGCATCTGACGAATACGCTTGAAATCGCCAGAAGAAACTAGTGAAGATTTGCGCAAGTGACGTTTTGCTTTAGTCGACTTGTTAGCAAAAAGGTGGCTTGTTTTAGCGCGTCCGCGCTTTAACTTACCGCTTCCTGTTTTTTTGAAACGCTTCGCGGAACCGCGGTGTGTTTTCATTTTTGGCATGATCTGTTCCTCCTAAATCGTTTGTTCAGCTTACTTTTTTTCAGCTATTGGTGCAAGCATCAAGAACATGCTGCGTCCTTCCATCTTAGGGCGGACCTCAACTGTTCCAACTTCTTTACAAGCTTCTGCAAACTTGTCAAGAACACGCTGTCCAATTTCTTTGTGAGTAATCGCACGTCCGCGGAAACGGATGGATGCTTTTACTTTATCGCCTGCTTCAAGGAATTTGATTCCGTTACGAAGCTTTGTTTGAAAATCGTGCTCATCGATCGTCGGGCTGAGCCGAACTTCTTTGACCTGGATAATCTTTTGGTTCTTTCGGACTTCCCGCTCTTTTTTCTGCTGCTCGAACTTAAACTTTCCATAGTCCATAACGCGGGCTACAGGCGGTTTAGCTGTTGGTGCTACGAGGACAACGTCCAAGTTGGCACGTGCAGCAATTTCAAGTGCTTCGTTGCGGGACTTAATGCCGAGCTGATCACCATTGTGGTCGATAAGTCGTAATTCACGGGCACGAATTCCTTCGTTCACATACATATCTTTGCTAATCGTAATCCACCTCCGAATAATATCTCGCGAATACACTGTTTGAGCAGTCTGCACCGTTTCTGGCACAGCTTGCAAAACCATTCAGCATTCTGAGCCTTCAGGTAATGAGGCAATAAAAAAAGCAGACAAATGGATGATTTGTCTACCCGCAATCGCACACGCATTTACATACGCGGCTTCACTACTGTGCTAACCTCAACAACTGCCAATTCAGCGTCGATCAGGTGAGAAGCGGGCAGCTCCTTCTTGTATCACAAACTGTATTCTTTAACCTTATCTACTTTATCATCCTTTAGAGAAAGTGTCAAGGGTTTTTATTAGGAATAAAATAGACAGATTGATTTCCGCTACAGGCGGACGCGGGCCTGCAGGATGCAGGTCATGCAACCGTTGCGGCAGGACGCCGCGAACTTAGGTTGTTTCCATGACCCTGATCCCTCCGGAGTCGCCGCCCTGCGCTTCAATCAACGGTGTGATGTTAAAATTCGATATTCCTTAAGGACAATTAAAAAACAAAAGATCTTAGTGAGCTACGTCACTTTTCAAGAGTTCCAGGAATGCTTCGAAGCTCATGGATTCGGAGTTTTGTTCTCCGTATTTACGGACGTTGACGTTGCCTGATTCGATCTCTTTGTCTCCTAGTACGAGCATGTAGGGTACTTTTTGGACTTGGGCTTCGCGGATTTTGTACCCGATTTTTTCTTCGCGGCTGTCAAGGTCTACTCGGTATCCGGCAGCGACGAGTTGTTCACGGATTTTGTCTGCGTAGTCAAAGTGTGCTTCAGGTGAGACTGGGATAACTTCGACTTGGATTGGTGCGAGCCAAGTTGGGAATGCGCCTTTGTATTCTTCGATTAAGAAGGCTACGAAGCGTTCCATTGTGGATACGACACCTCTATGGATAACGACTGGACGGTGCTGCTTTCCGTCTTCTCCAACGTATGTGAGGTCGAAGCGTTCAGGCAGTAAGAAGTCTAGCTGCACTGTAGATAGAGTTTCTTCCATACCAATCGCAGTTTTCACTTGGACGTCGAGTTTCGGACCATAGAATGCCGCTTCTCCGTCTGCTTCTGTATAGTCGAGGCCCATGTCGTCCATTGCGTCTTTCAACATATGTTGTGCACGTTCCCACATCGCGTCGTCATCGAAATACTTTTCAGTATCCGCAGGGTCCCGATAAGAGAGACGGAATGAGTAGTCTGTAATGTTGAAGTCTTTATAAACGTCGATAATGAGCTGCACTGTACGCTGGAATTCATCTTTAATCTGATCTGGGCGAACAAAGATGTGCGCATCGTTCAAAGTCATCCCGCGAACCCGCTGAAGTCCTGAAAGTGCTCCAGACATTTCATAACGGTGCATTGTGCCGAGCTCGGCGATGCGAATAGGCAGGTTTCGGTAGGAATGAATGCCATTCTTATAAATCATCATGTGGTGCGGGCAGTTCATTGGACGAAGGACCAGGTCTTCGTTGTCCATGCTCATCACAGGGAACATGCCGTCTTGATAGTGATCCCAGTGTCCGGATGTTTTGTACAGCTCCACGCTGCCCAGAACTGGTGTATAGACGTGATCATAGCCGAGACGTTCTTCTTTGTCGACGATGTATCGTTCGATAACTCGGCGGATGGTTGCACCTTTTGGAAGCCAAAGCGGCAGTCCTTGACCAACTTTTTGCGAGTTCATGAACAAGTCCAGTTCTTTACCTATTTTGCGGTGGTCGCGTTCTTTTGCTTCTTCAAGCATTTTCAAGTGGGCTTGAAGTTCGTCCTTCTTGAAGAATGCTGTTCCGTATATACGCTGCAGCATTTTGTTGTCTGAGTTACCGCGCCAGTAAGCGCCTGCGATACTAAGTAATTTGAATTCCTTCAACTTTCCTGTATAAGGCACATGGACTCCGCGGCATAAGTCGAAGAATTCACCTTGTTCATAGATGGAAACTTGCTCGTCTTCAGGAATTGCCTGGAGCAATTCCAATTTGTATTCATCATCGATTTCTTTAAAGCGGCGCTCTGCTTCAGCGCGTGACACATCATAACGTATGATTTCCAAGTTCTCACCGATGATGCGCTTCATTTCTTTTTCAAGTTCTGGAAGGTCATCAGCAGTAATTGGTGTCGGTGAATCGATATCATAGTAGAACCCATTATCGATGGCCGGTCCGATACCGAGTTTTGCATCCGGGAATTTGCGCTTTACTGCTTGAGCAAGCAAGTGTGCCGTACTGTGACGCAAAATTTCAAGTGCTTCAGGAGATTGCTGTGTAATGATGGCAATTTCTCCATCCTGATCAATCGGTGTTTTCAAATCGATGAGCTGGTCATCCAACTTACCTGCCAGTGCACTTTTACGAAGTCCCGGACTAATAGACGCTGCTACATCTTCAGTTGTTGTGCCGGCAGGAAACTCCTTAACCGCACCATCAGGAAATTTTAAATGAATTGAATTTGACATGTCAATGCACTCCTTTTATCTATTTTTGAACACAAAAAAGCCCCATCCCATAAAGGGACGAGACGTGTACTCGCGGTTCCACCCTTCTTCCTCCAATCCGGAATAAACCGGAAAGATGAAGCTTCAAGCGGCTAACGGGCCGGGGCCGTCAACAGGTACAAAATCCGTACGTAAAGGTACGAAAGGGTTCCCTGCTGCTGCTCAAAGGCGGTAGATTGGTGTCGTGTCCTGCAAGGTTCTCAGCAAATCCCCTGCTCTCTGTAGGCCGTTCCAGCAATCGTTGTCCTTATCAAAGCATTTTATCGTTTGTGTTGTGATTATTATAGTGAATATAGTCAGAAATTGCAAGGAAATCACCGAAAACAATCAGTCTTTTCCAGGATTCCGGCGATTGCTCCCCGATAATAGCACAGAATCGCTCATAATCTTGATCCGTTCCATAATGCGTGCTGCTTTAATGGGTTCTTTTTCGCCGCGCTGAGAATAGGTAAGATGATGCTCCAGCTCTTTCAGCGTAAAGTTTGATGTGAAGAATGTAGGAAGCTGATCTGCCATGCGATATTGCAAGATTGTTCCTAACACTTCGTCACGCGCCCATGCTGTCATCGACTCCGCGCCGATGTCGTCAATCATGAGAACAGCTGCTTTTTTAACGAACTCAATTTTTTCGTTAAGTGAGTTATCTTGTATGGATTGTTTTATTTCACGTAAAAACTCAGGTAAATAAACTACGACGGTCCGGATTTGACGACTCGCCAATTCGTTCGCAAGCGCACCCAAAATAAAGGATTTCCCAGTTCCGAATTCACCATGGATATATAAACCTTTTTCAGGGGGCTTCCCTGTCTTTTCATATTCTGCTATGAATTCACTGGCTTTCTCCACGATATCCAAACGGCTGTCGTCATGATAAGTGTCAACGTCAAGGAGTTTTGCAGCCATAACATCTTTTGGCATGTACAGGCTGTTCAGCATCTTATTGACAGCTCGCTTTTCATCGTCCAATTCTTTCCGCGGACATCGGATATATGTGACATCGATGAGCCCCTGATTAAAGGTGAGTTTCGGCTCATACCCTTTCATGACATTAATGCATCCATCGAGGTTTGGGCACTTGTCACATTGGTGGGATGCAGCTGTGAATTCGTAGAGCTTGTTCAAACTCTTTTCAACGACTTGTTTGTCAATTTCATCTGCATGTTCTTCTATAAATTGCTGAACTTTCTCATTCGCAAGCACTTCATTTCTTAATTCTTCATATCGTGCTGCTAGCGCAGGTGCGTTAATTACTCGTTTCATCGCTTCCCCAACTCGCTCCATTTAATTCACCCCGTTTCGCATTGATTCTAATTTGGCGAGTAACGCTTGACGTTTTTCATCCGTTTTTCGTTTCTCATTAATGGTATCTTTATTTTCTGTTTGAGCAGGTTTTGGTGCTTCTTTCTTATTGTCTTTTTTATAGAACCACTCAGGCAGCGGTTCCTCACGCGTCGGTTTTCTTGTACCTTTGTTGGATTTGCCGCCTTCACTCATCCACTTCGTATATTGGTCATGCTCTTGTCTAGCAATCTCCATAGCTTTCTCGGCTGTATCAATGTCTTTCAATGCCCAGTGCGAAGCAATTCGCTGTGCAAAACTAGTTGTGATTTTCATATCATTTCGCAACAAAATGTATTGCAATAATACGTTCACAACACTCATTTTCAATCCATGACCGTTGACTAGACTTTCAGCAAGCTGGACATCGACTGGCATAGGTTCTTTTCCCGTCAAATGCAACAGCATCTCCCTAGGGGATGTACTTTCGAAATAGGCAATGAGCTCACGGTCTTTCGTTTTGGGCCCGTCATATTCTTGAGGCGGGACATCTGCATTATAAATCTTCTCGAGTTTCGGAGGGTTTTTCGAGATATTCATTTTATAGAAATCTTTAGCCGCTTTACGCAGACGGTCTTCCGGTACTTCCAAGTTCTCGTCCAATGCCATCATAATGACTTTCTGCATATCCAAAGGATTAAGAGCGTACATAAAAGCTAATTTTGCAATGAGTTCATGTGATATACCTGAGAGTGCAGCACGCGGAACCATCTGCTCGGATAGACCGCTCAACAGCAAATTGAAGTCGAAAACAGATTGTTCAAATGGGACACCCGCTGACCTGGTACGCACTGATAGTTCCTGATCGTTTTGCAGCTCGTAGGCATGACTATTCACCGGCGTATAGACATCCATGAAAGTTCTTGAAATCTCTGTAAATCCTGAAGTTTCAGGGTGACCTGTTGCAAACCGCGCACGTAAATCACGATACGGCTGTTCTCCAATTTTACTGAATAAGAAGGTTGCGAGTAACGGATCCTGGAAAAAGTCCGTTGCGTCCAGCGGGGCCATTAGTTCGTATATAAAAGAACGATGATCCCCTTCCGTTTTAGTGAATGTGCGCAGCAGCCCAATCGCTTCAAGCGAGATCCGTGCTTTAAACACCGTTTTCAAGGGCATTGTTAAAATGTTCATCAAATGGTAATGGGTGAACTCACGGGTTTCTCGTATATCTGCATCTGCAAGCATTGTTGAAAATAGCCCCATAGCTTCAGGTCCGGTTAACGGCTGGTATAACAGAGTAAGAAGTTGCCGATCATAGTCTGAAAACGGCGTAGATAATTTGAGAGAATACGTATCAACTGGTTGCAGTTCATGGTAAAGCATGCTCATTTCCTCTCCTTACTCTTCTCCTTCAGAACCGCTTTTTTCACGAAGTGGTCCTTTTTGCAAATTTTTCAGTTCATCGATGAACATCGTAATGTTCTGATAGTCGCGATAGACTGATGAAAATCGTACGTATGCGACTTCATCGACATCCGCTAAACGTTCCATTACCATTTCTCCGACATCGTGAGAGGCGATTTCTGAAACGCCTCTGCTTTTTAATTCTTTTTCGATGGAGGCTACGATATTTTGCAGCTCTTCCAGAGGAACAGGCCGCTTTTCACAAGCTCGTATTAATCCCCTTAATAATTTTTCACCCATGAACTCTTCACGAGTACCTTCTTTTTTCACAATGATAAGCGGAGCTTCTTCTACTTTTTCAAAAGTTGTAAACCGGTAGTTGCATTGCTCACATTCTCTGCGTCTGCGGATAGAGCTGTTCTCTTCGGCTGGTCTCGAGTCGACAACACGCGTTCCGTTATAACGGCAAGCTGGACATTTCATGATTCGTTCCTCCGGTTTTCTGTAGTTCATCTAGTATAACAGAGAGAGCGTTTACACAACACCCGGGATTACTCGGGCATCGTTTGAAGAAGTACTAGCGCAGCCGGCTGCGGCAAAAAAACTGCCCTTCTTTCGCTCTTTCAAGCAGCAAGAAGGACAGTTTTCCGGTGAGATATTACGCTTTTACGCTAGCGCGAAGTTCTTTAGCTACTTTTTTAGTCAAATCCACAACGCGTGCTGAATAGCCCCACTCGTTATCATACCAAGCTAAAACTTTCACTTTACGATCTCCGATGACCATTGTTGACAATCCGTCAATAATTGCTGAGTCAGATGTGTTATTGAAGTCAATCGAAACGAGCGGCTCCATCGTTAAGCTTAGGACGCCTTTCATAGAACCTTCCATCGCTTTCTTGAACACTTCGTTTACTTGCTCTGCGGTAACATCTTTCTTCACGTCTACCACAAGATCCACTAGAGATACATTCGGAGTTGGAACACGAAGCGCCATTCCATGTATTTTCCCTTCAAGTTCAGGAAGTACAAGTGATAATGCTTTCGCAGCTCCAGTTGAAGTCGGAATGATCGACTGGCCGCATGAACGTGCGCGACGAAGGTCTTTGTGCGGATTATCCAAGTTCTTCTGATCATTTGTATAAGCGTGTACTGTCGTCATCAAACCGTTTTCGATTCCAAATTCATCATTCAGAATCTTAGCGACTGGCGCGAGACAGTTTGTTGTACAGCTTGCATTCGAAATGACGTCGTGCTTTTCAATGTCTAATTTTTCATCGTTGACACCCATGACAATCGTGATGTCTTCATTTTTACCCGGCGCAGATAAGATTACTTTTTTTGCACCGGCATCTAAATGAAGTGCCGCTTTGTCACGCGCATTAAACACACCCGTTGCTTCAATGACGATATCTACGCCAAGCTGTTTCCAAGGGAGTTTGGATGGATCCCGTTCTGCGACAAGTTCTACACGCTTGCCATTAACAAGCAATGCATTCTCTTCAATTACTACATCGCCAGCGAACGTTCCGTGGGTTGTGTCATACTTAATCAAGTGTGCTAATGTTTCTGGCGGATAAAGGGCGTTAATCGCAATAGCTGTGACCTCATCCTCTACTATCAACTGCCGGAATACCATGCGGCCGATTCGACCAAAACCATTAATCGCTACTGATGTTGTCATGAAAAGTCCTCCCAATATGTATGATGTTATACTGTTTACTCAAATATCGTAATTAGTATAACACATTTTTACCACGTGGAAAGAGTTTGTGCAACATTGAACATTGTTTGATTTTTCAGAACACCTTTAAACTTGCCATTTCTTTAATACATCCACTACCTGTTGTTCAGTTTCAGCCAGTTCCCCATTGTTATCAATTACGGCATCTGCGCCCTGCTCCTTAATCTCAATCGGAAGCTGTGAGGCGATTCTTGACTCTGCTTCCTGTTCTGAGAACTGATTTCGACTCATCAGACGTTCTTTTTGAACTTCAGGAGTAACAGAAACGACAAGGATTTTTTCTACATACTCATGCAGATTATTTTCAAATAGTAATGGGATATCCAAAATCACGGTTTCCGCTCCTGCAGCTATTTGTGCTTCTTTTTGTGCAATGAGTTCTTTTCGGATGGCGGGGTGGATGATAGTGTTCAGCTGCTCACGCTTCCTGTTATCATCAAAAATCAGTTTCCCCATCTTGGCACGATCCATCGATCCATCTTCTTTAATGACATCTGCTCCAAATACGGATTCAATTTCCTTGAGCACAGGACTGCCCGGCTCTACTACCAGACGGGCTATCTCATCTGCATCCACAATGGGGTATCCCCGTTTCTTTAAGAAATTCGCGACTGTACTTTTACCACTTGCAATACTTCCTGTAAGCCCAATAATCATACGAGTGCTCCTTTTAATGCTGACATTTTTTGCAGTAGGTGGATGTTCGATTCGCAATTTGAATAGATGCAGTCTTGGTTCCGCATTTCGGACATTCTTTACGGCCGTACATTTGAAGACGTTCCTGCATGGAACCCGCTTCACCATTTATATTCCGATAGTCGGAGATCGAGCTCCCGCCCGCTTGAATACTTTCATCCAATACAGTTACAATTTCACGGAATAACTGCTGCTTCCTAACGTGACTAATTTTGCCTGCTGCCCGCTTTGGGTGGATCCCCATTCTGAACAGAGCTTCTGTAGCGTAAATATTGCCACAGCCAGAGATGATTTGACCGTCCATAATCACTTCTTTAATTGGCTTCTTCGCGTATTTATCTAGCTTCGTTTTATCGATAAAAAACAGTTCAGCACCAGCATCGAATGGTTCAGGAGCCATTAACGTCAACGGCAGATGATCCTGTTCACACGTCAGCAGCCGGAGTTCACCGAAACGCCGGATATCCGAATATACGAGAAGCCCGCCATCCTCCAACTGAAAAATGGCGTGCACATGATTTCTGAACTTTTGCTCCCGGATTTCATCAATCGTATTCACAACGAACCATGCTCCAGTCATTCCTAAGTGACTGACAAGCAAGCGGCATGTCTCATCCTTTTTAAGATGAAAATAGATGTATTTACTGCGTCTTGTTACAGCTTCAATCATAAAACCAGCAAGTTCCGCGGAAAATCGTTCCACGGAATGACCTTTCACGATAGCCTCTTTTCCTGCAGCTTTAGACTTAACTACCGTTTCAGAAACTTTCACACCGCGAATTTTACGGCCTCTTGCAACAGGCGCTAATGAGCGCACAACTCCTTCTACTTCTGGTAATTCAGGCATCGTACTTCCCTCACTTCGTGTCGTACCAACTTGCGCCATACGCTGAATCTACTTTTAGAGGAACATCCAGTTCCAGCGCCGATTCCATCACTTCAGGTACGATTCTCTTCAATTGCTCCAGTTCATCCTCAGGAGCCTCAAAGATTAGTTCGTCATGCACTTGCAGCAGCATCCGGGCTTGCAGTCCTTCCGTTTCCAGACGCGTGTCCATATCGATCATCGCCTTTTTAATGATGTCTGCTGCCGTCCCTTGAATTGGTGTATTCATCGCAGTACGCTCTGCAAACCCTCTTAAATTGAAATTCGAACTTGAAATGTCAGGTAAATAGCGGCGGCGATTCATCATCGTAGTAACGAATCCGCGTTGTTTCGCATCGATGATAATATCATCCATGTACTTCTTAACTCCAGGGAAGCTGGCTAAATAGGTGTCGATGAATTCAGCGGCTTCTTTACGCGGGATATCCAAACTCTGAGATAATCCGTAGTCACTGATTCCATAGACGATTCCAAAGTTAACCGCTTTTGCTGCCCGTCTCATATTCGATGTCACTTCTTCTTTTGGTACACCAAACACATCCATGGCAGTTTGCGTATGAATGTCTTCTCCTGCGCGGAATGCCGCAATCAGTTTTTCATCCTGTGAAATATGCGCAAGCACACGCAGTTCGATTTGTGAGTAATCCGCTGCAAACATAATCCAATTTGGTTCTGAAGGTACGAATGCCGCACGGATCTTACGCCCTTCTTCCAAACGGATCGGGATGTTCTGTAAGTTCGGGTTGATTGAGCTTAATCGTCCTGTTTGTGTCAAAGCCTGCTGGAAACGTGTATGGATTTTACCGTCTTCGTGGATTTCTTTAGACAATCCATCAATATATGTGGATTTCAATTTTCCAAGCTGACGGAACAGCAGAATATGTTCAATAATTTCATGCTCCGGTGCTAACTTTTCCAACACATCCGCAGCTGTGGAATAGCCAGTTTTCGTTTTCTTGATTGGCGTAAGCCCAATCTTTTCAAACAGAATCACACCTAGCTGTTTCGGGGAATTAATGTTAAATGGTTGTCCAGCTAACTCATAAATCGTTGTTTCCAGCTGTTCCAGACGGCTAGTCAATTCCGTACCGATTGTTTGCAGCGTGTTCAAATCCGTTTTTACGCCCATCGATTCCATCTTCCCTAGAATTTTCGCAAGCGGCAATTCCAAATTATGATACAGCTCGTATTGCTCGTTCTGCTTCAGTTTCTCAGATACAGGTTCAAACAGATTCCATACCGCAGCGGCTTTAGTACCCGCATGCTGTGCAATTTCCTCAAGTGCCGGGACTGCTTTTTTCGCACCTTTGCCATAAATTTTCTCGTCTTTCTGAACTCCATTCCAGCCAACCGATGCAGCGGCTTCCGATACATCGTCAATTGACAAGGATGGGTTCACAATATAAGCAGCAAGCGTTAAATCGAAATCGATTCCTGCTACAGGAATGCCGATCGCGGCCAGCGCTGCAAAAAGAGCTTTCGCATCTGTCGTGTACTTTTTCGTCTCCGAATCAGCTAGCCACGCTTTCAAGACCTCATCTTGCTTTAAATCATCCATAGATACATAAAACACGGTCTCCCCATGGGTCATCGCAAGTCCGAATAACTCCGATGTTAAATAGTTCTCATCCATCATTTCCAAGTGAACAGCCATTTGATCGGAAAGATCCGCTTTAGTCACTTTGTGCTTTATTTCTACTTCAATGGCTTCAACGGGCTCAGTTTCAACACCTTCTGCACCCATTTTTTCAAGTAACGTTGTAAATTTCAATTCTTTATAAAGCGAAGTAAGTGATTCTTCGTCCGGTCCGTTATACGACAAATCCTGAAGTCCGATTGTAATCGGGGCATTCACTTCAATCGTCGCCAGCTGCTTACTCATATACGCTTGTTCTTCGTTATTCGTTAAGTTTTCTTTCAATTTCTTACCGCTAATTGCTTCAAGGGACTCATATACATGCTCAACAGACCCATATTCCTTCAATAGCTTCAATGCGGTCTTTTCACCGACGCCCGGCACACCAGGGATATTATCTGATGCGTCTCCCATCAAACCTTTCATGTCTATGATTTGAAGCGGTTTGATTCCGTACTTTTCTTCAATATGTGCAGGCGTATAGATTTCCATATCGGTAATCCCTTTACGCGTGATGCACACAGTCGTTGAATCCGTCGCAAGTTGTGTCAAATCCTTATCTCCAGAAATCACAACTGTATTCGCTGCTTCTTCGCTCGCAGTACGGCTTAACGTCCCGATAATATCGTCTGCTTCAAAGTTTTCCAATTCATACTGCGGGATATTATATGCCGTCAATAACTTGCGCAAATACGGAAATTGTTCCGACAGCTCAGGCGGAGTCTTTTGACGGCCTCCTTTATATTCGCTGAACGTACTATGCCTGAATGTGGTTTTCCCGGCATCCCAAGCAACAAGCACATGTGTCGGCTGTTCTTCTTTTAAAATATTTTGCAGCATCATCGTGAATCCATAAACTGCATTTGTATGGATTCCACTATCATTTGTTAATAATGGCAATGCAAAAAATGCACGATAAGCCAAGCTGTTTCCGTCAAGTAATACAATTTTTTTAGTCGTCACGTAGCTCGTCCACTCCTTCATAAAAAAACGTCGTCTCCTTCCATCTTACCACGCGGGCAGGATGAAATGAAAACGACGAGGTCCTTTTCTATTCCGTGGATTGCGGGTGTTGCTGGATAGGGAGCTTTACAAAAAACTCTGATCCTTCACCCAGCTCACTGTCCACCCAAATACTTCCGTGATGCGCTTCAAGCAAATGCTTCACAATGGCAAGTCCAAGACCAGTACCGCCGGATTCACGACTTCTGGCTAAGTCCGCACGGTAAAACCGTTCGAATACTCTTTGCAGCTTTTCTTTCTCAATTCCAATGCCTTCGTCTGCAATTGAAATGATAATGGAATCATGATCTTTCTTTCCTGATATCCGGATTGTCGTACCTTGCTTTGAATACGTAATCGCATTGATCAGCAAGTTAACAAGCACTTGCATAAGACGGCCGCTATCTGCTTCAATCACCAGGTCACTCATCTCGTCAATCTCGATTGTCATTTGTTTTTCTGCAAGTTTGCCTGATACTAGCTGGGCAGCTTCATGGATTGTAGTTGCAGCATCCACTTCCGATAAGTTAAGCGTAAACCCATGCTGTTCAATTCCCGACAATTCCAGCAGATCCGACACAAGAGAGTGCAGACGGCCGCTCTCTTTTTCGATAATGGTGATGAAGTCCCGCGAAATATCAGGATCCGAAAGCGCTCCATCCAGCAGTGTTTCAGCAAACCCTTTTATGGATGTAACAGGTGTGCGTAATTCATGGGAAACGTTGGCAACGAAATCTTTTCGGATTTCTTCCAGTTTAATGATCTTTGAAATATCATGAAATACTACAATGATTCCTAACCAATTACCATGCCGTCCAATAACCGGCGCTCCATAAACCGTCAAGTCAAGAGGACCATATTCTTGCTGAATTCGAATTTGCCGCTCATGAACTTGTTCCGATAGAAAAACATCCTCGATCAATTTCTCAGCAGCTGACGGCAGACCAATTTCTTTATACGATTTTCCGATGGCATCTGAAGAAGACGCATGAAAGGTTTGCGCGAAAACCCCGTTCATCAGATTTACAGATCCCCCTCTTCCAAGCATCAGTAAGCTGCTGCCGATACTTTCAATAAGAGTTTTCAGCCGTTCTTTCTCCATCGATCTGACAATTTGGGTTTCCTGGCCGTTTCTTGCAATCTGATTAATAGAAACGGCTAAATCCCCAAGATCTTTGAACTCACTGACACTTGTCCGTGCTTTGTAATCTCCACTTGCTAACTTCCTTGCGACAAGTGTCAATTCGTCCACGGGTTTCGTGAAATGGTAAATGATTCGCGACACCGTGAACAAAGTTAAGATGAGGAACAGTAAGATAACGACCGTTAAATAGAGTATGAATTTCTTTTCCAGCGCTGGATCTGTATTAGAATCCGTTATATTGAAAAATTGGCTGATGACAATCCATAACACAACTGAAAAGACAACTAGTGCAGCACTAGTTGTGAGTAGGATTCTTTGGGAGTGACCTTCTTTTTTCATGAATATTCCTCGAATTTATAGCCGATCCCCCGCACGGTTTTAATGGAACGCGGTTTTTTCGTATCTTCTTCGATTTTATCCCGAAGATGACTAATGTGAACATCTACAATACGAGTATCCCCGCTAAAATCGTAGTTCCAAACTGCGGATAACAGCTGATCACGGGATAAAACGCGATTTTTATGTTTCATAAGATGAACAAGAAGTTCGAATTCCTTTGGCGTAAACTCAAGCAGTTCCCCGTTCAGCTCTGTTTGATACCGCTCAAGATACACCGTTAATCCATTGATGCTTATACTATCGCTCGGCTGTTTCGGTCCATTCGCACGGCGCAGCACCGCTTTCACACGGGCCGTCAGCTCACGCGGGCTGAAAGGCTTGGTCATGTAGTCGTCTGCACCTATCTCCAATCCTAAAACCTTATCGGTCTCATCCCCTCGAGCAGTCAGCATGATGATAGGGGTTTCCATATTGCGCTGCCTTAAGTTACGGCAAACATCGATGCCGTCCATACCAGGGAGCATAATATCGAGCACAATCAAATCCGGCTTGCTCTTCGTCGCTACTTCCAAAGCATCCAACCCGTTTGTCGCTACTAGCGTCAGGTACCCGTTTTGTTTCAGGTTGTAGTCGAGAAGTGTGCAAATCGAAGGGTCGTCTTCTACGATTAATATCGTTTTCGTTGAAATTGCCTCTGCAGTATTCATATTAAAAATTATCCAATGACTGTGATGTCAGTTGTTTTTCTTTTAATTCAGGGGCAGCAACGGTCACAGAGCCGATAATCGTCTGATCTCCGGATTCGTTTACGGCATTTACAACTATATCGATACGATTCTCATCAGTATGAACCGCTTGTACTTCTAATGTAATCGCGACTGTTTCGTAATGGTACACAGGAACAGGAAACTCCAGATGCTGAGCAAGAATATACGAGCCCGGGCCCGGTAAGTATTTAGAAACAGCCGACGTAATGATACCGGTCAGCATAAGTGTCGGTACAATCGGTTTTTTAACGGCTGTTTGTGAAGCGAAATCATGTTGAATATAGATCGGATTCGGATCGTTCGTTAATCCAAGATAGAGCAGAAGATCTCTATCTTCTATTTTTTCAGTCAATTTAAGTTTCTCTCCAACCTTAATATCGTTAATCCCTCTTCCGACTCTTCTTTTTTTACCAAGTATCAAAAAAAGTCCCCCTTATTAGGTACTGTCCATCTACTTTAAAGTCTATCATAAAACGAAAATAAATCGAGTGGTGTCTATAGACACCACTCGATTTATTAGAATATCAGGCGAGCACTTCCATGACAGCTTTCACGGAGTCTGCTGATTTACGCAGCGCCTGTTTCTCTTCGTCTGTTAAATCAAGTTCAATAATCTTTTCAATTCCGTTTTTCCCCAGGACCGTCGGAACCCCCAAGTAAATCCCATCCATCCCGAATTCGCCTTCCAGATAAGCGATCGCAGGAATAATCCGCTTCTGATCTTTCAAAATGGATTCGGCCATTTCCACGAGAGCAGCAGCCGGAGCATAATATGCGGATCCATTGCCGAGAAGGTTTACGATCTCTGCACCGCCTTTACGCGTCCGCTGCACAATTTCTTCAATCCGCTCGGCGGAGATTAACGTATCTAGCGGCACCCCTCCGGCAGCAGAATATCGGACGAGCGGCACCATATCGTCCCCATGTCCGCCTAACACGAATCCAGACACGTCTTTCACTGAAACATTCAGCTCTTGCGCAACGAATGTGCGGAAGCGCGCCGTATCCAAGACTCCTGATTGACCAATCACTCGCTCTTTTGGCAATCCTGATTCTTTATAGACCGTATATGTCATCGCATCGACTGGATTCGTTAAGACAAGAATCGTCGTATGAGGTGAATGCTTGATGATTTCAGCTGTCACCGACTTCATGACTTTCTGATTCGTCTGGACAAGGTCATCCCGGCTCATTCCAGGCTTGCGTGCAATCCCTGCGGTTATGATGACAATGTCTGAATCCTTCGTGTCTGCATAGTCAGCCGTTCCCGTGATTGAAGCATCGAACCCTTGCACAGGACTCGCCTCCAGCATATCCAGCGCCTTCCCCTTAGTCGAGCTCTCCATATTCGGGATGTCCACCAGCACCACGTCACACAATTCTTTCTGAGCAAGCAAAAACGCAGTCGTAGCCCCCGTAAATCCAGAACCAATAACAGAAACCTTTTTACGAATCATAGACATACTAAAACTTCCTTTCAGAAATAAAATTTGCGAATCACTAATTTTCAATGAAGTAACTTTCATCTAAACACACCGTTGATTGAAGCGGCAGGCGGCGACTCCTGCGGAATAAGCGAAGATCGAAGACCCCGCAGAAGCGAAGCGCCGAGGAGGCTGAGATCGAGCCCGCGGAAAGCGTCCGCCTAGAGCGTAAATCAACACCGTCTAATTTCCGAACCTATTTTTATATAAACAAAAAGCAGAGGCTACATTTAAAGCTCTGCTTTTTGTCTCTTACTTATTGTGTACCTGTCGAATACGAATCGTAAACTTATAGGTTTTTGATTAACTCGTCAGCGAACTCAGAAGTCTTCACTTCAGTTGCGCCGTCCATCAAGCGTGCGAAGTCATACGTAACCACTTTAGAAGCGATTGTCTTTTCGATTGACTTCGTGATCATGTCTGCAGCTTCGTTCCAGCCAAGGTGCTCAAGCATCATAACGCCAGAAAGAATAACAGATGATGGGTTCACTTTGTCAAGACCCGCATACTTCGGTGCAGTACCGTGAGTAGCTTCGAAGATTGCGTGTCCTGTAAGGTAGTTAATGTTTGCGCCTGGTGCGATTCCGATTCCGCCGACTTGTGCAGCAAGAGCATCAGAAACGTAGTCACCATTCAAGTTCATTGTTGCAACAACGTCGAATTCTTTCGGACGTGTCAAGATCTGCTGAAGGAAGATATCAGCGATAGAATCTTTAACGATGATTTTGCCTGCAGCTTCAGCGTCAGATTGCGCTTTGTTTGCAGCATCTGTACCTTTTTCATCTTTAATGCGGTCGTATTCGTTCCATGTGAATACTTTGTCGCCGAATTCTTGCTCAGCTACTTCATATCCCCAGTTTTTGAATGCGCCTTCTGTGAATTTCATAATGTTTCCTTTGTGTACAAGTGTCAATGATTTACGGCCTTCTTTGATTGCATAGTTCAAAGCACCGCGGACCAGACGTTTTGTACCTTCTTCAGAAATCGGCTTAATGCCAAGTCCAGAAGTTTCAGGGAAACGAATATTTTTAACGTTGAGCTCATCTTGCAGGAACTTGATAAGTTTTTTAACTTCGTCAGAACCTTCTTTGTACTCAATTCCTGCGTAAATATCTTCTGTGTTTTCACGGAAGATGACCATGTCACAGTCTTCAGGACGTTTTACCGGTGAAGGAACACCTTCGAAGTAACGCACTGGACGCAAGCATGTGTAAAGATCAAGTTCTTGACGAAGAGCAACGTTCAATGAACGGAATCCGCCGCCGATTGGAGTCGTCAAAGGACCTTTAATCGCAATCAGGTATTCGTCAATCGTATCAAGTGTAGCTTGTGGAAGCCATTCTCCAGTTTCGTTGAACGCTTTCTCTCCAGCTAATACTTCTTTCCAAACTAGTTTACGTTTGCCGTTGTACGCTTTATCTACAGCACCTTCAAGTACGCGTGAAGCTGCATGCCAGATATCAGGACCTGTACCGTCACCAATGATGAATGGAACTGTTGCGTGATCGGGAACGTTTAATACACCGTCTGTTACTGTAATTTTACCTTCGTTAGTCATTATAATTCCTCCCAAAGTCATAAGTATAGGGCCGGTATAATTATATACCGCCCCAAAGATTTTTGCTAATTAGCGCTGATCGATTGGCACATATTTTTGCATATCTGGTCCGATGTACTCGGCACGAGGACGGATCAGGCGGTTGTTATCATACTGCTCTAGAATGTGTGCAATCCATCCGGAAATGCGTGAAACTGCAAAAATCGGAGTAAATAAATCATGATCAATCCCAAGTGAATGATAAACCGAAGCTGAGTAAAAATCAACGTTTGGCGGTAATTTTTTCTCGCCCGTAACGATTTTCTCAATTTGCTCGGACATACGGAAGTATTTACCTTCTCCTCGAAGTTCCGTTAGCTTTTCAGACATCTCGCGAAGGTGCTTAGCGCGTGGATCTCCTTTACGGTATACACGGTGGCCAAAGCCCATGATCTTTTCTTTGTTCGCAAGCTTATTGTGGATGTACTCGTCCACTTTGTCTTCGTCGCCAATTTCCATTAGCATTTTCATAACTTGCTCGTTTGCACCGCCGTGCAATGGACCTTTAAGAGCTCCGATTGCTGCTGTAACGCCTGAATACATATCAGACAGTGTTGCAACACAAACACGTGCTGTAAACGTCGACGCGTTTAACTCGTGGTCTGCATGCAGGACCAGTGCTTTGTTGAACGCTTCTTCTTCAATCGGCTCCGGCTTTTTGCCGTTCAGCATGTAAAGGAAGTTTGCAGCGTAACCTAGTGTTGTGTCAGGAGCTACCGGCTCGAGTCCTTTGCGAATACGTGCAAATGCAGTGACAACCGTCGCAATTTTCGCTTGAAGTTTAATTGCTTTCAGATAGTTCTCTTCTTTGGACATATCTTCAGCTTTCGCGTCATATAACCCTAACAAGGAGATTGCTGTGCGCAATGCCGCCATAGGGTGGACGTCTTTGATTGGATACGTTTTGAAATGAGCGAGCACTTCTTCTGGAACGGACATGTTATCTGCCAATTGCTGCTTCAATTCAGCTAGCTCATCTTCTTTTGGTAGACGCAGGTGCCAGAGAAGATAGACGACTTCCTCGAAACTTGCATTATTTGCAAGATCGTCAATGTCGTACCCGACGTATGTAAGGGTATCATCGATGATTGAACTGATCGCGGATTGTGTCGCTACAATTCCTTCTAAACCTTTAGTAGATGTCATGAAACTCTCTCCTTCAGTCAGCAGCCTTCTAACCACCCGTTGATTTTTTGTCTACCGGTTGGGGCAGTCGGCTGATCTGCTAATATTATTTCCGCCTAAAAACGCTTACAAAATTCATTATAATCAACTTTGTCTGTTTTGTGAATGAAAATGCACGAGATTTACAGGAAATCTATTAAATCGGAGTGAATTTCTATTAAAAAATTGACTGCAGCATCCTTTTTTAAACAATACATGGCCCCATTCCTGCCCGGACTCATCGGTGGAATCTTTATATTTTTAGTTCCTCCAGCTGGAATCGCCATCATTCTGGCCTATTTCGCAGCACCTGTTGTGAATTTCACGTACCGCATTCTTCGTCTGCCTAGAACAATTTCAACACTAGTCGCCATGTTAGTAATAATTAGTGCAGCTGCAGGTATTTCAATGATGGCTGTGCATGGGCTGATGGACACATTGCCCATTGCGGAACGGCATTTGGAACCTTATACAGGGAACCAGGACTGGTCAGGTGTTGCCATTACCTTTTTGAAAGAAAATGTACTAACTGCAGGCCATACGCTTGTTGAACATACGCTCACATTTACAGGCGTCCTCTTCCAACAAGTATTCACTCTCTTTATTTTTCTGGTCGCCTTTTTCTTTGCTCTCCGAGAAACAGGAAAAGACCGATTTTGGTTCCTCGTCTACTTTCCATCTTCGATGCGCCGTCAGGCACATCGTTTATTTAAAAAGTCAGGGGAACTTATCGGTCATTTCATTTCCATAGAGGCCCGTCTTGTTTGTTTAACATTTCTTCTGCTGTGCATTGGATTCTTTTTACTCGGATTCTCTTCACCTATCGGTACTGCGTTTCTCATATCACTTGCAGACAGTTTGCCATTCTTAGGTATTGGATTGTTCTTATTTCCGATGATACTTTTCTATTTCTATACAGGAAATTACATATTCGGTTCAGCGCTTCTGCTGCTTTACATCTTGACGCTCGTCACCCGGCAAATCGCAGAGTCCTATTTATGGGCCTCCACATTCCGGGTTAAGCCTGTCCATGCCTTCCTCATAACCGCGAGTTCTTTTTATCTATTCGGGCTGCCGGGAATTCTTCTGACGCCATTCCTTTTGTTTACAGCTATGAAAATTCGAAATCACCCTAAGTTCATCGAATGATAAGTGTCCCTTTTTTCATTTTCTTATAAATTTGCTGAATGATAAATGGACGAATTATTTTTCGCGGCCAGCTGAAGAGTAAAAGAAAACCAATCACATCTGTGATAAAACCAGGAACGAGTAACAGCAGACCTCCCGCAAAAATACACAATCCGTCTATGATTGGCGGTCCGGGGGGATCACCCGCAGCCATCCGTTCCCTGAATTCGCCTATTGCTTTAAAGCCTTGTCTTTTTGCCATGTAGGCTCCGCCGATTCCAGTGAGCAGAATAATGGCGAGCGTAGGCATTACACCGACTTGGTTTCCCGCAACGAGCAATAATGTCAATTCACTTGCTGGGACAGCCAAAAATAGAAGCAGTAGCCATTTCATTTTCAGGTCTCCTCTTTGAGAAAAACCGCTATCCTAAAATCAGGCAGCGGTTTTTGTTTATAGAACTTTAGCATGACCTTTATAGATGACGCCCGTTTCAGCATCCATCGTAATTTCTTTATCATGCTTTATGATATCTGTTGCATTCTTCACTCCGACAATCACAGGAATGCCTAAATTCAGTCCGACGATTGCTCCGTGGCTAGTAAGTCCGCCTTCTTCAGTAATCAGGCCGGCACACTTTTCAAGTACTGGCAGCATATCACGGTCTGTCGAATGTGTCACGAGGATTGCACCTTCAGCATTGAACGCTTCAGCTTCAGCTGCGCTGCGGGCAACAATCGCCCGGCCATACGCTACAGACTTTCCGATACCTTGTCCTTTAGCAAGAAGGTCACCGATCACATGGATCTTCATCAGATTCGTTGTGCCTGCTTCACCAACCGGTACACCTGCCGTAATAATCACGACATCACCGTGTGTCACATACTTATGCTTAACACTTTCTTCAACGGATTCATCAAGAATCGAGTCAATTGAGCTGACACGTCTTCCAACGATTGGATACGCCCCCCATACGAGTGTAAGACGGCGAGCGACTTGCTCTGAAGAAGTAACAGCGATAATCGGGCACCCAGGACGGTATTTGGAAATCATCCGAGCTGTCGTTCCGCTTTCAGTTGGAGCGATCACTGCTTTTACATTTAAGTTAATGGCTGTGTAAGCAGCAGCTTGTCCGATTGCATCCGTCAAGTTGCCATGCTTTTCTCTGCGACGCGTAGAGATGAATGAACGGTAGTCAAAAGACTCTTCAATCTTATTCGCGATGCGTACCATCGTTTCCACAGATTCTACAGGATATAATCCGGCTGCTGTTTCACCTGATAGCATGATTGCATCAGTACCGTCAAAGATTGCGTTCGCCACATCACTCGCTTCTGCACGGGTCGGACGCGGGTTGCGCTGCATTGAATCCAACATTTGTGTCGCTGTGATAACAGGTTTGCCTGCCTGGTTGCATTTTTGTATAAGCTGCTTTTGAATGACTGGAACTTCTTCAGGAGGAATTTCCACGCCAAGATCTCCACGAGCAACCATTAAGCCATCAGACACCTTGATAATATCGTCAATATTGTCGACACCTTCTTGGTTTTCAATTTTAGGAATGATATGGATATTTGAGCCATTATTTTTTTCTAACAGTTCGCGGATCTCCAATACATCCTCGGCACGGCGGACGAAAGAAGCAGCGACAAAGTCGATCTCTTGCTCAATACCGAACAGAATATCTTCTTTATCTTTTTCCGTGATTCCCGGAAGCTGTACGGAAACGCCGGGAACGTTGACGCCTTTTTTGTTCTTCAGCTCACCGGAGTTCATCACTTCAGTGTGGATGACACCTTCAGATTTATCTTTACCCAGGACTTTCAACATGACAAGACCGTCATCCAAAAGGATGGTATCGTCTTTATCCACATCGTCAATCAGCTGATCATACGTAATTGAGAAACGTTCTTTTGTCCCAACGACTTCCTGCATGGATACATCAATCTTTTGACCCGCCACGAGTTCAATCAATCCGTTTTCCATCGAATGCGTACGGATTTCAGGTCCTTTTGTATCGAGTAAAATTCCGACAGTTTTTTGTTTAGCAGCAGCTACTTTACGGATTGCCAGAATGCGCTGCAGATGTTCGTCATGGTCTCCATGGGAGAAATTCAAACGCGCTACATTCATACCCGCGTCGATTAGTTGTTCTAGACGTTCTGGTGATTCACTTGCAGGTCCGATTGTACAGACGATTTTAGTTTTCCTCATTGGTTCAGAACACTTCCTTTTCAGTGAGTTCCATCAAATTGATAATTCTTTGGATAATGTGTACATCTCTTTTTCAAATTCAGAATCCCCATCAAATACACGTGCTAAATCGTATTCGGCAACTTGATGATTTTTCATGCCAATCGCGACTGTTTTACCGCCGTTCTTCAAAGCTTCGACAGCACGCGCGCCAAATTGACTTGCGATTACACGATCCCGAGCAGACGGAGAGCCTCCGCGTTGAATATGACCTAATACAGAAACACGTGTATCAATGCCTTCTTCTACGTTCAACTTTTCAGCAAGTAAAGATGCCGACATTACACCTTCTGCGACGATAATGATACTATGCTTTTTACCGCGATGTGTTCCTCGTCTTAAACGTTCAAGGATATCCGGCAGGTCGTAGGTCTCTTCAGGAATCAGAATCGTTTCCGCTCCGCCAGCAAGACCAGCCCAAAGTGCCAAGTCACCTGCGTTGCGTCCCATCACTTCAATTATGAAAGTACGTTCGTGTGAAGTTGCAGTGTCCCGTATTTTGTCAATTGCGTCGATGACTGTATTTAATGCTGTGTCAAAACCAATTGTAAAGTCGGTTCCGTTAATATCGTTATCGATTGTAGCGGGAACACATGCACAAGGAATTCCGAGTTTCGAAAGTTCCATCGCACCTCTGAATGAGCCATCTCCGCCAATAACTACGACGCCTTCAATTCCATGCAGTTTCAGTTGTTTGAGCGCTTTTTCACGCCCTTCAACAGTCGTGAATTCCGGACACCGTGCAGAGCGCAGCATCGTTCCTCCACGCTGGATGATGTCACCTACAGATCCAAGTTGCAACAGTTCAATCTTCCCGTCAATCAACCCTTGGTATCCATTATATACACCCGCAACTTCAAGACCTTCATAAATCGCTTTACGAACGACCGCCCGCACAGCAGCATTCATTCCAGGTGCATCTCCGCCACTAGTTAATACAGCGATTTTCTTCATCCGTATCTCCTCCTAACAACAAAGTCGAATCACGCAAATTACTCAGTAAACACACCGACTTTTCTAAATTTATCATAACGGTCTTGAACGAGTTCATCAGCGTCAAGCTTTCCTAACTCTTGAAGCGCATTCATTAAAATCGTTTTCATATTTTCAGCTTGCTGCTTCGGATTCCGATGCCCTCCGCCTAATACTTCCGGAATGATGGCGTCTATAATTTCCATCTTCAACAAATCCGGCGCAGTAATTTTCATCGCTTCAGCGGCTTCTTTTGCATAAGCTGCATCTTTCCACAAAATAGAAGCTGCCCCTTCAGGTGAAATAACTGAATACGTAGAGTGCTCTAGCATATAAATCCGGTTTGCAACGCCTAATGCTAATGCGCCGCCGCTTCCGCCTTCGCCAATAACAATTGAAATCACAGGTACAGTGAGACTTGCCATTTCGACAAGATTGCGGGCAATCGCTTCACTTTGACCGCGCTCTTCTGCTGCTCGGCCCGGATAGGCACCTTTCGTATCAATCATACAAATGACGGGGCGTCCGAATTTCTCAGCTTGCTTCATCAGACGCAATGCTTTCCGATATCCTTCAGGATGCGGCATTCCGAAGGTGCGCTTCACATTTTCTTTTGTATCTTTCCCGCGCTGATGTCCGATAATTGTAACAGGTTTCCCTTCGAATGAGCCAATACCGCCAACAATCGCAGCGTCATCACCAAAAGCACGATCTCCATGGAGTTCGATGAAATCTTCGAATAACTCGCCAATGTAATCGTACGTAGTTGGCCGCTCTGGATGGCGTGCCACTTGCACACGTTCCCACGTCTCCATGTTGCCATAAATATCGTTTTCCAGCTTGACTAGACGATCATTTAAATTCCGAATCTCATCGGACAGATCGACTTCGTTTGTTTCCGTAAACTCTTTCAGTTCCTGAATTTTTTCTCTTAATTTAATAATAGGTTCTTCAAATGACATGGTTTTCTTCATTGTGCTGCTTCCCCCTTCGTATGAAGCCGGATGATGCGAGAAAGCATATCCTGTAAGTCTACACGATGGACGACTGCATCCAGCTGGCCGTGTGCTAGTAAAAACTCGGCCGTTTGGAAGTCTTCTGGCAACTTTTCACGAACCGTTTGTTCAATAACCCGGCGACCTGCAAATCCAATAAGTGCTTTCGGCTCAGCAAGATTAATATCGCCGACAGAAGCAAAGCTTGCTGAAACCCCGCCAGTTGTCGGGTAGGTCATAATAGATATATATAAAAGTCCTTTTTCGGAATGCCTGTTTAAGGCAACACTCGTTTTCGCCATTTGCATAAGGGATAGAACGCCTTCTTGCATGCGGGCACCGCCGCTTGCGGAAAAGATCAGCATAGGAACTCCGAGCTCTGTCGCTTTTTCTACCGCTCTCGTAATCTTTTCACCTACAACTGATCCCATTGAACCCATTCGGAAATGAGGATCCATAACAGCAATCGCCACTCCATTTCCATCAATTTTCCCTGTACCTGTCAGAACAGCTTCGTTAAGTCCAGTTTTCTCTGCATCCTTTTTCACTTTTGCTGCATAAGCAGGAAATTCTAATGGATTTTCAGTCACTAGATGGTCATCCATGGAAACAAACGTGCCTTCATCCATCAACGAATCGATTCGTTCCTGTGCAGTCATTTTGAAGTGGAAATCACATTTAGGACAAACTTTCAGCAATTTCCCCAGTTCTTTCGTTGGTTCAACATGCTTACATTCTGGACATTTTGTCATAATTCCTTCAGGTACATCACTTTTAGACTTCGCATTCGGCATGATTGCCTGCTGTTTTTTCACATTTGTAAATAAGTCCCTTAGCATTCGTGTTCGCCCCTTCTTTCACCTTTGACAATGTCCAGCCAGTCCGTATACTGCCTGACGGCGAGTTGACTGTTCCCGTTCATCATCTCTTTAAGTAAATTCGATGCAACTTCTTTCTCTTCTTCTGCCATCGCTTCATGGTATGGAACGCGGCTATATTGTTTCAATAAGAACCAAATTTTCAACGACAAACGATTGCCTGAAATCACTACGATTTCTTGTAATAATTCTTCTCTGATAACAGGATCTGGGCCTTGGAATTTAACTAAAAAGCTTCCCCATACAGGAAGCGTTCTTCGTTCAGGATCATTGGAAATACATTCAATTGCCGCTTTCTCATGAATTCGCCGTGTATCCTCCACACCTTTTAATGATTGTGGATTTTGCAAGATGAATGTAGAAAGAACTTCCACTAACTGATGCTTTTTATAGTCTGCAAGAAATGTTCCTTCTCCCCTTCTTGTTTCAATCAGTCCAAGAAGTTCAAGACTTCGGAGTGCTTCCCGAATTGTGGATCTGCCGACTTGCAGCCGGTCTGCAAGCATTCGTTCAGATGGTAATTTATCCCCAACGACGGCACCTTCTTCTTTAATGATTGTGCGCAGATCCGCAACAATATCCAGAAATCTTTTCGATGATGGACGAGAGTTTTCCATGTCCAAACTCCTTTTTATGCTGCATTCTAAAGTGGTCAGACCACTATCCTTTATTAGCATACAAAAAAGCACGCTTGCCGTAAAGTGATATCCGGAAATCCTTTCTACTTGTAAAGGAAGTTGACTTTTCTGTTAGTAATCAAAGAGAAAGATTTAGAAATTCAAAAGATCTTGAACAACGAGCTGCGGCTTGCCACTTCTCACTTCTATCGCGCCTTGAAGCACGAGTAAGGACTGTTCTTTCAGTCCACTGCTGCAAGCTGCATATTGTTTCGGGAATAACGTACACGAAATTTCTCCTGTCTCATCTTGTAATTCGAGAAACGCCATCGCTTCTCCTTTTTTTGTCCGGATCCGCTTCACTTCCAACACCAATCCGGCGAGAACTACCTTCGTTCCTGATGATTTTTCAAGGGCATCTGCAATCGGATTCGCCTTAGTCTCAAGTTTCTTTTTAAAAGATGCAATGGGGTGTTCAGATAGATAGAATCCAAGCGTTTCTTTTTCATAGTCGAGTCTCTGCATATCCGACATTGTTCCGCCAGGACTATATTTAGGACTTGCCATCCCTTTCATCATCCCTGCCAGCAGGTCCGGCTCATCTGAAGAAGGCCTTACAAATAATGCATGTTTTCTGGCTGCTTCTATAGTTGCAAGCAGCACTTCACGGGTTTGACCAAATTCGTCGAGTGCGCCCGATTTCACGAGAGGCGGAATTGTTTTTTCAGTGAAGTTTTCTGCACCAAGTGCGACAGACAAGTCAAATAAGGTTTGCAGCGTCACTTTTTGTTGACGTGCCCTTTGAAGGACTGTGTAAAATGGATAGCTGATTCCTTTTATTGCGCTCAGTCCAAGCCGTATGGATCCATTTTCCGTGGTGGCAGACCAGTTGCTCTTTGTAATGGAAGGACCCATAACGGCAATCCCCTTTGTCCTCACTTCACGTATGAAATCCATGGTCTTCTCTGCGGAACCTGCTAAAACGGACAGACATCCCGCATAAAAGAATTCGGGTTTGTTCGCTTTCAAATACGCAAGCTGGAAGGAAATCAACGAATAGGCAACTGCGTGACTTTTCGGGAATCCATAGTCCGCAAACTTTACGATCAGTTCGTAAATATCGCCTGCAATATTTTTAGGAAAACCATTACGCTGTGCGCTGTCTGTAAAATGGACGCGTTCCTGCATGAGCACATCTCGTTTCTTTTTACTGATTGCGCGTCGCAGCAAATCAGCTTCCCCCAGCGTAAATCCAGCAATCTGAACTGCAATCTGCAAAATCTGTTCCTGATAAACGATGATCCCATAGGTTTCTTTTAAAATCGGCTCCAATGCCGGATGCATGTAGTGAATGGGTTCTAATCCCTTTTTCCTTCTGCTGTATAACGGAATATTTTCCATCGGTCCAGGCCTGTACAACGCATTGATGGCATAGATATCTTCAAATGCATCCGGTGAGATGTCACGAAGTGCTTTCCGCATACCCGGAGATTCAAATTGGAATATCCCCGACATATCCCCTTTTCTGAACAACTCCAATGTCCGCTCATCGTCAAGGGGGATTGTATCCAAGAAAAGTTCCTCTCCCGTTTCAAAACGGATCATTTTACGTATTCTGTCAAGCAGTGTCAAATTGCGTAATCCGAGAAAATCCATTTTTAAAAGACCAGCTTCTTCAGAATCATTCATCGCCCATTGTGTTAGATAGATGGAATCGCCGCCACTTTGCAGAGGAACCGTTTCAACTAGCGGTGTTGGTGAAAGAATAACTCCTGCAGCATGAGTAGAAGCATTTCTAGGCAGCCCTTCTAACGCAAGGGATACCGTGTACCAGCGAGCACGCACTTCCTCCCGCTCAATCCAAGTCTGCAGTTGTTTTGACTGACTAACTTTTTCTTCAAGTGTTTTTCCTGGAAGCTCAGACAGCATTTTAGACAGGAATGTCATATCTTCATTCGAAAAACCGAATACCCTGGCTGTATTGCGTGCAACGGATTTAGCTGATAGCGTACCAAACGTTATAATTTGGGCAACGTGGGCTTTCCCATATTTTTGTGCGACATATTCAACAACTTCCATCCGGCGTGTATCTGCAAAATCGACGTCAATATCCGGCATGGTCACCCTGCTTTTATTCAAAAACCGTTCAAAAATCAATCCATATTTCAGCGGATCTACCGCAGTAATTCCAAGTGAGAATGCAACGAGGGATCCGGCAGAAGATCCCCGGCCAGGTCCAACTTCAATATCGTTCTTTTTGGCATAAGCTATAAAATCTTGAACGATTAAGAAATAATCCTGATAGCCCATTTCTGTAATCACATCTAATTCGGTTCGAAGACGCTCTTCGTATGCGTTGGAAATCTGACCGAAGTGCCTTTCTAAGCCTTCCCGGCATTGAGCTTCAAGCAGGTGCGCAGCGGATCTATTTTCACTTACAGGGAATTTAGGCATGAGCAAGTGCTTTTTCGGCAACTGCACGTTACAAGCCATTAGCACTTCCGCTGCTTTTTCCAACCAATGCTCTTTACCCGCGAACCATTGTTCCAGTTCTTGCTGCTCAGGTACGTAGGCGTCATTATATAAATTCTCAGGACGTGCTGGGTCATTTAACTTGAAACCGTCACGAATTGCTTGTGCTGCTTCAAAACTGAATGCGTCTTCAGGATTAATAAATCTCGCTTCGTGGCTCGCAACAATGGCAAGACCTTCGGAAGCGGCCAGCTGTTCAATCGATGGTTCCTCAGGATGCACCGCTCCAGCCGCACGTGAAATTCCTATATAAAGTTCTTTTGTCGAGCAATGCATTTTTAAAAGCTGGATCGTATCTGCAGTTCGGATTTCGTTCCAAGAGGGATCTGTAAGCGGAAAAATAACGGCGCAGTTCGCAGTATAGGATTTCAACCATTTTTCAGGCAAGTTTTCAGGTTCACGCGTTGCCGCAGCACTGCTAATCTTTAATAACTGACGAAAGCCTGCTTCATTTTTTGCATAGATGTAGCATATTGGCGTTTCTCCAGTCGCCAGTTCAATCTTCACGGAGAGCCCGATGACTGGATGAATGCCATACTTCGTCATGACTTTCCAAAACGACCGGATCCCTGAAAGAGTCGAATTTACAATTGCAGCCGAAACAGCCCCTCTTCTTTGCAGAAGAGGAGCCAGACGGTCAAGCTTTATAATGCCGTTAAGTAAGTCGGCTCCCGTAATAATTTGCGGATAAACAAGCTTCATTGTCTATCCCTCCATTCACTAGTTACATGCACATAACGATTGTACTTTCTGAATCACTTCATCTGCTTCTTCCCACGTCTTAACTGAGGCACCTGCAGCTAGCGGATGGCCGCCGCCGCCGTATTCAGCCGCCAAATTATTAATGACAATTCCTTTAGAGCGCAAGCGAACACGAATCTGATCCTCTTCTTCTACAAATATCAGCCACGCACAAATGCCTTTAACATCTCCAAGTGAACTGACGAGTGAAGACGTTTCTTCTGCTTTCACATCGAATTGTTCTAAAATCGTTTTTGTGAGCTTAATATAGGCTGCTCCATTTTCATCGATTGTGAAGTTTTGGTAAACGTACCCTTGCAAGTGAAGGAGATTTCTTTCCACTTCATACATCCCTGCAAAGATTTGCTGCCGGTCAAAATTGTATTTGATTAATTCGCTGGCGATTTCAAATGTCTTTCCTGTCGCACTCGGATACATGAATCTGCCTGTATCCCCTACAATTCCAGCAAACAGAAGTCTCGCCGATTCATCTGGAAGCTTCCACCCTTTAACGTCTCTGCCTTCAGCAAATAGTTCATAAATCATTTCTGAACAAGAACTCGCATCTGTATCGACCCACAATACATCCCCGTACGGATCCACATTTGGATGATGGTCAATTTTCACTAAGCGGCTTCCTTTCAGGTACGATTGTCCATCTACCCGTTCGGTGTTTGCTGTATCGGTTACGATGACTAATGCATTTTCGTACATGTTATCGGTTACAAGATCCTGTCCAGCGAGAAATGACAACTGTCCATCGTCACTTCCTGCAGCGTAGACGTTTTTGTCAGGATAATTCGCTTGAATCAGTTTCATTAATCCCACTTGCGAACCGAAAGCATCAGGGTCAGGGCGGACGTGCCGATGAATAATAATCGTAGAATGCTGTTCAATTGTGTCAATGATTTGTCTTTTCATTTTTCATTTCCTCCGATATTTAAAGAATTGCGGTCGCATTTGAGTTATAAAGCCGCTACAATAGAAGCAGTGCTGGATTCTTTTGGAGGGCTATACTGTGAAGACTTTAAATTTCATACTTGTATTCTTGATTATTGCTTCGGCAGTATTCTACTTTTACTTTAAAACCCGGCAATTCCGGACAAGTCAAGTGTTCCCTATTCGAAAAAAGATGTTTTCATCGAAAGCGGGGATGTTTTTAGGACTCTTGCTTGTCTTTTTCGGTATCAACCAGCTTATGCTGTTTGGCGGGGTTACAACTTATGTGATTTCTGGGATCTTCATCGTACTTGGAGGCTATGTATCCATCTTTAACTGGAAAGCCGATAAGTATTACACTCAATTTGTCGATGAAGAATCTCGGTTGAACAAGCGCTGATGCCTATTGCATCAGCGTTTTTTTATCGTTCCAACAGCTGATAGGTGACTAGTGCTTTACCAATCATTTCACCTTCTGAGTATAGCGTAATATCCATTTTCACGACACGCCGGCTCATGTGCAGAATTTGTGGTTCCACAGTGACACTGCTTCCAAGCTGAACATGTCTCATAAAATAGATTGATAAGTTCTCTGGAACACTTTCCCCGCGTTTGGTAAGCTTAATCGCGCGGTTGCCTGTTTCGGCCAACAATGTGGTCAAAGCACCATAGGACAATGATCCAAGCTGATTGGTCATCTGCGGAATCACTTCAAAAATTACATTTTGAGGATTTTCCGTATCCGAGTGCATTTGGTTCTTTACGATATCGTCAATGGTTTGGCCTTGCTGCGGCTGGCGCTGTGCCAATTGGAAAGCTTTCAGAACATCTTGTCTGCTAATGACACCATCCAGCAAACCCGCTTCTGTCACAACAGGGAGTAAATCTATTCCCTCCCATACCATTATGTGGCCAGCCGATGCAACGCTCATCTTGCCAGTCGCTGTAATCGGTGAAGCCGTCATGACTTTTCCTAACGGTTCGGATTCCTGTTTTCCGACGACGTCTTTAGATGTGACCATTCCAACAACCCGGCCATTTCTTTCAATAACGGGAAACGCTGAGTGTGAAGTTTCACGGCTAAGTTTGTTAAATTGACCAACCGTCTCTTGTATAAACAGTGTAGACGTATTTGAAAGTTGGTGCTGGATGTCTTCTACAAGAAGGATATCCTTTTCAATCATTTGGTCACTGATAGCCCGGTTCAGCATGGTCGCAACGGTAAACGAGTCGTAGGTCGTTGTAATAACCGGCAAGTCAAGAGAATTCGCTAACTTTTTCACTTCATCCGTTGTATCAAAACCGCCTGTCACTAAAACCGCTGCCCCTTCGCTTAGAGCTAACTGGTGGGCCTTTTGGCGATTTCCAACAATCAGCAGACTTCCCGCGTCGATATAACGGCGTATATCATCCAGCTGCATGGCACCAATCAGGAATTTAGTCAGCGTTTTATGTAATCCACCGCTTCCTCCCAGCACACTCCCGTCCACAATGTTTACAACTTCAGCAAACGTCAGCCGTTCAATATTCTCTTTTTTCTTCTTCTCGATTCGCACCGTCCCGACACGCTCGATTGTATTTACAAGTTTGTTGTTCTCTGCTTCCTTAATCGCACGGTATGCAGTTCCCTCACTAACTGTGAGCGCTCTTGCAATTTGCCGTACTGAAATTTTCTCACCAACAGCGAGGTCTTCAATGTGGCGCAAAATCTGTTCATGCTTTGTCGACATTGCATTCACCTTTTTCTATGTATGCCTACCTTCAGTTTACCATAAATCCATAAAAAATAACCGAGCTGGGAGAGAATTATCTCTGCCAGCCCAGTTGACTCAAAGCTGGACCACTTCACCAGCTTTCATCACGAGTACTTCATGATCTCTGACGAGTTTTTTGAAGTCCTCTGGATCTTGTACGATTGGCGGAAACGTATTGTAATGAACTGGAACTGACAACTTCGGCGATAGCAGTTCTACCGCAAATGCAGCATCTTCAGGTCCCATCGTAAAGTTATCACCTATCGGTAAAAATGCGATATCGATTGCATGACGCTTGCCGATCAGTTCCATGTCACCAAAGAGTGACGTGTCTCCTGCATGGTAAATCGTTTTTCCTTCTGCCATGAACAAGATTCCGGCAGGCATTCCCATGTAGATCAGCTGCTGGTCATCAGTTGTGTAGGATGAACTGTGAAATGCCTTCGTGAACTTTACCGTTCCAAAATCAAATTCACACGCTCCCCCAATGTTCATGCCGTGTGTTTCTAATCCTTGCCATCCAAGCCATACGGCAAGTTCGTTCGGCGCAACCACTAATGCCCCGCTCGCTTTTGCAATTTCAATCGTGTCCCCTACATGATCATTGTGTCCATGCGTCAACAAGATGACATCCGGCTTTTCGTCCGCTGCTTTTAAATCCGTTAAATCATTTCCTGTAATATAAGGATCGATCAAAATCACTTTGTCGTTTGTTTTAATCTTTACGATTGAATGTCCATGATAAGAAACTTCCATTGGTTTTGACACCTCCACTTAGTGTTCTTTCCTTTCTATCAATTCGTGAAACCCCATGTAAACCCTCTTTTTTGGTATGATAGGGTTGTGATTAAGGAGGAATAACTATGACAAAACTTAAAACGATTCAACAGTATTTAGAGGACAATAACGTAGAGGCGGCATTCGTAACGACACCTGATAACATTTTTTACCTATCAGGATTCAGCAGTGACCCCCACGAGCGCCTTCTTGGCGTCATGATTTTCAAAAACGCAGAGCCATTCATCGTCTGCCCGCTCATGGAAGTTCCCGATGTGAAATCTGCAGGCTGGGATTTCGGAACGGTCGGTTACGAGGACACGGATGACGCTTGGGAGTTTGTACTAGCTGAAGTGAAACGTAAAGCGGGGACTCTTAGTTCAATCGCAATCGAAAAATCTCACCTGACTGTTGAGCGTCTGGAACGTATGACAGAGCTCTTCCCTGAGGCAGAATTCTCTCGTTTAGATGAACAGCTGAATACAATGCGCAGCCATAAAGATGCAGAGGAGCTTCAACTGCTCCGCGAAGCTGCCGCTTTAGCGGACTATGCAATCGAAGTAGCGTGCGAAAATATTGCTGAAGGTGTTAGTGAACTTGAACTCCAAACAGCTATTGAGTTTGCGCTGAAGAAAAAAGGCGTTCAAAAGATGTCCTTCGATACTACTGTTTTATCAGGTCCTAAAACCGCTTCTCCACACGGAACACCGGGAGAACGTAAAATCCAGCAAGGTGATTTTGTTTTAATGGACCTCGGAGTAGTCCATAAAGGATATTGTTCGGATATTACGAGAACAGTTTCGTTTGGTGAGCCATCTGCCGAACAGCGCAGCATTTACGAAGCAGTTCGTTTTGCCAATCAGGCAGCAATCGATCTTGTAAAACCAGGCGTACGTGCAAGTGAACTGGATAAAGCTGCGCGCGAAGTCATCACAAAAGCTGGATACGGAGAGTACTTCACTCACCGCCTTGGACACGGCCTCGGAATTTCTGTTCACGAGTTCCCATCCATCCATGGAGCAAACGACTTCCAATTGGAAGAAGGCATGGTCTTTACAATTGAGCCGGGTATCTACAATTCAGCAATCACTGGTGTGCGTATTGAAGATGACGTTGTTGTCACTGCAGACGGAATTGAAGTGCTGACGAAGTTTCCGAAAGAACTTAAGATTATTAAGTAACTAGAAAAAGCAGAGCCCGCAATTTGCGGCCTCTGCTTTTTTGATTCTTCTTTTATCGGCTCAATAAAGATTCAGCAGATACATATTCGATTCCCTGTGCTTCAGATACCGCTTTATACGTCAAGTAGCCTTCAAGCGTGTTAACCCCTTTAAGCAGCGCTTCGTTGTCTAAACAAGCTTGGCTGTATCCTTTGTTCGCAATTTGTAACGCGTAAGGAACCGTTACGTTTGTAAGCGCCATTGTAGAAGTACGCGGAACAGCACCTGGCATATTTGCAACTGCATAATGGACGACGCCGAATTTTTCATATGTTGGATCGTCGTGCGTTGTAATACGATCTGAAGTTTCAAAAATACCGCCTTGGTCAATCGCAATATCAACCAATACAGAACCTGGTGACATCGATTTAACCATCTCTTCACTTACAAGTTTAGGTGCACGCGCTCCTGGAATCAGTACACAGCCAATTACTAGATCTGCATCTTTTACAGAAGTAGCGATGTTAAATGGATTCGACACTAATGTTTGGACATCATCTCCGAACAATTCATCCAGCTGACGAAGCCGTTCCACTGATAGATCCAAAACTGTAACACGAGCTCCCATTCCGATTGCAATGCGGGCTGCATTCGTTCCAGCTTGTCCTCCGCCAATCACGGTAACGTTACCGCGTTGAACACCCGGTACGCCTGAAAGCAGAATTCCTTTCCCGCCTTCCATTTTCTCCAAGTACTGAGCTCCAATTTGAGTTGCCATACGGCCAGCCACTTCACTCATTGGCGCAAGCAGCGGCAACGAACGGTTTGGTAATTGAACCGTCTCGTACGCAATTCCGATTACTTTATTATCCAGTAATGCTTTTGTTAACTCTACTTCGGAAGCCAGATGTAAATACGTGAACAAAATGAGACCTTCACGGAAATAACCATACTCAGAAGAAACGGGTTCTTTTACTTTCATAACCATTTCTGCTGCCCACGCTTCAGCTGCAGTTGCAACAATCTCAGCACCCGCTTCACGGTATTCTTCATCTGTAAAATTAGAGCCGAATCCTGCCTGTGTTTCGATAAGCACCTCGTGCCCCGCTGATTTCAAGTTGAATACTCCAGCTGGTGTCATTGCGACACGATTTTCGTTGTTTTTTATCTCTCTAGGTACTCCAATACGCATAGTTAGTTCCTCCTCAATGAATGTGTTCGGCTGTCCAGTATGTACCGTTCAAACCTTTGCACAATAAGTGTAGCAGATAGTATTCTTTTTTGCCGTATTATTTGCATTGAACAACAAATATTTTTAATTTGCCGATTTTTAATAGTTAAGAAGGAAATAGTGAGAGATTTGGAGTATAGTACTTATAGAAGGATAATTTAAATGTAGGAGTGTGGTAACGATGTCATTAGTATACAACCAAATCATTGTTGCGGTAGACGGATCAAAAGAGTCGGAATGGGCTTTCAAAAAAGCAGTAGCGATTGCTAAACGTAACGACGCTAACTTGAACCTTGTCAACATCATCGACACACGTTCGTACTCCGCTGTTGAAGCCTATGACCGTTCAATCGCCGAGCGCGCTCAATCTTATGCTGTAGAGTTGCTTGAAGGATACAAAGAACAAGCAGCAGCTGCCGGATTAACACACGTGAATGTTATTGTGGAATATGGTTCACCGAAAACAATGATTCCAAGAGAAATCCCTAAAAAGATCGAAGCGGATTTGATCATTTGTGGTGCAACTGGTTTAAATCCGGTTGAGCGTTTCCTAATCGGCAGTGTATCAGAGAATATCGTACGCGCAGCAAAATGTGACGTACTCGTTGTTCGTACACCCGAAGGCGCATAAGTAAACGCAAAAAGTGTCCTTCTCATTACGAGAAGGACACTTTTTTTACTTACTTCACATTTTCTTTTGCCCAGTCTTCTATATTGTTAAAGAATGACATCATCGCTTGCTTGTCCGTCATATCCGGGACAGCAGCAAGCAATACATCTGGAGTTGGCATTGCTTGTTCGGAAGGTTTTTGCAAAATCAGCAAGCTTTTAGATTGAGCCGCATTTTTGAACAGTGTTTGCGGTAATTGTAAAATCCCCCGAATCACCGTGTGCTTTTTCAAATACGTGTGCAACTCACCCGCTTGTGCAGATTCAAATAACGTAGAAGGTACAATAAATATTCCATAACCTTCAGGCTTCAAATGATGGATCGTTTGTTCAATGAACAAATGATGAGCATAGGCATGTCCTTCTGCAGGCATCATTTCAAAATTCAGCGCGTTTTCATCATCAGGATAATAACCGACCGGTAAATCACATACCGCTAAGTCAACTGGATCTACCAGTAACGGACGCAGTGCATCTTGTACGTAAATTTGAACAGTCTGCTCCATAAGATCGGCACCCGTTACAATCAATCTTGCCAGCAACTCATCGATTTCAACTGCCACTGAAGATACTGGCACATCCAGTGAATTCATGACAGTTAACAGTAAATTACCTGTTCCAGCTGCAGGGTCCAGCAATTCAACCCTTTCTTTTTCAGGCAGCAGCGAACTTGCGATACGAGCGATCAGCATTCCGATTGCATCTGGAGTCATCTGATGATGAGGCTGCACATTTTGTCTCATCCCTTTTAAAATCGCAAGTTGTAGCCCGCGACGTATCTCTTCTTTCGTGACTTCACCTTGTAAGTCAGGACCAGCTGTCCCTTCTCTCCAACTTTGGCAAGCTTCAATAAGCTGCTCCAAGTAAAGTGCTTCGTCCTTACTTGCTGCTTCATCTAAATACGTAAAGATCTGTTCTGTATTTGTTTTCATTGGAATCCCTCTTCTTCCTTCTTTTCAATACGTTATCCCGCCTGACAGCCGCCATGAAAAACCCATCCGACAGCCGGATGGGTTTTCTTCAGGCAACAGCTGCCTAACACTTACGCTTTCAATTTCTCCACAGCATCCAAAGCCTCTTGGTAATCCGGGTGATCGGTTACTTCACTAACATATTCGGAGTAAGCAATCTTGTCATCTTTATCAATTACAAAAATTGAACGAGCGAGCAGACGAAGTTCTTGAATTGCCACCCCGTAGGCCTCTCCAAACGATAGATCTTTGTGATCCGATAGAATCTGGATATTGCCGATTTCTTCTGTGGAACGGTAACGGGCTTGTGCGAATGGAAGGTCAACAGAAATCGTCATAACTTCCACATCGTCTCCAAACTTTCCAGCCTCTTCATTAAATCTATGTGTTTGTTTAGAACAAACACCCGTGTCGATTGAAGGAACGACACTGATTAGACGAATCTTCCCTTTGGAATCATCGAGAGTCACGGGTTGAAGATCATTTGCCAGCACTGTGAAATCCGGAGCGTTGTCGCCCGCTTTTAGTTGTTTTCCGGCCAATGTAACAGGATTATTCTTGAATGTAGTTGAAGTCATTAAGATTCTCCTTTCAGTATCCATCTATCTTACTAGATAGACTGATCGCCTTGCAACTGACGGCTCTCATCTACTGTAACTGTGTTGACTGTGTTCAGTTTTTCATAAATTTGTTCATGAATAACTTCTGTATCCGCAAACAAGTCATGCAGCGCCTCTTTACGTGGCATGAAGATCACAAGTAAATACGGAATCAGCAATGTTTTAGAAATATAACGTCCTACGACTTCTCGAAAAAGAAGTGATCCCCATCCAAGTGGTTCCCCGCTCTTTTTAACAACCCGGATTCCCATAATCATTTTCCCGGCAGTTTGACTGAAAAACTTTGTCATCAGTAAGAAGTACGCAAGGAATAGAATGAGCATGATGAGCTTATATGGGCTATACAGCAAAAATATCGGATCCTTGATCGGGAAATCGCCTATCCTGAAAATAGGCTTTATCAGGATACCGCTGACTGCTCCTACTATAATGATATCAATCAAATACGCCCAAAATCGAATCCAAAATCCAGCTGGTTTCTTGATGAATTCTTGTGTTCGCGGAGCAAAGGATTCCTGTTGAACCGGTTCAGATTGAATCTGAATTTCTTTAACTTCTTCGATTGGCTGTTCCATTTGTTCAGACATTCTGTCAACACCTCCCCTTAACGTTCACCATACAAATACATCATGCGCGGTGCTTGGTAGTCAGTCAGAAGTTTTTGGATCAACTCTGCATCAGCATTTTTCTTAAACAATCCAGATACACTCGTTCCGAATAACGAAGAAAAACTATCTGTGGAACTATATTCAAATACAGTCGGATTTTCTAATCCTGACTCTGAAATTAGCGCATCAATGACATCTGGTAATTTTCCATAATCGTCCGCAAGTCCTGATTCAATCGCTTGGCGGCCATTCATGATTCGTCCATCCGCCACTTTCTTAACGTCGGCTACGGTCATGCCGCGGCCATCAGCTACGATTCCCACAAATCGTTCATAAGAGTCGTTGATCATTTCTTGAAGCATATCTCTTTCTGCCTGTGTCATTTTACGATTCGGACTCATCATATCTTTATAAGGTCCTGTTTTGATCGTATTAAAATCAATACCGATTTTGTCTGCCAGCTCAGCATAATTCAAACTTTCCATAATTACGCCAATCGAACCTGTAATTGTCTCGGGATGAACAAAGATTTTATCCGCAGGAGCTGAAATATAATAGCCTCCTGAAGCTGCCATCGATCCCATCGACACGTAGATAGGAATATCTCGATTTTCTTGGATAGCAATGATTTCATCATAAATATCTGATGACTCCAAAACCCCGCCGCCTGGTGAGTCTACGTGCAATACCATCCCTTTCACCGTTTCATCTTCACGAATATCAGCCAGCTGATTCAGAAGGTTTTGGTGATTGTAGCCTGCCGCTGCAAAAGGTGATGCAGGCCCTGTATCTTGAATAACCCCACTCACATCCAGCACTGCAATGCGCTCTGTAGAATCACCTTGGTCGATTATACTTTCTTCGTAAGTCGGTCCACCCATAGCAAAGCTTTCATCAAATAACGCGTTAAAATCCCTTGTAAATATGAATGAGAGCGAGTTAACACCGATTGAGACAACAACTAAGGCTGCAGCCGATATTAAGGCAATCCATCGTTTCGTCGACATTTCAAAATTCCTCCTTTAGTTCATAGTACGTGTACGTATGAGCAAACAGAATGTTTCATCCGAATTAAGATTGGTGCGAAGATTCATGTTTATCAATACGAACCATCATTCTTTTATTCCTTACATAACGCAGCACTTCCGGCACCGTAAACACTAATAATGCAATCCAAATGAAGGCAAAACTGAGCCATTCAAACTTACCAAACGATTCTCCGTAAATAAGAACGCCAATAATCAGCATCATCGTTGGAGCTATATATTGAAGAAAGCCCGTTACATATAGCGGAATGGATGGAACACCTTTCGCAAAAAACACTAACGGTAAAGCCGTTGCAATGCCTGTTAAAATAAGCAATACAACCGTTAATGGATTCGTATCCATTATAACAGCATCTCCCGTTGAAAAAATCCAGCCATATGCTATTAGAGCGATCGGAACTGTAAACGCCGTTTCAATGGCAAGTCCTCTTGTTGCGTCAACTTTAATATGCTTTTTAATAAGGCCATACAGAGCGAACGTGATTGCCAATACAAAGGATATCCACGGAAAAACACCATAATGGATTGTTAAAATCGTAACTCCCACCGCTGCAAGGAGGAATGCCGCTTTTTGGTTTCGATTCAATGCCTCTTTTAAGAAGATGATTCCTAACAATACAGAAACTAACGGATTTATGTAATACCCGAGGCTCGCCTGTACGATAAAGTCATGATTCACTGACCATATATACGTAAACCAGTTGATTGTCACAAGAAACGAAGCCGCACAAAGACTCCAAAATTGCTTTTGCGTCCTCCAAAGTTCCTTTAAATCGTTAACCAATTTTCCCCCTTGCCCCATCAGTAATAGAGCCAAAACTGTTAAAAGGAATGCCCAGATGATACGATTCACTAAAATTTCTCCACTGCTAACGTGGTGAAGACTTTTCCAATAAATCGGCATGAATCCCCATAATACATAGGCGGTGAACACCCATAGTGCGCCTTTTTGTTGTGTTTGCAAGTGCCTGCCCCCTATTCACAGCATTTAGCTGCACGAAATATCTCTCAATTATAAGGGGGCACGTTAGCAAGGTAAAGCCTTTAGCAAATTAAAGGACTGAGATTATTGAAATCTCAGTCCTGAATTTTACTTTACCTCTTGTTTTCGAAGCTGAACACGCATGATTTTTCCGGATGCTGTTTTCGGCAGTTCTTCAACAAATTCAATTTTCCGCGGGTACTTATAGGGTGCTGTACGCTGTTTTACGTGATCTTGCAACTCTTTTACCAGCTCACTGTCATCTTTCTTAGATGGATCCCGTAAGACGATGAAAGCCTTAACGACCGTTCCCCGAACTTCATCCGGGCTTCCGACAACTGCGCATTCCTTTACTGCAGGATGATTTGTTAATGCATCCTCTACTTCGAACGGTCCAATTGTATAGCCGGAACTAATGATGATGTCATCTCCCCGGCCCTCAAACCAGAAGTATCCATCCTCATCTTTTTTCGCGCGATCTCCAGTGATATAATACTCCCCTCTGAATTGCATCGCCGTGCGCTCAGGATCTCGCAAGTACTCCTTAAACAAAGCAGGCGTTGAAACGTGAACAGCGATATCTCCCACTTCTCCCACTTGTGACGGCTTACCTTCATCATTAATGATTTCCACACGGTTTCCTGGCGTCGGTTTTCCCATAGATCCTGGTCTTGCATCCATGCCAACCATCGTTCCAACTAGTAATGTATTTTCAGTTTGACCATAGCCATCTCTTACTTGAAGAGAAAACACTTTTTCAAATGTATCGATGACTTCTTTATTCAACGGTTCCCCTGCGGATACAGCACTGCGCAGAGAAGACAAATCATAACTGCTTAAGTCCTCGGCTTTTGCCATGAATCTGTATTCTGTCGGTGTACAGCAGAGAACATTTACTTGATACGTCTTGATCATCTCCATGTACGTTTTCACATCAAACTTGCCATTGTATACAAGACCCGTTGCACCGCTTCCTAACACAGCAAGGAACGGTGTCCAAATCCACTTTTGCCATCCTGGTGCCGCTGTAGCCCAAACCATATCTCCTTCTTGAATGCCTAACCAATTCTCACCAGTCGTTCGAAGGTGAGCGTATCCCCATCCATGCGTATGTACAACACCTTTTGGTTTGCCCGTGGTTCCCGATGTATACGATAAAAATGCCATATCACCGGCTTTTGTAGGTGCAGCCTCATATTGAGCGGGTGCTTTTTTCATCTCGTTAGTCAGAGACACACTTCCAGCGTCTGCTTTTCCAACAACAAACAACGTGACATTTTCGATGCCTTGTACTTCAGACAGCTGACTTGTAAATGCTTCATACGCAACAATTGCTTTTGCGCCGCTATGCGCTAATCGGTATTCAATTTCTGATGCCCGCAGCATCTCAGATGAAGGAATTACTGCTATTCCTGCTTTTAACGCTCCTATATATGCAACATACGCTTCAATTAACCTTGGGACCATCACTAATAGGATGTCTCCTTTTTTCAAACCGTTTGCTCCATAAACAAAAGCTGCTCGATTTGCTTCTTCCATCAACTCATCATATGTATATTCCTTTTTATTGCCTTCTGAGTCGACGTAAATTAATGCTCTCTTATTTGTTCCATCTGCGTACTTTTCAATTTCAGATACAATATTATAGTCCTCAGGTGCAAGCAGTTCTTCTCTTTTCATGAAGTCTCCCCCTTTTAAACAATATAGTCAGTATACATCTAAAATTTATGCAATTCAAAAAGAAACCTAGTTATGTTTTAAGTTTTTCTCCACATACTAAAAAAACTGCCCCCCTTATGGGGGCAGTCCGAACGGTTATTTATTCTTGATAACCTTTCATTTGTTGCTGAGCTTGACGAACCAATCGCTTAGTAATTTCTCCGCCGACGGAACCGTTGGCACGCGATGTTGAGTCTGCTCCAAGCTGAACTCCAAATTCTGAAGCGATTTCGTTCTTCATTTGGTCAAGCGCTTGTTGAACTCCTGGTACTAGAAGTTGGTTTGAATTGCCGCTGTTTGAGTTTGCCATGTTGATGTCACCTCCCTTGTGACCATAGAATGTACCGATTGGGTAAATTCATGCACACAAAGGAAATGGTATCTTTTTCATATTATGAAATCAGCCATTAAAAAGTGTCTAAAACCCTTTCTAATCAACACTTTCAAGGAAACCGACATAGTATTAAGCATTAAAAAAATTTACATTAAAATATGAATCGACCGTTCGAATCACTCTTTTCAACAAAGTCGATTACTTGTTTTCAGGGCAATTCAAGAAGGATCTTTACAACAAGTCACTAAATTCGTCCGTTTTTTCTTCAATAAAACAGTCGATGATTGTGCGGTTTTGAATGGCTTCCATTATCATCGGCTCGAAGCCGATGAAACTTTCGTAGAACTCCACTTTTTCTAAACGCGGTTTTGTTTTCGGGCTGGATGGCGTGAAAACAGTACAGCAGTCTTCAAAAGGCTGAATTGATGTTTCATATGTGCCGATCTTTTTAGCGATTTGGATAATCTCCAGTTTGTCTGTCGCAATAAGCGGACGTAATATCGGTGTCGAAGTAACTGCATTAATGGCTGTAAAACTTTCGAGAGTTTGACTCGCTACTTGTCCCAAGCTTTCGCCAGTCACAATCGCGAGTGCACCGATTTCATTTCTGAGCTGATCTGCAATTCGCATCATGATTCTTCTCGTGGATGTGATGGATACGTTTTCAGGAACTTGTTTTACAATAGCTTGCTGAATATCGGTGAATGGAATGATGTGCAGCTTTATCTTTCCGCCATATGCGCTGATTTGCCGTCCCAATTCAATAACTTTTTCCTGAGCTTGCTCACTCGTAAATGGAGGACTTGCGAAATGAATAGCTTCTATAGTAACTCCGCGCTTCATCATTAAGTATCCGGCGACAGGACTGTCAATTCCGCCAGAAAGCATTAGTAAAGACTTTCCATTTGAACCTACAGGCATTCCGCCAGCACCTTTATAAACTTTCGACGAAAGGAATGAACCATCATTCCGAATATCAATATGCAATAAAATATCCGGTTTTTTTACGTTCACACTCAGATTGGAATGCGCTTTTAAGATGGTGCCGCCGATTTCTCTTTGCAGCTCCCCAGTAACTAACGGGAATGACTTATCCGTTCTGCGTACTTCAACCTTGAACGTCTTCTCCTCCGTGTCCTCGGTTTCAAAGATGGCAAGCGCGGTTTGCTGAATCGCTTCTACTGTCGATTCGCATTTCGCTATCGGACTAAAGGATTGTATACCAGCCACGTCTGAGAGTCGCTCTATCGCTTGTTCAAGATCATCGCTTGTTGCGTATAAAAACATCCGATCACGCTCTGCTTTTAGTTTAACCGATTGTAAGTCGTGAAGAATTTGCTTGATATTCGCTGTAAGTTTTTGTATAAACACTTTTCGATTTCGCCCTTTTAAGGACATTTCTCCGTATCTTATGAGAAGTTCATTCCATATCATGCTGCTTCATCCCTTTCTTGATGGTCTTCAAAAACTCCTGAATCACTTGTGCCAGTATCTCAATTTCATCATCTATATTCTTCTTGCCGAAACTAATTCGAATCACACCTTTACGATAGTCATCCGGCAGATGAATTGCTTGGATGACATGGCTTACTTTGTTTGCTTTGGACGAACATGCACTGGAGGTGGAAACCATGATTCCACGTTGCTGGAAGTAATTCACTGCGACTTCACCAGTAATACCTTTAAACGCAATTGTGAATATGTGAGGGCTGCCTTCTGCAGGCGAACAAATCCGGACCAGTTTTTCGGACTCCATCATTTTTCGCAGCCGGCGGTTCCATCTTTGGTACTTGGTGACATCATTTCCCTCCAAAACTTTGCGGATTGCTTTCGCAAACGAAGCCGCACCAGGTGTATTGACGGTGCCGCTTCTATAACCGTGTTCTTGGCCACCGCCAAAAGAAATTGCTTCGGGCTCTTTGAATTTCTTTGTTAATAAACAGCCAGTCCCTTTTAACCCATGAATTTTATGCGCTGAAAGTGTTACCGCGTCCACCCATTCCGGATAGGGCAAAGAAATCTTTCCCAGACTCTGCACACAATCCGAGTGAAAAATTGCTCGGGAATGGTCGCGTACCACTTTCGAACACGCTTCGATTGGCTGCACAGTTCCAATTTCATTATTCACATGCATGACACTTACTAAAATGGTCTCTTTTCGAATCTTTTGTCTCAGTTCTTCAGGGGATACTTCACCTGCTTCATTCACTGATAGGAAATCGATTTCAAACCCTTCGGTTTCAAGATGAAGACACGCATTCCGAACTGAATCATGCTCGATCTCAGTTGTAATTATATGATTTCCACGATGTTTAAGGCTTCTTGCATACCCGATTATTGCTAAATTATTTGCTTCCGTACCCCCAGAAGTGAAAATCACTGTGCCTTCAGAATCTCCGGCCAGTGCTGCAATTTGCTTCCTTGCAGATTCCAGGAGCCGTTCTGCTTGGTTCCCAGCTTGATGAAGGGAAGCTGGATTCGCATAGTACTCCAAGTTGGCTCGTGTAAAAGTCTCTAGAACTTCCGCGTCGGGAATCGTCGTTGCACTATTATCCAGGTAAATCATCATGATCTCGTCCTTTCATGCAACTTAAGCGGCACAAAGCCACCTGCACGCATTGTGCGGGTGGCTGAAGGTGACACTTACTGTACGTGCTCTTGTAATAATTCTTCAATTCGCTTCATCGCTCCAGGCTCCGCTTCTTCAACAGCCGTAGCTGCCTCTTCCAGAGCTTTTGCATAACGGAATTGTCTAAACGCCATTTCTGCTTCCAGCAATCGGGCGTGCATTGCTGGATGAGATGCGCGATATCGATTTCCATATTGAATGATTTGTTCCGTCAGCAATGCATTTTCCAACATCTCATCAATTTTCGAAACGACTTCGTGAACTACTTTTTCAGCGTTGTTTATATACTCTTCAACGAGTGCCATATTAAGCGGAACTTCTTCCAATCCATTCTGAACGATAAAGATCTGTTCATCCGCTTCTTCTAAACGAACTTCGATATCATCGGGTACTCCTGGAATATTGGCTTTCAAAAGTTTACGCTCCGTTTCCTGTAACGTTCGCGTAAGTTGTTCCAACCGTTTAACAACACTTATTTCATCTGTTCGAAGGCTTTTAATACGATCTTGGAACGAAACGGTTTCCATTTCAACACGATCCAGCGTTTCAGCTACTGTACGCAAGTCCTGTGCCAGTCCTGAGTACGCAGACTCTCCGTTCTCTCCTTGGCTCGTTAACAATTCAAACTGCTTAGCAGCTTCTGATAAGTCCACAAGGAAGCCTTTAGGAACCGCCGCTTCTTTTTCATCTAAGCGATAGCTTTGCTGCACGAATAATGCTTCATCTGCAATCTCTTTAGCAAATGCTTTGACCGACACTAATTTACTGGCAACATCACTATAGTTTTGTTCCATATACTGCCGCTCTTTTACTTCTTCTTCTAAGGAATCATAGAACGAATCCAAACTCTCATCGATTTCAGCCAACCGCTGTTGAACGGGTTGAACGTCTAGAGTTTCGACTTTACCAAGCAGCTCTTCTGATTCACGCTCAATCGATGCTAATGAGGATTTCAAGTTTAAGTGTTCTAAGTAGTACCCATCTTCTGCCATTTCTTCTACACCGTTTCGTAATTCTCGCAGGGTAGATGGTAATTTACTTTGTAATTCACTAAGTATAGAAGGTATTTCTTTAATTAACGGGAACAATTCATTGGCTTTAGATGCCACTGCAATTACATTTTCTCTTGCTTGCAAGTAATTTCCGTTATCTGTCAAATCATCGTATTCTTCAAATGCAGGCTGGAAATATTCAAGTTCTTTTTCCAATGCCGGGACCGCTCTTCCAAACGAATGCTGGTGAGCCAATACGGATTTGCGTGCTTCCCTGAATTCTTCTTTCAAAGTTTCCATTTCCACACGGTTTTTTTCTTCACTGCCAATCAGTTCATTCAATTCCTGCAAAATCGAATTTTTCCGTTCTTCACAAACTGTCAGTTGTTGTTCGATGTCTTTTTCAATTCCAGTCGCTTTCTTAAAACGGAATCGGTCGACCATCTCTTCGGTATCAAATAGCAAGGAATCAATTTTCGGCACGAGCACATCGACGACTTCCGTCCATTCGTTGCGCCAGCGTTCAAATTTCTCCTCTGTTTGACCTGTCATATTCAGCTGTTTGACTTTTGTCATTTCCTCAAATATCGGTTCATGCTGGATCTGAAGCTTTTCATGCTCCAGCTTACTAATTTCCTGGATATGCTTTCGTCTCAACAAAAACATTGCAACAGCCAGCACAATCACTATGATGATTGGAATGATGAAGTAGTTCACCATTGTCCATCCCCCTATTCCGCAACGACTCTACAATTGATAATACCTTATATAGTAACACGTTTAAAGAATTTTCGTGTTGAAAAAGGGCGAATCTTCGTCGAAAATTTGTTTACTTGTGTGAAACACCTCGAAAATTGTATGATTCCATTAGATATCCTGCTTAATTGTCAGGAACTAACTATACGGAATAGAGGGTGTTTTTCATGTTCATGGGGATTGAGTATTCAAAGCATCCAGCTGAAAGTTATCGTCAGCTGGCAGATCAGCTGCAACTTTTGTTAGACGGCGAAAAAAATCGCATTGCAAATTTAAGCAACGCTTCTGCTTTACTAAGTAACTTTTTAGAGCGTACGAATTGGACGGGTTTTTATCTATTGGAAGAAGGCGAACTCGTTCTCGGACCATTCCAAGGACTTCCGGCTTGTATTCGCATTCCTATGGGAAGAGGTGTGTGCGGGACTTCCGCTAAAAACAGAGAAACACTTGTCGTTGAAGATGTGAACGCGTTTGAAGGACACATTGCGTGTGATTCTGCTTCTCAATCTGAAATCGTGATTCCACTCGTGAAAAATGATGAGCTCATCGGCGTATTAGATATTGACAGTCCTGAAATCGGCCGGTTTTCTGAAGAGGATCGCGCTGGTCTGGAACAGTTTGCTGAAGTTCTTTTACGACATATCTAAGGTTGATTCGTTCATACAAAAAGCAGCGGAGTCTATTCACACTCCGCTGCTTTTTGTTTACTTAGTTTTCATTAACTTGATAAAGTTTGCTGTGCTTTAGCAACTTGGAGGAATGCTTGATCCAAATCAGCAATGAGGTCATCAGCGTGCTCTAATCCAGCCGATAGGCGAAGAAGGCCATCACTGATGCCCATTTTTTCACGGTCCTCAGCCGGTACTCCTGAGTGTGTCATTGTTGTCGGATGCTGAATCAGCGTTTCTGCGTCTCCCAAACTGACCGCAATTTTGATTAAGTTGAGATGGTTCATGAAGGTTTGCGCTACAGGCTGACCGCCTTTTATCGTAAAGGAGACGAGCCCTCCGCCTGCAGACATTTGGTTCTTAGCGATGTCGACTTGCGGATTGTTTTCATCGAATGGATAAAAGATCGCTTCCACTAAGTCTTGTGTTTTTAAATACTCCATTAACCCGGTAGCGTTTTCAGTATGTCTCTGCATTCGAACAGAAAGAGTTTTTAAACCCCGTATGAGCAGCCATGCATCGAAAGGAGATATAATTCCCCCGTAGTCTTTTTGAACACTTCCGCGGATCTCATCCATTTCCTCTTTGTTTTTACCTGTTAGCAAGCCGGCGATGACATCTCCATGCCCATTTATATATTTGGTGGCACTGTGCAAAACAAAATCCGCTCCAAAATCGATCGGGTTTTGCAAATATGGGGATGCGAATGTATTATCCACGACGATTTTCAAGTTGTGTCGTTTTGCAACAGCTTCGACCGCCCGAAGATCAGCGAGTTCCATTGTAGGGTTAATTGGTGATTCAATATAGATACAAACCGTGTCAGGCGTAATCGCCGCTTCAATTTCTTCCTCTGTGCCCATAGAAGTCAGGGTATGGGTAATGTTATACTTCTGTTCCATTATTCCAAGAAGACCGAATGTGCATCCGTAGATCCCGCGTGAACAGATGATATGATCGCCTGTTTTCGTCAAATGAGTCAAGATTGCACTGACAGCCGCCATTCCAGAACCGAATGCGAGGGAACCTGCACCATTTTCAAGCTCCGTCATACGCTCTTCTAACACTCTTACTGTCGGATTCCCTAACCTTGAATAGATGCCGCCTTCTTCTTCCCCTGCAAATCGTCTCGCCCCTTGCTCGGCAGTGTCGAATGCATAGGTAGAAGTTTGATATAACGGAACTGCTAAACTCCCGTGATGCGTGCTGCTGTCATAGCCTTTGTGAACCGTCGCTGTATCTTTATGCATTTTGCCAGTCACTTTGAATCATCCACCTTTCGCCATTGAAGTAAACGCTTACATTCATTGTATGCTTACGAACTACAAAACTCAAAGAAAATCGGTACTTGCAAGTCATTCTGCAAGTACCGATTCACTGACAACAATTCGATTTTTACCGCCTGATTTTGCCGAGTAGAGCGCTTCGTCTGTATTCTGAAATAGTTGCTGATAGGTTTCCTGATTAGTCGATGGTGCCCACACACTCACACCGATCGAAACAGTAACGGAAGGATTCGTCAGTTGGGGCATTTTTAGAAGCAGCTGTTTTGCAAGCCGTTTACCTTCAATAAGAGTTGCTCCCGGCAAGTAAACCGCGAATTCTTCTCCTCCCCACCGTCCTGCTATATCCTGATCCGTAACGCTCGATTTCAGAACGTCAGCGGTTTGTTTTAGTACAGAATCTCCGATAGCATGACCAAATTGGTCGTTCACCTGTTTAAAGTCATCCACGTCCAATAGAAGGAAGGCACCGCCGATTCCTTTTTTAAATGCCAAAGACATATGCCGGTCCAAATAGCCTCTCGCATATAAGCCGGTCATTTGATCTTTGTTCGCAAGGTTTTGCAACTTCTCACGGAGCGCGGAATTAGAAAGTGCGAGTGAGGAATGGCTAATAATCGACCTGACGAGCTTGAAATCTTCAAAAGTAAAATGATATTTTTCTGTATGCATCAGCAAAGTATATCCTGCTATTTTTTCAGAAATGACTATAGGAGCAATCATTAGTGAACGATATGGGGTGAAGCCCTCAATGTCCTCGTTCTTCAAATCTGCAATAAATACAGCTCCATTTTCCTTTCTCACACGGCTTTCAGCATAGTCTAGATACCGGTTTCCTGCCTGGGTTTGGAAATAATCGGTTGATTCTTTCGATAGCACAGGCGCTTGCTGATCTTTAAAATACACAAATGCTACTTCTTCAGGGTCAAATGTTTCGTTAAGACGAGTATTAATGTACGTGATCATTTCCTCAAAAGTGAGCCGCTCTGTAAGTTTTTTCGATACTTCATTGACCAATTGCAATTCGTGAATCATTCGATGGGACTGATCATACAAGCTTGTATTTTCAATCGCGTGTCCGGCACTTTCGGAAATATTCCGAACGAATTCCTTCTGCATTTGTGAAAATACATAATGACCAGGAGCTGTGAGCTGAAGAATGCCATACGTACCTTGCATTCCTTTCACGGGCGCGCTTAAGATTTCGGTATCTTTTCCTGCACCTTTTCCAAGCGCCAGCTCTCCGGAAAGAAAAGCTTCAACTGTTGACGGCAGCTCATTGGAATAATCGAACAATCGATATGAACAAGACGAATCCAGTTGCTCTTGTGAAAGAATTAAATCCACTTGAATCGGATCCAGATTTCTAGAAATCGTTGACACCAGCTGGGAATGGATGACCCCTAATTCCATAGTTGAATTGAAGGTTTTTGTCGCTTCAAGCAGGCTTTGATAATTTTGGGAATGCTTGTAGAGCGATTGATATCCTTTAATGGTTTCAATAAGTCTGCCCATTAGCAGCTGGAACTTCTTGAAAAACTCAGAGGATGCAAAAGAATGCCACTCATCCGTCGATTTCACCAGAATCATCGCGACAGGTTCTCTCTTTTCGTTTCGAATCATAAGCGTATCGTCTGCAAAGTCCAGCGCATCCTCTGTTTCCGAAGAGGTTGCAGTCAGCATAGGTGACGTTAACGTTTCCACGACACCCACTCCGTCACGGGTATCTTGTTTAAGAAGAGAAGCTGCAGAATAGAAATGATTGTCTTCATATAGAAAGAACTCTATTTTCGTAACATTAAAGTTGATTTTAAAAAGATTTTCAAACAAGCTGATGAATTCACGGTCATTCAGGTTCTGCATTACACCTAACATTAAATCGAGTAAGTTGCTTTTAATCGATTCATACATTTGCTCATTTGTTTTCATATAGCCACCCTCTATCATTCATTAGAAACTTTGAATAACTTATCATCATTTTATAGCATCGCAACACGAAATGCAACTTTATGACTAGTTCAATGTATCCATTTTGAATGATTTAATCTGGAAGGACTCTAGTCTCTCTTGAAATCACTTGACGTCACTGTTCAATATTGGTATGATAATCGTTGTGTAAAATAATTGCAGCAGTTGTGTGTTCTCTATTGCTCAGTCTGTTCCTCAATTTGAGGTGTATCCTGTAACCCTTGGCTGCAGAGGTGAAGATACATGAAAACAGAATGTCGTAGGGATTGAACGCATCTGGTCTTATTTTACAACAAAATAAAACCAACAGAGGAGGAGTCATTCATGGCTCGTTATACAGGTCCATCTTGGAAACAATCTCGTCGTCTTGGTATCTCACTAAGCGGCACTGGTAAAGAAATCGAAAAGCGTCCTTACGCTCCAGGTCAACACGGCCCGAATCAGCGTAAAAAACTTTCTGAATACGGTCTTCAACAACAAGAGAAACAAAAACTTCGCTTCATGTACGGTGTGAATGAGCGTCAGTTCCGCACATTGTTCAACAAAGCAGGTAAAATGCAAGGAATCCACGGTGAGAACTTCATGATCCTTCTTGAAACTCGCTTGGACAACATCGTTTACCGTCTTGGTCTTGCTCGCACACGTCGTGCAGCTCGCCAGCTTGTAAACCACGGTCACATCCTTGTTGACGGTAAGCGCGTAGATATCCCTTCTTACAGCGTGAAGCCAGGTCAAGAGATTTCTCTTCGTGAAAAATCACAAAACCTTGACATCGTTAACGAATCAATCGAAATCAACAGCTATGTACCTGAGTTCGTAGCGTTCAATGCTGACACTAAAGTCGGTTCATTCGTACGCCTTCCAGAACGCAGCGAGCTTTCTGCTGAAATCAACGAAGCTCTTATCGTTGAATTCTACTCTCGTTAATAATGAGTTTACATCCCTTCCGGAGTTTCCGGAAGGGATTTTTTTGATTTGTTGAGTTCATTTTTAGGATGTGCTGTTTCTTAGGTTATGATCACTTTATTGCAGGTTATGAGCGCTTTCCGCGCGTTATGAGCGCTTCTCCATGGTTATGATCACTTTCCGCGGTTTATGAGCGCTTCTCCATGGTTATGATCACTTTTCACGATTTATGAGCGCTTCTCATTGGTTATGATCACTTTCCGCGCGTTATGAGCGCTTCCGCTGAGTTATGAGCTTTTCCTAGGTGATGATCATTCTCACTAGATTCCGCGATAAGATACCTTCTCCCACCCATATCCAAACTCGCGACCAATCCTTCTTTTCCTAATTTTAGAAACCAAGACTAATTGCTGTGCTTCGCTTCGCTGCGCATTCAGGGATAGATAAATGGAGTAGTTAGGATTTCCACTTCCTCCTCGATTGTTCACAAGGTGAAGACCATTTTTCATTGATTTATGATCGTTTCTCTATTGTTATGATCACTTTTCACGATTTATGAGCGCTTCCCCATGGTTATGATCACTTTCCGCGGTTTATGAGCGCTTCTCCATGGTTATGATCACTTTCCGCGATTTATGTGCGCTTCCCCATGGTTATGATCACTTTCCGCGATTTATGTGCGTTTCTCCATGGTTATGAGCACTTTCCGCGATTTATGAGCGCTTCACCATGGTTATGATCACTTTTCGCGCGTTATGAGCGCTCCCACATAGTTATGATCACTTCCCCCGGGTTATGAGCCCTTGCCCCAATAAAAAAAGAGAAGGAAATATCTCCTTCTCTCTTTTTCCTATTCAACTTAGCCAAACATAATCATTGTGTATTTCTTCTTACCGCGGCGCACAATCGTAAATGCATCTTCTAATCGGTCCTCTGACGACACATCGTGTGCTGTATCTGTCACTTTGTCACCGTTTAAAGAAATCGCCCCGTTTGTTACATCTTCGCGCGCTTGGCGCTTAGAAGGTGAAATGCCGGCTTCCACTAACAACTCAACGATATTGTGATCCTCTTTCGCCATTTGGAATGTAGGGACATCTTTAAAAGCATCCTTCATTTCTGAAGTTGTCAGCTTTTTCAAATCCCCGCTGAATAGCGCTGCAGAAATACGAATCGCTTGGTCAAGTGATTCTTGGCCGTGAATCAGACGCGTCATTTCTTCAGCCAATGTCTTCTGTGCTTTACGCAAATGCGGTTCATCTGCAACCGAACGCTCGAGTTCTTCAATTTCTGAACGATCCAGGAATGTGAAAATCTTCAAGTAGTGTACAACGTCCGCATCTGCTGCATTGATCCAGAATTGGTAGAACTCATAAGGTGAAGTCTTGGCAGCATCTAACCAGACTGCACCGCCAGCTGTTTTACCAAACTTTGTACCGTCAGATTTCGTCACGAGCGGAATCGTAATTCCGAATGCTTTCGTCTCTTCTTCATGTGTTTTCCGGATGATTTCAAGACCTGTCGTGATGTTGCCCCACTGATCCGATCCGCCGATTTGAACACGGCAGCCGAAGTGATCATACAAATGGTTGAAGTCGATCCCTTGAATGAGCATGTATGTGAATTCTGTAAATGAAATCCCTGTTTCTAAACGGGACGCCACGTTTTCTTTTCCTAACATGTAATTTACATTCAATAATTTACCGTAGTCGCGCAAGAATCCAATCGCACTCATCGGGCCCATCCAGTCTTTATTGTTAACTAGACGCGCTCCATTTTCATCCGCAAAGTCGAACAAACGCTCCAGCTGAACTGTTAAGCATTTCACATTTTCATCCACTTGCGCTTCAGTTTGAAGTTGTCTCTCATCCGCACGGAATGATGGATCCCCGATCATCCCTGTCGCTCCGCCAATAAGTAAAATCGGACGATGACCGTACAGCTGAAAACGACGAAGTGTCAAAAGTGGAACAATATGTCCGATATGCATGCTGTCCGCAGTCGGATCGACGCCGCAATAGAGCGATACTTTTTGTTCGCCTAGCAGTTTAGCCATTCCTTCCTCATCCGTTTGCTGGTAAAGCAGCCCTCTCCATTTTAAATCATCTAATAAGTTCATCGTCATTTAACTTCCTCCTCCATTTTTGCTTCACAAATACAAAAAAAGTCCCTGCACGATCTAAAAGATCATGCAGGGACGCTAACTGTAAATGTAAGCGCGGTACCACCCAGCTTGAGATATTATCTCCGCTTTATTAGCAATAACGCCGCTATCCGCGCAACACTCCAAAGCTGTAATTCGTAAACAGGATACCGAGCAGCTTCCACCTACCGCTGCCTCTCTATACGGATCGCCTGCCACTACTGCGGCTTCTTCACTGTGAAGAGTAACTACATCACATTGTAGTCGAAAATGGAAATTTGTCAAACAAATTCAGTTCACTACTGTTAGAATATGCTATAATTAATAAGATTTTTAGGAGGGAACGAATTGACAAAACAGGACAAAAAACGTGTTGAAGAACTTGAAGATAAATTCGAAGCGATCAAGAAAACCAAATGGGCAAAAAATACCCGGATTGCCTCTGGCGTCATCTGGAATCTCTTTTTGCTTTTCTTCGTTATCGGTTTGACGTTAACGGTTTTCGGCGCTTCCGTAGGGGCGGGTTACTTTGCCTCACTTGTTGAAAAGGAACCTCTTCGTTCCAAACAGGAAATGCGAGATGAAATTTTAAGTTATGAAGAAACATCCGAAATCTATACAAATGGAAAGTATTTAAGGAAAGTACGAGCTGATATTGACCGCAAAGAGGTCAAACTCGAGGACGTCTCCCCTTACGTCATCAACGCCGTGTACGCGACGGAAGATGAGTACTTTAATACACATAACGGGATTGTTCCTAAAGCGGTTTTCCGCGGACTTTTCCAGGACGTCACCAACTCAGACAGTCAAACGGGCGGATCCACACTAACACAGCAACTTATTAAAAATCAGATTCTAACGAACGAAATCTCATACGAACGTAAAGCAAAGGAACTCTTGCTCGCGATGCGTTTAGAGCACTTTATGACGAAAGAAGAGATTCTGGAAGCCTATTTGAATATCATTCCTTACGGACGAAATTCAAACGGCGGTAACGTCGCAGGAATTGAAGCGGCTGCAGAAGGTATTTTCAATAAGACTGCAAAAGAACTGAATCTGGCTCAAGCTGCTTATATCGCGGGGATTCCACAAGCTCCGTTTGCTTATACACCATTCTATAATGGCTCAAATGGCTTGAAAGACGAAGAAGGGCTGAAACCCGGCGTGAATCGGATGAAAACTGTATTATTCCGCATGAAAGAAACGGAATATATTACAGAGAAAGAATATAATGAAGCCATCGCCTACGATATCACAAAAGATTTCAGAACTGCTGCACCTGCACCTAAGAGCAGAGATGAATACTTAACTGATGAAATACAGCGCAGTACCATCGCTATTCTAGCTGACAAAATTGCAGAAGAAGATGGAATTGACAAAGACCGGTTAAAAGAAGATAAGAAACTGAATGAGAAATATAGTATTTTAGCAGAACGTTCCATGCGAAATGATGGCTTCCGAATTCATTCAACTGTTGACTTGCAATTGTACAATGCGATGAATGATGTTTCAGAAAACTTTTCACAATATGGATTCACGACTGCTGTGACAGCAACTAACAAACAAACCGGCGAGAAGAAAACGGAGAAATTACCCGTTCAAGTCGGAGCCACACTGCTGGACAACAAGACAGGGAAAATTTTAGCCTTTGTCGGCGGCCGGGATCATGAAATAGAAGCGACAAATCATGCAACACAGACTACCCGTCAGCCTGGTTCAACGATTAAACCTTTACTTGTATATGCACCTGCTATTGAATTTGGTTTAATTGGTGCAGGAAGTCCTGTCGTTGATGTGAAATTCCGAGCTGGCTCGTATGCTCCAGCCAACTTTATACCGACACAAGAGCTGGGCATCATTTCTGCCCGTCAAGCGCTGACCACTTCACAGAACTTAGCTGCACTCCGTCTTTATCAGCAAATGATTGATCGGCGGCCTGCAGAGTTCCTGGAAAAAATGGGTTATTCAAGTTTAGTAAAACATGACTACACAAACCTTTCCGCTGCACTCGGCGGTTTGGAATACGGCGGAACAGTTCAAGAAAACACAAGTGCATATTCCACACTCGCTAATAGCGGTCAACACGTAGAACCGTACATTATCGAGAAAATCGAAGATCGCTCAGGTAAAGTTGTTTATCAGCACAAAGTCGAGCCTGTGCAGGTATTCAGCCCGCAAACTGCGTACATCGTAACAGATATGCTTCGTGATGTTGCTACTAGTGGTACTGCTAAAGTAATGAAAAGCAAACTGAATTTCAATGTGGATATTGCAGCTAAAAGTGGGACAACCAATGGATTCAGCGATGCCTGGCTGCTAGGGTATAACCCTAACGTTTCTCTAGGTGTATGGCTTGGTTATAAGTATCAGACTAAATCACTTGAGGGACCAGGAAACGCACAATATGGTACTGCAAGCTCACGTACAAATGCTTTGTATGCTCAATTCATGAATGCCATCAACCAGGCCCGTCCTGAAACAGTTGGTCAAGGCGTACGCTTCCAGCAGCCAAAAGGTGTTGTAAACCGCTCATTCTGCGGAATCTCCGGACTAGCACCGTCAGCTGCATGTTCAGCTGCTGGATTAGTCCGTTCTGATCTATTCAATGCAAATGTCATGCTTCCTAACAAACCGGATGACAGCATCATTTCTTCAGCTTCGGTATCTGTTAAAGGCACACGATATGCTGCATTGCCTTCGACACCTTCAGAATTCATTACTGCTGGCGGCGTTGGGGTCAATCAAGAATTTATCAAACGGATGCTCGGACCTCTTGGCGGGGATGCATCTAAGTTATTCCCGATAAAATCATCCTTTGCATCTCGCGTCGTATCAGGAGCGATCTTCCCTGCGGATGGTGCAGCGCCTGCAAGTGTAAGTGCATCGGCAAATGGATCTGTACTAACATGGAGTGCGTCACCTTCAAATGATGTTATTGGGTATTATGTCTACAATGGCGGAACACGTGTAGGGACAATCAGAGATGGTCAGTCACTTTCATTCCCAATCGGAAGTGGCACTTATACAGTACGAGCTGTAGATATTACGGGGTTAACTTCTGCTCCTTCGAACGCAGTTACGATAGCCGCGGAAACACCTAAACCAGAAGAAAAACCGGACGACTCAACAAATGGATCAGGAGATGGTGACGGTAATACAGGAACGACACCGCCTGATTCGAATACTGGTGCAGATAACAAACCGAAACCGCCTGCTAACGGAGGCGGCGATACTAAACCGAAACCGCCTGCTAATGGTGGTGGAGATGGGAAACCGAAGCCGCCTGCTAACGGCGGCGATGGGAAACCAAAACCGCCCGCTAACGGAGGAGGCGACGGGAAACCGAAGCCGCCTGCTAACGGCGGCGATGGTGAGGGTGATTCAGATGGTGACTAATCCTCACCGTCCCCCGCTTTCCTAAAATTTCAAACTAAAAAAGCTGGACAGTTCCCATACGGGGTAACTGTCCAGCTTTCTTTGTATTATCAGTCTTCCATCGTCGACAAATCGCCTGTTGGTAAATCGAGTTCCCATGCCTTTAGCACACGTCTCATGATTTTACCGCTGCGTGTCTTTGGAAGTTTATCTTTGAATTCAATTTCTCGAGGAGCTGCATGACCTGCCAGCTCTTTTTTCACAAATTGACGAATCTCTTCTTTCAGTTCATCTGTCGGCTCATAGCCGTCATGCAGCGCAATGAACGCCTTGATGATTTCACCGCGAACTGGATCGGGTTTACCGATAACCCCTGCTTCAACAATCGCAGGGTGCTCAATTAATTTACTTTCAATTTCAAATGGACCTACGCGCTCTCCGCTTGTCATGATCACATCGTCAACACGACCTTGGAAGAAGAAGTATCCGTCCTCATCCATATAGGCTGAATCCCCAGATACATACCATTCATCATTCAAGAAATAAGACTCGTACTTTTCAGGATTATTCCAAATGGCTCTCATCATCGCTGGCCATCCTTTTTTCAACGCCAAGTTGCCCATTCGGTTTGGAGGTAAAACGTTTCCTTGATCGTCTACGATTGCTGCTTCAATACCCGGCACCGGTTTCCCCATAGAACCTGGCTTCAATGGAAGGGAGCCGAAGTTACAAATCATCTGTGCACCAGTTTCCGTCATCCACCATGTATCATGGATTCGCATATTGAATGTTTCCATCCCCCAGCGAACGACTTCAGGATTCAATGGCTCTCCGACAGACAAAATATGGCGAAGGGATGATAAATCATGCTTTTCCATCGCAGCGCTTCCTGCGCCCATCAGCATACGGAAAGCTGTCGGAGCGCTATACCAGACGGATACACCAAATTCTTCTACCGCGCCATACCATGCATCTGTAGAGAAGCGTCCACCGACAATCAGGTTTGTTGTACCGGCCAGCAGCGGACCGAAAATACCATATGCCGTGCCAGTCACCCAACCTGGGTCAGCTGTACACCAAAATACATCTTCTTCACGCAGATCGAGTACCCACTTTGCAGTTTGCAATTGCTGAACCATTGCTTCTTGGACGTGCAAGACACCTTTAGGTTTTCCTGTAGAACCTGAAGTATAATGGAGCAATGTCGGTGATTCACGATCCAGCCACTCCACATTGAAGTCTTTAGATGCTTTTTCAAAATGCTTGCTGAAACTAATTACTTTACCTTCTTCTGCTACATCGTCCCCCACGACGAAAACAGTTTCCAATTTCGGTAAGCGGTCGACTGGAATGCGATCTACGAGTTCCGGAGTTGTGACGATTGCTTTTGCATCGCTGTCGTCCAACCGGTCGTAGACAGCCCCCTCCATAAATGCTTCAAATAACGGACCTACAATTGCACCGATTTTTAAAGCACCTAAAAGAGCGAAGTATAATTCAGGTGACCGCGGCATAAAGACGAAAATCCGATCGCCTTTCTCCAAGGTTGAGCAATTTTTTAATACATTCGCAGCCTTATTCGAGTACTTCTTTAAATCTCCGAATGTATAAGTTTCGTTGCGTGAACCATCTTTATAGTAAAGCGCAACTTTGTTTTTGCGGAAGGAATCGGCATGTCGATCAACCGCTTCGTGCGCAATATTCACTTTTCCCGTTTCATACCAGCTGAAGGCTTTTTCAGCTTCTTTCCAATCGAAATCAGCCGCCAATTTGTCATAGTTTTCCATCTGATAATCAGATTGTAATGCCGGAATTGTTTTTAAAGCCATAACAGAACCCCCTTGATATATATGTACTAACGTTTTTATTCTACATGAACTTCTATTAAATTAGCAAACAAATAACATTTTTCCGATAGTTCTCCGTTTTGTAAGAAATAACATCAAAATCATCATACGATTCATGTATACTGTAAGCAGATGGATTATCAGCTGAAGGCGGTGAAATGGTTGGAACATGTAAAAACCTATAATGCGTTGGAATTGAAGCATAGAAATGGAGATCTTATTATAGAAGGTCCCATACGAACTTCCGATCTTGAAAGTTATGCATTTCATGAAGGATTGGTAGCATTCAGACCTCCAGCACAGCAGCACAAAGCTTTGGTTGGAATTTCTAAGCTGCCTGAAGGCCGAATTATTATTGCCCGAAATCAAGATCAAATTGTCGGATATGTTACTTACTTGTATCCTGATCCACTAGAGCGCTGGTCTGAGGGAAATATGGAAAATTTGATTGAATTAGGCGCAATTGAAGTCATTGCCAAGTATCGGGGGGGCGGTGTCGGTAAAGCGCTTCTCGAAGTTTCAATGATGGACGATGCAATGGAAGACTATATTGTCATTACAACTGAATACTATTGGCATTGGGACTTAAAAGAGACCAAGCTGAATGTCTGGGAGTACCGAAAAGTGATGGAGAAAATGATGCAGCACGGAGGACTCGAGTATTTCGCAACAGATGATCCCGAAATTTGTTCACACCCGGCAAACTGTTTAATGGCTCGAATTGGCAAACGCATCGAGCAAGAGGATGTTCAGCGATTTGACAGCCTGCGTTTTAAAAACAGATTTCTGTACTAAGAAAGAAGGGAAACTATGTTAATCGAAGAAATCATGAAAACTGAAGTCATTACATTAACACCCGATCATACAGTAAAAGATGCTGCAGACTTAATGAGAATACGCCACATCCGGCACCTCCCTATTGTTATTCAAGACAATCAGCTTGTCGGGATTGTAACCGACCGCGACTTGAAAGAGATCCTTCCATATGGAGATAAGCCAACAGAAAATCTTGCTGCGGTTTATGAAATGCAGCTTTCCGAATGCATGGTCAAGAATCCCATTACAGGGCATCCGATGGACTTTGTAGAGGAGTCCGCGTTAGTTTTCTATCATAACCAAATTGGTTGTCTCCCTATCGTTTCCAACCAGCAGCTTATCGGTATCATTACAGAAACAGATTTATTATATAAATATATTGAGTTAACAGGTGCACATCAGCCCGGTTCACAAATTGAAGTTCGTGTTCCTAACATTCCTGGAATTCTATATGAAGTGACGAAAGTGTTCAATGAATTCCAAACGAATGTACAAAGTGTGCTGGTCTATCCTGACAAAGAGAATGAAGCAAATAAAATTCTAGTGATCCGCATTAAGACGATGAATCCTATTCCAATTATCGAAGGACTAAAAGGGCGTGGATTTGACGTTCTTTGGCCGAACTTTCCTGGGGCAGAAGTATGAAGAAGGATGCCGTTTTCATATTTTCAGAAGATCAGCTGGGTTACTCATTTTCAGATACACACCCTTTCAATCAGAAAAGAATCGTTTTAACATTAGATTTACTGAAAGAGATGCATGCGATCACCGACGAAGATATTATCCCTCCCCGCGTAGCAACGGACGAAGAATTGATGTTAGTACATGAACCCAAATTCGTTGAAATGGTAAAGAAGGCGGGCAAAGGTGAGGTTGGACCTGAAGTTGGAAGCGTATATGGAATCGGGACTGAAGATACGCCGATTTTTCCAAATATGCATGAAGCGAGTGCTATGCTCGTCGGCGGCACTTTAACTGCTGTGGATGAAGTCATGCAAAATCGCGCTGGCTATGCGCTAAATCTTGGCGGCGGCCTTCATCATGGTTTCCAGGGAAAAGCCTCGGGATTTTGTGTTTACAATGATAGCTCTGTCGCCATCCGTTATTTACAGAAAAACTACGATTCGCGAGTTCTTTACATCGATACGGATGCCCACCACGGCGATGGAGTTCAGTGGACATTCTACGACGACCCCGACGTATGCACATTGTCCATCCATGAAACGGGACGTTATCTATTCCCCGGAACCGGGCATGTAACTGAACGCGGGAACGGAAAAGGCTATGGGACTTCGTTCAACTTTCCGATTGATGCTTTCACGGAAGACGAATCCTTTCTTTCCATTTATGAAACCGCTTTCCGTGAAGTCGTTGAATGGTTTAAACCCGATGTGATTTTGACGCAAAACGGCGCGGATGCTCATTTTTTTGATCCGTTAACTCATTTGTACGGCACGATGGAAATCTATAAGGAAATACCTAGAATCGCCCGCGAACTGGCAGACGAGTATTGTAATGGCAAATGGATAGCGGTAGGCGGCGGCGGATATGATATATGGCGGGTCGTCCCCCGGGCTTGGTCGCATATCTGGTATGCGATGAAGAAACTACCCGCACCGACAGGACCTCTACCGAAAGAATGGCTGACCCGCTGGCAGCCGGAGTCACCTGTCCCTCTGATTGAAACGTGGGAAGATCCCCACCCCTTATATAAACCGATTCCTAGAAAAGCAGAAATTGAAGAAAAGAATGCTCAAGTCATGGACCGTTCACTGCACTACATACGAAGTGAGCAACAACCGCGATAGTGGAAAAAAAAGAAAAGCAGAGCGACTGACTTAGCCCTCTGCTTTTCTTTTTTGGATTTCTAAACATTAGTTACTTCGTACAGAATCTCGCTGTTCCAATTGATATGGCAAGACAACTTGCTTTTGGTCAACTTCTTCACCATTCATCAACTTCGTTAAGAGTCTCATCGATACGGCTCCTAAATCATACAACGGCACACGAATAGCTGTTAACTGCGGACGCACTGCTCTCGCAAGAATAGAGTGCTGGAAACAGATCAGCTCGATATCATTCGGTACCGCAAGACCTGCATCGCGTATTCCATTCATTAATCCGACAGCAATTTCGTCATTTCCTGCAAAAACAGCTGTAGGAGGTTCGGGTAACTTCTTTAAACGGTTCCATACTTCGTATGCGTCATCGTATGTATTATCCGTCTCGACGATATACCCTTCAGGAATTGATAAACCTGCTTCAGCCATCGCTTCTTCATACCCAGTCTTCTTAGAAAGCCGATTAATGTCACGGCTGAATGGCCCGGAAATGAACGCTATGCGTTTATGGTCGTTTTCAATCAGCTCATTCACTGCAGCGTGTGCGGCTTCCTTATTTTCGATATTCACTGTCGGAAATTCAAATTTAGAATCCAGCGTCCCTGCTAACACAATTGGGATGTTTGCAGAATTCATTTCCTTACGTACATCATCTGAGATCGAATCGCTCATGAATATTAACCCATCCACTTGCTTCCCTAAATGATCCTCAATGAGTTCCATTTCACGCAGCGGGCGCTTATCAGAGTTCGATAGAATGATGTTATACTCGTACATCGTCGCAACATCTGCAATCCCTCTAGAGAGTTCTGCATAATAACTTTTTGAAATATCCGGTACGATCACACCTACAGTTGTCGTTTTTCTGCTGGCGAGGCCGCGTGCCACGGCATTTGGCCGATAGCCGAGCCGTTCAATGCATGCTGTTACCTTCTTACGCGTTGCTGGTTTCACGTTGGGATTACCATTGACCACCCGTGATACAGTAGCCATTGAGACGTTCGCTTCTCGGGCCACGTCATAAATTGTTACCGCCATACTGACCTCCCCTTTCTCCGTATCATTTTATCTTCCGTTCCTATTATACCAAAAAGCCGGAGCCATGGAAGCTCCGGCATAAAATTATACAATTTGATGTGTATTCATGAAACGCTGCATCTCTTCGTAGAATTCGTCAAATTGTTCAATGTTCATTTGTTGAGCTGAGTCAGACAAAGCAACCGCCGGGTCTGGGTGTACTTCTGCCATGACCCCATCAGCACCGACAGCGATTGCTGCTTTAGCCGTTGGAATCAGAAGATCTTTTCTGCCTGTAGAGTGAGTAACGTCCACAAATACAGGTAAATGCGTCTCTTGCTTTAAGATTGGAACAGCAGAAATATCTAGTGTATTGCGAGTCGCACGTTCGTACGTACGAATGCCCCGTTCACACAGCATAATTTGGGAATTCCCTTTTGACATGATATATTCTGCAGCGTGGATGAATTCATCGATTGTTGCAGCTAGTCCGCGTTTCAACAATACTGGCTTGTTGGCTTTTCCTGCTTCTTTAAGAAGCTCGAAGTTTTGCATATTCCGCGCACCGATTTGAATGACATCTATATAATCAAGCGCTTCTTCTAGATGTGAAGGGGTTATGATCTCTGTCACGATGGACAGCCCTGTTTCATCCGATACACGCTTTAAAATCTTCAATCCTTCCAATCCTAACCCTTGGAAATCATAAGGTGATGTACGCGGCTTATATGCACCGCCACGCATCATTGTGAGTCCTTTTGCTTTAATGGACTGAGCTACTGCCAGCACTTGTTCATAGGACTCAACAGCACATGGTCCGAAGACAAATGAAGGCGTCCCATCCCCAATTTTTTCACCGTTAATGTCTACGATAGTATCTTCTGCTTTTCGTTTACGTGAAACGAGAAGTGCTTTCTTCTGCTCGTCTTCTTGAATTTCAAGTGCAGACATGAAAATCCCTTTAAATACTTGTTCAAGAATACCATTTGGAATGGGTCCTTTGTTCGCATCTTTCAAGAAATCCAGCATTTCTCTCTCTCGAACCGGATCATAACGATTAACACCTTGTTTTTCTTTTACTTTACCGATTTCTTGCACGACAGCCGTACGATCGTTAATGAGATCTAAAATCTTTACGTTCAGTTCAGTTACCTGAGACCGAAGCTCTTCCAAATCATTTTGGCGCATAATCATTCTCCTCCCCATTCATAGCATTCCCTTTTCGCATTGGAGAATGTATGGTACATTTTATAATAATAGACCTAGTATAATGAACCTCGGTTGAAAAGTCACGCTATTTCGCTAAATTGTCATATATAATATATCGGAAAGTCTTAGGAGGTACTAAAGTGGCGCCTTTATTCGCACTTGATATCGGAACACGTTCTGTTGTCGGAATTATATTGGAAGAAGTAAACTCAGGGTATCATGTTGTCGATCTGGAAGTAATTGAACATAAGGAGCGCTCCATGATTGACGGACAAATACATAACATAGTCAGTGTAGCTTCAGTGATTGAGCAAATGAAAACCTTGCTCGAAGAACGGCACGGACCTTTGAAAAAAGTCAGCGTAGCTGCTGCAGGACGCGCATTAAAAACAGGAATCGGCAAAATGTCAGTCGATATTACAGAGCATGCACTCATCAACACAGAAGACATCAACCGATTGGAACTGGGTGCCGTCCAAAAAGCACAGCAAGAGTTACTATCCTCTGACTCCATCACATCAGAGAATCAATATTATTGCGTGGGATACTCTGTTCTGCATTACTTGCTGGATGAAGATGAGATTGGCAGTTTGATTGACCAAACAGGCCGCTCTGCCAGTGTTGAAGTCATTGCTACATTCTTACCGCGTGTTGTAGTGGAATCGCTGCTCTCAGCGCTAAAACGAGCAGACCTTGAAATGGACGCACTGACCCTTGAACCAATTGCTGCCATCAATGTCTTGGTACCGCAATCGATGAGACGGTTAAATGTAGCTTTAGTCGATATTGGTGCTGGCACCTCAGATATTGCACTTACTAATCATAACACCGTTTCTGCATTTGGTATGGTTCCAGTGGCTGGAGACGAAATTACTGAAGCATTGAGTTCCAGCTATTTGCTGGATTTTCCTGAGGCAGAACGCATAAAGCGATTGCTGTTCAACGAAGATACTGTGGTCATCAATGATATTTTAGGTTTCGAACAACAACTTCCCTCACAAGAAGTGATTACGAGCATTATGCCTGCGATCGACAGACTCTCAGAGTCGATTGCCAATGAAATCAAGCGATTAAACAATGCGTCCCCTCAAGCCGTGATGCTGGTGGGCGGCGGCAGTCTGACTCCTGCTCTGACGAGTAAACTCGGCGCTGCTCTCGAGCTCCCATTACAGCGCGTTGCTGTCCGCGGGCTGGATGCATTGTCTGAAGTGACACTTGCAGAGCACATCATCTCCTCTCCTGCACTTGTAACGCCAATCGGAATTGCAATCGCAGCAAAACGTGCACCGATTCAATACATGTCTGTAACTGTGAATGATAAGACAATCCGACTCTTTGAGCTAAAAGAAATGACAGTAGGTGATGCGCTTCTGGCAGCAGGGATTAAAGCTAAACAATTATACGGAAAGCCAGGTCTTGCGCTGCGTTTCACACTGAACGGGCAAGAAATTACACTGCCTGGAAGTCATGGAACACCTTCAGTAATACTTAATAACGGTGAGTCCGTCAGTTCAAAAGATCCGATTTGTAATGGGGACTCCATTGAACTCGTATTAGGAGAAGATGGACACTCTGCACACGCTGCTATAGAAGATGTGACTGAAATACAAACTGAAATGATTTCTGTAAAAATCAACAATCAGACGGTGATATTAAAAACGGAAGTAATCGTGAATAACAGCCCGCGAGATCTGCAGACAATGATTCAAGACCGGGATGATATCCAGGTTCATTGCCCATTTACATTGCGTGATGCATTACACATCTTGAATGAGGACAGCGGCAGTCATGGATCCCTCCAAGCGGTCATGCTGAATGGAAAACGGGTACATCTCAAATCCAAGCCTCCTGTTTATTCTCGCAACGGATTTCCCATCTCTCTTACTTCTCAATTGGAAGATGGAGATCATATAACGAGCGAACAAAAGTCCCTGACTACAGTGGCAGAAGTTGCAAATGAATTGGGCGTTCAATTGACAGAACAATTAACAGTTGCATTCAACGGCACTCAAGTAACCATTACGAAACCACGGTTCTCCGTCATGCTGAATGACCAGCCAGTTGAACCGACTGCCAAGCTTACAGAAGATGACCAGTTGAAAGTGACGCCCTTAACAGGACAGCCGATTACATTCAGTGATGTTTTTGCATTTGTAGATTATCAGTTGCCTGCTGGTTCAGCAACTTCCTATAAACTGCTTCGTAACAAACAGCCGATACAATTTTATGATCAGCTATTCGGAGGAGACGAATTAGAAATTTTAATTACGTAAAAAACGCCATTCAGCGCAGAAGCTGAATGGCGTTTTCCCGTTTAATTAGTTTTAGGTTTTTCATCAGAAACTGCGTTCTGATTGATGTTTTTGTTCTTACCGATATTATCTGAATTGTCATAGGCAACATCACTATTTTTGGTAGTTTGATTGCTTGCCTCTTTTTTCTCTTCAGCCTTTTTAGAAGCATCTTTCTGGCCGTTGTTCACAATAGGCTCTTCGCCTTCAGAAGAAGCTGTGCCATCATCCATTGGTGCAGTCGTCTTTGAAGTCATCGATTTTACTTTTTCAGTCTGGTCTTGGACATTTTTCTTAAGGTCTTCAGACTTTTCTTTAGCTGCTGCAGAAAGCTGTGTCGCTTTTTCTTTTGCAGTACTGGACAAATCAGCTGCCTTATCCTTAGCAGTGGATGTGAAATCTGCTGCTTTGTCTTTAGCAGTAGCTGTCAGGTCGACCGCTTTGTCTTTCGCTGTGGAACTGAGCTCGATGCTTTTATTTTTCAATTGCACTGCTTGAGTCGAAAAATCATCGCGCATTTCTCTACCTGTTTTAGGTGCTAGGAAAAGTGCCGCCGCTGCACCAATTACTCCGCCCACTACTGCTCCCATTAAAAAGCTGCCTGAGCTTGAACTTTCTTCTTCATAGAAACGGTCTGTATCCGTTGGGAAGTAATTATAATTCATCGGTAATTGGGATGGCTCTCCGTAAGAGTTTTCATAAATATCGTTCTGTTCATTTGTTTTGTTGTAGTTGTCGCTCATGCGATCTCCTCCTTAAAATGACGTTTCTAGGTTGGTCAGTAGTCCAATGGCATTCTTCTGTCTGCACGGTTCGTAACTTCGCTGAATGTTTACATTGCAGCGACTTTCCGTTATGTACAACAGATTGAAGCAGTTCACTCCTCCCTGTCAACGATCTTATGAGTACTTTTACCCTGACACTCTGCAGGCTAAACTTTAACCTTAGTTTCCATTTTCGACAACAAGTCAGTATTTCCTTTTAAAAAATCAAGATTTGTTCAAAAAAAAGAAAACAGCCTGATTAAATTAATCAGACTGTCTTCTGTTCAGCAATATGCTGCTGATAAGCATTCAAATACTTTTGTACGTCCCCTGCGCCCATAAACAAAAACACAGCCTCTTCATGTCCATCAAGTGCTTCAATAGCCTCTAGCGTCAAATGTTCAGAACCAGGGATTTTTTCAGCCAAATCATCCACGGTCAGCGTACCTGATTTCTCCCGGGCAGATCCAAATATATCACATAAGTAAACTTGGTCAGCTTCAGCAAGGCTTTCTGCAAATTCGTTCAAAAGTGCAGCCGTTCTTGAAAACGTATGCGGCTGGAAAACAGCAACGATTTCACGTTCAGGATACTTCTGTCTTGCGGACTGAAGTGTTGCACGAATTTCCGTTGGATGATGTGCATAGTCATCGATTAGAATCGCGTTTTCGGTTTTAATTTCAGTGAATCTGCGTTTCACGCCATCGAAGCTCTTTAGACGTTCTGCGACAATATTCGGTTCCAATCCTTCATACTGGCAAAGCGCAATGACTGCCAATGCGTTTTTAATTGCATGGTCCCCGGGCATCGGAATGGTGAAAGAATGATAGAATTCGTTGCGTACAAATACATCAAAAGAAGTCCCCTCAGCGCTTTTCACAATATTGGAAGCACTAAAATCATTTCCTTCTCCAAGACCATAAAGCACAACAGGAACATTTGCTTGAATGGCCAGGCAGTTCGAGTCATCCCCGCATGCGATGATCGCCTTTTTTACATTTAATGCCATATCGCCAAATGCATTCAATACATCTTCCATGTCTTTAAAATAGTCCGGATGATCGTAATCGATATTCGTGATGATTGCATAATCCGGTTCGTACGCTAGGAAATGCCGCTTGTATTCACATGACTCAAATACAAAAAAGTCGCTGTCTTGGACACCTTTTCCTGTACCATCCCCGATTAAATAAGAAATGGGTGCAAATCCGGTTAGAACATGTGCCAGTAACCCAGTCGTGGATGTTTTTCCATGCGTACCCGTTACCGCTACAGAAACAGATTGTTTCATGTAGTCCGCCAAAAAGTCATGATAACGAATGACATCGAGCCCAAGTTCATGCGCCTTCACTAATTCCGGGTGTGTATCCGGGAAAGCATTTCCTGCAATTATTGTAAGTCCTTCAGTAATATTGTCTTCACTGAAAGGGAGTACGTTAATAGAACGTTCATGAAGAGGTTCCTCTGTGAAAAAGTGCTTTTCCACATCAGACCCTTGAACTTCGTTTGATGAATCATGAAGAATTTGAGCGAGTGAGCTCATTCCAGATCCTTTAATACCTGTAAAGTGAAATTTCGTCATTGTGCAACCTCCTGGGAGCAAACTGTTCCCTAATATCTCTCATTGCTAATTCGTGTTGTAAGTTCATATTTCTAATCTTATGCTTCATGATCAGGATTCAGAAATGACTCTAAGTCCGCTTCTGTTAAATAGACATCCCGTGAACGGCTGCCCCGTTGTTCAGAGATGAAACCATGCGCTTCCATTCGATCCATAATCTTAGCGGCTCGATTGTAGCCAATACTAAAATGACGCTGCATCAATGAAGTCGATGCACTCCCCTGTTCAATGATGAATGAACAAGCCTGAGTAAACAATGGGTCAGATTCCTCTTCTTCCACAACAGCAGCCAGTAAATCTTCCTGACCGAATAAGTATTCCGGCGCCGCTTCACTTTTCACATGATCAATAATGCTTTCAATTTCATCATCTGTTACAAATGTCCCTTGCAAGCGAATAGGTGAAGATTGTCCATTCCCGATATAAAGCATGTCGCCCCTGCCGAGAAGGCGTTCAGCACCTGCCCCGTCGATAATCGTACGGGAATCGATTTGAGAAGACACCGCAAATGCGATTCGTGTCGGAATGTTGGCCTTGATAATTCCAGTAATCACGTCAACAGACGGACGCTGCGTTGCGATTATCAAGTGAATTCCACAGGCACGAGCCTTTTGTGCAATACGGCTGATTGAAACTTCCACATCATTTGGTGCAACCATCATCAAATCTGCAAGCTCGTCAATTACGATAAGTAAATACGGCATCTTTTGAGAAAACTGTCGACTTGCTTCTGCCATTTGGTTATATCGCTCAATATTCCTTGCACCTGCATGTGCAAACAGCTCATAACGGCGTTCCATCTCATCGACCGCCCATTTCAGTGCAGCAGTTGCAGCTTTTACATCCGTGATTACAGGACTAATCAGATGCGGTATGCCATTAAAAGGAGCCAACTCTACCATTTTGGGGTCAATCAGCATCATCTTAAGTTCTGTAGGGGATGCTTTATATAACAAACTTACAAGAATCGAATTGATGCATACTGATTTTCCGGAACCAGTTGCCCCTGCAATCATTCCATGAGGCATTTTCCTCAAGTCAATTGTCACAGGCTCACCTGTTAAACTCAGTCCAAGGACCGCTTCAAGCGGTGACTCCGAATTCGAAAACTTTTCGGTATCAATAACTTCTGAAATGCGTACAGGACGAGTTGTCCGATTCGGTATTTCAATTCCAATGGAGCTTGTACCAGGAATAGGAGCCTGGATCCGGATATCTTCTGCCGCAAGCGCTAATTTAAGATCATCGGTTAAATTACGAACCTTGCTGACTTTAGTTCCAAATCCGACTATCAGTTCAAACCGAGTTACTGTCGGCCCTTGAACTGCTTCTAATATGTCAGCTTCCACAGCAAAATGAGAAAGTGCTTCGACTAGTTTTTCAGATTGGGAAGTAAGCCATTCCGTATCTTCCTGCTGCTCTTCAGCTGGCAGTAACTCTTCCATGGAAGGGAACACATAGTGAGGCAGCACCTGCTCCTCGTCCTCTGTTTCTTCAGGAAGCGCTGCGATGTTCAAGGGTGGCGGTTGAACCGCTCCTACTGGCCGATTGCTTCCGTTCTGTGTTTCTGTCTTTGTAAACTGTATTCCCTTGCTAACAGCAGCAGGCTGCTCATTTCGTACAGGCACACTGGCAGGTTCTTTGTATGCGGGTGCATCAGTTACAGAAAGTGACCGTAATTGCTGCTTTTCTTTGTCTGATTTCAACATGACAACGTTAAAAGGAACAATCTTTTCATCAGAAGCTTTTTCTGGTTCTGAATGAGAATCTGTCTCAGCTTCTTGCATGTCCTCAATGTGTAACACCTCAGGAACACCACTTACAAGGTCATCTAGCTCTGTATGCTCTTCATCTGTCTCTTGTTCTTCTAATACATCAAGTGCAAAATCTTTCTCATCAAGTATCACTTGATCAAGTTCTTCGCTATCAGGTTCTAAAACTGCAATTTGTACGTGATCTGAAATGGTTTCTTCTTTCAGTGTTTGTTCATGATTAATTTCAGCGCGCAACTGATCTGTCGTTGAAATCAGCGGATTTCTGTCCTCTATTTCAACAACATCTGCTTCCGGCTGATCAGCCACTGATGAAGAAGATTCAGGCTGCTCTTCAAATACTTCATTCACTTCGATTTCAGGTCCAACAACGTGTTGGGGATCCAAATCCTCAATAACCGGTGTCCCGATTTTCCTTCCCGACGGCAAAACTTCTTTAGGTAAAAAGAGATTCGATGGCGGTACTTTCTTTGTATCCGGTTGATCATCGTAAGTGGATGTGATTTCGTGTTCAATTTTTACTGAAGCACGCTTCGGTTGTGAAAATCCATAAACTGGTGAAGGCACTTCCGTTGGTGTAAACGGCTTGTTCGTACGTTGTTTTACAATTTCGGATTTACGTTCCACTTGCTTAACTACTTTGGGCTGAACCGTTTTAGAGCGTTCAGGCTGCTCTTTATATTTCGTTCTGCTTCCCGCTCTATGGATTTCACCAATAGGCGGTTCTGCGGGCCATCTATTATTTTTGTATAATGGTATCGTTTCAGTTGTGTCTTTATTTTCTACTGGAAGCGATTCTTGCTTCTTTATTTGTACAGGTTCGTGAGGGTCTTCATCCCATCCATAAATTTCAGCATCAGTAATCATAGGAAATCTAAATGCCGGCCGCTGCGGCGAGTTTGTTTCTTGCGGTTGTTCATACTCTCTTACTTCATCGGAGACTTCTTCAAACGTCTCATCTTTCAAGTCTTGTAATTCTTCATCAGATTCGGAGCCAAACAAGCGGCTCATCGTTTTTTTTATCCAGCTCACTCTATCACTCTTTTCATTTCAATCAACCTATTTTAGCAGAAATACTAGGGTAAAATCAAATAGTCGTGTGCTGGCGAGTATACGAAATTGGATTTAAAGTCGCTCCGACCGGTATTTATGATCAAAAGTACTCTCGTTTTAATTAAATTTCCATAAAAAAAACAGAGAACTTAACCAGCTTCTCTGTTCGGATTCTTTTTTAGTTTGTAAATGCGCTTCCTACTTCAGCGTCCCCGGCTAAAACGAGAATCCCTTTTTCCGCAGGTGCATCTGGCAGATCCAATTCTTTTGCAGAACAAATCATTCCTGATGAGGGAACTCCGCGCAGTTCCGCGTCGCGAATGATCATACCGGATGGCATTACTGCCCCTACTTTGGCAACGACAACTTTTTGGCCACTTTCAACATTCGGTGCACCGCAAACGATTTGCAGCGTTTCACTGCCCACGTTGACTGTGCAAATATTGAGCTTGTCCGCATTTGGATGCTTTTCTTTTGAAACAACGTGACCAACAACAAATTTCGGACTGAAATCTACATTAAGTTCAAGTGAAACCCCATTCTTTTCAAGCGCTTCCTGAATCTTTGCAACTAGTTCCGGCGTTAATTCGATCGAACCATCTGCATATTCTCCAACATATTGAGTTGCGTTAAATACGTTCAACGCTACTGCTTGTCCATCTTGTGAAGACTTAATAAGCGTAATATCACCTTTAGTTTCAATTTCTGTTTGCTCAGGACGCTCGGTTGTCAGTTGAACCAGCAACACGTCACCTACACCATTTTTGTTAATAAAGACGTTCATTTCTTTTTCTCTCCTTTTTCTGCGACACGATTTTTAGCCATGATGAAGATAGGTTCAAGCTCCCCATCGTTATAGAGGAATGATAACGACGTAATCGGCACTGTTCCTGTCGTAAAGAAGTGCATCGTCATTTGCGCAAGAACATCATATCCCGTGTCATTTTGTATATCCCCGATGATTAATACATCTTGGTGAGGTACAGAGACCGTCATATGACCGTCAATGCGAGTCGCCATCTCTTTCAAAAATGCAGCATTCAATATTCGGCTTGCATCATAACCATCATTTATGTTCAGGAAATAATATTTATTGCCAGCTACTTCATCTACTTTAACATCTGTCGGCAGTTTTCGGGCATTAAATAATGCTGCCTCAGTAATTTCTTTTTCTGTTTTCCCAAGTTCTGAAAGCATGCCCTCATCAATAAGACGATACGTTTTCCCCTGGTCCAATGCGTAATAGATTGCAGTTTCAGCTGTATGTTCTTTCATTAAAAATGGACTGCCCGCTTTTGACTGTTTTGGAAATGACGTTGAACGGATAACAGGAAGAATGGTGGCATTGGCATCGAACCCTTGTTGCTGTTCTGCCTCCATTGCATGGAATGTCTCTTGAATGGTGTAGACAACTTCATCAATAGCTGCATCCTGTTTTAATTCGTACTTTGCCAGAATTTCAGGAAGGGATATGTCCATTCCCCTATGTAACCCGTTATGGTCGAGACGAACTCGATCTGCTTTTTTATCGAACTTCCATTCAAAGTGCTGAGAAGAAAGCCGCTTTTTCAGTTCTTCCACTAATTGTTCTGATTTCAACGTTTTCACCTCTCCTTAGATAAATCTATTTTATGATGCGATTTGTACAGAACGTGCGATTTCCATCATGCGCGCGATGGCTGCAACTAAATCTTCCTTCGGCACGATTGCCGTCACTTGAACAGGACCGGTGCCCGTTACGACTTCAACAGAAGAATCCCCATGTGCGCTAATTGCTGCAAATCCAAATACGCCCGCATCCGAAAAGGTTTGCTTCTGGATAAATTCTTTACTAGTATCCGCCATCAGCAACTCATAATACGCATGAGAGTCTTGTTTAGCATTCGGATCATAGTGTGCTGTATAAGTTTGACTTCGTTTCGATATCAAAAATGTGCGGTCTTCTTTCATCATATCTGCTTTCCAGCCAACCGGCTTATAGAATTCGACCTTATCTATAGATTCCGTCGGTTGTTTACGGTTCATCTCAAATGCATCTCGCGCTGCTTGCATCGCTTCGTCTGTTCTCTCTTCAACAGTTCGTCCGCATGCTGTCAGAACGAGTATCAAAAGTGCTGCTGTTATAAAGCAGGTAGTTTTCCTGATCACGTCTTCGCCTCCGTTTCAATACAATATGTTTAGTTTAGCTGTCAGCACATATCCGTGCAACCATCAGAATCGCATTTTACTGGATTACACCTGTTTTCGCAGTGAAAAGCAGTCGGTAACAGATGAACATCTGAAACCCACTGCTTTTAAATGATTGCCTGGCCAATCGAAATTACGCGTTTTGTTTAATTGTTTCAAGAGTTGTTTTGTCACACGTCGTAACCAATTTCACAAGAAGTTCTTTTGCTGCTGCGTAATCATCGGTATGAATGATTGATGAAGATGTGTGAATGTAACGAGAACAAATGCCGATGATCGCACTCGGTACACCTTCGTTTGAAATATGGACTTTCCCTGCATCTGTTCCGCCTTGTGAAACGAAATACTGATATGGAATGTTATGAGTTTCTGCCGTATCGAGGATGAATTCACGGATCCCGCGATGCGTGATCATCGTTCTATCCAGAATACGCAATAGTGTCCCTTTGCCGAGCTGCCCAAATTCTGTCTTGCTTCCGGACATATCATTTGCAGGACTTGCATCCAATCCAAAGAACAAATCAGGATTAATCATGTTTGCAGCCGTTTGAGCTCCACGCAAACCGACTTCTTCCATTACTGTTGCTCCAGAGTAAAGTTGGTTTGGCAGGTCTGTATCTTTAACTTCCTTCAACAATTCCAAGGCCAATCCGCAACCGTATCGATTATCCCAAGCCTTAGCCATAATCTTTTTTTCGTTCGCCATCGGTGTGAACGGACAAACCGGTAACGCTTGTTGACCTGGACGGATTCCGATGCGCTTTGCATCTTCCAGATCATCCGCACCGATGTCAATCAGCATATTTTTAACGTCCATTGGCTTCGCGCGCTGTTCATCGGTCAAAAGATGTGGAGGAATGGAACCGATAACGCCTGGAATTACACGTGTGTCTGTAATAATTTCAACACGTTGTGCGAGCATAACCTGGTTCCACCAGCCGCCAAGTGTTTGGAAACGAAGCATTCCATTTTCCGTAATTCCTGTAATCATGAAACCGACTTCATCCATATGTCCAGCTACCATTATTTTAGGGCTGTCCTCAGGTCCTTTACGAACACCAAAGATGCCTCCCAAGTTGTCTTGAATCATTTCATCTGAATATTTTTCAAGCTCGCCGCGTAAATAGTTACGTACCGCATGCTCGTTACCTGGCGCACCTGGTAATTCTGTTAGCGTTTTAAACATTGCAAGAGTTTCGTTATTCATAAAAGGATTACCTCCACTTTAAATTATGTACATTACGTATTGTAGAACAATTCAGTCGAAATTACCAATTGTCCAGTTCGTCATCCGAAAGAATAGAGTGAGTAGTCTCGCTTATTCAAATTGAAAGTGGTATGATACACTTATTAAAATGACTAGTAAGGAGTGCTGTCCGTATGAAGTTCAAAGAATTTGCAGCCGGCGTTCTGACCGGAGCAGCTGCAGGATTAGTCGTCAAAGGAGCCGTAGATCGTGCAAACTCTGCTGTTCCAGCTGAGCAAGTATTAAAAACAGTAAAAGATGCATTTAAAAAAGAAGGTCCAATCGATGGTTCATGGATTGTGATGAAAACTGAGCCATTCACGAATAACGTCATTTCTATGAACGTTTACAGAGGCGGAGTTTCACGCATTAAAAATGGCGTGTTGGAACAATATGAATTCGCAGCTGATGCTAAAACAGGCACAGTTGTCGAGCTCGTTAAAAATTAAATTCCTAGTTCTTTCCGGGAATGAATAAGGGCTGTCTCAAATAGTCATGTAAACTGACTACTTGGAACAGCCCTTTTAAATTCGTCTAAAAAGAATTAATAAGTAAACAAAACTGCTGTTCTTCATACAGCACTCGTTTCGGGTATTCCAGTCAACGAGTTCTTTCCACTGATTCAATGACATGTTTCCCGGTTTCATCGAAGCGAACGACCCGATAAACAGCGTCATGGTAGAAGAAGAAACGATGACCTTCCTGACGTGCTTCTTTCATGAGCTTTTCTTTCGCGAAGATGGAATCCATCGGGTAGTCATCGAACGCCAGCACCCATAACGGGTTACTGTGCGCATGTGTAGGCATGATGTCAGCCATATGGATCATCGTCTCTCCGTTTTGCTCAAGGCGGATAATGCTGTGACCGTCACTGTGACCGCCTGTGTGAACCATTGTAACTCCCTGCAGAGGTGAAAACTCTTTCTCAAAAGGCTTCACTTGGTCTTGGATCGGCTCCCAGTTTTCTTTGAAGTACGTATTTCTTGAGCGGATATTCGGGTTACGCATTTCATCCCATTCAATTTGCGAAACGTAGATCTCGGCATTCGGAAAAACAGAAACGAGCTTGTCATCTTGCCATTCCGTCAGTCCAGCTGCATGATCATTATGCAAATGCGTCATGAGAACCATGTCGATGTCTGCCGCAGTTAAGTTGAACTCAGAAAGACTTTCTGCAACTCGAGTTTCTGCGCGGATTCCTAAGTTACGCTTTTTCTTTTCATCCAGCTTCCCTTTGCCGATACCAGAATCAATCAGCAAGTTTTTCCCTTTGAATTGAAGTAAGATTGGATCTGTCCGTAATTCAATCAAGTTGTTCTCATCAGGTGCATACTTTTTAGCCCACATTGCTTTAGGAACTACGCCAAACATCGTTCCCCCATCCAAATAATTGACGCCCCCGTCAAGCCAAGTGAGTTTCATATCGTAGAAATTGTATGTATCCATTCAAACATCCCCTTTTGGTTGAATTATGCTTTGCTCATGAACCTTGCTTCCAGACGATAGATGGGTTGTCCTTTCGCCGAAAACTTCTCTTCATATTCCGTCATCACATTATCTTCAGGCATTTCCGCATGCAGATCCAGCGATACATCCAGCAAACGCATTCCGTATTCAGACATTGCAACAAGTGAGTACTCGAATAATCCCCGGTTGTCTGTTTTGAAATGGATTTCTCCATCTTCCGGCATGACGGATTGATATAAACTTAAAAATTCACCGTGAGTGAGACGACGTTTCGCATGTCTCGATTTCGGCCATGGATCTGAGAAGTTCAAATAGACGCGGGCAACTTCTCCCTTTTCAAAGATATCAGTAAGTTCTTTCCCATTTGCGCGCAATAACCGTAAATTAGCAGGAATTCCTGAATCAACGACTTTTTCTACTGCTGAAACGATAATACTGTCAAAATGCTCGATTCCAATATAGTTGATATCCGGATTTGCTAATGCCATCCCTACAACAAACTGACCTTTTCCTGTCCCAACTTCAACATGGACCGGGTTTTCATTTCCAAAAATTGCGGACCATTTCCCACTCTTTGTTTCCGGTTCTTTAATAACAATTCCAGCATGCTCTTCTAAATAATCTTTTGCCCAAGGCTTATGGCGCAATCTCATCGTTCAACCACTCTTTTCTTCATTAATGTTAATTATTCGTTTTCCGTTTCCAGCGATTGGTCTTCTGTTTCAAACAATCGGCTTGCGGCTGTTGTTTGACAAAGGTCAAGTATTGTTTGTGCAGCTTTAAATTGATTGGATTTCATGGGAGTGCTCAATTTCTTCCCTTTTTCCAACCATTTTGGATAATCTCTTCGATCGATGATTTGGATATCATGAGCAATACCAGGAAAGTCAATATAACTTTCTCTTGAAAGCAGGAGTTTTCGAATCGGGAAATCGACTTCCTCGGATGCAAAAAGACTGGATACAATCTTCGCCATCCGGTTCAGGCCAATTGTCGGATTCAATAATTTGGTTTCTTGTTCACCGAGCTTTTTACTCCAAAACCGTTCTCCGCTCCCTACTAAGACAGAGCTTTCTTCCGCTTGCAGAACGGTCATGCAAATGCATTCAACGGGCGTCATGAGGAGGACTTCCAATTCGACAGGTGCTTTTTTTATTTTCAGGACAGGATAATAGAAGAGCAAATAGCTATCTGGCAAGCTCTCTAAAAAGTCATGAAGCAGCGGATCTCTCATGAATTTGCCGTCTATCCGAGACCGTTCAGTCAGCGTTGAACTTGCCCATTTCAATTGGAAGTGGAAAAGCTGTTCGATATACAGCTTACGCAGCTGTTGAACGGACCGTGGATCTTGAATAATATTCGGAGAGAATTGCAAGTCATCATTTTCATGTTGCTGATGCTTTTCTTCATCGGTACCTGCCTGTTCTTCTTTTCTAAAAGGAAGGAAGCGGGATAACGTGGAAAATCGCTTTTTTCCAGCTTCCTCTTCTATCGGGCTTTCGTTCTCTGGATGAACGGCTGATGATTCCCCATCAGCCGCAATTTGCCAGCTCGCTAGATCGACTCCATTGTCCCATTGCCGTTTCATACGTTCCCATTGGGATCGTTTCAGACGGATGAATTGGGTCGTATAACGAGATAGGTCATGTTCATAACGCGAGACGTAATCGAGCATTTTGACAAGCTGGGCCATCTATCGACTCACCTGCGCTTTCTGATTCAGTTAATTTCCATTTTCAGTTCGTGAATCGTTTCTTCAAACACTTGTTGCAGCCGTTCCGTGACTCGTCCAGGTACTCCTTCACCGACAGGTTTCCCGTCAACAGAAACAATCGGTGTGATTTCTGAAGTTGTCGAAGTGAGGAAGAGTTCATCCATTTCGTTGAATTGCTCCAGTGTGAACGGCTCTTCCATTACACCGATACTATGCTTTGCACACAATTTCAGCACGACTCTTCGCGTAATCCCATTAAGGATCAGATTCGTTGCCGGGTGAGTGTAGAGGATTCCGTCTTTTACACCGAACATATTTGAAGATGAACCTTCTGTAACTATCCCATCACGTACAAACACTGCCTCTGCACAGCCAGCCTCATAGGCTTCTTGCTTCGCTAATACATTGCCTAATAAATTCAAACTCTTAATGTCACAGCGCAGCCAGCGAATGTCATCAGTTGTTTTCACTGCCACCCCTTCTTTTATCTTAGAAAGCGGGCGCGGGTTATGAATAGCATATGCTGTAATCATAGGCACAACATCTTCACCTGGGAAGTTATGCATCCGGGGAGCTGCTCCCCGAGTTGCTTGAATATAGACATGTCCCTCTACTATACCATTATCAACGGCCAGCTTTTTTGCAATTTCCGTGAATTCTTCAATCGTGTACGGAAGGTCTAAACGGATCTTTTTAGCACTTTGTAAAAAACGTGTAAAGTGTTCCTCGGCAGTATAAAGCTTTCCATCATATACCTTCACGACTTCATAAACACCATCGCCGAAATAATAGCCTCTATCATCGATGGATACCTTCATTGTTTCTTTGTCTGCATATACTCCATTATTAAAGTAAATTGTCATCGTTGTTCTCCTCTCGAATACGTGTTAATTATGCTTGTTTGTATACAGTCTATGTGAGTTTAGTGACTTTTGCGAGCGTTTGTTTGCAGTACAAACAATTCTCTCCATTTTCCCACGTTCTTGAAAGAAAATAAAGAACTTTTCGCGTGTTGTCGGACTGATAAATTTATAAGCGATTTTAGCTTACTTTTTCAAAAATATACGTTATACTAATATTGTCAGAACAAACAATCTGACTAATTTTTGCTGGAGAGGATGTGCGGAGCACAGGCGATTTCAAGGAGCTAACGTAACATTTCCACGTCACAAACCAAGTCTATTGGAAATTGATGATGAAGGAGTGGTTCACAGTTGAATCCTGCTACAGACCGAATGCTGACCCGTATTAAAGATGTCTATTTGTACATCTATGGTAATGGTACTGTCACCACAGAGAATGTAGTCCAAGAATTTAGCATCACGGCGCGTACCGCACAAAGGGATTTAAATGTCCTGGAGTATAATGACCTCATTACGAGTCCGGTTCGTGGCCAATGGACAACGACAGCAAGAAAAGTGAAATTGCCTTCTTAACGCTTATCTAAGGCCGCCCAGCCTCAAAAAAAGGGCTGAATTGCTCCAAGCAATTCAGCCTTTTTTTCGTGGATCTAAATCGTTCAGTTCCTGTTCTGTCAGTTCACGATAATGTCCCAGCGGAAGCGACTCATCTAACGACAAGTTCCCCATCGATAATCGTTTTAGATACACCACTTGTTTATCAACCGCTTCAAACATCCTTTTCACTTGATGAAATTTCCCTTCTGTAATCGTCAGTTCAATTTCTGATATAGGTCCTGAAACGAGTATATTAAGAATTCCTGGCTTTGTATGGAATCCATCTTCAAGAGTGACACCATTTGAAAAAGCAATAGTATCCTCTTCCGTTACTACACCATCGATTTTCGCAAAGTACGTTTTAGGAATATCCTTTTTCGGTGACAGGAGCTCATGTGTAAGCTTACCGTCATTTGTAATCAGCAGAAGTCCTTCAGTATCTTTATCAAGACGTCCGACTGGGAATGGTTCAAATCGCTGTTCGTTTTCTGAAAGCAAATCGATAACAGTCTGATCCCATTTGTCTTCAGTTGCAGAAATGACTCCAGGCGGTTTGTTCATCATAATATAGATGAATTCCTGATGAATGACAGGCTCCCCCAGCACGTCCACGGAATCCTTTTCAGGGTTAACGTGCGCGCCAGGATCTTTCTCAGTCACCCCATTCACACGGACTGTTCCTTTCCGTACGAGTTGTTTCACATCTTTTCGCGTTCCAAATCCATTATTGCCAAGCAATTTATCGAGTCTCATTCATGATCTCCCCAAGCCGAATTTCTTTGTAATTCGTGTAATTCGATCTCCAAGCAACTTTTGTGCGAGTCCGCTTTTGAATGATAAGAATCCGTAAACGACTGCACCGACGCCACTGCAAATCATCAGGTACAGCAACGCTTGCATTTTTCCGGCAGGTGCATGGATCGCATACAAACCGGAACGTGTCAGGATTACTGCAGCTAGCATGATTGCATTGAAGAACAGAATCAGAATCGTACGGCGAATGACCAGTTTAGACTGGTAATTCAATTCTCTCTTGATGACAAAAACATTCACTCCAACTGCAATTCCATATCCAATAATGGTTGCGGCGATGGCACCATTCACTTCAAACATTTTGATAAGCGGGATATTCAGCATCAGTTTGAACAGCAGTCCGAGCAGCGAAGTGAAGACAATCCACTTATGCTTGTCGATTCCTTGCAAAATTGCGGCAGTCACTGTGTACAATCCGAATAGAATTGCAGCAGGTGCGTAACTTCTTAGTACTCCCGCCCCGACAGCGCTTTGCTGATACAGCACTTGATACGTTTCACTGGATAATGACATAATCCCGACTACCATGGGAATCGTCATAAATAACATGATTTGATATGTCTGATCGAGCGACCGTGTGATTCCTTTTTGATCCCCTTTTGCATAATACGTAGTCATCACAGGAATCAGAGCCATCGAAAAGCCGGTCGCCACCATTACCGGGATCATCACGATTTTGTGCGTCAGGAAATTTAACATACTTAAATATTGATCCGTCACAGCCGTTAATCCAATGGATTTCATAGCCCCATTGAAGGTAATCAAGTCCACGAATTGATAAAGCGGATTAATGACACCTACTAGTACAAACGGCAAAATATACGTAATGATTTCTTTATATATGGACGAAACCGGGATATCGCCTGCAGGCGGGCTATCCGCCAGTAACCGGTTCATTTCCGGTCTGTACTTCTTCCAATAAAGCCCCAATACGAATAGACTTGCGAGAGCACCAATGAAAGCAGCAAATACCGCAAATTTCACGGCCGTTTTCGGTGATCCTCCAAAGACATTTACGACAAGGTATGCACCAATCAGAACGACAGCAATTCGAACAACCTGTTCAGCAAGCTGTGAAACCGATGTCGGCTCGAACTTCTGGTATCCTTGTAAAAAACCTCTGATGACACTCATGATTGGAACAGCGAGCAACGCATAGCTTACCCAGCGGATAACAGAGACAATGTCTTGTACCGTGAAATCCTGCTCCTTATCTTTGATAACCATGTGGGCAATCGGCTCTGCCATGAAGTAAAGCGCTAAAAAGGACAGCACTCCTGTCAACGCCATAATACCGATACTTGACTTCAATAATTTTCGCCCGGTGGCGTAGTCTCCCAATGCGTTGTACTTGGAAACAAATTTAGAGACTGCAAGCGGTGCACCGGAGATCGCTATGGAGAGTGCAATATTGTATGGAATATATGCGTATTGATAAAGACCCACATTTTTCTCTCCGACGATGCTGTAAAAAGGAATTACATACAACAGCCCGAGTGCTTTCGATAAAAATAGGCCGATTGTTAAAATCGCAGTGCCTTTAACAAGATTAGATGCCATTTATTTATTCCTTCCCATCTTTCAATTACACCTCGGCATCAGAACGTGCTGAATTTTAGAAATCCATTATGCTGGCCATAGGCTGTTACTGAGTTCAGTCAAACTACTTTACAGTTTACTCTGCAGGAACAGTTTTCACAATGTTTTATCCCCATTAGTGTTGTATACTGTAGAAAAACTGAAAGTGTGATTTAAATGATTGATGTAATTATTATTGGTGGCGGGCCCTCAGGATTAATGGCTTCGATTGCAGCTGCAGAATCCGGGAACCGCGTACTCTTGCTGGATAAAGGTAAAAAGCTTGGCAATAAGCTGGCCATTTCAGGCGGCGGACGCTGTAACGTGACAAACCGTCTATCAGTTGAAGAAATTGTAAAACATATCCCCGGCAACGGACGATTTTTATATGGACCGTTTTCGGTCTTTAATAACGAAGACATTATTGCATTTTTTGAAGGTCTGGGTGTGGCGTTGAAAGAAGAAGATTACGGGCGCATGTTCCCTGTTTCCAATAAAGCAAAAGACGTGGTCAATGCACTGCTCAGCGAAATGGACAGATTGGGTGTTGAAATCAGGACGGAAACAAAGGTGAAAAAGTTGCTCATGAACGAAGACGAAATTCTGGGTGTCCGGTTATTGGACGGGGAAGAAATCCAAGCTAAGTCTGTCGTCGTAGCAGTTGGCGGGAAAGCCGTGCCTCACACAGGCAGCACTGGCGACGGGTATCCATGGGCGGAACAAGCAGGACATACTGTAACGACATTATACCCAACGGAAGTTCCATTGCTGTCTAATGAAAAATTCATTGTAGCGAAAGAACTTCAAGGACTGGCTCTTCGTGACGCAGCAGTCTCTGTGCTGAACGCGAAAGGGAAAACTCTTGTTACCCACCAAATGGACATGTTGTTTACTCACTTTGGTCTAAGTGGACCTGCTATTTTACGATGCAGCCAATACGTTGTGAAAGAGCGTATGAAAAATGGAGATCAGCCAGTTGTCATAAAAATAGATGTGATGCCGGATGACAATGAAGAACAAGTATTCCAGCAGCTGACGGCAACATTGAAAGAAGACCCGAAAAAAGCATTGAAGAACGCATTAAAGGGGATCGCCCCTGAACGCTGGTTACTATTTTTGTTTGAACAGGCCGACATGGAAGCGAACGAACCCGCGAATACGTTCTCATCGGAAAAGATCCGCAAACTCGCCAATTTGCTGAAGACGTTCCAAATGAAAGTAAATGGCACTCAGCCCATCGAAAAAGCATTCGTCACAGGCGGCGGGGTGTCGGTGAAAGAAATTGAACCGAAAACAATGGCATCGCGTAAAAAAGACGGGTTGTTTTTCTGCGGAGAGATTTTGGACATTCATGGCTACACCGGCGGATATAATATTACTTCTGCACTTGTGACAGGAAGACTCGCTGGCATGAATGCGAGCTTACACGCTTCTGAAAAGATGACGAGATAACTGATTAGCCAAGACACTTCGATTCGCGAAGTGTTTTGGCTTTTTTGGTTGAAGAAATTATAAGGCTCGTTGCGGGTGGCTGGTGGGTTGTATGTGGGAACGAGCGGGTTGCAGCGCGGAACGGGCGGGTTGCTCGTGGGAACGAGCGGGTTCCAGCGCGGAACGAGCGGGTTGCAACGCCAAACGAGCGGGTTGCACGTGGGAACGAGCGGGTTTCAACGCGAAACGAGCGGGTTGCTCGTGGGAACGAGCGGGTTCCAGCGCGGAACGAGCGGGTTGCACGTGGGAACGAGCGGGTTCCAACGCCAAACGAGCGGGTTGCTCGCGAAAACGGGCGGGTTCCAGCGCCAAACGAGCGGGTTGCTCGCGATAACGAGCGGGTTCCAACGCGAAACGAGCGGGTTGCACGTGGGAACGAGCGGGTTCCAACGCCAAACGAGCGGGTTCCAATGCCAAACGAGCGGGTTGCTCGCGAAAACGAGCGGGTTCCAATGCCAAACGAGCAGGTACTTGCCTCCACAATTCCATTTCCACACAAAAAAAACACGGAAGAGAGACTCATCCCCCTTCCGTGCCACCTCTATTTATCCAACCGCTACAATATTAACCAAGCGTCCTGGAATTGCGATAACTTTCTTCAACTCTTTGCCATCGATCCATTTTTGAACTTCTTCATTGGAAAGTGCCGCTTTTTCCAACTCTTCTTTAGTAATGTCTTTATCGACTTCTAATTTCGCACGGACTTTACCGTTAATCTGAACAGCGATTTCCACTGTATCATCGACTAACTTTTCCGCGTCATATGCTGGCCAAGGGACATATGTGATTGACCCTTCATTGCCCAGCTTCTCCCAAAGCTCTTCAGCCAAGTGAGGAGTGATTGGTGACATAAGCAATACGAATCCTTTCGCATATTCAGTCGGCACGCGATCTGCTTTATAGCATTCGTTGATGAATACCATCAGTTGCGAAATCGCCGTGTTATTGTGCATGCTTTCGAAGTCTTCCGTAACCTTTTTAACCGTCTGGTTGTACACTTTATCCAGTGTTCCGTCTGATTCTCCGCCGATTTTGCTGCCTAGTGTACCGTCTTCATTGACGAACAAGCGCCAAATGCGATCGAGGAACTTCCGTGACCCATCTAATCCATTTGTAGACCATTCTTTAGAAGCTTCCAGCGGTCCCATGAACATTTCATAAATGCGCAAAGTATCCGCACCATGAGAGTGAACGATATCATCCGGATTAATAACGTTGCCAAGAGATTTCGACATTTTCACGTTGCCTTCACCGAGAATCATTCCTTGGTTGAACAACTTCTGGAATGGCTCTTTCGTTTTAACCACACCGATATCGTACAGCACTTTGTGCCAGAAACGTGCATACAGCAAGTGAAGAACTGCGTGTTCTGCTCCGCCAACATAGATATCTACCGGCAGCCAGCGTTCCGCTAATTCAGGATCAATCAGCATCTCATCATTTTCCGGATCGATATAGCGCAAGTAATACCAGCAGCTGCCTGCCCATTGCGGCATTGTATTCGTTTCGCGACGGCCTTTCATGCCCGTCTTCGGATCGACTACGTTGACCCACTCCGTAATATTCGCAAGTGGAGACTCACCAGTTCCGCTTGGACGGATATCGCCCGTCACAGGAAGTTCAAGCGGCAATTCTGATTCATCAACAGCAGTCATTGTGCCATCTTCCCAGTGGACGATTGGAATCGGTTCGCCCCAATAACGCTGACGGGAGAACAGCCAATCGCGCAAACGATACGTGATTTTCTTCTCGCCTTTTCCTTCTTCAACTAGCCATGCAATCGATTTTTGAATTGCTTCGTCTTTTCCAAGACCATCTAGGAATCCTGAGTTCACATGCGTGCCTTCTCCAGTGAACGCTTCCTTCTCGATATCTCCGCCAGCCACTACTTCTGTAATCGTCAAGCCGAATTCTTTTGCAAACTCGTAATCGCGCTCGTCGTGTGCTGGAACTGCCATGATTGCGCCTGTTCCGTATGAAACCAGAACATAATCCGCAATCCAGATTGGCATTTTCTCGCCACTCGCAGGGTTCACTGCATAAGCACCTGTGAATACACCTGTTTTCTCTTTCGCAAGATCTGTACGCTCAAGATCGCTCTTCAGCTTTACTTTATCCAAATACGCAGCAACCCCGTCTTTTTGCTCTGGAGTCGTGATTTTATCGACCAATTTGTGCTCAGGTGCAAGGACGGCATATGTCGCGCCGAAAATCGTATCCGGACGAGTTGTAAAGACATCAAATGACTGCTCACTGCCTTCAACCGCAAACGTCAATTGAGCACCTTCAGAACGGCCGATCCAGTTACGCTGCATATCTTTCAAGCTTTCCGGCCAGTCAAGATCGTCCAAATCCTCAAGCAAGCGATCCGCATATTCCGTAATACGAAGCACCCATTGGCGCATCGGACGGCGTTCTACAGGGTGTCCGCCACGTTCTGATTTACCATCGATCACTTCTTCGTTTGCTAGTACTGTACCCAGTGCTGGACACCAGTTCACAGCCACTTCGTCCATATATGCAAGTCCGCGCTTATACAATTGGATGAAAATCCACTGTGTCCACTTGTAGTACTTCGGATCTGTCGTATTCACTTCACGATCCCAGTCGTACGAGAATCCTAGTTCATCCATTTGACGTTTGAACGTCGCAATGTTTTTCGCTGTAAATTCAGCAGGGTCATTCCCTGTATCGAGCGCATATTGCTCAGCTGGAAGACCGAACGCATCCCATCCCATTGGGTGCAATACATTGTAGCCTTGCTTACGTTTAAACTGACTCAAAATATCCGTTGCAATATACCCAAGCGGGTGACCGACGTGAAGACCAGCGCCTGATGGATAGGGGAACATATCCAATGCGTAAAATTTAGGTTTTGACGGATCGTCCGTCATTTTATACGTTTGGTTTTCTTTCCAATAGTCACGCCATTTTTGTTCGATCTGAAGATGATTGTAGCTCATAGTAAACTTCCTCCTATTCAAAATAAAAAACTCCCGTCCCCACTAAACAAGGGACGAGAGTGAAGACAGGTTCCCGCGGTACCACCCAAATTGACGGCTCTCGCCGCCCAACTTGACTCCTTAACGCGGAAAAAACGGCACGATTCGCTCACTCACGTGCAGACTCAGGAAGTGAGTTCACCAAGATTCCTTACTGACTCGCAGCCATCGTCAGCTCTCTGAAAAGGATAATCCTGCCTACTAATTTCCGTCAACGTCAACTTCTATTGAAATTCATTTTACTGGAATGAAAGGGGAATGACAAGCTTTTCATGACTGGCTTACTGTTTCACGTCAATCGTTAAGTCCGCTCCTGTTGACTCCACGATGTCTTGAACAGTATAGCCTTCAAACACTTCTTTTAAAACGAGTCCGTCTGGCGTTACTTCAATTAAACCGCGTTCTGTAATTATCTTATTCACAACTTGTCTTCCGGTTAACGGCAAATCACACTGTTTCTTGATTTTCGGCTCACCTTTTTTAGATACGTGGTCCATGATCACAATGATTTTTTTCGCACCGTGAACGAGATCCATGGCTCCGCCCATCCCTTTAATCACTTTACCCGGGATCATCCAGTTCGCAAGGTCCCCTTTTTCAGATACCTCCATACCTCCAAGAATCGCTACGTCGATATGTCCTCCCCGAATCATGGCAAACGATTCTGCACTGTCAAAGTAAGCCGCACCAATGCTCGCAGTCACCGTCTCTTTGCCCGCGTTAATGAGGTCAGGATCCACTTCGTCCTCTGTTGGAAATGGCCCAATCCCAAGCAACCCGTTTTCCGACTGCAACACGACCGTCTTATCGGGGGATATGTAGTTAGCAACGAGAGTCGGCATGCCGATTCCGAGATTGACATAATCTCCGTTCGCTATTTCCTTTTCTGCCCGCCGTGCAATTAGTTCTCTGGAATTCGCTGTTGTCATTGTGTTTCGTCCCCTTCCTTATCGAGTCGTCAATCGTTCAATTCGTTTTTCCTGCTCAGCTTGTAAAAGTCCTTGAACGTAAATGCTCGGTGTGTGGATGAATCCAGGTTCAAGCTGACCAACTTCCACAATTTCTTCTGCTTCTGCAATCGTTACATTCCCTGCAGCAGCCATCATCGGGTTAAAATTCATAGCGGTTTTGTTATAAACCAAGTTCCCGAATGTATCCGCTTTCAGCGCGCGTACAAGTGAAAAGTCCGCAGTTAAAGATTCTTCCAGGACATATTCTTTACCGTTAAATATCCGAATCTCTTTGCCTTCAGCAATTTCAGTCCCTACGCCAGCAGGTGTGAAGAATGCGGGAATGCCTGCACCGCCTGCTCTGATTTTTTCAGCGAGTGTTCCTTGAGGAGTCAATTCTACTTCCAGTTCGCCAGACAGCGCTTGGCGTTCAAATTCTTTGTTTTCACCAACATATGAAGCGATCATTTTCTTAATCTGCTTCTCTTTCAATAGAAGACCCAGTCCCCATTCGTCGATGCCGCAGTTGTTAGAAATAATCGTTAAGTCTTTAACGCCTTTTTCTACTAGCGCTAAAATAAGCTGTTCCGGAATCCCAACAAGACCGAATCCGCCAACCATTAGTGTCATCCCGTCTTGAATGGGTTCGACAGCTTCTTGTGCCGATTTATAAATCGTTTTCATCTGACAGCCCTCCTATGCACATGCAAATATACTTCGATTACCTACCTTTATTTAATCAGACCATTTCGTATTTTGCAATTAAACCAAATAGAAAAACCGAAAAGCATCAACGGCTTTTCGGTTCATATCCACTGCGTTTCAGCGGGACGTCATATAGAAGTGTCGGTATGACTGCTAAACTCATCAGTCCTGTCAAAATCCAAAGCGCAATTTGCACACCATATAAGTCTGCAAGAATACCGCCGGCAATCGGCCCTATCATTTTACCGACAGTTGCCGCAGAATTGACAATCCCCTGATAGAATCCTTCCTTTCCTCTTGGGGCAAGCTGATCTGCAAGCGTCGGGAATGCCGGCCACGCAATCATTTCACCAAACGTTAAAATAATCATCGCAATGATGAATACGTTATAGGTGTTAGCGAAGCTGACAACAAAAAACGATACTAGCAATATAGAAAGTCCTAACAAGATTTGTGTCTTTACTTTGTTTTCCAGACGCGTAATGATTGGTTTAATGAACGGCTGTCCTACTACAATCAGCAAGCCATTAATTGACCATATGAAGCTATACTCCCTTAAAGTAACACCTACAGAAGTAGCATGGGTTGAAATCGTCGTCGCCCATTGTGAATAAACAAGCCAGGTCAGCAAATAACCAATCATGACAATCAATAACGCAATGAATGGCGCCTTTTTCTTGATTCCCGTATTTTCTTTTAAAATCGATGTATGGACTTCTGGAGCTATACTCATCTGTTTATAGAAGAAGAATGCAATAAAGAAGAAGAGTACATAAAATGCCAGGTTCGCAGTAAAAATAAAGTCGATATTAAATGCAGCGACAAATCCGGCAAGCGCAGGTCCGATTGCAACCCCGACGTTTTGTGCCAAGTAAATCGAGTTAAATGACCGTCTCCCGCCTTCAGGCCAAACAGTTCCGACCATCGCATAGAAACTCGGGAAAATAATCCCTCCGCTGAATCCTAATACAGTTAACAAGACAACATACGGTCCCCATGAGTGGTCAATTACCAATCCGATTAAGGCAGCAATCGAAATTAGAATTCCCGCCATAATCGACTTATATCCGCCAATTTTGTCAAAGAAAAAACCGCCAAGTAAATTACCGACGACGCCTGCTCCTGCATTCGCCATCAATACTAAACCCGCAACGGACAAAGACTTCTCTAAATAATCGTGCATATAGATTGTATTTAACGGCCACAAAAACGAGTTGCCGATTACATTCACAAACATTCCGATAATCAAAAGCCAAACTTTTCTAGGCAAAGAAATTTCGCCTCCTATCTTTCAAGCTCAGTATGATTTTATGCCTATCTATGCTAATTGACAAGATGAAAAATGATGTTCAATTATTCAGATGACGATTGTACTTAAAAAGATGGTACACTATCACTTTAAGGAGTGGTTTTAATGGAAGAAAACAACTATCCGTTTCCGTCTGACGGGACACGCTATCATACATGGTCACGTCATTTGAAAGACCGATTCGGTTTTAAAGTATTTAAAGTAGCTCTTGATGCTGGATTCGACTGTCCGAACCGGGATGGCACGGTTGCATTTGGCGGCTGCACGTTTTGCAGTGCTGCCGGTTCTGGCGATTTTGCCGGAGACCGTGTCGATCCAATTGATGTTCAATTTGCGGAAATCCGCGACCGCATGCATAAGAAATGGAAAAGCGGCAAGTATATGGCCTATTTTCAAGCCTATACGAATACACATGCACCTCTTGAGAAGTTAAAAGAGAAATTTGAAGCGGCGCTCGCACAAGAAGGTGTTGTCGCATTGTCCATCGCAACACGTCCGGATTGTCTGCCTGACGATGTTGTCGAATATCTGGCAGAGCTGAATGAGCGCACGTACTTATGGGTTGAACTCGGATTGCAAACAGTTCATGAGAAAACTGCAAAACTTGTCAATCGCGCCCATGACTTCGAACTTTATAAAGAAGGCGTCCAAAAGTTGCGCAATCATAACATCAACGTGTGCACACACATCATCAACGGACTGCCTGGTGAAGATTTGGATATGATGAAAGAAACAGCGAGCGAAGTTGCAAAACTGGATGTACAAGGCATTAAAATTCACTTGCTTCATTTATTGAAAGGCACACCGATGGTCAAGCAATATGAAAAAGGAATGCTTGAATTCCTGGACCAGGAGACTTATGTAAATCTAGTCGTGGATCAGCTGGAAATGCTGCCGCCTGAAATGATTGTCCACCGCATTACTGGTGACGGTCCAATTGACTTGCTCATCGGACCGATGTGGAGTGTCACGAAATGGGATGTATTGAACGATATTACGCGTGAACTGGAACGCCGGGACAGCTGGCAAGGAAAGCATTACAAGAAAGCGGTCGCTCCGCTGTGAAGGGCGGCGGCTTTCGATTGCGGCGAATTTTGCCACACTCCAAACGGCTGCTGACAGAAGTAATATCTGAAGGAGACATTGTGGTAGACGCCACGATGGGCAATGGCAATGATACGGTTTTCCTGGCGCAGGCCGTCGGTTCAACCGGCAAAGTATATGCATTCGATATCCAGCAGCAAGCACTTGAAGCGACCAAAGAGCGTCTTGGCGATCTTTACAGCCGTACCGATTTAATCCTCGACAGCCATTCCTGTATTCGTAAATATGTCCCTGAAGGAATAACAGCGGCGGTGTTCAACTTAGGGTTTTTGCCTAACCAAAACGACCATGCTGTGATTACACATCCAGACACTACTGTACGAGCGCTTCAAGAAACACTTAAGCTGCTTAAACCTGGAGGGATGATAACAATCGCTGTCTACGATGGTCATCCGGGCGGTCCTGAAGAACGCGATGCTGTATTAGGATTTGTTCAGCAATTAAATGCAAAACAGTATCAGGTCGTTCGGCATGAAGTCGTCAACCAGCAAAATCACCCTCCTTTTTTACTGATCATTGAAAAAACAAGCCGTAATGTGTAACTAAAACTCCACGAAAAAGACCATTCAACAGGGAATGGTCTTTTTTGTATATAAGAATCTCATTTTCAGCTATGAAGAACAAGCCGCTTACCCATAAACACTCGAGGACCGGCTTTTCCCAGTAAAATTGTTTTCCAAACCCTGTATAATTTTGCCCGGAATTTCTCTTCGCTTAATGACTTTCTAGATAGGAATCTCTCATGCTTTTCAGCTTAAGTAAATTAAAGATAAGACCATTGACAATCACCCCGGTTTTCCAGCAATGGTTCTTATGTATAATACGGACGCCGTTCCTAATTAACGAATAGCCCGCAATCGCTAAATGCAGGAATTACATGGCTTTAATTTCGCTGATGAATAACAGGAGAAGAACCCCCCCAATAACGACAAAGCCCAGAATGAGCCAAATCAATAAAAGCCAGCTCGCGGTCAAAAATATTTTCTCGAACCATTTGCTATTGATTATCCTCATTTCGTTCCACCGCTCCTCTTTAATAATCCCCCATTGAAGCACACCTTATGGTTGCAAAAAAGCACCTCATAGAGATGCTTTAAAATGGATAGGTTTTAGATACAAGTTAAGTGAGTCCTCTACTTGACGTTCTACTAACTCTATAAAATTTCTATAATTTTGTCCGCTCTTAGGCGAGCACTTCATAATTTGCTAATCAATTTCACCCGAATAAACATTGAAGGAAATCCATCTTTCATACTGTACATATATTTTCATTCAGACGATTTATCTGTTTGTTTTTGCTTTTTTTCCAAGTACGCTGTACGAATCTTTTCAAGTTGCTGCTTTTTATCAAATTTGGCAGGCTTGAGTTTTTCATGATACTTGGACACAGCTTGCATGCCTTTGTAATCTAATTGATATTTTCCCACTTGATTCGCCTCCTTTTCTTATCTTTACATAGAATCTATTTGTCCCTAATGGGCTATTAAAGCAATGCGCCTAATGATGTCACTCTTTAGACACCCCGAACTAAAAGGGGATACCATTCCGATAATGAAGATGCTTATGTCATTCTACCACTTTCCCAAGAAGATAACAGCAATTGTAAAAAATTTACTTCATCTCTGATTTAGCAATACGATCATTGAATTCATTCATAGAAAAAAACGTCCTCCACGTATTCAGCCATCCATAAACATCCATATCAGCGAATCATCGCTATTTTCATTCAGACCACGTATAATATGAAAAACAGAAGAAGAATTCGTTTTTCCTCTAGTTTAAAAAAGAGGTGCTATTACTTGAAACAGTTTGAAACCGCATTACCTGAACACTATGAAACATTAAAAAAACAGGCAAATTATACATCCAGCTGGCGAGATCGTTTAGATGCAGTAGAAAAACTGTCGGCTTATCAGCACGAAAAAGTGATAGATTTATTAAAAAATCGTATGCAACATGATACTGTTTACAAGGTGCAAGCAGCAGCCTATGAAGCTCTGGCAGCGTTTGGCGAGAATGTAGAGAAGCCATCACCTGCACGTTTTGATATCATCAAAAATACAGACAAAATTCTCTTGCGCGTGAAAAAGAGCCTGCCGAAGGATCACACAGCGGCAGACTTTGCGGATAAACTAAAACGCATGCGATTAGATGTCTATGATGCATACGAAGGTGACAAGGGTGAACAATTTATGAACTGGTTAGAGGAACGCTGGGCAAAACTGTAATCACTGGTTTTGCGATTTTTGAAGGAAAGTCAATCTCTCCGCTTATGGAGGGATTGGCTTTTTCTATTCTTACGATACGTTTCACCAAAGCTGCTATTCAACTGTATTCCTCTAATCTTTGTCTTCTATGTACTCTCTAATCTCATCTATCTTTTTGTCCATTTCGTCTAGTTTAGCTTTCGTATGCTTAATAAAATCGGCGACTTTTGAGATTAAGTAAATGATAATAATAAAAATTACGAGATCTACTCCAAAATCAACAGCACTCATTCCTTCTCACACATCCTTTTAAATAAGATTATTCTATGCAACAAGCTGGCTTGATTGCAACAACGTCGTGTTACAAAAATGCCTCCTCAGATAGTTGGATTATTTATTTTTGGCAAGTCCATAAATCTAAATAAGTATCTCTTTATTTGAAGGCCATAGGAATTAAGGTAATGTGGAAGACGACTATTTAATAGTGCTCTATTCTTTACATTAATCTATTTCCCATTTTACATCTATCTTCCCTCTCAAATTATCCCCTGTGAGGACTACTCTATATATTCCTGACTTTTTTGCTTTAAACTGGAATGCAATTGTATCATAGTCTTCGTACGGCTCGTCTAATTCTGTCATTCCCGCCAGCTCCCCGTTATTGTCTAAAATATGATACCCATATCCCCCTCCGTTTTTTTCCTTAAAGGATATATAAGTTGTTACTAGATCTCCTTTTTCTAAAGCAATTGGAATTTCATTTTTCCCATTGAAACGCGTAAACTCTGCGAAAAATGATGATTTTGTCTTTTCTTCCGTCCATCCTTCTTTTATAGTAAAATCCATGGGTCTTATATATAACAATATGGGAATCACTAAAAGAAAGGTCCATGCTAAACGATTTTTCTTCACTAAAAAGTAGTAGCTAAAGGCGTAGATAAACGCACATAATGCTCCGACACTTCCAGCAATCATTGCATAAAAGTTTACGCCCATAAAGGGAATAAATATGATAAATCCCAAAATGCAGTGTAATACGATACTCGTCTTGATTGTGAACTTTTTCCATTTGTAACCAATTAAATCGATTAGCATTGTAGTCATTAGTGCATATACGCAAATCCATCCCCAAAACGTTATATTTGATAAAGACTCTGTAAACTCGTATAAATCAAACCTAGTACTCAAAATGGTATACATACACATAATGAATACTAATAAACCTAGTGCTGCCAGTTTATTTAATATATACACCCATGGATGATTATTTAACTTTCCTCTTAAGTTCATAAGTCCCCCTAAATGAATTCTCAAAAATTATTGTTGGCAATGCGGCTGGATGGAAGCACAAACCAATACCGTTAAAGTACTCGATTTTAGAATATTCTTCTTTTCCATATATTTTTTATGTGGAACTAATGAAACTTGGGACAAGCTAATCCTTATTAGAGAATCGCACCCATATATGGAATAATGTTAAGCACGTTGATTTGCGTTCCAGCCGTACGCTTTCCGGAGGGCGTGGCTTGAGCCGCTTCCTTCGCTTCGCTACGTCCAGGGTCTCAAGCGCACGCTAATCCTCTCGGAGTCGACGGCTTGCACTCCAATCAACTGAGTGAGTACATCAAATTTTATTTTTTAAACGCACCCATTTACGAAACTACCACATTGGTTCATCTTTATTGCTCAATTTAATATTGAATAGAAGAAAGGGAACGAATAATAGACTTAAGTAACCTAATGTAAACCAACGTTGTGAGTCAGCCGATATATATTGTCTTTCACAACAGTTTGGACAGTCTTTTCCCTTTTTTGAAAAACCGAGTTTTAAAGTTTCTTTCAAACTCCATTTGTAATTGCAATTTGTACAGCGTGTCACAAAATCCCCCCCAATCTTGTTTCTAAACAATTTAACATTTTTGGCCCTATTGCGACATAGTGGTGTTAAAGAAAAGCACCCATATCTAGAATAATGTTAAGCACGTTGATTTGCGTTCCAGCCGTACGCTTTCCGGAGGGCGTGGCTTGAGCCGCTTCCTTCGCTTCGCTACGTCCAGGGTCTCAAGCGCACGCTAATCCTCTCGGAGTCGACGGCTTGCACTCCAATCAACTAAGAGTGTATTACCAAAGAATCGCACCCGATTGGGGAATGGACGTAATCGAATGTAGATTCCTGAATAAATGCAATACATGGCAAGAAGATTGAAACGGAATGCTATTCGGCAGGAATTAGCAGGCATGAAATATTATTTAGTCAATCACAACGTTCCCTACATATTGAGCATTTCCTTTATTGGTATCTAGATCAAACACAATTACATATTCACCGGCTTCATTTGGTAAATAGAAGGATTGTATTTCTTCAATTTCCAACTTTGTCTCACTGTTGTTTTGCCAAACTGAAACACTTACTCCATCAGAATCGAAATGGCCCTCTTCAAGGGTATATTCAACTTTCTGTCCGGAATTAAAGTGCATTGGTTCTTGTTTTTTTGCTAACGCTTGAATATCATCGGTTTTTTTATTGTATTGTTCATCCGAATACCACTCGATATTGGTTTCTTCTAATTCTACTTCTTGGTTAATATCATCTGGATTAATTAGAGAAACGGTTGGGGGAGAAAAGTCGTAGTCTTCTCCAAGACAACCAGTTAAAGATAATGTTAATAAAAACACTAAAGATATTTTTAATAACGTTTTCATTGCGCACCTCATTAAGTTTAATTATGTTGCAAAATGGCCCGTTTGAAGTAAAGACTTATGCGACAAATGCCCCCGTTAACGGAATGGACTATCTAAAGCCATGTCCACTACCTTGTGCAGAATCCCTTTTTTTAATTAATAAATCTGAGATCACAAATGATATTGCGGGAACTAATGGCAACAAAATTATCCAACTTCTGAAGCCCAAATAAAGTAAAGGAGCAATAAAAGCGATAGCACCAAAAAATATAGTTAATCTGGACTTTCTCTTTAATCCGAGTAAAAGAAAGATAATAGACATGATAATTATTAATCCCAAGAAGATATTTATCAAAACATTCTCCCCTTTCGCCTCTAAATGGCCCGTTTGAAGAACATCCTATCTACCACAACTGCACCCGATTGTGTATTTTCACAATCATTATTTAAACCATACGTAGTAAAAAGAAAATAGAATTGAAATAAGAAACACTATAAAAATGACTATATTCAAATTTTTACTTCTAACCTTGAAAATATCGTTTTTACCTTTCAATAAAAACTCAGTAGCGTAGAAGAAAATAAGAAATGCCACTGTAAGCAAAAGTAAATTTGAAGTGTTTAAAGTATCAAGTAATGTCAGTATAAATACCAAGATTGGGAATAATAATAACTTTAATATGACATTCACCTTTTCCGTCTTTTAGAATATGGCCTATTGCGGTATGGGCACGATTCTTTATACAGTAATTGCACCCATTAGTTTAAGATCCAATCGTCCAAAGATTCTTTAATAATGTTTTCTGTGGTCGTAAATGGGAGCGTGTGATATTCCCAGTCAAGGAAACCGTTTTTAGACGCTTTCGTTAAAAAAAGCATTTCAAGTTTATTTTCAACAAAGACTTGTGTTAAATAAATGTTGTTTCCGGAGTATTTTGTATAAAAGTAAAGGTCAGTTATATCTAAAATATTTTGTCCTTTTCTATCTCTTTCGGCATTTATCTCACTGACATAGTAATCTTCATTACTCACATTGCTTTCTTGTAATTTTAGGTACACTGTATCTAAATTCACCAGAATTACAACAACCAATATTACAAAAACAAACGATATAATTATCTTTTTCATAACTTCCCCCATAAGACAAATCATCCTCTTCACTCCACTCCCCCCTTAGCAGAAGAAGTTAAGTTCTAATTCCCTTAGCCCAATGGTTCTTCTCCAAATCTTCTCCAGAGAACAGGAAAAAAACTTTCCAAGTCATCTTCTTCCCAATCAAATTCAATATCAGTTTCTGTTGGTAGTCCCTTTTTCTCAAGGGCATCTAATACCTCATTATGGAGATCATCATCCCATTCAATATCACCAGTTTTTATTAGCGTATAGGCATCTAATCCAACTGAAAGTAATTCTTCATTCTGAGGCATGCCTTCAGCATCAAGGTTATTTTCATTTATATATTCTTGTAACCGGGCACAATATTCCAGCTACTGTTTTGCACAATAAACCAGGAGTAAATCTGGGGTAATGCGCTCAGTTTTTCACATTATCTCATAATGTGAATATATATTTTCAAATTAATTCAGCTAGCGATTCGTAAGAAATACCCCTTAGAAAGGGGCATCTACTGGAATATAATCTTCTTTTTGAACGCGTACTTTATAAATCTCGTGTTCATGAAGCGTGAACACAACGTCCCCATTTAAAGTTACCAACCAATCATTATCTTTTTCTAGAAATGCAGTGAAATAATACTGATCAATCTTGACTTCGAATGAATAGCCCTGCTGGATCCAGTAGCGTGTGTGTCCTATCCATAGGCGCCATTCTTCAATAGAGTGATCATAGACCAATATCCCTCGTTTCATGATAAGCTACCATCCTCAATGGCTAACTGAACAACTTCCTCATCAATGACTTCCTTTTTCAATTGGGCTCCAAATAATAAGCTGTTAATGGTTAATGTGTTGATGGCCCTCGGCCATCCTTGTGAACGCAAGGCAATGGCTTCTATCGCATTTTCATTAAAGATTGGCATTTTAGCTCCTGCTAATGTCATGTGATGAGCGATATAGGTAACGACTTCGTCCTTTGAAAGGGCATGAATTTCGTATTTCATAATAAGACGCTGCGCTAGCGGACGATTATGCTGTAATTGTAAGCGCGTTTTTAGGTGAGGTAATCCAGATAAAATTAAGATGAATGGCGTCTTGGAATCCATTTGAAAGTTAAACAGGAGCGCAATATCTTGAAGAAAAGCATCCTTTGCCATATGCATCTCGTCCAGGATGAAAACAGGAGTCATCTTCCTTTCGACAGCCATTCTTTCGATACCTTGTTGGATTTGCCGAAAAAGATCCACCTTCCTAAATTTAGGCTCTTCTCCAAGACCGTAGATGAGACCCCGATAGAAATCCATGACGCCTCCGGTAGACAGGGGGAAATAGACGACATGATACAAGGACGGATTCAGTGATTCTGTGAACATTCTGAGGGTGAATGTCTTGCCAACACCTGGATCGCCTATCAAGAGACCGATTCCTTTTGATTTCTGTAAATACTGTAGTCCTTGTATAGCACCCTGATAATCCTCAGACTGGAAAGCTTCTGACGATCCCAATTCCTTTGAAAATGGAGTGCGTGCTAAGGAGTAAAATGATTTATACATGTGTCTTACCTCCATTCTCTTCTGAATGGATAGCTACAGAGAATGGAGAACGTGTTCTCTTTACGTGTGCGTTGTCATGTACGTTGACCAGGATTGCTTCTCCCACACGTTTATCTTCTTCAAAAATATAAACCCCTTTATCATCGATTCGTATATCAATCGACTCCCCTATGAAGCGATTGGGTACTTCATACAGTTTCTTATTTAGCGTAATTGTGCTGTCTGCTTTTACTTTCCTATGCTCACGTTTCAAGAAAATTGTATCTAGCACATCGATATCCTCAAGGAAGGTTACATGATCAAGCTGAGACTGAAAGACCTCATGAGGGGTTTGTCCTTCAAGGGAAGCATGCACTCTACGGTGATAATCTTCTTCTAGCCATCGCCAGAAGCGCTCATTTAACTCCTCTACAGAATGGACAGGATCTTTTCTTAAAAGCGGATAGAAACGTGTCTGGACGGTTTTGAAAAACCTTTCTATTTTGCCTTTACTTTGAGGATCATAGGGCTGTGTGTGTGCGAGCGTGATGCCTATTTGAGCACAGGCATACTGTAATGTTTCGGAGCGATAAATCTTACCGTTATCTGCGTAAATAATGGTTGGCTTGCCCCGTCTAATTAATGCTTCCTTTGTGACAACACGTAATCCATCAAACTTTTCCGATGTGAAAAACTGCCCGTAGGGCACTAACCTTGAACAATCGTCTATATAGGCGATCAAAAAGGTTTTTACGCTTTTCTCTTTTATCGTTAGGTACGGTCCATGGGATAAGTCTGCCTGCCATAGTACGTTTACTTTGTCGTGGGCAAATCGTTTTCTTTCCTGCGTTACTCCAATATGTTTCCCCACAAGGTTGTGTTTTTTCAATAATCGATTTATAGTAGAGTATGAAACTTCATTTTTGTTGATCTCTCCTTTCTTAATCAGTTGTTCGTAGAAGACGCTGATGGGCATATGGAGGGATTTTTTTCGTTTGTCCAGTAGATGATCCTGTTCATCTGACGAGAGCCTCCTTGATACGCCTCGATCTGCACGCTTCTTTGGTTTTAACGCTTCAAAGCCATTTCTTCGATAGTGAAGTAGCCACTCCTGTACAGTTTTAGCTGCGATTTTACGTTCACCATAATGTGGAACCATATGCATCTTTCCTTCAATCTCATTCAAATACGTCTTTGCCTCAACTTGTTGATTTACTAATGGCGCAATGAGGCCGTAACGAAACAAGGCCACTTCATCTCTTGTTTTTTCATTCATGGAATCTTCCTCCTTTAATTGGAAGGACGACCGGTCATCCATGAGTATTATTCTACATTTATCCCAATTATCCGACTATGAAAAAGGTGTGTGGGATAAATAATCTGTAAATTATCTAGTGGTTTGTGGTAGAATTAATGTGCCATAAAATATTTTGATAAGTGACCCCAGCTCCTTCGTAAGAAGGAGGATTCGCCAAAATCCAGGATCCTTTTCATATATTTTTTGGCTTCTTTTCTTTCATCGCAAGAAATCCCCGAAACACTCCCATTGTCTATGAAATAGCTATGAATCCATTTTAAATTCTTCAAATAACGTTTCAAATGAAAGTGTAGTAATTGCCGATAAGTATTGTTCTTCTTTCCATCAAGAACGCGTTTAATACGGCTAAGAATCGTAAAAAGCGTGTATTGGAAGTATGGGAGAAGAAAGTCAGGCAAGATGGAAAAACTCGTTTGACACATCAAACATTTCATACGACAAATGGGAATTCTAACGGTTAGTTCATCATTCACTCCATTTCTCCAATAGAATCCGTGACGATGGATGTTTCCATGTGATACACAATGACAATGTGGACAGTGATCAAATAGAGGAAATGCGTTGGAAATCCCTCGTTCTTGATATTCTTTTAATCCGATTCCAAAGTTATGAGAAATGATCATAAAAAAACCTCCCGAATTAATATGCAAAAAATTTAGCATATTATCTCAGAAGTGTACAGTGTGCAATCTGGAGGAATTTGAAAAAGGCATAGTCTTTTCTGATGGTTTAAAGTGAGCGTCTACAATATTCTGCTAAATATTCTTGATTTTCCATTACCTTGTTAAATATTTTTTCCCCTTGTCCAATCAACCATCCTCTAAAATAGTCAAAACTATCGTCAGAACAGCCTCCCATCAGAACAAAAGCTGCTCCCCATAAACGAGATTGATAACTAGCGTTCATTAGTTCTTGAAATAAAAATTCAAAGTCTAACACTTCTTCTAATCCTCTTTGAGCAAGTTGCTCTGTTAACCATTCGTCTTGGTCAAATTCCTTTGAGCCTTCTATTAATTCCCAAAATTCCTTCTTGTCCAATAAACTCACCTCATATTTTCCTGATTTAGATATCGAATGTTATTAAATCTGTCCCTTTTCTTGAATAACCTTGTACGATTAACGCCCCTGATGGTTGAATTAGAATATTCTATCCTTCAAGTAATACTTCATAAACAATTTCTTCCTCTTCCCATTCAATAATCAAATTATAGGTATCATCATCATTTGTCTTATATATCTTTGTCCCTACTGGTAATTGAACAGCTGCACCATCTTTAAACAACCATCTATTACTGGTTTGTCTTGTGATTTCGCCGAGTAGTTCACCTTTTATAAGTTCTAATTCTTGAGTCCTTTCTATTTTGGAAGCATTTATATAAACTAGACCGTCATTCCATTGAAAGATATCTGCATCTTCGTTTTCCTTTATTATTTCGTTTGCGGTCGGATTACCTATACTGTTCGAACAAGCTGATAAAATCGAAGTAAGCAATGCCATAATCATAATCACTTTCTTTATAATATCATCCCCTCTCCCTTAGATAATCTGGCTCAATTCAAGCACAATCCTGTTCGGTTAATGCCTTCGATAAAGGAAAATGAAGCAGATTAAGCACTAATTAGTTAAATACTACTCATTTTACTATTGGGGTATTTGCATTGTTTAACCAATCATTGATAAACGGTGATTGATGGGGATTCATATTATTCGGAAGCCCTTCTTTTGAGAAAAAACGTAATTGTTTACTTTCTGCACATGGCTTAAGACTTCCTTCATATTTTTTTGATAGGAATATGATTTGGATGCTATACACCCTGTCGCCATTTGGATAAACTGCAAAACCGTTTTCACCTGAATATATTCCAAACAGAGAGAATTCAGTAATTTCAAGATTTGTTTCCTCAGATACCTCGCGTTTTACAGTCTCTTCAAAGGTTTCACCGATTTCCATGATTCCACCTGGAATACCCCAAATGTCTTGTCCAGTTCGTTCCTGCAATAGAATTCTTCCTTGTGGGTCTACTATAATTGCCCCGCAACCAATTTTTAGCAATGTCTTGTTACCAACCATTTCTCTCATTGTTTTAATATAATCATTCATGAAATTTCACCTCAAATAAAAAATACATTACCTGAAACCAAAACATTTTTAAAAACAATCTTTTTCAATTTGGGCCGATTGGAGAATGGACGCAAGTTCTTGTACCAGAATGGCCACAGATTCGGGAACAGTCCTTCTTCCGTAACCTCCCAGTTTATAAGACAGGCGTTATTGAAATGTATCAGGTTCGTCTATAACGATACTTCCCGATACATTAATCTTATCCCAGATCCACGTCTGATAAATTCGATCGAGTTCAACTCCTAAATCTTCTTCATCCAGACTTTCATCAATCTCTAATTCTTCAAAAGTAAATTTCTCTCTTGCCTCAGTACCTGCGAATGTACGATTGGTAAATGAAAAAGTTACTGATTTAACCAGTTCACTCAACTCCTTCTAATCATTACTATTTTCTGAATCTGGCCGATTGCAGCACAGCTCTTATGCTGTAACCGCACATATTATTTAAACGACTTTTTCATTTCAAAAAGACTGTTTAGGAAACCTATACAGTCTTTTCTGCAGAAGAAAACGTTGATTCTCACTTTTTTTGCGGAACTAATACGGTCCTTTCAAGTGGAGCTCCTCCCATAGAAACCTGCCGTTTTAGTATGACATAAGAACGTCCGTCCACTACGTACTGGCCGTCTCCCTTATACTCCACAGTGCTTCCTCGTTTTTCCAATTCTTTAATTACTGCATTTGCCTGATCCGTGAGATTTGTATATCTGCCATCCAGCGTCAAAGAAATATTGCCTTTTCGATACCCCATGAGCATATTAAACACAAACAATATAACGGCAAATGCACCTATTGTAATTAACCAAGTCGCCATCGTTCATTCCTCCTTTATCTCGTTTTTCAAAGTTGCGTGAAGACTATTAGCAATACTATGCTGTATTTATAGCCTTATCCTAAAAATAAATTTCTGCTCCCCTTACTTTTGATTGAAGTGCCAAAGTTGCTTCAATGGTATTTTTTCATATTCCAAATTAGTTTTCTCTTTTAAAACTTGATGGAAAATAACATCTATAAATCCGGTATAAAAGCTTAAAACAACCTCACAGTGGGCTAAGGCTACGTGGTCAGTTAATTGTTTCATGAACGCATCTATATATTCAATGTGTTCATCTTTTACTGGGACATTGGAATACACACTAACTATAATTAAATTCTTTCTTAAATCTACTTCTGTATGATTACTTGGTAAGTTTAAATCAGTTATGTTAGGAGCATGATTTTCATCTGAAATAAACATTCGATAAGTATCTTCTCCACATCGAATATCCCAGACTTCTAAATCTGTAAATCTTAGCTTTCTTTCAAAATCATTAATCATTGAATCCTCCTTTACATTTCAGCGGGGTTCAATTTTCAGCAGTATAGATTCTTTTTTTTCTTTGACTGACAATATCCTGTTTATGCAACACTGCCGTACAGTGTGAATGCAGAAGCAACGAGCAGGAATATACCCAGTACTTTGTGATTTTCCCGGAACTGAATGAGTCCTAGGAATAAAAACAGCAAGCCGACAAATAGCTGGAAGTAAGGCATCACAGAATAATTATCAGTGACTAGTGTATAAATACCTAAAAATAAAACAATAGCTGATAAAGCTAGACCAGTAATTTTCATTTCTCTTCACCTTTCCAAACTTCATACTCAGCAGTTTCATTCACCCGAAGCATTGAATCACATTCCTATACATATTTTAGTAGATTCATCTCTTATACGAATTTCAAAAAATATAGTTTCACTGTTTGGAACATATTTTAAATTCAACACAGATGCGTTCTAGTCGATAAAAGTACTCGCCGAATATTGAATGCCATCTTTCCCAAAAGACTTTCGAGGCGCTATTTTTTCAATGTATAAGTGAAGCCTTCCTTCCCTGGAACAGTGATTTCATAAAATTCGGTAACGGTTATTCATAAAAATCTAAATAAGACTCCCCAATAACAAAAAAAGCACAATCTTAAAAACCGACTGCGCTTCTTTCTTTAAATAATAAGGTTGCGGCTTTCCCTGCGAAAGCAGGATATTGGTAAATGAAATAAATCTGCAAAGTTATGGTTGCTGAAAACCCACTGTACCCATAAGAAATACGATAAGATAAAAAATCATGGCAAGGACATTCGAAACTAATAAGGTCCCTCTGACTCCGCCTTTTATTCCAAACCAGCCTAGTATAATTCCGAGTGCACCAAAAATAAATGGAGTGAATAAACTTAAATTCATTAAAGTCACAAACAGGCTGAAGCTCCACATCGGAGTCATTATCAAAATCAATAATAGCCCTGATAATATAGAGAGTACTTTTGCACAGGTTTTTGAATCGCTCTTGACTATGAAGTAATAAATAAAAATTGCATACAGCAGCAATATCAGCCAAATGATATTTTCTCCACCCAACTTTGAATTTTCCGTTATTGGACGATTTAAGACTTTAAGCAATAAAATGATTTTTCTTAGAGTGACATGTATTCATAATGATTTGGACCGTCGGAACGTCAGCAGCATTTACAAAACTGAACCCCATATACTCAGAAATCCAATTGCTAATATTACGGATCCAATAGAAAATAAGCACACTATTAAAAGTTGACTGCCTGTAATCTTTTTAATTTCCCCTTTTCTTCTCTGTTTGTATAAAAACATTGTAAATACAATCACCCACGTCACCATTAATATAGATAAAGGAACTAACAGACTGATTTCATCACCTTCTCATAACGTTATAAAGTTTTATCCTAGTATCGCAGTGCTATTACTGCATTATGTAATCTTGCGTGCGAACTCAGTATAAGTGTCAGCAAGTACCAGAAAGACGTTCCCCTCTCCAGGGTTAAATAATGCAAAGAACACCCTAAGAGCCTCTTGGGGTCAGTCATTGTATCTTTTCAACAAAACTAATCATAATTTAACTAGATTCAGATACACCAAAGCTAATTTAAAAGCCGACTGCAGAAATTTCAGAAAGTCCCGCTTTTATCCAACTATACCATGTCACGCACAAATTCAAAATTTTTATTTTGCTTCATTAACGAACAAAAAGAGCATTGCTTTTGCAATGCTCTTTCCATATCCATCACCGACCGATCACTGCTCAGCTTAGCCGCGCAAGCACTTCAGTGGCAGTCAAATCCTCTTTTTCCATCCACTCCATTAGCAGCTCCGCTGTTGCTTCTGCACTTCTTAACTTGCCTTCTTCTTTATAATTGATAAACTGCTCCAGCATCGGGAATCCATCACTATCACTTGAACGTATTGTCTGCTGCATTCCCGTATCGATAATCCCTGGAGCTATGGAAACAATTCCTACTGGATGTACTGCACGCTGCTGCTCTAAGCGGACAACTTCTGAAAATCGGTCAAGTCCAGCTTTCGTCGTGCAGTATATTCCCCATCCTTCATATGCATTTCGGCCAGCACCTGAAGAGATATTAATAATTTGTTTTTTAACTTCAGACTGATTCAACACACCTATGAAATCATTGGACAATTCAATTGGAGCTGTCAAATTCAATTCAATAGCCTGCTGAAGAGCATTTGCCGGCAGCCCTCCAACCTTCCCTACAGGTTCTACTGTGCCTGCATTATTAATGAGTGTGAATGAGTCAGCTTTTGATAGATAGGGAGTCAGCAAGCGCTCCATTAGTCCCTGCCTTGCCTCACGATTCGTTAAATCGACTTCCACAAAGTTTTCATAGCCTTTTGGATTACTTCGTGCAATTCCAACTACCTTCGAACCCGATTTTTGAATTTGCTCATATAACTCTTCCCCGATTCCTTTTGAAGCACCAGTTACGATATAAATATCCACAAATACCACTCCTTTATGATTGATAGTGTACCATTTAGGGAATAAAAAAAACCAACCGATGATTCGGCTGGCTGCATTTTTTCAGTTAGTTTAGAACTTTAACACGTACGTTTTTACGTCCCCATTGGATTGCCTGGTTATGTGATGCCATGAATACATCGATGCGATTTCCTTTGATAGCACCGCCGATATCACCAGCGACTGCATATCCGTAACCTTCAACGTGTACTTTCGAACCTAGTGGAATCACTAGTGGATCTACTGCAATTACTTTCAATGAAGGATTCTTTTTCAAGTTAAGTCCTGTTTTAGTAATGCCTGAACATCCTTTACAAGAAGCTGTATACGCTGATGAATTCGCGATGAACTCTTTCTTTACAGTATCATTGTCCGAACGTGATGGCGTTTTAGCAGGTTTCTTTGCAGCTGTGGTTGAACCGCCGCTTACTAATTTCAATGTTTGGTTCGGATAAATCACAGATGATTTAATACCGTTCCATTTCATTAGGTTATTTACAGAAACATTATGCATCCGTGAAATCTTATATAGTGTGTCGCCTTTTTTCACTTTGTACGTAGACGCTGCTGCTGAACTCTCATGTGTACCGCTGACCATTAGTGCCGTAGCTAAGATAAACGTAAAAATTAGTTTCTTCAAAAGCTCCGCTCCCTTGTTTTTAAGTCTGTGTATAGGTTAACAGCCCAATATTACAAAAAGATTACAGCTAACCACCATTCCCGTTACAAATAAAAGATGATTATTACAGTCGTCGGAAAGATTACTCTCAAGTTGTTCACTCCAGCAGGAAAGTAATGTATAGTAGAAATAGAAAGTCAGATCAGGACGGTGAACGAAATGCCAATACCTCAAAATCATACAAAACCTGCACGTCAAACTGCAAAAGAAAGCGCATTCAATCAGCTTCAACAATGGATTATCGACGGAACTTTAAAGCCCGGAGAGAAATTAATCGATAGCGAGCTTGCTCAAGCACTGGGCGTCAGCCGCACACCTATACGTGAATCCCTTCAACTATTAGAGGTTCAGGGATTCGTTAAAATGTACCCAGGGAAAGCTACTCAAGTCACAGAAGTAGAACGAGATTCCATCAATGATTTGCTCCCGCCTCTTGCTGCTATGCAAGCGCTTGCTGCAGAGTTAGCTGCGCCTTCCATTTCTAAAGAAACGATTGAGGAGTTAAGTACTCTCAATCAGGATTTTGCTGAAGCTGTTCGAAGTGAGGACTACTTCACTGCTCTTAAAATCGATGAAGCATTTCATGAAGTCATCGTTGAGGCAGCTGCAAATCCGTATATTATATCGATTACAGCTTCCCTTCAAGTGCACGTCAGACGACTTTTCTTCCATAACTCCATCATCTTGACAGAAAAGTCCATTGATGAACATGAAGAAATTATCGACATGCTGAAACACAATCGAGCTGACCAAGCATCCGCGATTATGCGCGGGAACTGGCTTCGGGCAATTAACGAATTCCAATCTTTAAAGAAATAATCAACGACTTCCTTCAATTCTGAAGGAAGTCGTTTTTGTTCATTGCGGAATATCTAAAAAAAGAATATACTTAATTCACATATATTCAGTTATTTGAATATGTATATATGAGAATAGAGTGAGGTGTTTGGATTGACCACAATGCAACAATTTAAAGCGGATTTTTTCAAAGCACTAGCCCATCCATTACGCATTAGAATTCTGGAAGTGCTCGCTGCTGGTGAAAAAAGTGTTAGTGAAATTCAAAACTCTGTGAATAGCGAAGGTTCTGCAGTTTCACAGCAACTTAGCGTATTGCGGGCAAAAAATATTGTTGTTGGAACCAAAAAAGGCAAAAGCGTCATTTACTCACTGAGAGACCCCTCTCTCGTTCAACTTTTAGATGCAGCACGGGAAATTTTCAATAACCACTTGATCGATACACTAACCATGCTAGAAGAAATGGATGAGCAATCCCCGCCCCCATCCCCGTAAATTAGACAATCGGTATTTGAAATAACCTCTAAAAAATAAGTTCATTATAAAAAGAAGAAGGGGTATTATGAATCGGCTGTTTACAGGAAGATTTTCGAATTATTCTTTCCAAAAGCTTCAAAAAGATATGCTTTCTGGAGTCATTGTTGGAATTATAGCGATTCCACTGGCGATGGCGTTTGCAATTGCGTCCGGAGTGAAGCCTGAATACGGGATTTACACAGCATGTATTGCAGGGATATTAATTTCCCTATTCGGAGGTTCGAAGTATCAAATTGGCGGTCCTACAGGTGCATTTGTTCCAATCCTATTCGGGATCGTCCTCACGTACGGCTATGCAGACTTACTGTTAGCTGGTTTTTTAGCAGGCATCATGCTTGTGTTAATGGGAGTTTTCAAAATCGGTTCGTTCATTAAATTCATACCTAGACCAGTGACCGTCGGATTTACTTCAGGGATCGCCGTACTAATCTTCACAGGGCAAATTGAAAACTTTTTTGGATTAACCGGACTTACAAAACACGAAAAATTTATCGATAATATGCACGAAGTGATGATCCATTTGGATTCAGTAAACGGATACAGTCTTGGAGTCGCTTTAATGAGTTTACTGTTAATTTTGCTAACACCAAAACTTTTGCCCAAAGTTCCCGGTTCCCTTATCGCTCTTATCTTAACAACACTAGCTGCCTCATTTTTCTTGTCTGGAAATGTTGTGACCATCGGCTCCGCATTTGGGAATATCCCAAGCGAACTTCCCCACTTCCAATTCCCAGAAATCACATGGGAACGGATTGAGCGTCTTCTCGTTCCGGCATTCGTGATCGCAGCTCTTGGCGGAATTGAATCGCTATTATCCGCAGTTGTCGCTGATGGAATGACAAATTCAAAACACAACAGCAACCGTGAACTGATTGGTCAGGGTATTGCAAATATCGTCACTCCATTATTTGGAGGCATTCCCGCAACAGGCGCAATCGCGAGAACGGCTACCAATATAAAATCCGGTGCAGCCTCCCCGATGTCAGGAGTCATACACGGTCTGTTTGTTCTGCTGACCCTTGTCCTTTTCGCTCCATACGCATCACTCATTCCATTGGCCAGTATGGCACCTGTACTTATGCTGGTAGCATGGAATATGAGCGAACGACGGCAATTCCTCAACGTTCTTAAAATGAAAAATGGTGATTCACTGGTTCTCGCAGTTACATTTCTGCTGACCATCTTCGTCAGTATTACAACAGCAGTGATTGTCGGCCTAATATTAGCCGTATTTTTGTTTGCTAAACGAATGAGCAATTTGCTAGTAGTTTCTAAAGTGCTGCCAGATCATACGCTAGAAAGCGAAGCCGTCCAATCCAATATCGTTAACGCGTCCCATGATTGTCCTCAAATCAGTATGTATACGATCGAGGGGCCACTCTTCTTCGGTGCTGCACAAGTGTTTGAGCAACGGATCATGGATACTTTACACTTCGAGTCAACTGTACTTATATTAAGAATGGGAGAGGTCCCTTTTATTGACGCAACCGGTGAAGCCAACTTGTCTTCCATAATCAAACATTTCCAGAAACGCGGAGGCATTATTTTGATTTCCGGAGCTTCTGAAACAGTTAAAAAGACCTTGCAGCTATCCAGCCTTTACGAACGAATTGGCAATAATTATTTTTTTGAACATACCGGAGAAGCGATAACGTATGCATTACAAATTATTAATCATAAAAAATGCATTGGGTGCAGTCAGTTCGCCTTTCACGAATGCAACAGTCTGTCGAAAGGTGACGACTGCCGGAGTCATCAAGCTTATCAAAGCTGTGACACATAAAAAAAGAACCGTTTGTACCCATTTCAAAATGGGATACAGACGGTTCTTTTTAGGGGATTATTGTTCATCTGTCCGCAATGACTCTTGTGAACTCATGCCTGTTACTCGGGCAATTACACCGAATACAACGATAACAATCAACGTAGGGATTAACCAACCCAGACCATTTTCATAAAGCGGAAGCACTTTTCCGTAGAAGGCAGTAATAGGTTCAATCAATTTCCCAAGCTGACCGCCAGGCAATGTATCTGCAAGTGCAGCTAATCCATCTACCACACTGATAAGCATCGCGACAATTGTAACCGCAACGTATACAATTCGTGCGTGACCGAAAAGCGGCGATAGAAACGTAAGCAGCATAAGCGTAATTGCAAGCGGATATAAAAATAGTAATACAGGTATCGAATACGTAATAATGTTAGTCAATCCGATATTGGAGACGATAAAACAAAATACTGTAAATGTGACAACAATCACTTTGTATGAAATTGAAGGAACCAACGTGTGGAAATACTCCCCGCATGCTGTCATTAAACCAATACTTGTCGTTAAACATGCTAGTAAAATAACAACGCCTAGCAGCACCAGGCCAGCTTGTCCGAAGTAATGAGTTGCTACAGAAGTTAAAACCGCCCCTCCTGAATCTAACACGCCAAGTGATCCAACACTGCTTGCGCCTAGGAACGCGATTCCGACATACAAGATTCCTAAAAATCCTGCAGCCACAATTCCTGTTTTAAAAGTAGCAGCGACAATCCCCTTTTTAGACTGCACGCCCATCGAGCGGACAATCGTAATGACGATGATTCCGAAGACCAGTGAAGCCAGGGCATCCATCGTATTATAGCCTTCTGTAAATCCTTTACCGAACGCTCCGTAGAGATAATTACTGCTCGGTGCTTGGAATGAGCCCATTGGTGAAAATAAGGCAACGGCTAATAAAACAAGCAACAAGACAATAATCGCTGGTGATAAAAACTTACCAACACGATCTGCAATTTTTTGCGGATTCAAAGACAGCCAAATTGTAATACCGAAAAACAATGCAGTAAATATAAATCGCGGAATCAGCGGATCTGCCCCATTTAAGAATGGAACAATTCCGATATCAAACGCAACTGCGCCAGTCCGCGGTGCAGCGAAAAATGGTCCAATTGTTAAGTAAAGAGCTGATGTGAACAAAATCGCATATAAAGGGTGAATGCGACTTGCCAGATCCTGTAAGTTAGCACTGCCAGAGAAGCCAATTGCTAGAATCCCTAGAAAAGGGAGACCCACTCCTGTAATTAGGAACCCGATGACGGCTGGCCAAAAATTCGTCCCAGCTTCTTGTCCAAGCTGAGCAGGGAAAATCAAATTGCCTGCACCAAAGAAAAGTGCAAACAGCATTGTTCCGATGACGACTAGTGATGTAAATGGCAACTTCCGATCCATATTGAAATACCTCCTATGATGACTGAAAAAAATATGCGATATATTGCAAAACCTCATCATAAACCGCAGCTTCGAAAAAAGCAAGTCGATATTTGAATAAACAGATGGTTTTAATGAAGGTATTTAATGGATTTCAATATGTGTATAGCTGTGTCCTTCCTTGGTCTTTTCAACCTTTAACACTGCAGGGAGCGCTTCTTTCAGTTCAGCAACGTGTGAAATGACACCTATCATGCGTCCTGCTTTTTGTAGACTGACGAGTGTATCAATTGCTTTTTGCAGCGATTCCTCATCCAAAGAACCGAAACCTTCATCGATGAACATCGTTTCAACTGAAATGGAGCCTTGGAAGCTTTGAATCACATCAGCCATACCAAGAGCCAAACTGAGCGAAGCATTGAATTTCTCTCCGCCAGAAAGTGTTTTCACATCTCGATTTTGTCCCGTGTATTCATCATAAACATCGATTCCTAAACCGCTTTGACGACCTCTGCTTTCTTGACGGTCACTGCGCAGCAATTGAAATTGACCGTTTGATAAGTCGCTTAATCTTCCATTTGCCGCATGCAAAATCCGTTCTAAGTATTCGGTTTGCAAATATCGTTCAAACGACAGTTTGCGATCATTATTCCCGCGTACTAAATCATGCAGTTCGGTCAATCGCGCGCACTTTTGTTCAAGCCCGCTTTGTGCTTCTATTAACTCTTCCAATTTCACGTGCAGCTCAGCAGCATTCTTTTCAATTTCAGATGCATGATGATACGCAGTCAATGCTTGCTCATATGCGTGTTTGTGCTGCTCCGTCAAATTACGCAGTCCTGCTAAGTCCACTTTTCGTTTCCCAGCAACTTGTTCCTTCAATTCAGTGATTGCTTGTTTTGTCATTTGGACTTCAACATCATAATCGTTAATTTTCAGAGCAAGTGCAGACCGCTCCTCGGAAAGTAATTTGCTTGTTTGGTAATCTTCCTCACCTGCAAAATCCGACTCCGATAGTGCTGAATGATAGGAATTAGCTGCAGCTTGCTTCTTAACTGCAGCGGTATCAGCAGCTGCAGTCATGTATGTTACTGCTGTTTGTGCATTAGAGACAGCTTCCATGGCAGACTGAAGCTGTGCTCTCACTAGTTCCCATGCTTGTTCGAGTGCCATTTTAATTTTTTCTTCTTTAGATATTTCCGTTTGCAGCGCTTGCAGAGAGCGAAATTGTTCAGGTACGGTTTTCACAGATTCGTTCAGGATCGCTTTCGCTTCTTTCAGTTCAGCACGTATCGCATAGTCGCTCTTTTCTTTCTCTGTAATTGTTTTTTGGTATGAGAGCAACTGTTCATTCGTCTTTGTGTAATCCTTTTTCACAGTGAGCAATTGATCCCGATCGGACTTCATTTGAATTTGCTTTTTCTCTAGCACTTTTACCCGCTCATTCATAGATGTTAACGCGTCTGGACTTGGCACTTCCTTTAATTGCTCTTCGATACGCGAAGCTTCCTCCCGCTCACTTTCTAAGCGTAATTCTGTAGCTTTGAACTGTTCATAAGCTTGGGTTGCTGTCTCTTTTTCTATCTCTAATTGTTCTTTTGTCAACTGGATCTCCTGGTGTTTCACCTTTACAGCTGGATGATGTTCACTCCCGCAGACCGGACATGGCAGTCCTTCTTCTAATGTCTCCGCCAGCATGGCGGCCTGATTTGCAATCCACCGTGTTTCAGTTGTAATCGCCTTGCTGCGCGCATTTTCCATCTGTTCTTTTTTTAGCTCCAGCTCCACTGTCAGTCGGTGAATTGTTTTGGTCCGTTCACAATGACGCGTTAACAAATCTGCTGTATGACGTGATTCCGTTAGTTCATCTAAGATTAGTTCGTAACCTTCTGACGCAGACTCCAATGCCTCCGTTTTTAACTTCAGCTGGTTCACATTCTCAGTTTTCTCCAGTACGGACGACTTCAACTTTTCAAGTTCTTGCTGTTCATGATCAACTCGCTTTTGAAGCGTGTAGATTTGCTGTTCTTTCTCCTCGATCTGAGACACGCTTGGCAAGAAGTTCTGCAAAGTAACCAGTCTTTCAGCACTGCGTTGACGCTCAGGCTGTTTTTGCACTTCTTCATTAAAGAGCGTTTCCACTTTAACGCTGGCTTCCTTTGATAACTCCAGTGTTTGAGTGGCTTCTTGTAATTCCTTCCGACGATTTTCCAAATCTGCCGCCGCTTCGGTTGAGCGTCTTTCACTTGGTTCCAGCTGAACAGCCCGCTCTGCTTTTTGGAGTCTTAATCGATCAGAATTCAGCTCCGTTTCGCGGGAGGTCAGCAGCTGGATACCGTTCATTTTCCTTTCTAAATTATCAAATTGCGTGTTAAGCGCTGTTCCTTTAAAGAACTCTTGCTGCGCTTGTTCATGGGCTTCATATGTCTTTTTATATAGAGTATTACTTTCTTGTGCTGCATTTTTGTAATGAATGCGTTCTTGCTCCAGTCCGTCCAATAAACGATTCGGGTGAATAGAATCTGCTTGCAAAGTCTCAAATAGGGATGACTCCCGTTCCGGAAGACTGGCAGGTACCTGACGTACAATCTGCTCCATAGAAAGGCGTGCTGTATTCAGTTCACTCATTGCAAGATCTTTTCTCTTTTTTAAAAGCTCCGCCATTTCCCGATAATGTTCTGTTTTGAATATTTTACGTAAAATCGTTTCTTTGTTTTCCGTATCAGAGGTTAAGAATTTACGGAACTCCCCTTGAGGAAGCATCACGATTTGGCTGAATTGTGCCAGTGTAAATCCAATAAGTTCTTCAATCTTCTTGTTCACTTCAGAAACGATTTGACGGTCTACAGCAGGAATTTCTCCTTCATCTGTTTTTTGAAAGAATTCCGTTCGCCCGCCAGTTTCACTCTTATTTCCTTTTTTCGTATACGGAACTTGGCGAAACACACGGTACATACGATCTTGGATGACAAATTCCAACTCGACAGCGGTCTGCAGTTCCGATTGCGCAAAATCACTTCGAAGTGCACGGATATCTGTCCGGTCTTCACCGCTCGCTTGTCCGTATAACGCAAAACAAATAGCATCAAAGATTGTAGTTTTCCCTGCCCCAGTCGCACCTGATACTGCAAATAATCCATGTTCTTTTAGAATTGTGAAGTCAATCGTTTCTGTACCGCGATAGGGTCCAAACGCCGTCATCGTCAGTCGGATCGGTCTCATAATGATTCTCCTTTCTTAGATAACAGTTCCTGCAATACTTCCTCCACAATTGTCCGAGTTTCCTGGTCAGGTACTGCGCCTGTGATTTCTTCATAAAATGAGTTGAAGAGCTCACGATCATCCAATCGTTCGATATCTGTTACTCGTGTCGTCGCCAGGTCAGGAAGAGCACGATTTACGATACGTTCCACATGTAAGGCATTTGGATAGACAGAACGTACTTTTTCCATCGGAAATAAGACCGGAGTTTCATCCAGAAGTTTAACAAAAACATAATCTTCACTAAGCTCATCTTGTAACAGATCTGCCATTGTTGCTTTGACCGTTCTAATATCGCGATTTTGAGTTAGTTGTCTCTTTTCAATCTCTATATCACCTTTTTCGTCCAGATTAATTACTAAAAATCCTTTATGATGATTTTCTTCAGAGATTGAGTACTTCATCGGTGATCCAGAATAACGAATTCTTTCTGTTCCTGTAAAGTGAGCCTGATGCAAATGACCAAGAGCAGTATAATGAAAACCATTAAATAAATGAGAAGCTACATACTCAGCGCCGCCAATCGAAAGTGGACGTTCTGAGTCACTGGTGTTCTCTTCAGGTTCACCAAGCGGGGTAACGAACGCGTGAGCAATTGCGACATGACGCTTAGAAGAATCGAGCTCTCCAAATTGATGTATAACAGACTCCATTGCACGATGATGACTGTCGACCTTGTCATCTTGTGCCAAATTCCGAATAACGGAAGGATCTGTGAATGGAATCAGATGGAATTGAACTTGCCCATACTTATCCTCTAATTGAACGATAGTTCCTTCTCCGCTTTCAGAAGGTTTTCCAACGATATGCAGACCGGTCCCTTGCATAAGACGACTTCCAAATTGCAGTCGTGCGGGACTGTCATGATTTCCTGCTATAGCTAGAACTGGTGTCTTATAGTCAACCGTTAACTTCCACAATACTTCATCCAGTAAACTTACGGCTTCTGCAGGAGGAACAGAGCGATCATAGAGATCCCCTGCGATGATGACCACATCTGGTTTCTCTTCTTTTACAGCATCTGTGAACTGGTTTAAAACAAATCGCTGTTCTTCAATCAGGGATACACCTTGTAACACTTTCCCGAGATGCCAATCAGCAGTATGGAATATTTTCATAGTTTGTTCGCCCCTCTTCAATTCATTCTCTTTCTAGTTTACCGGAGAATGTCCGTTCACTCCAACGCAAACAGGACATCTCGAAGGAGATGCCCTGTTGCGGTAGGATTTATCAATCAAACACCCATGATGAGTGCAGGATCACAGTTTTTTTGCAAAAATAACAACCACTCAAAATAATCTGGTTTTTACTCTTTACTTGCCAGCACACATCGACTATACTATAAAAAGTTGCACATGGGAAACTTAAAGTTGCACAAAGGAAACATATTGTTGTATTCTACTATCAAGAACTATTTCGATGCACTTTGCATAATGTGTTAGAAAATAAGGAACCCCGTCTTCACATATTTCAATGCTGAGCTTTACCAGACAAAAAGTTGAACGAAGGAAACTTTACTTCATCAATTCAGGAGGAATTAGAATGACAGAATCGATTACTGCGAGTAATATTTCCGTCTCGTATTCAGGAAAACAAGTGGTTAGCAATGTATCGTTTACATTTGCCCCAGGCAGTTTAATAGGAATTTTAGGGCCCAATGGAGCAGGCAAGTCTACTTTAATGAAAGCAATGCTCGGTTTAATACGGAAAGACAGCGGAACTACACGGATTGGATCTAACTCTATTGATAAGAAACGAAAGATCATCGCTTATGTCCCGCAGCGTTCAAACATCGATTGGAACTTCCCTATTGTTGTTAAAGACACAGTTCTTCTGGGTACGTATCCGAAGCTCGGATTATTTCACAGGCCAAGCAAAGCGGACAAAGCTTGGGCAATGGAATGTCTGAAACAAGTAGGCATGCAAGATTTCGCAGACCGGCAAATCGGGGAATTATCCGGAGGACAGCAGCAGCGCGTCTTCCTGGCTAGAGCATTAGCTCAAAAAGCAGATTACTTCTTCCTAGACGAACCGTTTGTCGGAATTGACGTTTCTAGTGAAGAAGTCATCATCGAGATCCTTCGGAAACTTAAAGACGCTGGTAAAACAGTACTCGTCGTCCACCATGACTTGTCTAAAGTGAAAAGTTATTTTGATGAATTGATATTAATGAACAAAGAACTGATTGACGCAGGTCCTGTGGAACAAGTATTCCGCGAAAAAAATATGACACGTGCTTATGAACGGCCGATGACTATGTTTGATGATTTGGAGGTTCAAATGTAATGGAATTTCTTCACGACTTAATGAACTATGCATTTTTGCAAAAAGCATTCATCACATCTGTAATGGTAGGTATCATTTGCGGTGTGATTGGCAGTTTTATTGTATTAAGAGGAATGGCATTAATGGGAGATGCGATTTCCCATGCAGTCCTGCCAGGAGTTGCAATTTCCTATATGCTCAGCATCAACTACTTCTATGGTGCCGTGCTGACAGGAGTATTGACAGCATTTGGTATTGGAGCGATCAGCCAGAACAGCCGCATTAAAAGTGACTCTGCAATCGGAATCGTCTTCTCGGCATTCTTTGCTCTCGGAATCATTTTAATTACAAAGGCCCGAAGTGCGACTGATTTAACCCAAATCCTATTTGGCAACGTATTGTCGGTCCGTGATTCGGATATGTGGATTACGCTCGTTATCGGGGCAATTGTTATCGGTGTGGTCGTACTATTTTTTAAAGAGCTTCTTATTTCAAGTTTCGATGAAACTATGGCGGCAGCGTATGGCTTAAACACAAGATTCATCCATTATGCAATTATGTTTTTATTGACACTTGTAACCGTTGCATCGTTACAAACCGTTGGAGTTATTCTCGTCGTATCGATGCTGATCACACCTGCTTCAGCGGCATATTTGTTAACAAACCGGCTATCTACGATGGTTGTGCTGGCTTCGTTCTTCGGAGCATTATCAGCGGTCATCGGCTTGTATTTCAGTTTCTTGTACAATATGCCGTCAGGACCGGTCATCGCATTGGCGACAACAGCTATTTTCGTTTTAGCGTTCCTCTTTTCACCGCAGCAAGGATTGATCATTCAACTGTTCAAATCACGCAGAAAGCAGAACGCTGCTGCTTAAATGAAAGTTCTGGATTGACGGTTTTGACGTTCGCTGCAGGCAGACGCTATCCGCTTCAATCAACGGAGAGTCTTGAATTGAAAAACTTTCTACTGTCAACAAAATCAACGAGTACACTTACCCTGTTTCATCAGGAAGGATGACTATATTATTTTTAAACCAAAGGAGAAGATTTTGCTTATGAAGAAGTTTGTAACTTGGATGGGATTGTCATTGATGGCAGTCTTCATGCTCGCAGCATGCGGAAATGATGATGAAGCTGCATCTGCACCTGATGGGAAAGAAAAAATGAAAGTCGTAACATCATTTACAATTATTGCAGACATGGCCCGCCAAATTGGCGGTGACTATATTGAGGTTCACAACTTGGTGCCTTCAGGAACGGATCCTCACGAATATGAACCGCTTCCGAAGGATATCAAAGCTGCTACAGACGCTGACGTATTGTTCTATAATGGTTTGAATTTAGAAGGCGGCGACAAAGGCTGGTTCAAGAAGATGACAGACTCTGTTCACCAAAAGGATGAAAACATCTTCAACCTGACAGAAGAAGTGACACCTCAATATCTGTCTGGAGAAGATGGCCGTGAGGAAGAGATTAACCCTCACGCATTTATCGACCCAGGCGTTGGTGTTCAAATGGCAGAAAAAATCACGGAAGTTCTTATTGAGAGACACCCTACTGACAGCGAAAAAATCAAGGAACGCGGCGAAGAGTATATTGCTCGTTTGAAAGAACTGGACAAAGAATACGAAGAACGCATCAATGACATTCCTGAAGAAAATCGCACCCTGGTTACAAGTGAACGTGCATTCCAGTATATGAACGACCATTACGGCCTGAAGGAAGCGTATATCTGGGAGATTGATACAGAAGAAAACGGGTCACCAAAACAGATTAAAGACTTAGTTCACTTTATCCAAGAACATAAGGTTCCTGTATTGTTTGTAGAATCCAATGTCGATACACGTCCGATGGAAACTGTTTCTAAAGAGACAGGTGTACCTATGGCAGAGAAATTCATCTATTCCGATGAAATCGGAGATCCAGGTGAAGAAATCGATACGTATGTGAAATATTTAAACTACAATATTGATTTAATCCACGATGAACTTAGCAAGAAACGATAACATGATTTGAAAAGAAGGTGTACGCACATGTGGCGTACACCTTCTTTTTTTACTGAAGACTAACAGGTATTGGAATGATTCACATTGCATAAGATGGTGCATCATAGAAAGGATGATGTTATGAAAAATGTTCCCGTTCTCATTACAACGCGCCAGTTACCGAACCCTTCACACTCCATTTCCATTGTGTATCCAGAAGTCCATCTCCCCCACCTTCCAGTCGTACAGCACAGTCTCAATACTCAAATTCGAAATGAATTAAACCAGCTGCTCATTGAACAAAATTATTACGATCCTAATCTTGTTGAACTCATCGTTTATTTCGAGATAAAAACAAACGAGCGAAACATGTTGAGTCTAACACTCATTGCCTATTCCTTTACCGGCGGAGCGCATGGAATGACTGTTGTGAAGGCTTTGACGTTTGAAACACAAACAGGTAAAAGAGTTTTCCTCTATGATTTATTAGGCTCACAGGATTTTGAGAAGCCTTTATCCGATAGAATCCGCGCAAAGATTGATGAATGGGGTGTTGAGCTGCTCGATCCGCCATTCACTGTGATCCGAAGAGACCAGGATTTCTATTTGGCAGACACGTCACTCGTCATTTACTTCCAATTATATGAGATTACCCCATACGTATGGGGATTCCCGTACTTCCCAATTGCATTGAAGGATATCGAGAACCTCGTCCCAGCTGAAAGTCCATTGCAGCGTTTCATTCCCTTTCTTTAAAACCATCTAGTTTCGCATTTTGCGAATGATCCATGAGAGGACGAACAGGAGGACAATCGAACCCAAAATACCCGGTATGATCCAATTTGCATTTCTTTCAGAAGAAGGAGCCGGTTGGCTTTGGATGAACTTCTTCTTCCCGGCACCAAGCTCTTTTATATCCTGCGCTGCGCTGGCAGCTGTTGTGGTTCGAGTACAAATCGTACTTGTTAGAAAACGAGAATTTTCTCGTTCACTCCAATCAGATGCGTAAAACAAGTAACTTTCACCTGCTTCGATTGGCAGGCCGCAATCTGCACTGTTAAAACCTGTATAGATAGTAATTGTATTCGCTTCGACACCTTTCCAGGCTTCTTGAACAGCAATTGTCACCTCTCTCTGCATATCCAGTTCTTTGATAGCTGTAATTTCACCTAAAAATACAGCATCCGCCTGTTCTTTAGCTTCAGATACAGGAGGGAGTTCCATACAAGAACACGCAAGTGCCTTTTCTCCATGAGGGAGAGCCCACACTAGTAAGAATACAAACATAAAAACTTCGATTCTTTTCAAACCTTCCGCCTCCCCGCTTTAACGAATCAGACGGGAATCCAGCAGATTGGTTACAAGTTATCTGAAATTGATTTATCTAAAAATATGGCGTAGTGTTGGGATAGATATGTTACTGAAAGGAAGAGGTAAATGAAGCGGACACTTGTCATTAGTGACATTCACGGAGAACTGGATATGCTTACAGAACTATTAGAAAAGGCAGCTTACCATCCTAAGAGGGATCGATTATTTTTGCTTGGCGATTACATAGATCGGGGACCCGATTCAAAAGAAACACTGGACAAAGTAATAGAGTTGGTTGAAGGCGGCGCGGTCGCACTTAAAGGCAATCATGAAGATATGATGGTCAAATCATTAATAGACGGGAATGAACGAACGTGGAGGAATTGGACAGGTCGCAATGGCGGAGATGCAACATTGCAAAGCTATGGATTCGAACGAGAATCGTTTTTGTTTTTTGATGATGATGAATTCCAAAAACCTCATCTGCACTCGGAATCACTCAATCGGCATTTAGAATTCATCCAAAGTCTCCCCTATTATATTGAAGAACCACATATGATTTTCATACATGCAGGAGTGAAACCGGGGGTCCCTTTAGAAGAAACAGATCCCTATGAATTACTATGGATTCGAGATGAATTTCATAATAACTACAAGGGAACTAAAACAGTAATTTTCGGTCATACACCGACAAAAGGTCTGTACGGCGATGAGAATAATAATAACATCTACTTTGGGAAAAATTCGATTATAGGCATAGATGGCGGTGCTGTTTTCGGGGGACAGCTCAACTGCTTAATACTTCCGCATAAGAGACAAGTCTCCGTTCAGGCAAAAAATAAAACAAGCAATCGAGTCTAACCTCACTCGATTGCTTGTTTTTATGTTGAAGATTCAGGAGGGTCCTTTTCTCTTCTGCTTCTCTTTTTTGCGTTCCTTTTTCTTGTTGTACTCCGCTTCAATCCGTTCAAAGCGCCGTATATCCCGCGGCCGCACAGTAATGGGCTCTTTCTTCAGCATCTTCACCATTGCGAATAGCATGATAATCAAGAACACACCGAACGGTAATGCAGAGACTAACGAAGCTGATTGCAGCGCCTCCAGACCGCCTGCGTATAAGAGAACCGCTGCGATTGCTGACATGAGTACTCCCCACGTAAGTTTTACGACCATTGGAGGGAACAAGCTCCCTTTGGTTGTCATGCTGGCTAAAATGTATGTAGCCGAGTCCGCAGATGTAATGAGGAATGTAAAAATCAAGATAATTGCTAAAAATGTCAGTAAGCCCGTGAATGGCATATGTTGAAACGTTTCAAATAGTGCTGACGTTACATCCTGGTTAACCACTTCAGCAATGTTTGTCCCGTTTTTCAAATCACTGTAGAGCGCAGTTCCGCCAAGCGTTGCTACCCACATACACGCGAAAACAGGAGGGATAACCATCACACCGATGATGAATTCACGAATCGTACGCCCTTTAGAAACTCGCGCTACGAAGGCTCCTACAAATGGTGACCACGCAATCGTCCATGCCCAGTAGAAAATGGTCCATTTTTGAACCCATGTCCCTTCTCCGTAAGGCTGCAATCGTAAACTGTATTGAATGAAGTTTGTAATATAATCCCCGATTGCCAGCGTAAAGCTATCTAAGATAAACACCTTAGGTCCGACGATAAAGAAAAATGCAAGCAGGGCAATTGCAAGTCCTAAGTTGAAATTCCCTAAATAACGAATCCCTTTATCTAAACCCGTAGAAGCTGATAGCATATATGCTGCAAATACAACGGCAATAATTGAAAACTGGACAAGAAACGTATTACTGATCCCGAATGCATACTCCAAACCGCCGCTCATCTGCAGAACGCCAAGGCCAAGTGAAGTCGCAATTCCCATAACAGTCGCAATGACGGCTAACGAGTCAATACCGCCTTTCAGGAACTTATTAGAACCCACTACAGGTTCCATCGCTGTAGAAATAAGGCCGTCTTTCTTCTTTCTAAACTGTAAAAATGCAATAACCAGACCTACTAAACCAAAAATAGCCCACTGGGAAATTCCCCAATGGAAAAACGAATAGCCCATCGCAAGCCGCGCAGCCTCTTCAGTCCCCGGTTCCACTCCTGAAACAGGTGCATTTATGTAATGACTCATTGGTTCAGCTACGCCATAAAAGACAAGACCGACACCAAAACCAGCAGAAAACAGCATACCAATCCATGTGAAGAACGGGAAATCCGGACGTTCATCATCTCCGCCTAAACGAATCGCTCCATATTTACTGATTGCAAGTCCCACTAAGAATACGATCAACACAAATACAACGAGCAAGTAGAACCATCCAAAACTCCTCGTTGTAAATTCGTACAGCATATCTGCTGTTTTTCCGAATTTTTCACTCATCAGTGCACCCAATAGTACCAATATAAATACAACGGATGCAGATATTGCAAATACTGGATTCTTCCAAAACTTCTTCTCCAATGGCAACGACTCCTATTTCTCTAGATACTATTCACATACCCTCATTTTCACTTGGATAACATGCAAATTTTATATGGTTCGGTCTGCAATTGTTCTGACTAAATAAATGTTAATAAGGATACAATTTGTATAAAAAGGATGTGATCTCATGACAGGCTCTGATGAATTCGCGTTGACCCTTTACATCCCCATTATTATCCTGCTGACTGTTGTTGAAATCATGCTCGGCGCTTATGAGACCACTGAGGGGATGTGGAACAAAAAACTAGCTGCAGGGAAGTTCCTGCTCAATATGGCTTGGACAAGCACACTAATACCCCTGCTTCTGGACATTCACTTATTCACGTTCATGATTGAATCGTTATATGAAGGTCGGCGGAATGTCGCGTCCCCACTAACTGGAATTGGTTTATTGTGGTTCTCCCGATTGCTTGTATTTCTAATAATCCTAGTGAATACAATTGATGTTTATCAAAGTTTCAGGACCGCAGAAATCAGTTCTATGGATGAGGAAGTATTATAGCCTGCTAAAACTTTTTTCAGGATGCGCTGTGTTTCGTTTCCAAGAAACGATGACACTTATAGTCAATCCCACACTGCAAACCGTAATGAGTGAGTGTACGAGTGAAATCGCAGGGACAGTTAAGCTGCCTGCTGTAACAATAATTGTGTCAAACAGCAGAATAATGAGACCCGAATTCGTTTGCAATCCTTTGGCTGTCAGTTGTGCCAGTAAATCTGTACCGCCGATACTGATACCTCGCCTCAACATGATTCCTGTTCCAATTCCAATGAGGATTCCTCCTAATGCACTGCTGGTAAATGGCTCAACCTGCAAGATGACTGCCATATCTCTAATTGGTGCGAAAAAATCTATGACTAAAGCGGAAATCAACATGCCATGGATGCCGTTGTAGAAAAAAGGTCTGTAGACAAACCAAGTCAACAAAAAAATAGGGATGCTGATCAGTATAAAAGTCAAACCCACTTTCGTTCCAGTCACGTAGTGGACAATGAGACTGATTCCAAGCGCCCCGCCCTCCATCAACCCTTGAGGGATAAGAAACAAGTTCAAGCCCAATGCTAAAAAAACACTTCCTGCAAGCAATGCAAAACCCTTTTTAGCGCTTTCCAAATTCACTCACCGCCTCGTTGTGTGTTGTACAACTATATGGCGGCAGTCAACCAGACTTGCCTAATCCGATAAAAAAGTGCCGGCCATATAAAAATGGACGGCACTTTATCATGTAATCTATTAGGAATTCACAGGTTGTTCAATCGGTTGAATTTCTCTTTCAGACCCCGCTACAATTACAGCAGCAGATGCGTCTCCTACAATGTTAACGGAGGTCCGCATCATATCGAGTACGCGGTCGATGCCTGCAATGAGGGCAATGCCTTCAAGGGGCATGTTCACCGAGTTCAGGACCATTGCAAGCATAATCATGCCAGCTCCAGGGACACCTGCAGTGCCAATCGATGCGAGAACTGTCGTCAATACGACTGTCAGCAGCTGCAGGAACGTTAGCTGCAGGTCGAAGAATTGTGCGATGAACACAACGGCAACCCCTTGATAAATTGCAGTCCCATCCATATTGATGGTGGCTCCAAGCGGCAATACAAAACTCGCGATACGTTTAGGCACGCCGAGATTTTCTGTTGTGTTCTTGATAGTAACAGGAAGTGTCCCAGCGCTGCTGGCTGTACTGAATGCAACCAGTGCAGCTGGGAAGATTCCTTTAAAGAAAGTAATCGGGCTGAGTTTCCCGATGGTCTTCACAGCAATTGAATATACGATTAGTGCATGCACAATACAAGCAATGTAAACGGCGATCACTACTTTTAATAATGGAAGTAATACGGATAATCCATATTCCCCAACGACCGGCGCCATTAACCCCAAAATACCAAATGGAGCCACGCGCATGATAATACCTGTAATTTTGTACATAATTTCCGCGAATCCTTCAAAGAAAGTCAGCACAGGGGCCGCCTTTTCACCAATCATCGTAATAGCGATTCCGATGAACAAGGCAAAGAAAATGATCTGAAGAATATTTCCTGACGCAAGTGCTTCAAAAGGATTGGTTGGGACAATGTTTAAGAACGTATCAATCGGGCTCTGCGGTTCAGCGACAGCAGCTTCCGGAATACTTCCCTCATCCGCCGTGATGTTGACCCCAGTTCCCGGATTGATCAGAAACGCTACTGCCAGACCAATTATGATTGCCACGGCTGTTGTGGATAAGTAGTACGCAATTGTTTTGACTCCAATTCGCCCCAGCTGTTTCGGATCTGACATACTTGCCACACCTACTACAAGTGTTGAAAGAATTAGAGGTGCAATGACAAATTTGATTAGCCGCAGGAACAAATCACCGAGCGGTTGCAGGAAATCGATTTTACTCCCAAAAATACTTCCTAGAATAATAGCCAAAACAAATGCAGTAAAAATTTGTGTGACCAGGTTAAAACGTAATTTCAATTCCATTCCCTCCCTTTTTCATTCGTCTTACACTGTATTCCAATGTATATGTATACATGCAAACGCTTTCACCGGATACTATGAAAAGAACCTTCTTGGGTGCGCCATCGCACCTAAGAAGGTTTTTGCGTGTGCATTTCTAACCATAATAACTTTTCTAGTATAGAAATACAACCACTATTTTTTTGCATATTCATGTGCTTCTTAAATTGATTTCCTATGCTGATTAAAACCAGCGGCCCACGATTGGATAGTTATACGGCTCATCTTGCAGTGTTTTGATTATCGCGATGATCGGAATAACAAATATCATAATGACGAAGCCAATCAAAAACGGTATTCCAATAATGATAAACGACATGATGGATGCCACAGCAATCAATGCCCACATAACTAATTGGAACAAAAGCGCTTGAATCGATAACCGTTTTATTTGATCATCCAGCTCTACAAAAAATGTCATGATGTATATCGCAACCGGCACTAAGAATGGCGCAAAAAAAAGCACTGGCATGTATAAGAATCTTTAATCCTTTCGTTTCCATAGGTTTTCACCTTTTCACTCGACCTTAGTAAACTTTACGAGTGAAACATAGAAAAGATTCATTTATTTTGCTCCAAATGAGGCAGGCATGACAACTGCCACGACTTCTCCAGTCGCACATAAGTCTCCATCTGCAAAAACATCCACCGCAACTTTAAACTTCTTAGGATGAATTTCTTCCACTGTTCCAACCGCTTTCAATAGCGTCCCTTCTGGAGTTGGTTTTACATAATTCACGGACAACGAAGCAGTTACAAACCTCGGAGGAAGTTCCTCGTTGTCTGGTTCGAAACCATTCTTTCGATGAAGCGCCAACGAGGCAGACCCCGTGCCGTGACAATCTACCAGCGAAGCGATAATGCCTCCATAAACAAACCCGGGAATCGCTTTATGATCCGGCTCCGGCATATAATATGTAACCGTTTGGTCCCCATCCCAGCCAGTTCTGAATTGATGTCCTTCTTTGTTCAACCGCCCGCAGCCGTAACACCAAGAAAAGTCATCTGGGTAACGGTCTTGTATTGCACACTCCACTTTTTGAACCATTTTTATTCCCCCTATCGTATTTGCCTAACAGTATATCATAACAATTCTGAGAATTATTCATTAGGCTTTCGCATAGACTAGCGACGGAAACGAATACCACCTGATCATGAGCATGCGTATACTACACTATCGGACAATATAAGGAGGCATTTTCTATGAAATTACGCGCATTTCTACTAGTTTTGCTACTCGCTGGAGGAGCTTATGCCATGATCCTTTCCATCAACGAATTCTCCTCAAAGACTTTTAACGAAGTGTTTCAAACATCCGAAGAACATGTGGTTCAACTTATTTTCACAAAACCTTCTTCAACAGGGATGACCCCGCCTGCTTGGGTTTCATCAGACAAAGAGCAGATTGCCAGTCTGTTAGAGTTTTTAAGTGATTATGAATTACAGAAAAAAGATTCACAAGAGCCGCTCGATGCCCTGAATTTTAACCAATTCACAATAAGTATTGAAGATCACGAAGAAAATCTTTTGACCATCATGGTAGAAGATAATTTAATCGTCAATCAAAATGGAGATCAGTATATGCTGCTCGATGGACCATTGGATGCGGACTGGATGGTCAATTTCATCCTCTCGAGCACCCCTTCATCATGAACAAAACACACTTTAAATCTTTGTACATTTCACTCTATTTGTTTTATACTGAAAATAGTTCAGAATTCGAAATAAGGGAGAGAGTTCATTGGTTAAACAACTACCGCCTAGAATAGAAGTACCTCAAGAAGAAACGTGGAATTTACAAGATTTATTCCTATCTGAGGCTGATTATTCAGCAGCTTTAGAAATCTTACAATCTGATGTGACCGCATTTGCAAACAAGTTCCAAGGAAAAATTGAAACTGCAGAAGATGTTATCGCTGTTCTAAAAGATTTTGAAGCCCTCTACATGCAGATCATTCCGCTTGGAACGTATACAAACTTAGCTGTAAGTGTTGACCAGACAAATGATGAAGCACAAATGAGAGATAGCCGCTTTGGTTCAATTTCTGCTAAAGTCGGCAGTCAGCTCTCTTTTGTCACAAGCGAACTGCTTGAGCTATCAGAAGAGGTTTTACAGTCCGCAATGGAGCAATCAGATGAATATAGCCATTATCTAAAAGAATTGATCCGTGAGAAACAGTATCGTCTTCATCCGCAAGTAGAAAAAGCACTAGCTGCTTATTCTTCCGCTTTCGATGCCCCTTACGGATTGTATAATACGACTAAAATGGTCGACATGGATTTTCCGGACTTCACCGTTGATGGTCAATCGTATCCGTTAAGCTATGTCTCATTTGAAGGAGATTGGGAGTCTGAGCCGGATACGAAAAAACGCCGTGCCGCGTTCGATGCCTTTTCTGCAAAATTACGTGATTACCAGCACACGACTGCTAAAACGTATGATTCTCACTTGCAACTTGAGAAAATCACATCTGATTTACGCGGATATGAAAGCGTGACAGACTACTTGCTGTTCAACCAAGAAGTCGATCAATCAATGTATCACCGTCAAATCGATTTGATCACCCAAGAGCTGGCACCCCATATGCGTAAGTATGCAAAACTGCTTCAAGAAGTGAATGGGCTCGACAAAATGACGTTCGCTGACTTGAAAGCACCTTTAGATGCAACGTACGAACCGAAGATCACGGTTGAAGAATCCAAGAAATATATTAATGATGCACTGGCAATAATGGGTCCTGATTATTTGGATATGGTGAAACGTTCGTATGACGAACGCTGGACTGATTTCGCACAGAACAAAGGTAAAGCGACAGGTGCTTTTTGTTCCAGTCCTTACGGTACACATCCGTATATCCTGATTTCTTGGACTGGCAGCATGGAAGATGTTTTCGTCCTTGCTCACGAATTAGGCCACGCTGGACATTTCTACAATGCCCATAAACATCAAAACGTGTTCAACTCTCGTCCATCGACGTATTTCATCGAAGCACCATCGACGATGAATGAAATGCTCGTCGCTAACCATCTTCTTTCGAATTCAGAAGACTTGAAGTTCAAACGCTGGGTCATTTCATCGATCATTTCACGTACGTATTATCATAACTTCGTAACTCACTTATTAGAAGCCGCTTACCAGCGAAAAGTATATGAAAAAATCGATGCAGGCGGCAGTGTCAACGCATCCATTTTAAACGAGCTGAAACGCGGTGTTCTAGAAGAGTTCTGGGGAGACACTGTGGAAATCAATGAAGGCGCTGAGCTTACGTGGATGCGTCAACCGCACTACTATATGGGGCTGTATCCATATACGTACAGTGCAGGACTTACGATTTCAACAGAAGTGGCAAAACGCGTGTTGAATGAAGGTCAGCCAGCAGTAGATGATTGGTTGAAAGTGCTTCAAGCAGGCGGTACAAAGACGCCAGCTGAACTTTCAAAAATGGCAGGTGTCGATATTACAACTGACGAGCCACTGCGTAATACGATTGCGTATATCGGTGATCTCATTGATCAATTGGTTCAGCTTACAGAAGAAATCAATGCAGAAGCACAACTTGCCAAGTAATCACAATTCAAACTAATATACACAAAAAGCAGCGGCTGCCGTAGCCGTTGCTTTTTTGTATACTGCGGATGTAACTCGTTGATTCATCACTCACACGAATCGACTAACTCCCAAAATTGAGCTGCGGCTTTTGAAACACTCTCATCCTTAGTTTTGATCATCACGGGTTTAACTCGAATATCAAAGTTTTTTAATTCGTGAATCATTCATTGTTCCATTGGCACTGCATATGCAACTCGCGGGATTATGGATAATCCTAATCCTCTGCTAACCATGGCAGTAACAGTTGTCAGGTCCTTATTTTGTTGGAAAAATACTAGGTCTGTGAATGCCGCGTTTTCAACAGCCGCTCCAACAATGGATTTATAAAGGTAAGAAAGAGTTAACAATAGAAGAAAAAGAAGTTGTAGAACCTTAAAATAACATCAGCTTAATGGACATTAGGCTGATGTTTTTGTATTACCGATGGTTCTCCTTGAAGACGAGTTCAAAGACTCACACGGCTTTTATGTACGGATTTCACCTAACCAACTCTTGAATTCCCATTAAAAGAGGTGCATATACAATGAACGGAATTAACAAGATGACTGCACCTGCTTTTTTTATGCCCTTTTGCAACAGCAAAAGAGAAAGTAAATAAAATAACGGATAAATAATAAAGGCAATGATCAAAATTCCATCGATTATTTGATACAATTCATGTGTCCACACTGTTAAAAAGGCCAAGGATACCCATTCCATAATGCTAAAACCAATAACTGCAATCCATAATGTTTTAAGCGTCACGACTTCTCCCCCCTGATTGTTGACTGTGTGCAATTCTTTCAAGTGTGTCCCGCATAAAATAGCGATTATAATGTTTGGTGCAATCTTAAATTGCAGTAATTTAATCGGTCCTTAAACCTTCTTAGATATTGAATTCTTTTTCTGATTTGAAATGAATTGAGTGCACGCTTGTGTGTTAGAGCATTTGCTTATAAAAAAAACGCAACTGATAGTTTTAGATGATTTTTTGATTTTTTTATCCTTCTAGTTTGTTAGTCGATGTTTTTAATAGTTGTGCTGAATTATCGAGATAGATATCTAAGTACGTGCTATCAGTAAACTTTATAACTACAGCATTAGCAGTCACAGCAACATCGGAAACTGTCTTACCTATCAGCTTTTCAGGTGTGACGTTAAAATCATTTTTTTCCACAATAATCCCATCCTTTCATTTACACTTTATTTAAAGGTGATTCTATAAATCGGCTTCCACAAAACGACTAGTTTTGACATGGCCGTGTTTCGGAAACGCACCCATATCTGGGATAGTGTTAAGCACGTTGATTTGCGTTCCAGCCGTACGCTTTCCGGAGGGCGTGGCTTGAGCCGCTTCCTTCGCTTCGCTACGTCCAGGGTCTCAAGGCTCACGCTGATCCTTTCGGAGTCGACGGCTTGCACTCCAATCAACTAAGGGTGTATTACCAAAGAATCGCACCCGATTACTTAAATCAACTTTTTCCTTAAACTCACATTACACAGATTTATACTTTTTTATAAATTCTGCTGTATGCACTAAAGAACAAAAAACCTAAGAAACAACTAACTGTATTTAAAATAATATCATCTACATCAAAAGATCCTAAATATGCAAAAAACTGAATGCATTCAATACTTAATATCAGCAGGAAGCAGGTGAACATTGTTTTAATCATTCTTCTTTGAGAACTGAAAGCCATTGGAATTAAAAATCCCATTGGAATAAAAGGAATGATATTACCCAATATATTTAGAAATGCGACACCGAAACTCAAATCAGTTAGGTACATCCTAACTGTCTGGAATGGTATTAAATTATAATTCGATCCACCTTCAGCTCTTCTCATAATATTCATTTGCACAGTATTAATAGTGTGGTTTATATTTCCGTTAAACTTAACGACAACGAAATTTATTACCAATACGATGTAAATACCAAAGATGAATTTCCAATAACCTTTTCTCAAATGAAACACTCCATATTCTTAAAACACTTAATCTGGCCCGATTCTGGATTTAGCTTTATACATACTACTTTCCGTTGCTTGGAGTGCAGGCGCCGACTCCCAGAGGATGTGAGTCTTGAGATCCCTCTGTGTCGCGCTTTTTACGACCGAGGAGGCTCAAGTCACGCCATCGGGAAAGCGTGCGCCGGAACGGAAAGCTACTATTCGTATACTATTTTCTGGCCCTTTTTTTAATACCTGAATAATCAGCTGTTTTCTAGTGTAACATATTTCCATTTAATTGAGTATCGATATATGAATTTAGATGGGTTAGGTTTTTTGGATGCCTGCTAGGTTTCTGCTGATATTTAAAAACTTCAACCTTTAGTTAAAACTGCACCTCTAAGTGCTCATTGCGACTGCAACAGTTGATCAAAAGCAAATTATTTAACGGTCCCTAAACTGCTTTTGCGACAGAAAAAACGCATGATCCGATCAAGCCGGATCATGCGTTTTTTATTTAAGTCATTCATTTGTTGCTGCTGTTGCTTTTCACTTCACCAAAATGTAGGTTTGGCCACCATTAGATAGAGCATAATTAGAAGTAATCCTATGTACCGCCACGATGTATTCAGCAGCTTCTTTAACAGTTCTTCCCGGTTTTCCGGTTCTTTTGGGAATCGGTTCAAAACAACTGAAAAACCGCTGGCCAGAAATACAATCGATAGCATCATAATGCCTAGTGTAACAATCACCCAAGAGGTATACCACGCCCATGGCCCAATCAAGATCAGAAGTACTCCGGAAACTACAAGCACATGACCCGCGTGCATCACAAAGCGAGTAGTCCATTTGAATAATGAAAGTAACGCCTTTTCCTCACTCAAAACTGCTTTGCGGACACGTGAAATAATCGGGAATAACAGAAATAACGGTCCTACAGATGCTACAGCTGATACTACATGAATGTAGACGATGACTGTATATAAGAAGCCCATGTCAATTCCATCAATTCTTTACGGGAGAAAACTCGTGCACCCATACTTTCATTGTTGGAATCCATTTCATTCCCTCATGCATATCAAGAATCGATTGCTTGTATGCGTCCAAATTCTCAAAACCTTCTTGGCGAGCATGTTCTTCAGTAACTTCACCGAGTGATTGTTGATAAAGTGAATCCACTTTAAATTCTTTACCCTCTAACTCCATGATTTCACCAGGATATGCGTAAACGCCATTTCTTCGAGTTGCAGTCTTTTTACCTTCCAGAACTTTCTTTACATCTGCTGGTACAGTAATAAGTCTTTCAACGGAACATGTTTTTTCTGGATAATCCATTCTTAAATCCCTCATTTCGTCTATTTCTTTCATTATATATGGTAGCTGAGTAAATTTCGAATCGGACACTCTATTATTCTGAAATTGTTATCTCATGAGTTTCATGTTCATGCAGACCTTCGTCACCTTCAACATGAACTGTAATGTTTGCTGTGCCTGCAGTCTCAAAAGTTACTTCACCCGTATATTGGCCAGCTTTATCCTCTGATAAGTCAATCCATTGTGCTTCATCTTTTTTATCATTCACAACGATTTCAAGTCGGACACGTGCTTTTTCAAGGGGATTCTCTCCTTGCTGCAAGTGAACCATCATCATAGAAGGTTCGTTCACCTTCACATCCTCCGGTTCCATGAAATGCATGGAGAATCCTTCTGTACCGTGATGGTGCTCTTCACTGTCTTCTCCTTCAGTTTCAGTTGCTGCTTGTGCTTCTGCACCTGCGCCAATTGTAATTTCTTTCATTGGCATTGTGTGCATATCGCGCGCTGTCACGTGGACTTGAACATGGTACAAGCCATCATGGTCAAATTTCGCATCCGCCTCATAAACACCATCTGTTTTTTGCTCAGACTTCACCATCCAGCTATCTTCTTTCTTTCCTTCTTCCCAGATCTCATACTCGACATCATTGGCATCCGTTACTTTTTCATCACCTTGTGTGACCGCAGCAGATAGCTGTACGGTTTCACCGGCTTCACCTGTTTCAGGAACCGTCAGATCTACAGAAATCGGTACCAGCGACACTTCCTCGTCTGTGCTCGCATTTGTATCCTCATCATTTTGTGCGCATCCTGTTGCCAAAAGTGCGATAAGTGCCGTGCTAATTGCCAAATGTCTCTTTTTCAATTGAATCCCGCTCCTTTTTGCTTAACGGTTAGACCGCTATCAAGTATCATTAGCTTATGAGCACCATTCTACTAAGTAAATTCGAAGGAACTATGAAGTCTGCAAACTTCATGCAATGTTCACTGTTTTTTGAGAAACTAAACAGATTATTGATTGATGAAATGAGGAAACCAGATGATGTCATATACGATTATGGTTATTGACGATGAAGCTGAAATGAGAAAACTAATCAGAACCTTTTTAGAAGGAGACGGTTATCGTGTTGTAGAAGCAACTGACGGAGTCCATGCCCTGTCTATACTCCATGAAGTGCGGGTAGACCTTTGTCTGGCAGATGTGATGATGCCTTATATGGATGGCTTCTTATTCGCCCAGGAAGTCAAACGTACAATTGACCTGCCGATTATCTTCTTGTCAGCTAAAGGCGATGAACTGGATAAAATCAAAGGGCTCAAGCATGGTGATGATTACATTGTAAAGCCGTTTCTACCGGGAGAACTGCTTGCACGGGTGGCTTCTGTTTTACGGAGATCGTACCAGCGAAAAGAGCTGCATAGTGCACTGACATTCGGTCCGCTTGAAATTGATAAAGAAGCTCACCGCGCAACGCTGAATGGCAAAGCACTGTCGCTGACATTAAAAGAATTCGGTATTCTTTACGTCCTGGCAAAGCATTCAGGGAGAGTCTACTCACGTGATGAATTGCTCCAAATTGTATGGGGGGACGATCATGACAGCAGTGTCCGCACAGTGGATACACACATTAAGACATTGCGTTTGAAGTTAGGCGATGAAGGACAAAAAATAGAAACTGTCTGGGGTATCGGCTACAAGTTCGAGGTTTGAGTCCATGAAGCTGACATTAAGTAAAAAAATCTTATCCCTGTTTTTCTTAAGCCTTGCCTTCACGATTCTGTTTTCGTTTTTCTTCATTCACTTTTTGTATTCAAAGCTGTATTTGGAGAGCATAGAAGAATCCATCGTCTATCAAGGTAAACGAACAGCTGCCCATTATCATTTTGGAGAATTAAGCGATGATATCATCGAAAAAATCCAATGGTATAACGTTGTATCAGAATACGAAATTGTCGTTGTGGATCAGCTGGACGACTTATCTTCTTACTTCCCTTACCAAGTTAACTACGAAAGTCTAGTGGATAGTTCAGATCGAAAAGTTCTTGAAAAAGGTTCATACGTTGTAAAAAAAGGATATGTAGAAGAATTCAATCGCGAAATTTTAGGAGCCATTTTTCCCATTCGCGGAAAGGACTCGTTAATCGGATTTATTTACATCTATGTGCCGCTTGCTGCGATCCAAGATGTATTTAAAGAAAGTATTCCATTGCTGATTGCAGCCGGAGCAGGCTTTTTCATCATTCTATTCTTACTGATCAATCGGGTCTGGAGCACCCTATTCAGTCCTCTGCGGCAATTAGAAGGACTCGCTGCCAACATCTCTCGCGGAGATTATTCAGGCAGAGTGAAAGCTGAACGTCCCGATGAAATCGGACAGCTGGCCCGTGCTTTTAATACAATGAGTTCTTCCTTGGAAGCCCAGGAGGAACGGAAACGGGAATTCACAAGCAACTTAGCACACGAAATGAGAACGCCGCTTACGTACATTAGCGGGTATACACATGCATTAAAACAAAGTACAGTTTCGAAAATTCCTAATCCAAATTCGGAGAACTACCTGAATACGATTGAAAAAGAAACTGCGCGACTTAGTAAATTAATCAACGATTTAACAGACTTAAATCATCTCCAAGAAGGGCTGTTCACTGTCGAAACCCAGCCAATCGTTGTTGCGCAAGTGTTGGTCGATACAGTTGAATTGTTCCGGATCCATTTAGCTGACCGCTCCATCAAACTAAAGCTCGACATTGAAGAGGACTTGATCATCTTGGGTGATACGGACCGAATTCAACAAGTGTTTTACAATACAATCGATAATGCAGTGAAATATGTATCTGAAGGCGGAACGATTCAAATCCGATTGCATGAGCGCAGCAAAGCAGTTCGATATGAAGTTCAAAACGAAGGACTTACCATTTCTAAAGAAGATTTAAGCCGTATGGGAGAACGATTCTTCCGCACGGACAAAGCGAGAACTCGGACTACTGGCGGTACCGGTCTCGGACTGTCGATTGTAAAAGAAATCATCCGGCTGCACCACGGGACATTTGCAATGGATAGTGACCCTTTAACTGGTACGACTGTAACCATTGATTTACCACTGTTTACTGAAGAGGAGGAGGCAACATGAAAGCAGTCCGCATCGTCCCTATTATGATTGTAATTGCCTTTTTGCTGTCTGCCTGCTCTTCAGCTAACGCGCCAGTAAGAGAAATTTCTTCTTTTACATTTATTGATCAGGATGGAGAAGCATTCGGTTACAATCAATTGGAAGATACCGTTTGGATCGCTGATTTCATCTTCACGAATTGTGAAACGGTCTGTCCTCCAATGACATCAGAAATGGCAGCATTGCAAAAAGAATTTAAGAAACACGATTTAGATGTTCAATTCGTTTCATTCACTGCGGATCCTGCAGTCGATTCGCCAGAAACTTTGAAAGCATATTCCAGTCAATATACGGAAGACGACGGAAACTGGCACTTTCTAACGGGTTACTCTGCTCAGGAGATTACCACATTCGCCAGAGAGAACTTCCAAACCATCATCCAAAAACCCGAAACGTCTGATCAAGTCATTCATGGCACGAATTTTTATCTGATTGCAAAAGGCGGTAAACTGGTCAGTGAATTTAACTATGTGGATGAAGATTATGTACATGATTTACTAAAAACCGTGAAAGACTATACGAAATAAACCAATTAGGAGGGTTATTTTGGACTCAGAAGCAATTGCGACCTTGTCCTATACCGTGCCGCACAAGTCCGTCGGATGGATTGAACAGACAGTCTCCACTGCAGTTTGCACACTCGCTCTGCATGAAAGTAAAATTGTGTCTGAGCAAAGTTCCTTTCCAATACATGCGGTGCACGACTGTTCTTATCGGCCTTTTTCAGATGGCAGCTGCTTGTTTTATCTTCATACAAACCAAGGGGTTCGCTCATTTCATGTCAATGTCGATCCCACTCATTTCTTGAAATCCTTTAGACGGATCAGGGGCGATTTATATCTTTGATGGTCCCTCCCTAATTCTTTTTTGCAAGTGTCTCCATTACGAATTTCCATTTAGTTGTTTAACTTTGTTGGAATGATGGTATACAAACACTAGAGCAACAAAGAAACAATTATTAATCTGGTCAAGCAATTACTAATTGGAGGGATTCACAAATGGTAGAAAAATTTATCGTTGAAAACGCAGTACAAGCAAAGGCAAAAGTTGATGAGCTCGAAGCAAAAGGCTATACACATGATGATATTTATGTTTTCGCTCATGACAAAAAGCGCGGAGACCATATTACAGACGCATTAGATACAGAGAAAGCTGGCATGAAAGAACAAGGCTTCCTCGATTCAATGAAGAACATGTTCAGTTCTCGCGGAGATGAACTTCGCAGCAAAATGAGCGGGGCTGGTCTTACTGAAGAAGATGCAGCAGCTGCAGAGAGCGAACTCGACAAAGGAAAACTTGTCGTTATTGCAAATAAATAAAACCTATTAAAACCAAGCACAACCTCGTTCGTTCACGAGGTTGTGCTTTTTGAATGTGCAAAAACTGATGTATTTAGGTATGATGGTGGATGGAAAGCAGGTGCAGTGCATGGAACGTCATTTAGGGAAGATTGGTTTATTTACTGGATTATCAACGCTCGTCCTCTTGATTGTCGGGGTGCGAACGATTAGTGGAGTAGAATTAGGATGGAAAAATTATTTGGCCTTCTCCGTTTTTGCATTAACGGTGGGTCTCATTGCGCTATTGCTTTTGTTTTATAAGCTTCGTATCGCGTTTTGGTTTTTTATGGCCGGAATGGTGATCAGTTTTGAAGAGTTCTTTCGCAGTATCATTACGATTGAAGGAGAACTGGGTCAATCTATTGGTGTTCTATCAGTTTACATATTCTCCTCATTCAGTTTGGGGATCGGATTGATTGTCCAATTTATTAGTATTCTCATGAAAAAGAATCACTAGCACGCACAAAAAAGCAGAACAAGAGGCAAAGACCTCTCGTTCTGCTTTTTTGATATAAAGAGCCGTATCTTATACTGCCTTTTCTTTCTTAATTTGCTTACTTCGCAGTTGTCCGCAAGCTGCATCAATGTCGGTACCTTGCTCCATACGTACTCCACAGTTAATACCTTTTTTCTTAAGCGTTTCATAGAATTTCTTAATATTTGCAGTTTCACTTCTTGTATACTGATCATGTTCATCCACTGGATTATAAGGAATCAAGTTAACATATGACAAATGCCGTTTGTTATAAAGCAACTTAGCGAGCTGTTCTGCTTCAGCAACGTGATCATTCACATCATTTAACAAGATATACTCAAACGTGATTCGACGGTTTGTCGTTTCCAAGTAATAGTCAATCGCATCCATTAACTTTTCAATCGGGTAGGCGCGGTTGATTTTCATGATTCGTGTACGCAACTCGTTATTTGGTGCATGTAGCGAAACTGCCAAATTGATTTGGATGTTTTCATTTGCAAAGTCACGGATTTTTGGAGTCAGACCACTCGTCGATACAGTAATATGACGCGCACCGATCATCAACCCTTTTTGATCATTGACTACTCGCAAGAAGTCCATCAAGTTATCGTAGTTATCAAATGGTTCTCCGATTCCCATAACAACGATATGGCTTACACGTTCTTCGTTGCCTTTCATGTCCAAGTGATGCTGTACGTTCATGATTTGCTCAACGATTTCTCCCGAGTTCAAATCACGGTTTTTCTTTAATAATCCACTTGCACAGAAACTGCAGCCGATGTTGCATCCTACTTGTGTCGTTACGCAGACTGAATGACCATAAGGGAACTTCATCAATACCGTTTCAATTAAATTCCCGTCTTGCATTTTAAATAGGAACTTAATTGTACCGTCTTCAGATTCTTGTTTAACTTCCTGGACAAGTGACTGAATGACATAGTTTTCTTCCAGCAATTCCACACAGTCGCTATTAATGTTTTTCATCTCTGAAAACTGTGTAACCCGCTTTTTATATAACCAATCCCATACTTGTGCAGCACGGAATTTCTTTTGTCCATTTTCTATAAGCCAATCCGTAAGTTGTTCAAATGTTAGACCATATATTGATTTTTTCATTAGACATCCTCATTTCAGATAATGCATTTCATCCGTCCATTGTACAGGATTGTCGCTCAAGACACAACGGGAATGGATTAAAAAAACAGCGCTCTGAAGCCGAGTCGCTGTTTGTTACTTATTTTGATTCACTTTCTTTTCGATTCTCAACTTTGCAATGAATGCTACAATATTCAGCAATGCAACGACGGCCAGCAAAATTCCAACGCCTGTATGGCCATCTGCATAACGGTTCCATGCAAAATAGCTGAGCAGGACTGCAAAAACGATATCTACGGTTTTAGAGTTAAATAAGCTCATCATAAGGTTAACCCTTTTTGACGAATTCGGATTTTAATTTCATTGCACCGAATCCAGTAATTTTACAATCAATGTTGTGATCGCCTTCTACAAGACGAATCCCTTTTACTTTTGTCCCGATTTTCAAAACTGATGAACTGCCTTTTACTTTCAAGTCTTTAATGACGGTCACGGTATCTCCATCTTGCAATGGATTTCCATTCGCATCTTTGACATCCATTTGTTCGGTTTGAACGAGCTCTTCTCCCGCAGTCCACTCATACGCACACTCTGGACATACTAACTGCAATCCGTCCTCATACGTATAGGGTGATCCGCATTGCGGACAATTTGGTAATTGCTCTGTCATTCTAACTCCCCCATTCTCTATCTGACTCCACTATACCAAACAAAAGGAGTCTCGGGAGAACTATTTCAGACGTCAATGTGTCGATCTTAATCCGTCCACGCACTGACCAAGTCAAACAATTGTTGAAAGAACATTCCCATTTCATCATCCGAACCGATTGTTACACGCAGCCACTCTTCAGTCTCTGGTTTTGAAAAATGACGAACGAGGATTTGTTTATCTTTTAAGCTTTTATGGAGTTGTTCAGCAGGAATATCCGGATGATGGACGAATAAGAAATTCGCGGCAGACGGCAATACTTTGAACCCAACAGATTCGAACACGCTTCTCGATTGTTCACGTGTACGAATTATTGCTTGAACAGTCGTTTGGAAATAGTCAGAGTCCTTAACTGATGCAACACCAGCAGCCAATGCTAACTGATCGATTGTGTAGGAATTAAATGAGTTTTTAATACGGTTCAGCGCTTCAATCATTGTGACAGAGCCAATTGCATACCCGATTCGTAGTCCCGCAAGCGAACGGGATTTTGACATGGTACGGGTTATCAGCAAATTGTCGAAACGCTCGAGTAAAGGAATCGCTGTGTCCCCGCCAAAATCGATATAGGCTTCATCTATAATCACTGGCCGCCCCTGATTTTCGCCAGCAATCTTTTCAAGCGATTCGAGCGATAGTGCAATCCCTGTAGGTGCATTCGGATTCGGAAAAATGACTCCCCCATCCGACTGATAAAAAGCTTCTGCATTCAAAGCAAAGTCTTCCTGAAGAGGGATGCGTTCATATGCAATATTAAACAGTGCTGCGTAAGTTGGATAAAACGAATAGGTAATTGCAGGAAATCGGATTGTTTTGCCTGGTGTGAAAAACGCCATGAACGAAAATGCCAGTACTTCATCCGACCCATTTCCGATGAAAACTTGATCCGCCGACACGTGATGCAATTCAGCAAGAGCGACCCGAAGCTTTTCTGGATCGGACTCGGGATATTTGCGCAGATCGGATGTGAGTGCCTGTTGCAATGCCTCAAATACCATAGGACTTGGCCTGTAAGGATTTTCGTTGGTGTTCAACTTAATCCAGCCTTCTCCATTCACTTGTTCGCCTGGTATGTAAGGATCAGTTCGCCGGACCATGCCGCTCCATAATTCATTCACTGAATTCCCTCCTCCTCCTCCATTCGACGAGACTTCAATACAGATTTTACATCTTCAATGGACAGACCTAATTCCTCCATCAGCACAAGAATGTGATAGGTCAAATCCGCAAGTTCGTTCGCCGTTTCATTCAAGTCATTGTTCTTAGCTCCAATTACTACTTCCGTTGTTTCCTCTCCTACTTTTTTCAAAATTTTATCGATTCCTTCACGGAAAAGATAGGTTGTATACGCACCTTCTTTAGGATTGTTTTTCCTATTCTGGATTTGCTTCGCTACTTGTTGAATGATGGTTCTTTTGCTCCGGATGTCATCAGAATTTTCCCTGGAAAAGCACGAGACAGTTCCTAAATGACACGCGGGTCCTTGTGCCTCCACTTGGACTAAAATCGTATCTTGATCGCAGTCGATATCCAGCTGTTTTACGATTTGACGATTGCCAGATGTTGCGCCTTTGTTCCACAGCTCATTCCGCGATCGGCTATAAAACCATGTTTCTCCCGTATCTAACGTCTTTTGAAGAGATTCTTCATTCATATAGCCAAGCATCAGCACTGTGCCAGTTAGTGCGTCTTGAATGATTGCTGGAACTAAGCCTTCACTGTTATAGCGGATATTTTTACCGTTCACTCGTAACACCCCTCGCTGCATCCTTTAAATCAGCCAGCGAAACGATATTAAAGTGCAAGATGGATGCAACGAGTGCTGATTGTGCCTGAGTTTGTTCAAACACCTCACGGATGTGCTCTGCACTGCCTGCTCCCCCGCTTGCCACCACTGGGATCGATACAGAATCCGCCACCAGCTTCGTGAGCTCAAGGTTATACCCATTTCTCATCCCGTCTTCATCGATACAGTTGAGTACAATCTCTCCAGCACCCAGCTCCGCTCCTTTTTGCGCCCATTCGTTTGCATCCATTCCCGTATCTTGCATACCTGCGTTCGCAAATACGGTCCATTGTCCAGTTTCAGATTGACTGACATCCATGGACAGCATGATTCGGCTGGAACCGTACCTTTCAGATGCTTCACGGAGTAAATCAGGATTGTTTAGCGCTCCACTGTTTATAGAAACTTTGTCCGCTCCAGCTTCGATTGCAAGTTCAACGTCTGAAAGTGTTTGAATACCACCGCCAACGATGAAAGGAATTTCGATGCTTTCTCCGATTTGGCGAATTAAATCCAGGAACATTCCGCGCTGTTGCACAGAAGCAGAAATGTCATAGAATACTAATTCATCCGCACCTTCTGTTTCATATTTTTTTGCGAGTTCCAGTGGATCACCAAGTTCTTTTACATCTTGAAACTTCTTCCCCTTTACCACACGTTTATTGTCTATATCTAAGCATGCAATGATTTTTCGTTTCGTCATTTAAAGGACCTCCATCATTTTTTGGAATCGAGTTTCGTTTTCATAGATTGCTTTTCCGACTATAGCTCCATATAGAGAGTCCTGTTTCAGTTTCTCGACATCTTGTACAGTTGTCACACCGCCTGAAGCGATAATGTCCATCTTCGTTTCGTTCTGTAATTTTTGAAGCTCTTCAAAATTAGGTCCAGAGAGCATTCCATCCTTCGCGATGTCTGTATAAATAATGGTTTGAACCCCTGCTTGCTCCAACTTCCGAACCAATGAAGAGACATCAGTTGCGGAGTCTTCTGTCCAGCCGGCAATTGTGGGGATACCATTTTTAGCGTCAATGGAAACAGCCACTTGTTGACCGAATCGGGAAATCGCTTGTTTCAATAAGTCAGGATTATTGATAGCAGATGTCCCTAGAATGACCCGCTCTACTCCATTTGTTAAGTAATCTTCAATTGTCTCAAGAGAACGAATTCCGCCGCCTGCTTGTACAGGAAGTTGCAATGCAGATGCCAGTTCGATAATCAAGTCACGATTAACGGATTGCCCTGTTTTAGCCCCATCCAGATCGACGACGTGCAGCCAAGACGCACCTTGAGACATCCACTTTTTACCGATTTCAAGCGGTGACTCGTGATAAATCGTTTCCTGATTGAAATCTCCTTGAACTAAACGCACACATTTGCCATTTTGAATATCAATTGCCGGAAACAGAATCATTTTTATTTCTCCCCTTTCCTATATCCGTTACAACATTCCTTTAGTTGACGGGATGCCTTTTCGTTCGTTTTTAGCTGCCGCAATACGGATTGCGCGGCCAAATCCTTTGAAAATGGATTCTAAAATATGATGGCTGTTTTTTCCGTACTGTAAATTGATATGCAGTGTCACCCCCGCGTGTCGGGTAAACGCTAGAAAGAATTCTTCAACAAGTTCAGTGTCGAAATCCCCGATCTTATCTTTCAGTCCATCAACATGATAAACAAGAAACGATCTTCCGCTAATATCCATTGTTACAGCAGATAGTGCTTCATCCATAGGAACTGTCACTGAAGCATATCGCTCAATGCTTTCTTTCGTTCCGAGAGATTCTTTAAATGCAGTTCCAAAGGCAATCCCAACATCTTCGACACTGTGATGCTGATCCGTTTCCAAATCCCCTTTACACGTCACTTGTAAATCCAGGCCGCCATGCATCGTTGCAAGGACAAGCATGTGATCGAGAAATCCAACTCCAGTATGGATATCACTCTTTCCTGATCCATCTAACGCGAACTTCATTTTAATATCCGTTTCAGCAGTTTTCCGTTCAATTGTCGATGTCCTCATTCTGATTCCTCCTATGTCCGAACTCGAATCGCTTGCGCATGACCCGTAAGCTGCTCAGTGTTTGCGAGTTCGATAATTGCATCTGAGACGTGTTCAAGTGCATTCTCCGTATAGCGAATAATGCTTGTTTTTTTCACGAAGTCATATACGCCTAAAGGGGATGAAAATTTAGCAGTTCCACTTGTCGGCAGCGTATGATTCGGTCCTGCCACATAATCGCCCAACGCTTCCGGAGAGTAGGCTCCAAGGAAAATCGCTCCTGCGTTTTCAATATCATCGAGACTGTTTTCCGGATTGGCTGTCATGATCTCTAAATGCTCCGGTGCGAGTTCATTAATTATGTCAATCGCTTCACTTTCAGATTCGACAACCGCGATCCAGCCATTTGTTTGGATAGACTTTTTGGCGATATCCATCCTATCCATAAGCTCCAATTGCCGATTGACTTCTGTAGAAAGTGCTTCAGCAATCTGTATAGAAGGTACTAGACAACACGCGGTTGCGTCTTCATCATGTTCCGCTTGAGCTAATAAATCCGCAGCGACAAATTTTAGATCTGATTGTTCGTCTGTCCAAATACAGACTTCACTGGGTCCCGCAATCATATCGATGGATACGTCACCAAACACGAGCTTCTTTGCGCAGGCCACATATGCATTTCCCGGACCTGTAATTTTGAGTACGGGCTGGATAGACTCCGTACCGTATGCGAGTGCTGCAATCGCCTGTGCACCACCAACTTTATAAATCTCATCGACTCCGCATAGATCCGCGGCAACTAAAACTGCCGCGTTAACGGTTCCATCAGCTTGCGGCGGCGTCGTAAGAACGATCCGCTTCACACCCGCGATTTTTGCAGGAATTGCGTTCATCAAAACTGTAGACGGATAAGATGCTTTCCCTCCAGGTATGTAAATTCCTGCAGATGCCAGCGGGCGTACTTGCTGTCCAAGATAAACACCTTCTTCAGGTTCAATCCTCCAGCTTTCCTCTTTTTGCTGTTCGTGAAATCGTTGAATACGTTCTTTTGCGTCTTTCATTGCCTGAAGTAATGATGAAGAAACTTTTTGATAAGCATCCAAAATCTCTTGTTTAGACACTTGGAGTGTTTGTATCGTAACCCCGTCAAACCGTTCAGTTAGCGCTAGAAGTTCAGCATCTTGAAATTTTTTGACGCGGTCGATGATTGTTCTTACCGTTTTTTCAACGGGAGAAGCGGATGTCCGGCGGGCAATCCTTTTAGTGATTTGGTTACGCGTTGTGATAATCTGCACGTCGTTCGTCCACTCCCTTTTTCAAAAGGTCCATACACGTCTTTACTTCAGCTGTTTTCGTTGCATAACTTGCTTTATTCACGATGACACGCGTACTTACTTTTTCGATTTCACGTAAGACAACCAATCCGTTATCTCTAAGTGTCGATCCCGTTTCGACGATATCTACAATGACGTCTGACAGGCCCGCAATCGGTGCAAGTTCAATCGATCCATTCAATCGGCTGATTTCGGTCCGGATTCCTGCTTGATCGAAATAGTTCTTTGCAATCGCTGGATATTTAGTGGCAACTGAAAGTGATTTCGTATCTGCAGGGAAACTATCGGAGAACCCAGCAACGACTAACCGACATTTCCCGAACCCCAAGTCTTGCAGCTCGTAGACGTCTTTCCCATCTTCCATAATCGTATCTTTGCCCACGATTCCGATATCGGCTGCACCCTTTTCTACATAAGTCGGAACATCTGCCGCTTTGACGAACAACAATTGGAAGTCCTCGCTTAAACTCGTGATGACCAATTTTCGCTCATCGTACAGCGTATCGGGGAAAGCGATTCCTCCTTCAGACAGGAGCTCTCTCGCTTTTTCTGCAATTCTGCCTTTAGCGACTGCGATTTTCATTGGCACCATAACCTTTCATCTCTCCCCTTCATCCCATTATTTTTTAGCTGAAAAAATCGCTTCCACATCAAAGGCGAATCCAACCGCTGGCAATTGCGCATGAAACTTTCGGCTAACCTCATCATATCGACCACCCATCAGCAGCGGCTTTCCGACAGTATTACTGAATCCCTGAAATTGGATTCCTGAATAATAGTCCATGTCGTTGACCATACCGAGATCGACTGTCACGTGACTTTCATAGCCTGATTCAACGATTAGTCCGTACACAGCTTCCATATGCTGCATGATAGCAGTCATTTGGTCGTTCTTATCATACTTTCGAAACCGCTTGAAAACAGATGGTGCATCCCCATATGAAAAAGCCGTTTCAAGAAGCCTTTCTCTAATCGTTTCATCCGTATTATTTTGCTTAAGAAAATCAGCTAGCCCACTGCTGTTTTTCATTTGAATAAACGATTTCACTTGCAGCTGTTCCTCTGCAGTCAATTGAAGAATCCGATTCAGTTCAGATAGAATTCCCGCGTGACCAAGCTCAATTTTAAAATCATTCAGTCCTAATTCAGTGAGTGCCTGACAGGCGAGAACAATCACTTCTGCATCATTTTCAGCGGATTGGTTACTGAATAACTCGATTCCCGCTTGCCTGCGTTCGGTCGGAATCGTCAAATCATCCGACTGACGGAAGACAGATTGTATATACCAGCAGCGAATTTCTTTATCTAAGTTTTTATAAGTCGATGCGAGTTCCCGCATCAGTGGGATTGTCACGTCTGGCCGCAACACTAAAATGTCTCCAGTATGGTCGATCAGCTTCAGGAGACTTTTTCGGCTTTGCGCAGTTTGGAGAGATTCATATGTTTCGTAACTTTCGAGAACTGGTAAATTGACTTCACTGTATCCTTTCGGTAAAAAGGAATTTCGAAAGACTTCTCGTAATTCGTACTCCTCTTCAGCCGATTGAAATAAATTCCTCAAACAACCGCCTCCTCTTACTTTATCACTTTACTACGATGAAGTTATCTAGTACTATAAATAGATAATTAAGAAATGTCAACAAAAAAGGAGTTTGATATAAATGTTTGATTATCACATGCATACCTCTTTTTCAGCAGATTGTGACGCGCCTCCAGAGGAGATGGTCCGCGCTGCTATTCAAAACGGACTTACTGAAATTTGTTTTACAGATCATGTTGACTACGAATATCCGGATAAGAATTTCATATTCGATTATAATCAGCACGCTTACAAAGAAGAAATTGCACAATTGCAAGACCGTTACGGGAGTGATATACAAGTAAAACGCGGTGTGGAAATTGGGGTTCAGCCTCATATACTGGATTCATACACAAAATTGATTCGAGACGAAGAATTCGACTTTGTCATTTGTTCGCTCCATACTGTTGAAAAAAAAGATCTGCACTTCGGAGCTGTTTTTGAAAACCGGACAATGGATGAAGCCTATGATGCGTATTATCAGGAGTTGCTTCGATGTATCCGGAAATTTGACGCTTACAGCGTGTTAGGACATGTGAATCTTATTGAGCGATACGCGAAACAAGCACCTTCCTATGATTTCCATGACTGCTTGAAAGAAATCTTTTCTGAGGTCATTCCACGAGGGAAGGGAATAGAGATAAATACGTCAGGTGTACGGTATGGATTACCTGAAGCCATGCCGCACACTGATATTCTTGAACTATACAAATCTTGCGGCGGTGAGATTTTAACAATTGGTTCCGATGCCCATAAACCGATTGATGTCGGTTTCGACATTCGCAAGAGTTTGCAGATTGCTTCAGATATCGGATTCCGCTTCGTCGCCACATACGACAAAGGAGAACCTCAATTCCATTCAATAGATAAATTACTATTTTAATTAGAAAAGGACCTTCCACTGATGGATAGGTCCTTTTCCTATTAAGCTTTAGACGTAACGAGCTGCTTATTCACTGCTGCATGAACTTCTGTTGGAAGCCCCCATAATTTGATGAATCCTACTGCGGCTGCTTGGTCGAACTCGTCATCAGACGTATACGTCGCCAATTTTTCATCATAAAGAGAATTATCGGATTTACGCCCTTCTACAATGGCATGCCCTTTAAAGAGTTTCACTCGCACGGTGCCGTTGACGACTTGTTGTGAGTCTTTGATGAACGCCTCCAAAGCACTTCGTAATGGAGAAAACCAAAGTCCGTTATAGATGAGCTCACTTAACTTTTGAGAGATAATAGGTTTGAAATGTGCCGTCTCCTTTACAAGCGTGATGTCTTCAAGTTCTTTATGCGCTTTTATCAGCGTCATGGCACCTGGACATTCATACACTTCACGGGATTTAATGCCAACGAGACGGTTTTCAACATGGTCAATGCGGCCAACACCATGTTTGCCAGCAAGCTCGTTCAAATACAAGATCAGCGCATCAAGTTCAAATGCCTTTCCATCTAGACTTATAGGAACACCTTGTTTAAATGTAATCTCAACAACATCCGCCTGATCTGGTGCTTCTTCAATAGAAGACGTCAGACCATACGCATCTTCCGGCGGTGCTGCCCAAGGGTCTTCAAGAATTCCACATTCGTTACTGCGTCCCCAAAGGTTTTGGTCAATCGAATACGGACTGTCCAAGACGATTGGCACTGGAATGTTGTGCTCTTTTGCATAAGCAATCTCTTCTTCACGCGACCAGCTCCACTCACGAACGGGTGCGATTACTTCTAATGTTGGATCCAGCGCTTTAATCCCTACTTCGAAACGAACCTGATCATTTCCCTTACCTGTGCAGCCGTGCGCGACAGCCACCGCATTTTCCTTATGCGCGACTTCGACGAGCTTCTTAGCAATGAGCGGGCGGGATAACGCAGAAATAAGCGGATACTTTTCTTCGTAAAGTGTTCGTGCTTGGAGTGCCAGCAATGCATAATCCTGTGCGAACTCAGATTTAGCGTCAATAACATAACTTTCAATTGCACCGACTTGAAGAGCTTTCTGCTGGATGAAATCCAAATCTTTCCCTTCCCCAACGTCTAAACAACATGCAACCACTGCATAGCCCTGCTCCGTTAGCCATTGAACTGCTACAGAAGTATCAAGTCCGCCTGAATAAGCTAATACTACTTTTTTCTTCGTCATAATAAAATCCCCTCTCGCTACGTTATGTATCTTTATGCACAATAAAGTATATTTATAATAACACGTTGTTTCGTAAATGCAAAGAAAAATACTGATTCTTTTAATAGGCGAAATATTCTGTACCGCTACGAATCTGCACTTCAGTGAGTTTACACAATAAAAAAGCACATCATTTAAGATGTGCCTGATACTCGATATTAACTTAATCCGTGTGCTGCCATTGCGTCTGCCACTTTTAAAAATCCTGCTACGTTCGCTCCCATAATGAGGTTACCTGGTTTGCCGAAACGATCTGCGGCATCTATGCAACTTTCATAGATGGAGCGCATAACCACTTTCAAACGATCATCAACTTCTTCCGCAGTCCAGCGAAGACGCATGCTGTTTTGGGACATTTCCATCGCAGAAACGGCTACGCCCCCTGCATTCGCGGCTTTAGCTGGTGCAAATAGAATGCCATGTTCCTGGAAAATAGTAAGTGCCTCATTTGTACACGGCATATTTGCTCCTTCTCCAATAGCTGTAACACCATTCTTAATAAGAAGAAGCGCACTTTCCTCATCGATTTCGTTTTGAGTCGCACAAGGAAGGGCGATATCGCAAGGGATGCTCCATACCCCCGAACAATCTTCTATATAGCGCGCTTCGGGATGTGTTTTCACATATTCCTGAATCCGCTTGTTTTCCACTTCTTTTAACTGTTTCACACACTCCAGGTCAATACCATCTGAATCGACAATATATCCCGAAGAATCACTGCACGCAATCACTTTAGCTCCTAATTGCTGAGCTTTCTCCATCGCATAGATGGAGACATTTCCTGACCCTGATACAATCACCGTTTTGTCGGTAAATGACATGCCGTACTCCTTAAGCATCTCATCAGTGAAGTATACCGTTCCATATCCCGTAGCTTCTTTTCTGCCGAGACTTCCGCCGTGACTTGGATCTTTCCCTGTCAGGACTCCCGCTTCATAGCCGCCTTTTAAGCGTTTGTACTGGCCGAACAAATATCCGATTTCACGCTTTCCGACACCAATATCTCCCGCAGGCACGTCGATATCCGGACCGATGTGGCGACTCAATTCCGTCATGAAACTTTGGCAGAAGCGCATGATTTCACGATCCGACTTCCCCTTCGGGTCAAAATCAGAGCCGCCTTTACCAGCACCGATCGGCTGACCTGTTAGAGCATTTTTGAAGATTTGTTCAAATGCGAGGAATTTCATAATGCTGCTATTTACGGAAGGATGGAAACGAAGTCCGCCTTTATAAGGGCCGAGCTCACTGTTAAATTGAACCCGGTAGCCCCTATTGACATGTACCTTGCAACTGTCATCTTCCCAAGCAACACGAAATGTCAAAATCCGTTCCGGTTCTGTCAGTCTTTCCAAGATTCCATTTGTAATATATTCAGGGTGCTGTGCAAATACGGGACGGAGTGAATCAAAAATTTCCCGGGTTGCCTGGAGAAATTCAGTTTCGTTTGCATTTCTTCTTTTAACTTGCTCATAAACTTGATGCACATAATCATTTGAACGTCTTTGTACATCTACATTTTCTACATTTAATTTTGCCATACGCTTCCCCCTTAATCCCGAATCTATCATGCTGTATTTAATCAGTATACGCTAGTTTGAATATTTTTGAAAATACATTTTAATCAGCAAATAAAAACAGAGGGGGCGATCTCCTCTGTTTTAGGTTCCTATACGGCTCTTCATATCACTTTTTCACGATATTAAAGTTATCTTCGAGCAGCAGCCAGTTTTGCGGGAAAGCCAATCCAAGCTTCCAATACATAATCCCTCTGAGACTATACTTTTTCAATAAATCGAACTTGGCCTGAATACTCCTTGCATCCTCAAACCATACTTCATGCTGAATATTGTTTTGATCGATATATGTGAAAAATGGTGCTTGTGCAACATAGTCATACTCAATCGCTTCATTTTCACGGATGGCCAGTTCTGTCGCCTGTCTGGGACTAAGCGCTTTTGCAGGCTGCCCGCCTTGAGTCGGATAAGGTTTAGACCAATCATACCCATACAAGTTTTGACCTAAAAAGATTTTCGTTCTTGGAATTTCCGAAACTGCGTATTTGACTACTTGTTCTACCTGGGGTAATGGGCTCACAGCTTGGGGCTCACTGTACGTATACCCCCATTCATATGTCATCAACGATACAAAATCCACAATTTCTCCATGGGCTTTATAGTCGTGCGCACCGTAAATCCCCGTTTTGACATCGCTCACTTTTGGAGCTAGAGCGGTGGATAATGTCAGGCCCGCAGGATGGAAACGATCTCGTGCGCGTCGTAAAAAGGCATTGTATAGTTGTCGGTCTTCCGGGAATAATAACTCAAAATCAAAATGGATATCTTTGTATCCTACTCTGTTTGCGACTTCTAATATGTTCGTAAATAATAAATCCTGAACTCCTTTGCTTACAAAAATATCATGAGCTAAGGGTGCACTAAATGCGAAATCTTCCAAGTTGCTAATAACCATTGCATTCAGTGCTCCTGCATTTGCAGCGATTTCAGGCAAGTTTGCAGTGGACGGGGCTTTTAGTGTTCCATCGCGTTTCACTTCATAACTGAACATTGCCAAATAAGTTAATGCAGCTACCCGATTTTTTGTTTCAGCAATCATCACTTGTGTGACCGGTGTTCTTGGCTCCACGTATAGTAATGACTGCGCAGGTGTCTTAGGAGCCGGTGGAATGTATAGCCGCTGACCTACTGTCAAAGGCGCTGATAAAGAAATCTGGTTAATGTTGGCGAGCTCTGAAATCGTCATCTTTTCTTTACGTGCAATCTCATATAGAGTATCCCCTGGCTGCACCCAATAATAACTGCCTGTTATTGGAATCACAAGTGCTTGACCTACAGCCAGCTTCCCTGAATTCCCCAATTCATTTGCATCCGCAATTTCCTGCCACTGAATTCCATATTGTCTCCCTATTGTAAATAGACTCTGACCTTTTTGAACAACGTGGATTTGCACTAATATGCACACCTTTCCATACAAATTCGTAATCCATTGTATGTTTGCTGTTCTTCATCTATTCATACAAATCATTCCACGGGTAGAAACATGCTGACCGCTCATACTAGTCAAGAAAGAAAATACAACTTAAATTAGGGAGGACAACAATGACTACAAATCAAGACGGAGTAACCCATCAAAACATGCATACGGGAACAGTTCCCCCGAACATGAACCACGGAGGACATGAGCTTTTTGATGTTCACGAAGTGTTATCAAGTGCGATTGGCGCACTTAACCAGGCGATTCTGCTTCGCCCGCATGTGAAAGACCCGGAGTTGCTGGATATACTCGATCGTCAGTACCGATTTACATTAGACGAGTATAACATCACGGTGGAATGCTTTAAATCCGGTCATGACCCATCTCATCCAACATCCAGCTATAAAATGAAAGAAGGCAATGATTTCATTTACGGCATGAAGCCTGGCCAGCCTAAAAAGCCCATCACGAATGCTTCTGAAATTACGGATGAAATTATTTCCGGGTTCTTATTAGGTTCTGCAAAAGCAGGTGCTTCCATGAAAGCCATGGCAGCCTGTGAAGTATGTAATCCTGTTGTTCGGAGGGTGCTTGCTGATTCGGTTCCGAACTGTATTGAAATGGCTTATGAATTAGCGATTTATCAAAACAAACATCATTACTACCAAGTGCCTCAATTAGCGTCACAGGATATGACGCAATTACTCAATGCATTTGCTCCTGCCGGTCAGCCTGGAATGCCACCATTGCAATAATGGTTAGTACCTTATATGTTGAATCATCTCTATATCAAAATAAATAACCGTAAGCGCCTTTTTGGCGCTTACGGTTATTTTGATTTTTTGTAGAAGGAAGAAGGCGGATCAGAGATAAAGGTATGCTGCTCTTTTGTTACTGGATGGATTATCGTTAATTTAACTGCATGAAGTCCAAGCCGTTTTAAGGGATTAGTCGAGGCACCATACTTCTTATCACCGGCAACAGGATGTCCAATTTCCTCCATATGCACGCGAATTTGGTTTTTACGCCCTGTTTCCAATCTCAATTCAAGTAAAGAATACTGTGCACCCATTTGGAGCCGCTTGTAACGCGTGATTGCTTTTTGGCCGCCATTATTTGTCGGGTTTGAATAGACTTTGAACGTTCGGGTCTCTTTCAGCCAGGAAATGATTTCACCTGTTTCGTTTCGAACCTTACCTTCGACAAGAGCTGCATAGCCGCGTTCTTTGACTGACTCCTCCCAATTGTCTTGAAGCATCTTTTTTACTTCCTCAGTTTTAGCGAAGAGCATGACTCCTGAAGTTTCGCGATCCAGGCGATGAACGATGAAGACACGATTACTTCTATTTGCTTTCCGTACATACGCAGAGAGCTCGCTGAACGCGGTCATTTCTTTTTTATCTTTTGCCGCCATCGACAGCAATCCCGCTTCCTTGTCGATTACGATAATGGCATCATCTTCATACATAATGGACAGTCCTGAAAGTTCACTGTCATTTTTCGCAGCTAGATTGGTCATAATTTCAACCCGGTCTCCTGCTTTCAACAATTTGTCATGTTGAGTAGTGGGTTCTCCATTGACTGTAACTTGCCCCCTGGATAAAATCCCTTTCACTGCATTTCTGCTTTTAGATATTGCCTGTAACAAAAAAGGAAGCAGTGTTTGTTCCTGTTCTACTTTATATACCGCTGCTTGCGGAGTTGATGGTTTTGAGTTATTTCGCATAGTCACGTCTCCTTATCCATTCATTATGCGCAACCTTTCAAGAAATATCAAACCTGATTTAGGATAAGGCTTTTAGACCGATAACTCCCACAATTATTAAAGCAAGGCTTCCAATTCTTGCAAGACTTTTAGATTCACCGAAAAAGATCATATTCAATAACACGGCACCCGCTGTCCCAATTCCAATCCATACCGCGTAAGCTGTACTTACTTGTAAATACTGAAACGATGAATATAGAAATACAAATGATAGACCGAATCCGCCTAAAAACATGAATCCTGTAGGAATGGTCTTTCTTTTGCTATATTTGTTCAATCCGATAACTCCTATAAATTCAAAGACCGCTGCTAACGCTACAAATAACCATCCCATTTTAACGATTCCCTTCTGCTGCTATTTTTTCATCATGACCATCCGCAAGTTTCAAACCAATAACGCCCGCCACTAATAGGACGATGAAGAATATTTTACCGCCGCTTAAAGTCTGGTCAAAGAAAAATACGTCCATTAAAGCAGTCCCGACTGTACCAATTGCTGCAAATATGGCATACACAGTTCCTGTCGGTAATGTCTCACACGCTTTAGAAAGAAAGTGAAAGTCGACGAAAATGAACAAAACAATTGGAATCCAATGCCACCATACTGAAGCTACGTTAAAACCAAAAATCCATACAAGTTCAAAGAAACTAGTTGCTGCTACATAAAGCCATGCTTTTTTCATTAGAAATACTCCTTCTCCCAGATGACTGACTGTCATTCATTTTATTCTATATTATATTATTAACGGAAATCCTTTAATCGACTGACAAAACCTATTGCCAGTCGATAGTCATTTCTACTGAATGCTTGCTTATTTCGTGTACCCTAGTGCATTCATTAAAAATAATAACGTTTCCCGTTTTTGTTCAGTAGCGCGTATATCTTGATCGAATTCTTCATCATACAAATATATTTGTTCTGCTGCGGATTCCGTTAAGCCAATTATCAATTTCGCCAATTGATCCGGATGACTGTCAGCGCGTATTACCTTTTGTTTTTGTCCATTTTCAACAAGTGAACTCACCCACTGGTACATTGGTGCGTATACGCTTTCCCATTCTTTCAAATGTTCTGTAGACGCCAACCCCGAATAAATCATTGCTTGTATCTCGTGATGTTCCTTGTTCACTGCGAAAATCGCATCTGTAAATTGTTGGAGCTGCTCATCAAATGATGCTGTTTCATCAACAGTTTCGATGACTGTCTTCAGCGTAAGCTGCACCATAACTTCTGCAATAGCAGGCATTAAAGACAATTTAGACGGAAAGTATAAGTAAAATGTCCCCTGGGCGATCCCTGCAGTTTTCACAATGTGCGAGACGGTCGTCTTCTCAACACCCTTCTCAGTAAACACTTGAATTGCAGATTGAACAATCTTTTCTTTCTTGTTCACAAAAACCCCTCCACGACTGACTGACTGACTGACTGTCATTCATTATAAACCAATCCCTTGAGAACTTCAAGTTTTTCAGAGGGATTGGGTATTTTTATGCAGCTTTGTTACTTCCATTCAAATGGTGTTTGTTGGTACACATAGTAGTTCAACCAATTTGAGAACAACAGATGTGTATGCGAACGCCATGTATTGGGCGGATTCAACGTCGCATCATCGTTCGGGAAGTAGTTTTTAGGGATATCTATATCAAGTCCCTTAGCAGAATCACGATCATATTCTTCCTGAAGCGTGCCCGCGTCGTATTCTAAGTGCCCCGTAATCATAATGTTTTTAGCGTCTTTCGACAGGACAATAAATGGACCAACTTCGTCCGAATATGAAAGAATACTTATTTCATCGTGAGCTTCTATGTCCTCTTTTGAAACACCTGTATGTCTAGAATGAGGAGCTGGAAACAGATCATTGAATCCTCTTGCAAGATTGACGGTCGGATCTGTCACGATATGATCAAAAATACCAAAACACTTAGCAGGTAACTGTTGTTTATCAATTCCATAGTAGTGATAAAGCGCAGCTTGAGCTCCCCAGCAAATATGCATGGAAGAAGTCACGTGCTCTTTTGCCCAATCTAAAATGTCCTGCATTTCACTCCAATATTCGACCTGCTCAAATTCCATTTGCTCTACTGGCGCACCTGTTACAATCATTCCATCGAACTTTTCGTTCTTAACTTGAGGGAAAGTTTTATAAAATGTATCCAAATGATTTTTGCTCACATTTTTTGATACATACGTTTCTGTATGTAAGAAAGTGATGTCTACTTGGAGCGGTGTGTTGCCTAGAAGACGTAAAAGCTGCAGTTCAGTCTTCTCTTTTTGCGGCATTAAATTTACAACAAGAATACGCAGCGGTCTAATATCTTGTGAGGTTGCGCGTTCTTCATCCATCACAAATATTTTTTCTTGCTTCAGTAATTCTCCTGCAGGCAATTGCTTAGGTATTGTAATTGGCATATCCTTCACTCCTATTCAGCCCATCAAAAAACTTCCGCTTTCTGCAAGAGAGAAAGTGGAAGTCATCAGCCGTTCCTCTTATCTCTCAAGACAATGTCTTGTGGAAGTAGCACCTTCCTGATTTCTTCAGGGGTTGCTGAAACGTCTTAGGGCCATTTCCCTCAGTTTCTCTTGATAAGCATATTCAATTACTGAACAGTATACCATTTCTAATTTGTTTGTATAGTCTAACTTTAAATGGAATCATTTTTATTAATAGAGAAATAACGAATCAGTCGTCATATTGGGCTCTGGAAAACCCTCTCCCTAAAATTTCGGACGCGTTCAGGAAGATGACGAAAGATGTCGGCTCTTGTTCCTGCACAATCTTTTTAAAGTAAATGGCTTCGGATTGTTCTACGACGCAGAGAATCATAGTTTTCTCCTGGTTCGAGTAACCTCCCAAAGACTTCACTTTTGTTAACCCGCGATTGAGCTCACTGCTAATGAGTGCTTGAACTTTTTCTTCTTGTTCTGTAATGATCAGGATCAGCTTAGTAGGCGAAGTTTGAAGCTGTACAAAGTCGATTACCTTGCTTGTCACATAAATTGCCATCATGGCATATAGAGCGAGTTCCAAGTCAAAGACAAACGCAGATATGATAACAACAGCCCCATCTACAATGAGCTGAGCGAATCCACTGGAAAAGTTCGTATATTTTTTTAGAATTTGTGCTATTAACGCAGTTCCGCCAGTGGAACCGTTCCCTCGATAAACAATTCCCAGACCGATACCGAGCATAATCCCGCCATAAATAGAACTGAGTAATGGATTATGAATCGGAACATTAATGTCTGTTGTCAGGAAGATGAAAAACGGAACAAAAAATGTACCGACAATCGTACGCCAGCTAAAGTCTTTCCCTACCAGGACCAGACCTAAAATGAGAAGCGGTAAGTTAATGATCCACTGCACATAAGCAGGATTAAATCCATATAGTTCATAAACAATTGTGCTTATGCCTGAAACACCGCCTGCAGCTATGCGAGAAGGTAAAAGAAAAATAGTAAATGCCAGTCCGACAAACGCCGAGCCTACAATAATTTGAAGATAGTCAAATAGCGCTGATTTCTTAAATTGAGTGAAAGTCATCGTGTCCCTCCGTTCATGTCAACTGTACTATTCTATCAAATAACCTGTACGTTGTGACCGTTGACAGTGAAAAGAGGAGAAGTTCCTTCATTCAAATTGTTCTGAATTAATTCACTTTCGACAAATGATCAACCATTATTTTGCATTTTGTAACATGCAATTGTATGATTATAGAAGAATTCAGGTACCATTGAAGGAGGTTCTCTTATGAGGAGTTTAGGCGTAGTAAGAAAAGTTGATCATTTAGGGAGAATAGTTATCCCAATTGAATTGCGTGAGACAATGAAACTTCCTGAAGGACAACCACTTGAATTTTTCACAGAAGCGGAGAATATCATTCTCAGAAGCTACAAAATTCGTGAAGCATGTGTGATTACCGGGGAAATTTCTTCCGATAATTTTGAACTGTCAAATGGCATGTTCGTAAGCCCAGCAGGTGCTGAAATTATTCTCAAAGAGGTAAAACAAGCTTTTTAACGTGTGATTGAAATGACTGCTGTCAGGAAGTAATTGTTCTTACTCGACAGCAGTCATTTCATTAATAATCTTACGCTTCAGGATGATCGAGGAAGGCTGTAATTTCTTCGCGTGTTTTTCTGTCCTTACTAACAAAGCGACCCTTTTCTTCGCCGTGGCTGTAAACTAGAAAGCTTGGAATCCCAAAAATATCATGTTCTGCGCAAATATCGATAAACTGATCGCGATCTACATAGACGAATTCGTATTCGGGATAATCTGCCTCGATGCTTGGAAGTAATGGATCGATAACGCGGCAATCCGGACACCAATCTGCTGAAAACAAAAACGCTGTACGTTCCCCTTGTTTTAGTACCTCAAATTGTTCAGCTGACTGTAGTTTTTCCATTTGACATTCCCCCTTAATGCACTTAGTATACCATTCCCTAAGTTGTGCACAGTGAATTTAGCTCAATACGTTCTTGCCGCATCTATGTAAAAAAGCAAAGAAGAGCCCACTATCTGCTCTTCTTCACTTCCTTTTGACCAGTCTTTACTCTTTCGTCTGTTGCCCATTCAAATGCATTGGGGGAGGGATGATCCATCCTTTTTCTTTGTTCAGTTTCAGGAGTTTTGCTCCAAACATGACCTTGTCTGCATGGAACTTAGCAAACATCGCCGCAATGTCTTCACGCAAACATTGCCCCATTACTTGGCTGCAGGAAACTAATGCCTGCCCTACGTTGATAGAGACAGCTCCACTGATTTCAGGATCCATGAAACGTGCACCCGGCGGGATATCATCTGCAGAGCAAGTTGGACGGTCTGGAAGCGTTGGAGGAGGCATAATGCCATTTTCCTTTAGAACTTCTTCAATCTGTTTGTCATGATCTCTCATCATGTCGACAGCTTCTTGCAAAAGTTTTTTAAGCCCCTCGTCTCCAGCATGGTTTATAAAAGTCTGATACGCACTAATCAGTCCTTTGTTTGCACCAACATATGCCCAGCATCCAATGACTTCTCCATAATGCATCGGCTGATCTTTCGGATTACCGCTAAGAATTCCCAATTTCTTCTCCTCTTTTCTTTGAATGTCTGTGTTCATTCTTAGGATGAGAAGAATCTGAAAAATTATTCCTATTATTCGTCATTTGGATTATTTATAAATACTTCTATGCCAGAAACGCTGCTTTGCCAGCGCATTTATATAGGCTTGACTAACATCGGATTGTTTTTTCTCTACAATAATTCCCGGTCCTTCTTGAACAGATGTCATCGGTATATGTCTTGAGCCGTCATTTGTGAAGGCAATTGGTTTAAAGTGTTTCCAAGCTTCTTCAATATAGTTTCGCATATAACTGTTAAATTCTGCAGCGTTGCCTGACGTCCCCCCGCCTACAAATAAGCTGTCATATAGGACCGGTGATGCCGTTATAAACGTCTGGTTGGCTACAGCTGTTTTACCTCCCCTGCCTTTAACCGACCCAATTCTTTCACTGATGATATCTACCGTGACCCCGGCGTTTCGAAGGGACCTAACAGCATTTCCAATGGCCGTACTGTCAAATCCATCCCCGATCAAAACCGCCACCTTCAAGGTTTCTGGAACGAATGTCGTATTTTTCATGCTCAATGCTGGTGAAGCTGCTTCAGAAGTTGCCGGTGTGCATTCTGGACGCTTGACACCAACCGCAGTTGCAATTGCTGCGGAAAGTCCGCTATCAACGTTACAGAACATATCCACAACTTGCTGGCGCACGGATTGACTTTGAACTTTACCCACTTCAAAACTGAATGCATCAATAATGTGCTGTTTTTCATAAGGTGCCATGCTATTCCAGAAAAGTCGTGCTTGAGAGAAATGGTCATCGAACGATGGACTCCCAGCCCGGATGACATGCCCTTCTACTTTTTCTTGATAATGTTCGTATCCGCCCTGATCGGCAGGTGTTGTGGAAGGAGTATTATCCGCGAGTGAGTTCTTGTGATAACTGACTTGACCGACGTCAATGCGCTGCCTGCTGAACCCATCTCTCTGGTTATTATGAAATGGACATACTGGACGATTAATCGGAATTTCAGCGAAGTTGGGCCCGCCTAAACGGAGCAATTGCGTATCCAGGTAGGAAAACAATCTTCCCTGCAATAATGGATCATTCGTAAAATCGATACCCGGAACCACATTGCCTGGATGGAATGCCACTTGCTCGGTCTCTGCGAATACGTTATCAACATTGCGATTTAGCGTCATTGTTCCTATAATTTCAACAGAGACAATTTCTTCTGGCCATAACTTGGTAGCGTCTAGAATATCAAAATCAAACATGAACTGATCATCTTCAGGAATAAGCTGAACACCTAAATCGTATTCTGGAAAGCTTCCGGCATTGATATTTTCCCATAAGTCACGGCGCTGGAAGTCGGGGTCTTTTCCGCTAATTTGCTGGGCTTCATCCCACACTAACGAGTGCATGCCAAGTTTAGGTTTCCAATGAAACTTCACAAAATGTGCAATTCCCTCTGAGTTGACTAAACGGAATGTGTGTACCCCGAACCCTTCCATCTTTCTAAAATTGGTTGGTATTCCCCGATCTGACATAAGCCACATGATCATATGCGCCGATTCTTGATTATTTGCTACAAAGTCCCAGAAGGTATCATGAGCAGTAGAAGCTTGTGGAATTTCGTTATGAGGTTCCGGTTTTGTAGCGTGAATCAGGTCGGGGAATTTGATTGCATCCTGTATAAAGAACACAGGCATATTATTCCCGACTAAGTCATAATTTCCTTCTTCTGTATAGAACTTCACTGCAAACCCTCGTACATCCCGTGCTGTATCGGAGGAACCTTTACTTCCTGCGACATTCGAAAACCTTGTAAATAATGGAGTCTTCGTACCCGCTCCTTGCAAAAACTTTGCGGATGTATATTTTTTCATGCATTTGTGTAAAACGAATTCTCCATGGGCTGCATATCCTCTTGCATGAACCACCCGCTCTGGAATTCTTTCATGGTCAAAATGTGTGATTTTTTCCCTTAGATGAAAATCTTCCAGCAAGGTTGGTCCCCGTACTCCTGCTTTCAAAGACTGTTCGTCTCCAGATACTTTCACACTTTGATTGGTCGTCATTTGTGTACCGAAATTATTCACACGGTAATTGTCTAATTGGCGTTGCTTTGCGTCATGGCTCTCCCCGTTAGGCAGTTCACTATTTGTATACTTCACGCAATCCCCTTTCACCCTTTGGTGTTACACTCCTTGCTAGAATATGCAACGACATTCAGGCGGGTTACCCAGCACATAACCGAGGGCGTTCTTGCTATACTAAAAACACAAAGGAGCGTTTTGCTATGACACATTACTTTGCAGCCATCCCTGTCCCATTTAAATTGGTACAAGAAAAACTCACATCTTGCAGCCTGCATTATGACCTTCCTACTCATTATAAGGTGATTCCGCACCCGGATGATCTGCACGTTACAGTGCTCTTTTTCGGCGGACTTACTCATCCCCAGCTTGAACTTGTAAAACAAGAAATGCAGAAATTAGCCGAACGTACGCATGCATTCACGATTGCAATAAATGGCATTTCATTTTTCGGAAACCCCATCGGCCCGCGAGTCGTGTATCTTGCTGTTTCGAATCCTTCTTCATTAACTGGAGTGTATCGTGAACTTTCTAAACGTTTGGAAACAGTTTTACAAAAACCGGCAGCATTAGACTACACACCGCACGTTACAATCGCTAAAAAGAAAAAGAATACGAACGCAGTTCCAATTATTCAAGAACAGTTTGAACCATTGACTTTGGACGTCTCTGGATTAATTCTTTATTCCATTGATCCTGCGGCATCTCCTAAGTATTCCCCTGAATTCATATTTCCATTTATCAATTCTTCTCGTATTGATGGCTAAGTTCTGCACATACTGAAACGGATGAAACCATACGAGAGGAGCTTGAATATGGGCCGTGATGAACATTCTAAAGGTGGAAAGAATGCTGCTTCACTTCCGCAAACACCTAAAAATCAAAAACTATCCGCTTCAGACATGAGAGCAGAAATTGCACGCGAACTGGATAACATTGAGTCACTTGTGAAGCAGCGGGAATCAGCGAAAAAACGCAAGTAAAAAACCGGCCATCTCCTTTTTTTATGGAGTGGGCCGGTTTTTTTATACCGTAAATTGATTCATATTCTGCTGTAACTGCTCAGCAAGTTCTGCCAGAAGTTGAGCACTTGCAGAAATCTCTTCGTTGACAGCTAGTTGTTCATCTGAAGAGACACGTGCGGATTCTGCTTCGTCTGCAGCTTGTTGTGCTAACGATTCAATTGAAGCAGCATGGTCAACCACATTTTGAATCATGGTCTTCATGATTTCAATTGAACTTGAAACTTTACTCACTCGCTCATCCACGTCAGATGCAGCCAATTCGATTTCCTCAAACACTTCGGTTGTCCGAGTCGTTACGACCAGGCCTTCTTGCATCTGATTTGCACTCACTTCCGTTTGTTCAACAGCGTGTCCTACATTTTCAATCATAACCGCAATAAGCTGATCGATTTCAGCAGAAGAACGTTTTGACTGCTCTGCCAAATTCCGGACTTCTTCAGCTACAACTGCAAAGCCTTTTCCGTGTTCACCAGCGCGTGCTGCTTCAATGGCTGCGTTAAGCGCCAGAAGATTCGTTTGATCCGCCAATCCTGTAATCATGGAGGTTACCCCGCGGATATTTTCCGAGTGCTTCGCCATTTCTGTAATTGTTTGCGCTGAGTTCTTCAGTAAAGAACTGATTGAAGACATTTTGTCAGAGAACGTCGTCAATGATGCGGAGCCTTCTTGGACTAATTTTGTTACTTGTTCTGATGACCGCAGCATTTCTTCGTTATCAGAAGAAATGGTATCTACCGTATTTAAAACCTCACTTATTGCTTCATTCGATTCGGCTACGAGCGATTGCTGGTCGGTACTCGCCTGCAAGCTTTGTTTAGAAATACCAGCTACCGTTTCCGAAGCAGCCAAGCTTTCTTCTGCTCCAGCAGAAAGCTGTTCCGCTTGAGATGCAAGCTGATGCGCAGAATCTCGTACATGTGTAATAACAGATCTCAAATTATTCGACATCCCATTAAATGCGGCAGCCATATCGCCAATTTCATCTTTGTTTTTAACCATCACAGGCTGCGCAGCTAAGTCGCCAGATGCAATTTGCTGAAATGCTTCAGTCATTTTACCGACAGGACGTGCAATCATCCTGCTTATTAAACGGGCAATAACAATTCCTGCAATTACTGCCAGAACCGCCATCCCAATAATTAAAAGTTTAACAGTTTGGATGGACTTCTCTAATTCTTTTTCTGCCTTGCTGCGTGCTTTTTCCTGTGCACTGATCATTTCGGATATTTGACCCGTCATCACATCTTGATAGAGTGAAGCTTGTGAAGAAACTTCTATACCGCGCTCTTTTGACTCAATTTGATAGCTTTTGATTGCTTTGTCTGTCAGCTCATCGTAACTTGTGGAAGAGCTGAGAATCTCGGCAAGCTTTTCTTTGTTTTTCTTAGTATGCAGCATCTGCTCTAGTGTTTCTGACTTCTCTTTAAATTCTTTAATAAGTGTTTCCCGGCTTTCCAAATAGGAAATTTGGTCAAAAATCATATAACCGCGAATTTCATTTGATTTTTGTGATTGCAGGGCATTCAATTGTTCCAGAATCATCACTTTCTGAATACGATCATTGATGAGGGCTTTGTATTCACGATCTAATGTAGTTAACGCCCAAAAGCTTGCTGACCCCATTAGTGCCATAATGATTAATACAGCTAAAAAGCCAAACCACAGCCTTTTCCCAACAGTCATTCTCACAATATGTACCCACCTAACTATAGTCGAATAGCTTTAGTATATCCTACTTACAGATAGGCGTATAGGTCTAGTTTTCTAAAAATATCATTATTTCTATAGTCCTTATTATTTCATTTTTCTATAAATCACTGTATATCTTTCATCGCATGCTTGAATAGCAGTGCCAATCCATCCTGCTTTTAAAAGTTTCTGTTGCTCCGTTGTTTCTGCCATCTCAACTTCAATCGAGTCATCGTCCGTTACAGACACTTCAGTTACTAGATTCTTCATCATGATATAGCGGGTGAGCGTTCCGTATTTCACACTAAGTGCAGCGATATGCATTCCTAATTCAAATTTGTCTTTAATGCTCGCAATATTGAATGGTGCAACTGTCGTGCAAATATAGTTATAGTGATCTGTATCGACTTCATCCATCATGATTCTGCCGAGCTGCCGCTGTAAGCCATTCCCTTGAAATTCCGGATCGACATTGGTGATTTCTGAATACAGTACTGAACTCCATTGTTCTTTTGGAATACCTGCATCCTCTCCAAGATGCTCAGGGTCTTCACCGGGATCGAGGAATGCACGGAAGGCAATTAGATTCCCCTCCGCACGTACTCCGGCAAGCAATCCATTGCCATCTAGGATCGTGATGAATTCTTCATCTGTTAACGGCTGTAAAAAGGCCTTTTCAGATAAATGCCCGATGACTTTCGTTTGCAGTCTCTTAATTTCAGGAAGGTCCTGTTTTGTTAATTTCAGGACAGGAAGCGAGATGCCATTCTTTAACGTTACGTGCTTCATACAGACACCACTTTTTCACTGAATACCGTCAGTTCAGCTAAGACTGATTCGTCAATGTCAATCCCGAGCCCTGGCTTTTCGTTCAAACGAATATATGGGACATCGTATGTTAGATTTCCGACATCTTTGCTGAATTTTAAAGGTCCAGTCAGTTCAACACTTGACATCGACTTTTGTGAGAACGCCACATGGAATCCGGCTGCTGAACCAATCGATGATTCAACCATCGAACCTACCTGACAGTCGATCCCTGCCATTTCCGCCATATGCGCCAGTTTCATCGCAGGATACATACCGCCGCATTTCATGAGTTTGATGTTCACTTTGTCAGCTGCACGCTTTGCAATAATTTCTCGCATTTCACGAACTCCGCGAAGACCTTCATCTGCCATCAATGGCGTTGCACTTTTAGATTTCACTTCAACTAATCCATCGATATCGTCCGCTTTAACGGGCTGTTCTAACCAATCAAGATGACACGCTTCCAATTTTTTCATAGCCTGCAATGTTGTTGAACTGTTGACCCATCCTTGGTTGACATCCACTCGGATTGCAACTTCATCACCCACACGTTTACGAACGGCTTGAATGCGTTTTACATCTTCTGATGCATCTGTTCCGACTTTCATTTTAAACGATGTATAACCCGCTTCCATGCGATGCGCAGCCTCTTCGGCCATCGCTTCCGGCTTTCCAATGCTTAAGACGTGTGTAATCGGGAATTCACTATGGTAACGGCCCCCAAGTAATTGATAGGCTGGGATTCCAAGATTTTTACCAACTGCATCAAAACAAGCAATGTCAATTGCCGCTTTTGCTGTTGGAACTCCATAGATTTCTTTGTCCATTTTTTCATGAAGCCGTCCGAATTCGCTCGGATCCAGACCGATAACAGCCGGTGCCAGTGTATGACGAAGTACAGCAAATGTTCCTTCCCAGCTCTCCCCCGTTACATGATCATCGGCAACCGCCTCACCATATCCAACGATTCCAGTATCAGTTGTCAGCTTTACAATTATTGAAGGCATGTCCTCATAAGTTGCGTAACTAATGACGAATGGCTCGTGAAGTGGTAGTCTAATAGCGAAAATCTCAATTTCTTTAATTTTCATAAAATTGTCCCCTTCCTGCTTGGCAAGTTATTAATTTCATTGTATCATTGTCGTTAAATAGTCGCTAATTAAAAAGGTGGTTGAATATGAGAACAAAAGTAGCAATCTTCGGATCCGAGGAATTCTGCCAGCGTGCCATGCACTTCACAGAACAGCGCAGTGAAATTATAGTAGATTTGTATCCTTATAGCGTTCCAAGCGAAGCACCTGCTCTATTGAAGAAACTGCTTCCTTGTGATGCGATTCTATTTTCAGGATCCCTTCCCTATGTAGCTTCGACTGCTGTATTAGCTTCGATACCTGTTCCCGCGGTCTATCTCAAACAAGACGAAACTGAGATTACGACTACCTTATTATCCATTTCACTGCATCAAAGCTTAGACTTAGAAAAAGTATCGATAGATGTCCGTGATCGGAATGTTTTAGAAAACGTTTTTGATGATATAAAAGCTGGTGAAAAACGGCCTTTGATTTATCAATTGGAAGAGGATTATGAATTGGAGGATCTGGTTCAATTTCATGCAACGGCCTATACGGAAAATCCGGACAATATCGCTATTACAAGTGTGCACGCTGTCTATGACCGCTTATCTGCGCTGGGAATACCAGTTCATAAAATGATCAGTGTGAAAAGCTCATTTCTTAAAACGATTGACCGGGTTTGCCAAGAAGCACTGTTCCAAAAAAGCGAGACTTCTAAGATAGCTGCCGGTATTTTAGATGATTCCAACCTGAAGACTGAAGAGAAGGACAGTTATAAACGGCTCTCACAATTGTTGCAGGCCCACTGCATTCATTCCGAGGAAGGGATTTTGTTTTACACAACCCTGGGGGCTATTCAAACAGCTGTGCACCTATCTGAATTTCATCAACTTGTTAAACTTGTGAGCGGTCAGCTGGCTTTTGGAAGCGGCCGAACACTTACATCGGCGAAGGAAAACGCTATGAGTGCCCTCCGTTACATGCAAACTGAACAAAACTCGGGTCTCTATTTGCTGGACGAGAAAAAGGAATTGCATAGTCTTCTGCATTCTGAAGGCAGTACGGTTGAATTACGAGTGATTGAACCAGTCCTAACTGAAATCGCTGAAAAAACAGCGCTAAGTCCAGCAGTATTATCAAAGCTTGCAACATTCGGTCAAAGCCAGCAGTCCACCCAATTCACTGCAAATGATTTAGCAAGTCATCTTGGAGTTTCCCGCAGAACTGCAGAAAGAACTATTAAAAAGCTTTTGACGAGTGCATATGCGAACACAGTTGGTGAAGAGATGACGTATCGCCAAGGCAGGCCGCGTGCCGTGTATGAGCTGAACTTTCCCGTATATTGAAGAAAAGGCTGTCCAGAAAATCAGATTTCGTCTGATTTCCTGAACAGCCTCACATTTTTACGAATGCACGGGTATTTGCTCTTCTTCCATTGAATCCCCAAGTATTTTCTCTTCCTCAGCATCTACACGTTCTTTTTCCTCTGCTGTCATTTTCACAATAGAGAATCCAGTTAACGCATAAATAATGGATAGAATCGGCACAACGAAGTTGATAATCGCATATGGACCATATTCTGTCACACCGACCCCAAGGGTTCCGAGGATGAAGACCCCGCACGTATTCCACGGAATAAACACAGATGTTAATGTTCCTCCGTCTTCCAGCGCACGAGATAAGTTTTTAGAACTAAGTCCCTTATCTTTATACGCTTTACTGAACATACGGGAAGGCACGACAATTGAAATGTACTGTTCTGAACACGTTGCGTTCGTCATGAAACACGCGCCAATCGTTGAAATAATTAACGATGATGTCGATTTTACAACTTTCATGAGCTGATCCATGATTGCCTTCAGCATACCTGAATACTCTAATATTCCGCCAAACGTCATTGCCACAATCGTCATCGATACGGTATACATCATCGAATCCAGTCCGCCGCCGTCAAACAAATTGTCGACAAGCTTATTTCCTGTTTTAATAGAAAATCCCTCTTGTAACGCAACGAGTGCTTCAGTAACTGACCCGCCTTGTATAAAGATCTGGCTTAAGAAGCCCATTACAATCCCGACTATCAAAGCTGGAACAGCTGGAACTTTCAGCGCCACCATGACAATGACTGCTAAAGGTACGAGTAACAGCCAAGGTGAGATTAAGAAACTTTCTTTCATGACTTTAGAAGTTTGTGCGATTTTTTCCATATCTAAATTACCATTTGCAAAACGTCTTCCAAGCACCGTAAACACGCCAAATGCGATGAGCAGCGCTGGTATTGTTGTATATAACATGTGTTTAATATGGTCAAACAGATCTGTACCGGTTAATCCGGATGCCAGGTTTGTCGTGTCTGAAAGCGGTGACATTTTATCCCCAAAATAAGCACCTGAAATAACGGCTCCAGCAACCATACCGGCTGGAATTCCCATACTGAGTCCGATTCCCATACCAGCAACACCGATAGTCGCCATCGTAGACCAGGAACTTCCGATTGCGAGTGATACAATGGAACAAATAATCATAATTGCTACTAAGAACCAAGCAGGTGTGATTAACTTCAAACCATAAAAAATCATAGTAGCGACAATTCCGCCACCCATCCAGGCACCAATCGTAAGACCTACCAGCATTATAATGACGACTGCCGGAAGTGCCAGACGAATTCCCTTATACATCATTTCCTCTATTTCTTTCCAGTTGAATCCATATTTCCAAGCAACAAGGGATGCTATTGAAGTTCCAACGATTAACGGCATATGAGGGCCTTGTTTGAGCCAGACCACTGTGACCAGCATTACGCCAATCATAATGACTAATGGCAGTATCGCCATCCAAAAATTAATTTCCCGTTTCTCTTTCACTTTTCTTTGCTCCACTTGGAACCACCCCCAGTAAAATGTCAGACTAGCACTAACTGTCGCTTAATAGTCGTTAATCGAATAATAAACTCGCTTTTCTGCATTGTCAATAGTTTTTCTGGAAACGGTTACAATGGTATACTGAATAAATCAGGATGATTTTACACGATTCAGCTCCCTCCTTCCCAGATACTGAGAATGATCTGGGTACAATTCTATAGAACAAAGGTGGTTACTGCCCATGAAAAAGGAGCATAAAAAGGAGTCATTCTGGCACTTGGTACGCCGTTATTTATTTATTGCAATTGGTGCTGGTTTAGCCGCAGTTGCTTTGGAATTATTTTTAATTCCAAATTCAGTCATTGATGGTGGAATTATCGGGATTTCACTGATTGTTAATTATTTAAGTGACATCCCCTTCGGTATTCTGATTCTGCTGTTCAACATACCTTTTGTATTTTTTGGCTACAAGCACATCGGTAAAAACTTTTTCCTCTCTTCCACTTTTGCAATTGTCTTTTTGGCAATCATAGAATTCCCATTGAAAGCGGTCGGTCCTTTTGTGACAGATCCACTCCTTGCGACAGCTTTTGGAGGAATACTTCTCGGTGCGGGTGTGGGGATTGTCATTCGTAATGGCGGTGCTTTAGACGGAACCGAGATATTGGGAATATTGCTGACAAAGAAAGTGCCATATTCTGTCGGAGAATTTGTCATGTTTCTTAATATCTTCATCTTCGGATGGGCGGGTTTTGTGCTCGGTCCTGAAAAAGCGATGTACTCCATTTTGACCTATTACATAGCTGCTAAAGCGATAGACGCGGTGATTCAAGGGTTTGATGAAACAAAAGCAGCAATTATTGTTTCGGATGAATTCGAAGAAATGGCAGCTGCGATCGGCAAGCGCTTAGGCCGCTCGGTTACAAAACTTCACGGAAAAGGCGGTTATAGTGATAACGAAAAGGACGTCATATATGTAGTAGTGACACGTCTTGAGCTGACAAAGTTAAAAGAAATTGTTCACGACATTGATCCTTCTGCGTTTACAACCATTATGGATACGCAGGAGACTCACGGTTCACGGTTTAAGTCAGCGATCCATTAATAAATAAAAGGGCTGTCCTCGGATGTCATTCGTATGACTCCATGGGACAGCCCTTTTTTGGGTGTACGCCGTGCCTTTCGAAAAAATTCCACTGACGTTCTAGGCATTTAAATTCCAACAAGTTGTATAGACATCCATTCCGCTATGCATGCTGAAGACAAACAGCAAAGACTACCGGAATGGAGAGTTGACAATGCAGCGTGTGCAAAAGAAGAATGGGACATTTCTATTCAGTATGAAACAATTGCTTTTGATGTTGTTAAGCTTGTCTGTATTTGATGCATTTGCAACAGATTTCGGACTGCGCCTTGAACTGATTAAGGAAGCCAATCCAATGGCAAGTTTTGTGTATGGGAGCAGTATTTTTTTGTTTTATTTGATGAAGATTGGATTTCCAATCAGTCTATTTGCACTGGAGCCGGCAGTCGACCGCTCTCGTATCGTGCGATGGCTTCTTCAATTTACGATAGGTCTTTACGCTGTCGCAGTTGGAGTGCATATATTTTGGATGATGCTTCAATTCTCATAAGGGACGCCCCGTATTTCAACTGAATTCGTGTTGGTGCTATACTGTCAGTACAACGACTAAGTGAAATGGCGGGTACATAGATGAAACAAACAATAGGAATTCTTGCGCACGTGGATGCAGGGAAAACAACATTTTCAGAACAACTTCTTTACCTGACGAAGCAAATTCGAGAACGCGGCCGTGTAGATCATCAAGATGCTTTCTTGGATAATCATTCAATTGAACGTGCTCGGGGAATTACGGTCTTTGCAGAACAGGCGGAAATCGACTATGAAGGAAATTGCTTTACACTAATTGATACACCCGGTCATGCTGACTTCTCTCCCGAGATGGAAAGAGCGGTTCAAGTAATGGATGCTGCGATTGTCTTAGTCAGTGCAGTTGACGGAGTTCAAGGCCATACAGAAAGGGTTTGGCAGCTGTTGCGTGAAGCACAAGTCCCTACTTTTTTATTCATCAATAAAATGGATCGTGAAACAGCCGACGCTGCTGCAATTATGAGCGAACTACACGACTCCTTATCTATGGATTGTTTTGACTTAGGTCTCATAGATCATGGCGATACGATGTCCGAAGAGTTGGCAGAATGGCTAGCTGAGCGTGATGACACACTGCTCAATCGGTATTTGGAGACTGGCTATGATAAAGAATCTTGGATGGAAACGCTGAAGGGGCTTGTTCAGAAGGGGATAGTTTTTCCGTGCGGCCAAGGATCTGCATTGAAAGACATCGGCATCGGGCCTTTCTTTTCTAAATTTGCCACTCTTACGAATCGAACGGAGTCTTGTGAAACTTCAGCACCCTTCTCTGCATCTGTCTATAAAATCCGCCATGATGAAAATGGACAGCGCATTACGTTTCTAAAGGTCCTTAGCGGTACTCTTAAAGTCCGCGATGAATTGACGGCGGGAAACCTGGCAGAAAAAGTTACACAAATCAGGGTGTACAGCGGAACTAAATTCACAGCAGTCTCACAAGCAAAAGCTGGAGATTTGGTAGCAGTGACGGGTCTCTCGAATGCTTCATCCGGAGATACGATCGGCCTTGACACCGGACGGGTCCAGTTCAGTTCTATTCCTGCACTAAAAGCAGCGGTCCAGTATGATCCGGCCTATTCCAGTAAAGATGTGTGGAATGTGTTCAGCATACTCGATGCTGAAGATCCGACGTTACATGCGATATGGAATGAACATAGCCAGGAAATTGAAATCCGTGTGATGGGGGTTATCCAACTTGAAGTCCTAGAACATATTGTGCACGAACGTTTCAATATGAATGTAACATTTGGAACTCCCGCGATTCTTTATAAAGAAACGATTGCTTCAACGGTTACGGGATACGGTCATTTCGAACCGCTCAAACATTATGCAGAAGTTCATGTCAAAATGGAACCTGCCGAACGGGGATCAGGCATTCACTTTAAATCGCGCTGTCATACGGATGCTCTGTCACCCGGTCACCAGCGTGTCATAGAAAAACATTTGTTTGAACGCGATCATCATGGACTCTTAACAGGTTCTCCGCTGACAGATATCACCGTTACATTAGTAACGGGCCGCTCCCATAACGAGCATACTTCTGGCGGCGATTTCAGAGAATCACTTTTCCGCGCACTCCGGCAGGGGCTCGAGCAAGCTGAAAATCTTCTTCTTGAACCGTACTATGCCTTTAAAATGAAAATCGACAGCGACCATATCGGACGGGCATTGACTGATATTCAAACGGCCCATGGAATTTTCAATGCTCCTGAAACGTTTGGGAGCTCTACTACAGTCACTGGCCGCGTTCCTGTTGCCTCCTTCATGAACTACAGTACGGAATTTGCTTCCTACACTGGAGGGAAAGGTGTTCTTGTTTTAACGTTAGACGGGTATGGTCCTTGTCACAACCCGGAAGAAATCATCGAGACCATAGGGTACGACAAATCTGCCGATCCAGAATACTCGTCTTCATCCGTGTTTTGTGCGAAAGGAAAAGGATATGCAGTCCCTTGGCAAGAAGCGAAAGCTGCCATGCATTGTGATGTGGAGTAAGAAAGGGAGTTTTTTTATGAAACGAGTGATTGTTACTGGCTATAAACCCCATGAACTCGGGATCTTTGATGCTAAAAATCCGGGGATTGCTATTATAAAAAGAGCATTGGCAGATCGTCTTTCAGGACTTGTTGAAAATGGTTTGGAATGGGTTATCATCAGCGGCCAGCCCGGATGCGAGACGTGGGCTGGACAAGTTGTCGATGAATTAAGAGAGGCTTATCCAACCCTTCAGCTAGCCCTTATTACACCATTCTTAGAGCAGGATAAAAATTGGAATGAACTGAAGAAGCTGGATTATGAAGAGCTTCAGCTTATAGCTGATTATCAAGTAAGTTTGACGAATCGCCCATATGAAGCCCCGTGGCAGTTCATTGAGCGGGATAAGTTCTTGCTTAGGAATTCGGATGGCTTGCTCGTCGTCTACGATGAAGAAAACGACGGCTCACCGAAATTCATGAAACGGATGGCGGAAAAATATGCAGAAAAGCAACCCTATGAGGTCTTAACGATAGCAGCGGATGACTTGCAGCTGATTGCAGAAGATATCCAGCGTGCAGAACAAGATTCCTTTATGGATTTTTGAACCTTAAACGATCCAATTTTGTACAGTCAAAAGGCAGAGCGCATTTGCACTCTGCCTTTATATCGTTATCTCAAAGAATTGACGTTGTCATAAGAATCATGGACATGAAGAAAATCGTCATGTAATTGACCGAGTACAAAAACATCCACTGTGCCCATTTGTAATCATCTTTCATGAACAAACCAGCTATCGCCAGTAAGATGAAACCCATATTCATTGCTGTAACCAACAAGATGAATCCTGTGCCGAATGCTGCCAGGAAGAACGGCAACGGCAATAGACATGCACTATAGACAATCGACTGACGCTTGGTCATTGGGATACCTTTGACCACCGGCAGCATTGCAACGCCTGCTGCACGGTATTCATCCACTTTCTTGATAGCAATTGCAAATGTGTGAGGCATCTGCCAAATGAACAATACAATTGCCAATACAATCGGTACCATATGGTAAGACGGCCCCACTGCTGCCCATCCGATCAGTGGAGTGACTGCACCGGATACACTCCCGATAACGGTATTGAGCGTGTACTTCCGCTTTGACCACATTGTATAGAGGACGACATACGTGAACCAGCCTATAAACCCATAGATCGCTGCGCTTGGTGATGCGGCATATAACAAGATCACCCCTAATACGGATAATCCGATCCCTATTTTCAGGATAGTCTCCATAGATATATTCCCTGTTACAGTCGGCCGTTTTTGAGTGCGCGCCATTACTCGGTCCAGGTCCACTTCATACCAGTTATTTAACGTAAGTGCCCCAGCCATTAACATGGTACTGCCTGCCATTGTTAAGAAGAAAAGTGAAATGTATTCCGCAAATGTGCCGCCATAGAAATAGATAGCAAGCCAGAACCCTGCAAAGACAGGAAGAATGTTTGCAATTAGCACGGGGCCTTTAAATAAATATTTCAAGTCATTAGCAAGCGTTGACGCATGCTGTTCTTTTTCGTGCGTTCGCTCCATTGTTTTTTGCATAAGTTCGCATCCTTTAAAGAATGATAAGAAGTTTAAAGACATATTTCCTTCATACTACTATATCATCATTCAGACACAAACAGAAAGACCTGAAATGAAGAAAATGTGACATTTCTCTAGAATCCCTCTGCCTTCAAGGGGTTTGAAATATATTCCAATTTTTTAACGATAACTATACGTTACTGTGACAGTTGCTTGGATTTCTAATGTCCCCGGTTCAATTCCAGGAGCTGCACTCATCTTTGCCATTTGAATTGGATACGGCATCACACTATTTCCTGCCTCTTCTTGGATGTGCAAAGGTACCTGATTAAGCACTACTTCTGCCTCATGCGCAAGCGCCTTTGCATGTGTTTGAGCATTTTGCACAGCTTTACTTAACGCGTGCTCATAAAGCTCTGAGGAATTTGAAATGCCGAACTGTACGGCAGATACTTCTGTTGCACTAGACTGCACTGCAGCATCGATGATTTCTCCAATCTTAGAAATATCTTTTACAGTCACATGCAGCTGGTGCTGGACTTCGTAATTACGAAAACGCTGCTGTCCATCAATGTAATCATATTGAGGAGAAACTGAAAAATGAGAAGTTTGAATTTCACTCTGCTGTATTCCGAGTGCTGTAAGCCGATCCACTACAGACTTAGAACGTTCAGTATTTTCTGCCTGAGCATCTGTTAGTTGTTCTGCATGTGTCGTAATTCCAATTTGTATCGTACCTTGATCTGGTTCGGCATGAATTGCTCCATTTCCCGTAACAATCATAGTCTGACGCTGCTCACACATTTGCCTTCACCCTTTCGTTGACTTTGCTTACCTGTTCCCGCTGCCTTCCTATCTTATTCATCTATAGTACAATCCGATTTCCCCATTCAAACAATTGACTGGCAAAAAAACTTAAGAAAAGCGGGTCGCACAACAAGCTTTTTCATCGTGCAGGATACGTTGTCCTCAATTTTGGGTATAGAACGCATAAGTACTACTGCACTTATTATTGACTACAAGGAGTTATGCTTATGAAATGGCGCGGACGAAGAGAAAGTACAAACGTAGAAGATCGGAGAGGTAAAGGCAGTACAGCTATTGTCGGCGGCGGCATCGGCACCGTCGTCATAGCCTTGGTTGTTTTGTTCCTGGGCGGTGATCCATCCGAATTGCTAGGTTCGATAACCGGAGGAGACACAACTCAAAACCAGCCCTACGAAGAAACAGCAGAAGAACGCGAGCTGGCAGACTTTGTGTCAGTTGTGCTTGCGGACACAGAAGATGTATGGTCTGAAGTATTTGCCGAAGAAGGCATGACTTATGAAGACCCGAAATTGGTCATGTATACGGGCAGCGTCCAATCTGCTTGCGGATCCGCAAGTTCAGCAGTCGGACCTTTCTACTGTCCAGGTGACGAAAAGCTTTATATCGATTTAAGTTTTTACGATGAACTAAAAACAAATTTCAAAGCCCCTGGTGACTTTGCGATGGCTTACGTTATTGCCCACGAGGTCGGGCACCACGTACAAAAACAGCTTGGCACAAGTGATAAGATGAATGCACTGCGTAACCGTTTAAGCAAAGAAGAATATAACAAGTACTCCGTAAGACTCGAATTACAAGCCGATTACTATGCGGGAGTATGGGCAGGCCGGGCAAAACAAATGGATTTACTCGAAAAAGGTGATTTGCAAGAAGCCTTGACTGCAGCAAGCGCGGTTGGTGACGATACCATTCAAAAACGTTCTCAAGGATATGTGGTTCCGGAAAGCTTCACACACGGTACTTCTAAACAGCGCCAAGATTGGTTTTATAAAGGCTTTGAAACCGGAACAATCGAAGGCGGCAATACATTTGCAGGATTGAATTTCTGAATCGAAAACTAAAAAAACGTTCGAACCAGTCAATCCAAGGACTGGTTCGAACGTTTTTTTAGCGACTCGGTCTGACGATGTGTGCATATGGATTCGGCTTCTCATCCAGTAAATCCTGAATAATTGCAGCACCGGCCATTGAATAGCAAGTTCCATTCCCTTCAAATCCAAGCAAGTAATAGACATTGTCGTGTTGAGACGAGGCTCCCATAAATGGCAGTCCATCTTTAGAGATGCCAAATAAGGAATTCCACGCATCGTCAATCTCTACATCCAGCTTTGGAAACATTTCTTTTATTTCATCTAAAATTTCCTGGCCTTTTTGCTGAATCAATTCAGGATCATCGTGCAAATCACTCGATTCTTCGTCTAGACCTCCTGCAATCATTCTGCCGCCAGGGGCCGTTCGGAAATATAAGTATGGCTTTTTGGTTTCCCAAACCATGACATTATCTTTCCACAACTCCCCTTTGATCGGTTTTGTCGCAATTGCAAAGGTCTGATTGATCTGCGCTTTTCCATTCAGTTCGCTGTACAGGTTACTGTACCCCGTCGCAATGATTAATGAGTCGAAGGTAATCTGAGCGCCTGTTTCTGTTAAGACCGATGTATCGTTCAAGGAATCCATGTCTATTGAAGTATGCTCAAAATAAGTCACACCCATTTTCAAATTTTCCTCTGTTAGTGCTTGGATGAATTGATAAGGATTCACTTCAGCATCGTGCCATGTTCTCAAGGCTGCCGGTTTATCGATCTCATATTGCTCCAATAACTGAGTATGATTCAAATACTCCGCTGGAAAATTGTATTTATTTAAGAAGCCATATTCTCTTTTTAATTTATCCGCATCATTCTGTGTTGAAGCATAATAAATACTATCACGTAACCGATATCCGGTCGTTTCCGGTAATTTAGATGCAATCTCTGTTAACTGATTCATCGATTCCAGACACATTTTGTAGAACAGAACGGCATCCTCTTCACCAATCCTATCTACAAATTCTGAGAGCATCGTATCACTGGCATATTGAAGAAGTCCCGTATTTGCAGAACTGCTCCCTCTTCCAACTTCAGCACGATCGATAACAGTTACACGCTTACCGGATTCCGCCAATTTACAGGCTGCTAATGTCCCGGACATGCCTCCGCCTATTATCAAAATTTCTGTGGTATGATTTTCATTCAGTAGTGGAAAATGAGCAGCTGGTGCCGCTGTTTTATCCCAATACGTTTGTCCTGTTGTCAGTTTCATAGCTATCTTCCTCTCGTATCACGTTCATCTCTATCGACTATTCCCTTTAATAGAGCTGTCGCAAACCAGGAAAGAAAATGATTTAGTTTTGTGTTTTTTTCCGCAAGGACAATTGCTCTATGATAATTGCGACAACCGTTCCTGTGATTAACCCATTAGATAGTACAGAAGCCAGAACTGCAGGCAATTGCGCAAAGCTCGCGGAAGGAACAAACATAATTCCTACGCCAGTCATTAACCCAATGGCAACTGCTTTTCTCGCGCGTTCTTTCTCTTCGTCCTCGTCCAATTCTGAAAACGCCATAGATACCATCTTCGTAAAAATTGCAAACGTAACGGCATACGCAACTGGTGCGGGCAGTGCTGCAAATACAGCCATAATTGCTGGGAAAAACGTTATTACAACAATCAGAGCACTTCCGACGATGAACGGCAGCATCGTGGCCATGCCCGTTGTTGAAACAAAACCTGCAGCGCCTGAAATCGGTACTGGACCAATGGCTGAAAAAACACCGGATAATAAATGGTTAATACCTGATACAAATGAGCCTTGCCGCACACGATCTTCTACTTGCATGGAAAACTTCTGTTTAAGCAAGTTTTCCATTACACGGATGGATGCCAGCATATTCGCAATTAACAATAGAGTTATGAATACCGCTGTCACCGCAACTCCACCATCCCAAACTGGCGGTCCATAGACAAACATTTTTGGCAGTTCAATAATTTGACCTGTTCCCATTTCAACACGGGGTGCCCTTCCAATCACTGCAAAAATCCCCCATCCTGCAACAATGGATAACAATACGGCGTATTTGGAAACCCATTCTCTTTTGTTCCCCATCGCAACAAATGTGAGGATTAACACGAGTAAACTTCCCGCTGCAACTCGCAGGTCAATTACGTCTTCTGCAGTTTCCACGCCCGCCATGCCTTTGATAAACGTTCCGCTCAATTGCAATATGAGCAACATTAAATACGTAAAAGTAATTGCGGGTGTAAACAATTTTTTCATTTTCGTAATGACACCTGCTGCTGCGAGAATAATGAATAATACTCCACTGTAAAGCATACCGCTTTGAAGTGCTTGCAGCGCATCGTGAGGAGTACTGTAAAACACGCCGACCATTCCTGCGTAGACAACGAAAATACCCCACCATAAACCGGCTGGTCCTTCATTGATTGGCAATTTGTGCCCCAGAAATGCTTGCAAAAGACAAGCAACACCTAATACAAAGATAGTCCGTTGCAAGAACAGAGCGGTATCCCCTGAATCCATGCCGAATACATGAGCAATCGCAATGGGTGCAGCAATTGAAGATGCCATTAAAAATACAGCCCATTGTATGCCTCCTGCCAGTTGTTTCATCTATAATTCCTCCAATAATTCCGCTCGAATTTTTCGTTTATCAGTATACCATGCAATTTATCATTATGTTCGGTACACTTTATATAGCCATATGACCTGACCGCTTAAAGCGCAGCTGTTATGGGTACAAGATAGGTATAGAACGATCGAGAGAGGATGGTTGCTCATGGGATCCCAATTTGACGAAATGCGTCAGCGGCTTCAGCATATCGGAAATTTATCTAACTATATTGAAGAGCTATTTACAAAACTGCCCGGTAATTTAATTTCCGAAAAACAACGGAAGAAAATGATGGAAATCATGATGGACGATGACGAACTGCAAAACCTGCTGGAAGGACTCAAAAATCCACGCCCTCCGCGTTTTGTATTAGTCGGGAGAACAGGTGTCGGAAAAAGCAGTCTTATTAATGCTCTGAGCGGCCGGTATCTAGCTGAAGTGAGTGAAGTGGAGATCGGCACGAAAGAGGCAAAGCGGTACGCCTATGAAGCAGATGGACATGTGTACTTTGAAGTAATTGACACTCGAGGAATTGGTGAATCGGAAACGTTCGATACGAAAGCTGAGGATACATTAAAAGATGTCATTCAATCATTCAAGCCGGATGCTGTTCTGTTTTTACAAAAGGCAACGGAACGGGCACATATCGATAAAGACGTGGCGGTCACTAAAAAGATTATGAAAAAGGCAGCAGAAGGGCTTCCACTGGTTGCCGTCATCACCCAAGTGGATGATTTGAATCCCTCCCGCGTGAAAGAACCTGGAAACTATCCATCCGCAAAAGTTCAATTGATCACTGATAAAACAGAACAGCTGAAACGAATTTTTGAACAGCATAACTTGGAAGCGTCTGCGTTTCTGCCCGTTTCTTCATATATTGAATGGTCGGATGATGAAGACACTAACCGCGCAATTGAATTTGATGGACGGTATGGAATTGAGGAACTCATCGATTTTTTAGAAGACAGCCTGGACGTTCGGGCAGCCATTCATCTAGGGTTATCGATTCGACTGAACACCATTTCTGAACGAATTGCCCATCGTTTCATAAAAGTCTTCACTGCATTAGCCGGAACAGTCGCATTGAGTCCCCTAATTGCGACAGACATCGCTGTTTTATTGGCATTGCAGTCTATTTTACTAATGATTATCGCTTACCTTTCAGGACGTGAACTGGACTTTAAAACCGCACGGGAAGTTCTTGTTTCTTTAGGCGGGATTGGTGCAACCGGTTTTACGCTGCGCATGATTGCCCAGCAAGGAAGTAAGTTTGCAAACCTTGTCATTCCAGGGGCAGGTTCTGCGATTAGCGCGAGTATTGCAAGCGGCGGTACGTATGCAATTGGAAAAGCCGCTGTTGCTTACTTTTTAAGCGGAGCTGATGAAAAAGAGTTAAAAGCGATTGTAAAAAAGGCACGTACCGAATATGAAGAAGATATGATCGAGTAGGAGGGAGTGATTAACTCCCGACCTCTCACACCACCGTACGTACCGTTCGGTATACGGCGGTTCAATTAAGATTGCTGACGCAAAGTTTCGTAACGAGATATTAGACTTTTGAGCCCTTGGGAACTCCAGTAGGAGTTCCCAAGGGTTCTGTGTAGTATTGGGCTTTTAGAAATTCTCCAGTAACTTTTCCGAGAGTTCCCCCATTCATAAGCTTTCCCTTTCGGGGCACCTAATCCTACGAGTTTCCTCACTTTAGTGCTGGGTTTCTTCCAATCCTTCCACATACACATGCGTAGTCTTCTTCGAATCCACGAATCGAATTTAGTAAACACACTTGGCGTATCTGCCAGAGCGAAATATCCACACCATCCCATCAGATATTGGTTGAGTTTCTTCATCCGATACTCTAACGAGTAAGGTTTCTTCCGAGAAGTAATCTCACGGATTTTATTCTTCATCCGTTTAACACTTTCTTTGGCAATACGAACTTTAGGTTCTTTACCAACGGTGAAGCTGAAACCAAGAAATTTCCTCTTCCAGGGACGGTCAACTGCGGATTTATTTCCATTCACTTTCAACTTCAGTTTCGCTTCAATAAATGAAGTCACAGAGTTCATCACCCGACGCCCTGCTTTCTCTGTTTTCACATAGATATTACAGTCATCGGCATAACGGACGAATAGGTGACCCCTTCTTTCTAATTCTTTGTCTAATTCATCTAAGACTATATTAGAAAGTAGAGGACTAAGTGGACCACCTTGTGGTGTCCCTTCTTCACTATTCGTCACCACGCCATGTATCATGATGCCTGACTTCAGATATTTACGGATTAACTTCAGTAAACGTTTATCTTGAATCCGTTTCGCCAGTGTCCCCATGAGTCGATCATGGTTCACTTTATCGAAGAATTTCTCCAAGTCTATATCGACTACCCAGCGATTTCCTTCTGTTAAGTATCCTTTCGCCTTTCTTACCGCGTCATGGGCGCTTCGTTTTGGACGAAAGCCATAGCTATGGTCTGAAAACGTTGGGTCATATAACGAAGTGAGAATTTGGGCAATCGCTTGTTGAATGAGCCGGTCTATCACAGTAGGGATGCCTAATAATCGCACGCCACCGTCAGGTTTCGGGATTTCGACCCTGCGGACTGGTTGCGGTTCATAAGTTCCCTCTAACAGTTCCATTTTCATGGACTCCCAATGCTTCACGATATGCGTTCGTAGGTTTTGTACGGGCATTTCATCCACGCCATGGCTACCTTTATTTCGCTCTACCCTTTTTAGGGCAGAAAGTAGATTTTCCCGTGATAGTATCTGCTCCATCAACATTCGTCACGCCTCTTTCCGTGAACAACGGTTCTTCTTATGCCAGTTCTGCTCTACCATCTTGAAGTCCCCCATGGAATTCACCATATCCTCCTTCAAGTATGCCTTTACGGTTATCTGTGTTCATCGCAGTTTACTGAATGCCAAGATGTTGTTCTCTCTTAATCGTTCAGCCCTTCCCATTCCTCTCGAGTCAGAATGGTACTATGGCTTCTGCTGACTTCTGACTGTTCAGCTATCCATCACTGGATAGGTTATCAAGAGTACTTGACGTATCAGTCAGACCTCCCCAGGTAAGAACGTAATCTTTCCCTCCACCTATCTGCTTCATCTACTCCGTACAACCTTCGGTAGAAAGGGCTTTGTTTTGTTTAGCAAACTCACCCAATTGTACTTAGCCTTATATGAAGTTCGTGTTCCTCAGATCAGAGGTTTGCCGCTCGCTTCCTTCAGATTCCACGTCACCATGGACACCCTTGCGTTAAGCTAACTGTTACTTCTACCTTCACAGTTCGGGACTTGCACCCTATAGATTACGCCCATGCTGGGCACACTAAAAAAGGATGAGCATTGGGCTCATCCTTTTCTTTGTTAAAACGTAATGGTTTGGGGCTCTTCCCCTTTTTTGTTCATCACCCGTATTGAATCAGGGGATACTTTTAAAATGACTAAATTCGGATCTTCCGGTCCATCAAACCAAGGTTTCATATGTTCGTTCCAAATCTTTTCTTTTAAACGCTCTTCATCTGTAATTGTGACCGTACCTGAAATTTCTAAGAAGGCATCTCCATATCCTTCATCATTGTATCCAAGTAAAATATGTGTGTTTGGATTCTTTTCAAGCTCATCCACTTTTTCTGTCTTTTTAGATGTCGCTGTGTACAATGTAAAATCTTCATGATAAAACGTCATATATCTGCTGAAAGGCTTGTTTGCCTCTACTGTTGACATCGTTCCGATATGACTTTTGTCCAAAATGTTTTGTGCAGTTTCTTTTGCATTCATGGTAACCTCTCCTTTTGTTCAATTAGATTTAGTCTTCCACTAACAGAACAAAACTAAACATGGAGCAGCAGCTGCTTTCATCCCTTAGCTGTTATTGCAGGAGTAGCAAGTGTAATGATATAACCGATAACAGCTCCGATAATTGCAGGAATCAGCCAGCCAATCTGCTGTTCATGCAGCGGTAAATGCTGCAGCACGTTAACTACTGGTTCGATGACAATCCCCCCGCCTGCAAGGCCGTCAAAAATGCTTACCAGTGCTGTTCCGATTAATGCCAGTGCATAAACAATGGGTCTTCTGCCGAATGCTTTATCAATAAAGGACAGCAGCATTAAAACGATAGCCAGCGGATAGATCATCAATAGAACTGGGATAGAAAGTGAAATTAGCTGAGTAAGACCAACGTTCGCAACAATCGTACTGAACACCGCAAAAATCACAACAAATTTCTTGTACGAAAGTGCGGGTACCACTTTCGAGAAAAATTGAGCACATGCGGAAACTAAACCAACTGATGTGGTCAAACAAGCGAAAAGAATTGTAATCGCTAAAATAATTGGACCAAAAGATCCGTATAACAGCTCAGAGGCAAGTGATAAAACAATACCCCCATTTTCTTGAAGCCCTATTGCTTCAAGGCTGGTAGCCCCTATAAACCCTAGAGATATGTAAACAAAACTCAAACCGATTGCAGCAATACTTCCTGCTACAATCATGGACTTCATGAGACCTTTTGACGTTTTTACACCTTCAGTTTGAATTGCCGTTGTGATAACACTTCCAAATATCAGTGCTGCAATGACATCCATTGTTAAATAGCCCTCAACAAAACTCTTAAAGAAAGGATGGGCGCCGAATGTTTGATCTGGAGGATTAATGGTTCCAATTGGATCTGCAAAGCTTTTGACAGCAAGGAGTGCGATTACTAAGAACAAAACCGGTGTTAAAAACTTGCCTATACGGTCAACTAGTTTTGCCGGGTTAAATGCCAGCCCTATAGTAATCGCAAAAAACAGAATACTGAACACAAGGAGCGGCCATTGCGCTGCAGCTATTTCGCCAGATAAAAATGGCGAGATTCCAATTTCATATGAAACAGTTGCGGTGCGTGGAATTCCAAAAAACGGACCAATCGCCAAATATACAATCATTGTAAAAACGAGGCCAAAAGCCGGGTGAACGCGATCAGCAATTGAGCGCAGGTCGCCTCCTGCATGTGCAATTGCCAAAATTGCCAATAACGGTAAGCCAACGCCTGTTATTAGAAAGCCGAACATCGCTATTGCAAGGTCACTTCCTGCTAATTGTCCTAATTTGGGAGGAAAAATAATATTTCCTGCACCAAGGAATAACGCAAAAAGCATTAAACCGATGATGAAATTCTTTTTAAACGTCAAAACGGATACATCTCCTCAAAAATCTTTAAATAAATGCATTAGCATTTATTTTCTCACTTTTAGCCTATCAAACATTCATCGATTTATAAAGGATTTTGTCGATAAACTTATGGGTATAGGTAATAAGAGGCCAAAAAGTTGCCTTCTTAATACAGGCTCTATAAAATACTCTATTGGCAAAACAATTACGGAGGTTTTTTGAAATGAAAAAGTTAGTCCTAGTAGGTGCGCTATCAATTCTGCTTGCGGGATGCGGGAATAATGGGCCTGCACAAGAATCGGATGCACCGGATGAAAGCGCAAAATCATTGGAAGAGAATTCAGTGAACACACCGCCTGAAGATAATAACGAAGCGGAAGAACAAGCTTCTGAAGGTGAATCCGATTCAAGCTTAAAATCTGAAGGCAATGAATTTGAATCCTACGAAGAATACAGTAAAATTGCTGAAGTTGCAAATGTAGATGGGCTTAAAGGAATTGTTGAAACCGACAATCCCGGAACCCGTGTTATTCTCTTCGAAGATGAAAAGCGGAAAAAAGATCGTTAAAAGCATCTATGTAAAAAAGGAAAACCGTTTGAAAGTGATTTCTTTAGATGACGACGGTTTGTTATATAATGACATTCTAAAATAACTCATAAAAAGCCCATTCGCTCTACAATTGCGAATGGGCTTTTTTGAATCTTATTTCAAATAACGTCTGGCTCCTGAAAATTCACTGCGATAAGGTTCTGCATCGATCGACAGGATTTCAACTGTTTTCTTTGGATTTGGTGAATGGATCATCTTCCCATTTCCGATATACATGCCTACATGATGGACGTTTCCTTTACCTTTGTTGTAAGCAAAGAACAAGAGGTCACCTGGCTGAAGTTCACTTTTTTTAACGAGGGCTCCGTGTGTCGCTTGCACACTTGCATCTCTAGGAATGTCGATGCCGTGTTGTCTATATACCGAGTATGTGAATCCTGAGCAATCCAAACCAAATCCAGAAGTGCCCGCCCACAGGTATGGCAATCCATTGAACTTTTTAGCAGTAGATAAAATTTCCTGTGTTGTAGGTAATGGAATTTTACTGCCTTTTTGAAGTACGTTGACGTCTTGTTTACGGACGTATTTGGCACCATCTGTCGACGTCTGAACTTTTATCCAATCCCTATTTTCTTCAAGAACCGGAAGAATCGTGTTGAAACTAATCTCCATGAAAGGTCTAGAAGCAGTTTCGTCGTGATACAAGTTCGCAATTGGCGCCTTCACCATTGCGGTTGCACATTGTCCATAGTCTGCAAACGACTCTTTAATATGAGACGCTGGAATCCACCCTGGATATCCTGCCTTATTTTTGGGTGAATACTGGTCTTTAACAGCTACTTGCACCCAATTTCCAGAAGTTTTAAGCACAGCTACTTCCTGTCCATAAAGAGCTTGCGTTTCTGTTTTACCAACTAACCATTGTTTTTGCGGAATCGTCATCGTTTTCGTCCATTTACGAATATCTGCTGGTACCGCAATTGCTGGTCTATCAATGACTCTAGCTGCATTAGGTGTTTTCCAGAGGGTTGTAACTGCAACAGCAACATGGGATGTCTTTTTCGAAACTGGATTAAAACATGTTAACGCTTCTTGGAATTCAGGATTTAGAATCCGTGCCAGGAAAATACCGAAATGGGCACGTGTTAACGTCATCGCGGGTTTGAATGTATGATCCGGATACCCGAATGTAATGTTGTTAGCGAATAGAATACTAATAGAAGGAGCTGCAAAACTTTTCACATTCACATCTGTAAACTGAAATGTATTCGTCTTTGGAGGCTGTTGCAAATCGAATGAACGAACTAAGATTGCCGCCATTTCAGCACGTGTCAACATTGCATTTGGATTAAATTCTTTTTTCAAATTACCTACCATTATGTTCTCGTCTACAACGGTTGCAATGATGTCATAGCCCGCAGATCTTTTTTTCACATCTGCTACCTGTGGGTCAGGACGGTTTGTTGTATCGAGTTTGAGTGCTCGAACAAGCATTGCAGAAGCTTCTAATCGTGTAATAGATTGATTGATACCATAAGCAACAGACGGACCCGAAGTCACAATGCCTTGTTCAGCTAGAAATTCAAGTTCAGCCTTTGCCGCATATTGGTCACCGACATCACTGAATATCTTTCCTGCCGAAGCTGGACTGGCAAGTGAAAATATAAGTGCAGCGATTAGAAACGGGAATAGTATTTTCTTGATCATTAAAAGCCTCCTGATAGGTTTTATACCTATACCGTACACGAACAGGAGGCTTCTGTATAGACATTTTTCAGAAAATAATCATTTGGTTATTCAGTCTAAAATTGCGAGAAGCCGATTCACTTCTCTTACTCCGATTTCCTGCCATTTTGATTTGTCTGGAATCCTTCCGTCTTTATCAAGCGGCTCCTGAAATTGGTTAAAGGTCGAAGTTAAAAGTGAGTTTTCTTCCGAGTCAAATCCCGTATTGACGACATGCTTTATGATGTAAGGAGTTTTAAACTGGATCGACGCATTGTCCTGATCCAGCATACCCGCGATGACGTCAAACGGTGCACGGATATAAATGGTCTCTCCTTCCTCCCGATTCAAGACTCTGTCAAAGTATCCGGTGTGGTAATCCCAGTTCCCTCCAAGATGATAGCCGGATTCTTCCAGTCGATTCTGCATGATACCAAATTGAGTTTTTCTGCCTTCAAGCCCTGTTTTTAAATGTATCATCATATGCACTCCTTTATTCAAAGATTACTCGTAGTATCACCTTTAGAAAGTGATTCATACTCATGATGGAATGCACAAAACAAACTGTGCTATAATCATTTTGTGACCAGGTATTGATACTGACTGCTAACTAAAAAAATAATATAGAACGATTTCAAGGGGGCCACTGAATTATGGAAGATTTACTGAAACTTAAAGGGAAAAATATTGTTGTGATGGGTGTTGCGAACGAGCGCAGCATTGCGTGGGGAATCGCTAAAACACTTTTTGATGTAGGTGCTAATGTTATTTTCACATACCGTAAAGAGCGTTCTCTAGCGAAACTTGAAAAGGCACTTGAAAAGAATGAATTGAATGCTCGTTTGGTTGCAGAGTGTGATGTAAATGAAGATGAAAGTATTCGTGCTGCGTTTGAAAAGATTGGTACTGAAGTCGGTGTAATCCATGGCGTTGTCCATTCTGTCGCATTTGCACACGCGGAAGATCTCCATAATGATTTTGTAGAAACATCACGTGACGGATATGCATTTGCACAAGATACGAGTTCGTATTCACTTGTTGCCACTGCTCGTGAGGCGCGCCGTTATATGACGGAGGGCGGTTCGATTATTACGATGAGCTATTTGGGAGCTGAACGAGTTCTGGACGGCTATAATGTGATGGGTGTTGCTAAAGCAGCGCTTGAGGCGTCTATGCGTTATTTAGCTCACGATCTCGGAAAAGAGAACATTCGTGTGAATGCGGTGTCTGCTGGAGCGGTTCGCACGTTGTCAGCAAAAGGTGTTCCATCGTTTAATACAATTCTTCATGAGATTGAAGAGAAAGCTCCGCTGCGCCGTAACATTACGTTGGAAGAAGTGGCGAAGATGAGTATGGTAATGTTGAGTGATTTGTCTAGTGGTGTGACGGGCGAAGTGGTTTATGTGGATGCCGGTTATAATATTATGGGGTAATTTAGAGATTAAAAAGGCTGTTCAGATGTCAGTTTTACTGATTTCTGGACAGCCTTTTTCTTGAAAAGAGTAAAATTAGAAGGTATTGATTTCCGTTACAGGTGGACGCGGGCCTGCAGGATGCAGGTCATGTAACCGTTGCCGCACGATGCGGCGAACTTAGGTTGTTTCCATTTGAAGTCCCGCAGGAGTCGCCGTCTTCCGCTTCAATCATCGGTGTGATGTAAGAATAATATCGTTCATCAGCTTGTGAAAGGAGACACCAGTTACTATACAACGGTTAAACTCAATAGCCTGCTTTCATAAACTTCTTTGTGCCTTTGTTTAGGATTTCGTCGTAGTCGATGTAGGCATATAGGTCATCGTCTAGTGAGTTGCTGAAGTTTTTTAGTTCTGCGATTGATAGTTCTTCGATGCCTTTTTTCTCTTGTTCGCAATAGATGATGAGGCGGCCTACGATGCTGTGGGCATCGCGGAACGGTGTGCCTTTGCTGACGAGGTAGTCGGCGACTTCAGTTGCGTTCAGGAAACCGGCTTTAACGGCGCTGCGCATTTGTTCCGCGTTCACTTGCATCGTGTCGATCATGCTGGACATGATGTCGATGCAATCGATGACGGTGTCCACTGCATCGAAGAATTGTTCTTTGTCTTCTTGCATGTCTTTGTTATAGGCAAGCGGCAGTCCTTTAAGGGTTGTTAATAATGCAAATAACGATCCATAAACACGACCTGTTTTTCCTCGGATCAGTTCAGCCGCGTCCGGATTCTTTTTCTGTGGCATAATGCTGCTGCCTGTTGAAAACGCATCGGACATTGTCACAAATTTAAATTCTTGGCTGCTCCAAAGAATCAGTTCTTCACTTAAGCGACTTAAGTGCATCATGATAATAGAAAAATCGGACATCAGTTCCAGCAGATAGTCTCTGTCACTTACACCATCGATATAATTGTCTACTGGCTTAGCGAAGTGAAGCAGTGCAGTGGTAACGTCACGATCGATTTCATGTGTTGTTCCTGCTAATGCACCGCAGCCCAGCGGGTTTTCATCCATAAGTTCTGCAGCGTTTTCAATTCGTTTCTTATCGCGTGAAAACATTTGGACATAAGCACCAATATGATGGCTGAACGTGATGACTTGAGCCCGTTGGAGATGTGTATATCCAGGCATAATGACATCATTTGCTTGTCCTTTTGCAGCTAAAGAATCCATTAGGTTTTGAAGCAGACCCGAGACTTCTTTTGCTTTAGCTTTTGCGTAGAGTCTCATATCGACTGCAACTTGGTCATTACGACTACGTGCAGTATGCAATTTCTTCCCCGTTTCTCCGATACGCTCTGTTAGCTGTACCTCAACGAACGAATGCACGTCTTCATAATTCCCTTCTACTAATAACTGTCCAGAAGCGATATCGTTTTGGATCTCTTCCAACCCATTAATGAGCAATTCTCCTTCTTCAGGTGTCAACAAATCACAGTGCACAAGCATAGCCACGTGTGCAAGACTTCCGGCGATATCCTGTTCGATCAGACGGTTATCTACTGGCAATGATGTATTAAATTGTTCCATGCGCTCGTGTTCTTTAGAAGAAAATCTTCCACCCCAAAGTTTCATGTAATTCATCCTCCATCGATATGTATAAATATTATAATATATGAATTATAATGCAATCGAGTCATTTTTGCAATCTTCTCTCTCAGCTTCTCAGCTTGTATTGCGTTTGTCAAAGAGGTATACTTATTAGTACGCAACTAATGTGAAGCGAGTGATAACTATGTATACTATGCTCTTTAATGGCCAATCCTATAAATTTTCAATCCAATCCCCTGACGTCTCTAAGTCAGGGGTTTTTGTTTCCTCTCTGCAACTTTATAAAATGGAGGTTATCCGCACATGACAAACACTGCACACTCCTTGTCTTCCATCATTGCCATCTGGGTTAGTCTTATTAGCAACATCTTTCTGACGATCATGAAAATCATTGTGGGTTATCTATTCCACAGTCCGGTTTTGCTGGCTGACGGATTTCACAACGCCGGAGATGTGGTCGCTTCAGCAGCAGCATTAACTTCCATGCGCTTTTCAAAACGTCCGCCAGATGAAGATCATCCATATGGACATGGGAAAGCAGAAGTTATCAGTTCTGCCCTCGTCGGACTTATTTTGGGCGCAGCTGCCATTTACATTGCAATAGAAGCGATTTTCGCGTTTTTTGAAGAGCCCCATAAAGCAAGCGTCCTTGCCTTAATCACCGCAATTATTTCAATGATTTGGAAGCAAGCCCTTTATTTCTATACGATGCGGATTGGAAGGAAAGAAAACAGTAAGGGTCTCATTGCAACGGCTTATGATCATTTAGCTGATGTGTATGCTTCCTTAGCAGCTGTTATCGGTATTGGCCTGGGATTAATCGGTTTTCACTTCGACATCCCTATTCTCTCGTATGGCGATCCGCTTGCTGGACTGATTGTCGCGATTCTCGTGATGCGGCTTGCGATTCATATCGGAAAAGAAGCACTGGATATTTTAATGGAAAAAACCGTCAGTGAAGAACGACTGCTGGCATTCAAACAATTAATCGAAGAAATCCCTGAAGTAAAACGGGTTGACCGGTTACGCGCGCGTGAGCACGGACATTACGTTCTTGTCGATATTCGTATCAGTATTCCTGCGGAGCTTACGATCCAACAAGGTCATGACGTAACGAGCGCACTAAGAAATGCCATCAAGCAAGCAAATCCTGATGTCGGTGAAGTCTTGATCCATGTGAATCCATGGTACGAAGAGATCGAGTGACTGTCGGTGTTCATATAAGGTATACTGGAGAGTATTGAAGGAGTTGGATTGAATGATTACTAAATGGATGAAAAATTATATTGCAGAACACGAATCGCAAGAAGGAATTCCGTTAAATCCACAGCAAAAAGAATTTCTAGAGAAGAAAGAGCTGCTTTCACCTGAAATGAAGATACTGGAAGCACCGGCTTTCTCACCGGTATATAGTCTATCGAACAAAGAAACAGATGAGCCTCTAGAAACACCTGCAAATACAGGCAGTCTCCCTGTATCATTTGTGAAGACTCAACCTGCATCTTATCTATTTGCCGAGGACCCATCATTTGCGGCAATTGGGATCGATGGAGTTGTTCTTGAAGTGGACGATGTCTTCGAAACCGTCACTGCACTATTCGGACTGCAGGTTCAGAAAAAGCATGGTGAATGGCTTAAAAAGTATATCGACGCACAACTTGGAACAGCACCTGGAACGCGCAGCCTGATGTTTTCTGCGGATGATGGACTATGGGACGTAAATATTGCACTTGACTATGTTGATGGTTTTTCCGAGAGTAACACATTCGACGAAACGCTTGCTCTTATGTACAAATTTGTGTTCACGATGCTCGTTGCATTAGAGGATGAAGCATAATCATGGATCAAGCGAAACATTTATATACGTTTAGCCGGCATGACGATGAGTACGAGTTATGCCGACTTGAAATGCGTTCTTTTTTTGAAACGGATACGGACGCGAATTTCATTAGCAGTAATGTGGAAATAGATCCGAGCAGAAGCGCATTCATGAAGGAACGACTTGACGTGTTAGCAGAATGCGATTCCATTGAAGAAGTCGCAACCTTCGTTTCTGCATTTGAAGAGGATGGACGCAGTTTCCTGATTCGCTGCCTCAATACGATGCCGCTTGGAGACACCGCTAAGATTGCCCATCCAGACCGCCGAAAGATTGAACGGCAACTTGGATTGGTAATGCCCGGCTACGCAGATTTAGCACAACCTGATATTTTGTATGGCATTGTTCAGCTTGACCAGAAATATCTTTTTGGCTATTTGTCAGAAAGTATTTCGGTATGGAGACAGCACGTGAAAAAGCCGGAAATGTATTCCACTGCACTCAGCACACGTGTCGCTCGAGCGGTTTCGAATATCGCCGTGCCGCATCCTGAAGGTATAAAAGCCATTGATCCTTGCTGCGGGATTGGCAACGTGCTGGTAGAAGCGATCTCTATGGGTATCGATATGGATGGCCGCGATATTAACCCGCTCGCTGTTCTGGGATCCCGGAAAAACCTTGAACACTTCGGACTAACAGGAACCGTAACGCCAGGTCCTATAGAAGAAGCACCAGGACATTATGACGCAGCCGTAATCGACATGCCGTATAACTTGTACACCCACGTCACCCGTGAGCAGCAGGCCTCTATTTTACAGGCTGCCCGCACATTGACAGACAAGCTCGTTATCGTGACGATTGAATCGATGGATGATCTGTTAGCTGAAGCTGGTTTTGAAATCCTGGATCGATGTATTGCGAAAAAAGCACACTTTGAGTGGGAAGTTGTTGTGTGCCGATAATGCAAAATACAGTATTACTATTAAGTAAATGTAAAAACGAGGGCACCTGACATTTCCAGGTGCCCTCGTTTTTTGTGTTATGAACGAGGAAATGATTCATTCACATTGAAATCCTTATCCACTAACGGCTTTCCATCCGGACCTTGCATAACTGTTAACCCTAAACCGTATCCAGCGCTGTGCGATAAATACAGCACGCCGGTCTGATTATCACGGATCACTTGAAATACTTCCATCTTCCCTTGCTTCTCAATCACTTCAAATCGTTACTCTTTCATTGTTTCACTCCCTTTCAATTACTTCAGCCAATGTCAGCAAAAGTTAGTTTATGTTTGTAGTCCATCTAATTCCATTGCTCCGCGCTTCAGCCATTTAGCCGTCAACGTATCTGCACGCATCATTTGTTCAGGTGTACCTTCAAAAAGTACATGCCCTCCTTTTTTCCCTCCTTCAGGCCCCATTTCAATGATCCAGTCACTGGCACCGATAAAGTCGAGATTGTGTTCGACGATTATTACAGAATTCCCTTTGTTTACAAGATTCTCGAAAACAGCTAATAGTTTGTCATTGTCCTTTGTGTGCAGCCCTAACGAAGGCTCGTCTAACAGATAAATCTGTCCTTCATTTTTCAAGTAACTTGCTAGTTTCAAACGCTGCACTTCGCCCCCGCTTAAGGAACTTGTTGTCTGCCCTAATGTTAAATACTCCAATCCAACATCTTTTAATGTATTTACCTTCTTCACGATTTTCGGCATGTCAAAATAGCTATTTGTTTCATCTATTGTGAGATCTAAAATCTCCACAATATTTTTACCTTCGTATTTATAAGAAAGTGCTTCGTCTGAATATCTCGTTCCGCCGCAAGCTTCACATGTAACGGTTACTGGATCCGCAAACGCGACATCCGGTGTTGTGACGCCTTTTCCGTCACATACCGGGCAGGCTCCTAATGAGTTAAAGCTGAATAATCCTGCTGGCTGTCCCGATGCTTTCGAGAAAATCTTACGGATATCATCCATGATCCCCATATAGGTAGCGAGCGTGGAACGGCTTGATGTTCCAATACTGCCCTGTCCAACTGCAATCGTCTCGGGATACTTTTGGGAGAAAGCTTCGAACATTAAAGAACTCTTCCCTGAACCAGAGACACCGCATACAGACACTAATACATTCTTAGGAATCTCCACACTAACATCTTTAAGGTTATTATTCGCAGCATTTTTTATTGAGAAATGACTCTCTGCCGCTCTTGGATTTTTATTTATCGCAGGCTTATGGTCCAGTCTAGTTATGCTTGAAGCATCTTTCAAACCTGACAATTCTCCTTGATAGATCACTTCCCCGCCTTGCACACCAGCTCCTGGTCCCATTTCTATTATTTCATCCGCCACTTTAATGACTGCTAGATTGTGTTCAATTACAACCACAGTATTATGATTCTCTTTTAAACTTTCCAGCATCTGCAGCAACATGCTGATTTCTTCGGGGTGAAGTCCGGCGCTTGGTTCATCAAAGATGTATGTGATGTTATTGAGACTGCTTCCTAAATGACGTGCAATTTTTACCCGCTGGGCTTCTCCGCCTGAAAGAGTACCCATTTTTCTTGATAAACTTAAATAACCTAAGCCTAAGTCTACAAGCTGCTGCACATTTGGAATTGCCTGCTGTGCAATGGACTTACCGACAGGGTCTTTAATTTTCTTCAGTTCGGTAAGTAATTCTGTCAGTTCTAACTGATCGTATTCTGCGATATTAAAACCGTTAATTTTACAATCCAGCACTTTTGGATTCAAGCCAGACCCATGGCAAGTCGGACATAATGTATGAGTAGACATGGCCAGGACATCTTCTTGTGAAGTTTGTTTTAACTTGGATACATCCCTATTTATATAAAGACGTGTAAATCTTGGCAGCAATCCATCCCATTCATGATCATGGGGGCCGTCTTTCGTATGGAATGGCGCAAATACGCGTTCACCTTCAGGGGGGCCATATACCAAAAGGTCATATTGTTCTTTTGAATAGTCTTTGATTGGCTTGTCGGGATCAAATAAACCGCCAGTCATCATCCAATTCCCTTGCCATCCTGACGGGGATAAAGGCTTAAATCGCACCGCATATTCTCGAAGTGACTTATCAAAGTCAATCATCTTATTCTTATCGGGGACAATCACTTCCCCATACCCGTTACATTCTGGACATTTGCCGAAGGAGCTCTGACTCGAAAAGTCAGTAGCCGATCCTATCGGCGGGCTTCCGATACGCGAGAATAAGAGCCGTATTAATGGATGAATATCCATATAAGTGCCGACTGTAGAACGAGAATTTCCGCCAACTGGCTTTTGTTCGACTACCACCACAGGACTCAAGTGCTGCATTAGATCCGCATGCGGCCGTTCATATCTCGGCATTTGGTTTCTGACGTACAGCGGATAGTTCATTGTCATTTGACGTCTGCTCTCCGTTGCTAATGTATCAAAGACCACTGAGCTTTTTCCTGAACCTGATAGTCCAGTAAACACATTAATCTTTTCTTTCGGTATGTTTAAATCAATATTTTTCAAATTATTTTCTCGCAGTCCTCGTAAAATGATCTCATCTTTATTTTTTTTCATAACAGAAACCTCCCTAATTCACCAATGTGTTAATTTCAGTTAAACTTTCATTGACGGTTTTTCATATTCAATGAAGGTAAACTTCTTCTAGTAAAGGGTTTCCCTTTTTTCAAGAAATCACACCGATAAAATAAATAACTGTTAGTTCATATTGTAAAGCGATCTTAATTTGCTTCTGGATTTCACTCAAATAAAAGTCCCCTTTGATAAGCTATCAAAGCGGACTTTTATTTGAGATTCAACTATTTACGTAATATTTTCTCCATGTTTTTCCCTTTAGCCAATTCATCAATCAGCTTATCTAAATAACGAATTTCCCGCATCGTCGGTTCTTCGATATCTTCAACTCTGACTCCGCAGACCACCCCTTTGATCAATGTACGAGATGGGTTAAGCTTTGGTGCATGAGCGAGGAACGTCTCAAAGTCTGTCTGATTCTCTAACTCCTTCTCTAACTCTTGTTGGCTGAATCCTGTCATCCAGCAAATGATTTCATCCACTTCTTCTTTTAAACGGCCTTTTCTCTCTGCCTTATTCACATACAGTGGATATACTTTTGCAAAACTCATCGTATAGATCTTATGGTTAGTCATTTAAATCTCTCCATTCTTTCCCTTGCAAAATATTGATTTCACACTTTTTCAGGGTCCCTCAACTGTCCTATTCTGAAAAACTCCCAGGCTCCGCAAATACACAATAAAACGCCAAAAATCGTAATAAAGACTACTGGCGAAATTATTTTAACAAAGCTAAAACCGATCATCATGAAGCCGACTATCAAATAATGATGAACGGCATGCAAATGGTACGTGTCTTGTTCAGAGTGCCATGCTCGGAAGTACCCTTGCAATAATCCAAGGGTAACCTGCAATGGCAGTACAATGTATGGAAGGTATTCATACGAATTTTTAATGAATCCTATCACAATGTACACGACTCCCATGCCTGCATATATCAAAAAAAGAAAGGAACGCTCTTTATTCTTTTTGGTCTGATAGATCCGGTACCCCCAAGCTGCTGCAAAAGAAAATGAAGCAAAGAACCAGGCAAACAATGTGAACGTTAACGATACTTGCTTCAGCCAAATTATATAGTAAGGGAAAATTACAACTTGCCCAACGGTGACAACAAGCGGTAAATACCTTGTACTGTTAAACTTCATAATGCGCACCTTCACTTTACGTAATACTCATAGAACATATTTTGGAAGACCTGATTTGGATCCTTCCGTAACTTTTCTTCCTGAAAGTCTTGCCAATTAGGATAGGAACTTTTAAATTGTTCTTTTGTCTGATATCGGTAATACGGCAAATAATAAGTTCCTCCATGCTCAAGTGTTAAATTAGTCCAACTTTGAATTAATGATTCAGCATTCGTAATATCTTCTTCTTTTAATCCATGCTGGATCAATACAACTAAACCTAACATGTCCTCTTTGGCATAGTTCAATGTCGTAAAGTTATCTTTAGCGGCGTATCGAACGGTTATATTATGAACTTTAAAATCATGACTTTTATCATCAGCCGGGATAATATCCTTTAAATCAGTTAAGTATTCATCATAGGATTCGACCGGAACAAAAAACTCTTGCAAAACTTCAACTCGCCCCGGCTTGGTGTATTCCATGAACGTGGATTCTGAACGCATCGCATTATTCCGGGTAATTTCTTTTCCATCGAGTGAAGCAATGTACCGCTTTTGAGTTGCCCAGAACAGGTTTTCTAAAGTTCCCCCTTTGCGACCTGCGTCGAGTGCCATCTTGGATATGCGAACACCTTCTTCTTTTTTCAGAACCGATTTATGATTTTTGTTTCCTGTGTGATCGTAATTGATAACAACCATTTCATCTAAAAACGAACTTGGTGCGACGCTCACTCTCGCATAGTGCATCGCTGTATCTGGTTGTTTTAAAACACGGTTAAAATAAGATTCGTATTCGTTTGTTTTCAGTTTTTCTGTATGGATTGTATACAAGTCATTATCCGTCAGTTCCAATGTCACTTCTAAAATTACACCGAACAGTCCATACCCACCAAACACGTATTTCATCCATTCATCCGGGTCATCCCGGTTTACGTTCTTTATCTTTCCTTCTGGAGTCAATAACGTCATTTCTTTTACCGTTTCCGCCATCGAGCCGAAACGGATATCACGGCCGTGCGCGTTTACGGAAAGCGAGCCGCCTATTGTAAAAATGGATTGGGATTGAGTCACTTTCAAGGCCAACCCGTGAGGCTGTATCGCTTCCTGAACATCCTCCCAGGTTGCGCCCGCTTCCACATGTATTGTTTTTTCCTGTTCATCAATATCCAGTATTCGGTTGAACGTCCTCATATCGAGAACGACACCATTTTTGTAATACGTATGACCGCCTTGCGAATGCTGTAATCCAGCAACCGAGATCTTCTTTCCATTCTCGTTAGCTTGTTTTACAATTCTTTGCAGATCATTTCGATTTTCCGCTGTAACGACGCGCTCAATGTGTTCCGGAAGCAGTCCCGTGTAGTCTGTAACTAAACTCCCTTGAGAGAGTCCATATTTTCTTTTCTCGATTGGAATGTTCCACATGACGACCGCTACAAAAATAAGAACCAGACACCCTAGAAACCAAGGTGTTTTCACAAGTTTTGATAAAGATTGCATATGAGCTCCCTTTTTATAGTTGTATTGTTAACTTGCAGTGCGATACTTTTAGTAGACAAGGCAGATGCAGGTAAGCATCATAACTTTTATAATTCCCCTCTAAAAAGGACACCTGCCCTATCTATTTTCGGTGTCCTATCTCAGGCTGAATAATTCAGTTCTCTCTGTGCATCCCGTAATTCTAACTCACTAATAAGTAGTAATAATATTTCGCATCGTGCAAAAAACGACTTAACTTAATTGCTGCTTCAAACGCAAAATAACATGCAAGTGAACTTGCAAGCACAATAGTCATGATACTGATGCCTTTCAGCAACTCTCTCTTTTTCTTGTATAAGACAGATGTAATTATAACTACTACTATTAAGTAAGAAAGTGCTATCACCAATGTGGCCAGTTCTAATTGGCTGTTGTTGACACTGTTCATGAACTTCTCTAGATCATTTTCATTTTTTGAATTCTCTTCCAGGAGCTGATGTTCTCCTTTATAACGAATATCCCAAGAGATTGTTTCTTCTTCTTTAACCACAATGTACTGATAGCCCATTGCTGCACCACTGCCAATAACTCCTGAGTACCCTTCTGCTTTCTCTTTTCCACCTGAAGTACAAGCAGTTAAAAGAAACACCGCAGTAAGTATCGTTAAAAGAAAAACCTTTTTCATTTGCACATTATCTCCTTTTCCCTATTCTAAAAAAGTTCCTCAGCCCTTGTCCCGCAGAAAGGAGAGATCATCACTTTCAAGTCTGCGCATTTCAAAATTCATGAAGTTTAACACCTGCTTTTTGTTTAAGTAACGATATGGATTCTCTCATTCCAAATTTATTTCTTTTGCAAAATAACCATGTTGTTGATTAGTAAGCTCTTTTGAAAGCCAAGTATGCTCCTAAAATTAAACCCAATACCGATAATCCATAAATAAATGATTTAATATCTGCAGGAATATCTAAGCCGGATGTAACCAATGCCAGCATAAGAGAACTAAGTGTTAATAAGTATGATTTGGATTTCACTTCGAACAATCCCTCTCTAATAGAAATTCCGCTGCAGTTCATCAAATAACATTGCCGATTCTGGCCAGATTCCTTTTAAAAGATTTTTTTCTTCCAGCTCATTGAGAAAATCATTTAGTTTTTGAAATCCCATTAAAATCCCCCCATAGAGGTTATTTTTATCTATAAGTTTGCTCAACAATTTCAATTCAAGTGTTATAGCCAAATGAAATGATCGATATCATTGCGAGCAAAGATGCAATGATAAAAATCTTACAAATTAAAGTTATAATTGCAGTTAAACTTTTAGGTATGTCAGTGCAATTTTTCCAAAAAAAGACAAACGACTGATTTCACATTTTATTTATTCCTGTTTAAAACGTTAAGAATAAATTCTTCTTTGTACTTTGTATAGTCGTTCATATCTCCTGTTTCATTTTTTATAAAGCTCAGTTTGATTCCTTCATATTCCTTTCTTAATTCTTCTGAGGAATTAAGTGCGTTGCGAAAAGAAATCAATTCGTTCCATTTTTCACCTTGGTAATCTATTAAATGAATAATGTGGGTCTTGATTTCAAATGTGTCGTCAGTGAACCTGGCTATAACTATCTCATTTTCAAGAACTGCACGAAGACGGTGGAAACCAATCCCCTTTAGCTTCTCAAAAATATAAGAAGGAACGTTTTTAATATCTTCTACGCCAACAGCAAAATCAATCATTGGTTTAGCTTTAATATCTTTAATTGCAGTGCTCCCTACATGCTCAATACATTCAACGTCTATTCCGGTTGCAGCATTTATTTCTTTTTGTGTTTTATAGAATTCATCTTTCCAACCTACTTGAGGGTTAACTAATTTTATTTCTCCTTGTTTCAACCCTAAAATCACACTGCATCCACCCCTGAATTTTAAGTAAGTTTTTGACAATGCCTTTTGTCCTGAAAAGGGAGCAAATCTTTGTTAAGAATTGCCCGTTAGCAGTTTATTCTTTGATCGGTCGAATGAGGTATGGAAAAACCCTCCTAATCAAGTCGTGCGTGTTAGCAATTAACATTTTGCTCTGCCTGCCTTGGTTCTTCGCAATAGTAAGTATATAGTTGCGATGGAAAACATCATGACGAAGGTGCTCAGCCAATTTAATGCGTCATTAGTAAGATATTTTAAAAGCATAACGCCTAAATAAAAGAAAATGAATAAAAGCACCACTATTGCCAGCTCTTTAAAAAACGCAGACTCCCTTTTATTCTGAGACATGTGAAACCATCTCCTTTTTTAATACATAGTGTTTGGGCAATACTGAATAATTCCAAGTTAGATAACACTTGAGGTCATGCGCATAATTTTCTTTATGAGTCTAATTTGCCCCCGGTGGTTTAATTCATCCTCCATGACATGAAACCATTTGAAATAGTTGTTTGCGGGTTCCCCGTCCCAAAATGGAGCTTGTTCGAACAGCCAAGTGTCCGGTAATTTGCGGAACGTCTCGAATGTCTTTTCTCTTGTTTGTTCCAATTGCTCTAAATAGAATTCAATAGGATTCCCTTTAATCTGCTGCCTTGCTGCTTCCCCGAGATCCAGCCCGGGATTAAGCATCTGGATGTCCTCTTCCGTGTATTCACGTTTCTCAAATGTATCAATCTGATAGGCTTTTTCAACAGAGTTCATATGCTCTAGCAGCATACCAATGGAATTTGCATCTTCATTCACTAAGAAATCCAGTTGTTCTGCCGTTAAGTTTTTCACTTCTGCAACTGTGGTCATTCTTGTATACTCCATCATGGAAAGTAACTTGCCAAACTCCTCATTCATCCCTTCTGTTTTATCGATTTAATATAACCCCTTGCTTCCCATTATAAATTCCCCCTCTTAGTTACTATTCTTTCGATTAAATCAGATTTTTCTACCATTAGTTTCATTGTAACATTTTTCCGCAGACAAATTAGCTATTATTACCATCCCTTAATGAATTTAATTTTCCCAATATAGATGACGCCGCAACTATCCTCTTCTGCACATTATTAAATAAAGAGAGAAAGTAAAAACGCATTGCTTTTAGCAATGCGTTTCAGCCGAACTTCTAATTGAATTTACTTTGAAATCTCTGAGACGAAATCTGCCAGTAAACGAGCGCCATAGCCTGTCGCTGTCTTTGGATAGTAGCCTGAGTTTGAGGTTTTTTGCATCATTCCTGCCATATCCACGTGTAACCAGCGTGAATCTTTAGATACGAAACGGCGCAAGAAAAGAGCCGCGGTAATCGATCCGGCAAAGCTGAGAGAGCTGATGTTATTGAAATCTGCATAATCACTTTGCAGCGTTTCGTCATAAGCATCGATTAACGGCATCGGCCATACTGCATCTCCGTTTTTCGTTCCGATCGCTTTCATCTTACTCGCGAGTTCTTCATCTCCGAAAACGCCAGCGATTTCAGAACCTAGTGCGTTCTCAATCGATCCAGTCAAGGTTGCAATGTCCACTACATAATCTGCTTTTAGTTCACCAGCCCGAAGCAGTCCATCTGCTAAAATCAAACGGCCTTCTGCATCCGTATTGCCGACCTGCACTGTGTGCCCATTTTTGTACTGAATGACTTCTCCTGGAAGTACAGCGGTATTATCCGGAGTATTTTCAACCATGGGAATCAGCGCCACAACATTGACGTCAGCTCCGCTTTCTGCGAGCAGCTTCATTGCTCCTGCTACTGCAGCAGATCCGCCCATATCCATACGCATATCGCTTAAATCTTTACCGCTCTTTAAACTAATACCTCCTGTATCGAACGTGACGCCTTTACCTACAAGCGCAACAAGCGGTTTTGATGGATTTTTGCTGTAGGAAACTTCTACGAAAGAAGGAGCATAGCGACTGCCCCGGCCTACAGTGAGAACGCCATTCATCTTCATCTCTTCCAGTTTTGCCTTATCGTGAACGATAACTGTTGCATCTGTATCTTTAAACACATCTTTCAAACGTTCCGGATAGGATTCAGGATTCAAAACATCCGACAATTCGTTCATAAGGTCCCGTGAATACGAGACAGCTTCCGCACGTTGTTCGCCGGTTTGAACCGCTTTTTCAGATGCCCCTTCAATCGTCAATTTCGTGCAGAAAGGCTCAGACTTGGATTTGTATGTCAGGAACTGATAAGCTCCTAAATGCCATCCTTCTGTAAATGCAGTGACTGCTTCTTCCGGTGATATGTCAGGAAAACCATTACGGAGCGCATTAACATCCAATGTTGCTGAAGATACTTTACCGCGGCTCAATTCTCTAGCTGCAGTACCGGCCATAGCACGAACCGTTTCCAGACAACCTGTTTTCCCATCTTTCACAGCCATCACATACCATTGACGGCCTTCTGAAAAGACTGCAGCTCCTGACCCCGCCTGTACTTGCTTGCTGAATGTTTTCAAATCCTCATTTTGTTGAATTGCAGCATCTTGCGAAAATAGCAACTTCACTTCTGTCATAATCGTTCTCCCCATTCTTCTGTAAGTTCGTTATGTAACGAGTCAACCTTAACTAGTGTACCATGTGAAAATTGAAGATTCGACTAATTGACAGGTTAAAAAAACCATTCCGAAAAAACGGAATGGCTCAGCTGTTAATGGAGTTCATTGCTCCTCCGTCCCGGGCATTTTCAAAATTTCCGGCACCTGTTCGTTTTTTGATTTCCTCTTCTGAAAGAGGCGGAGTTACTTTTCCTTCTTCAACAGGGGTTTCATCCAAATAATGTGTTTTCTCTAATGCGCGGTTTTTTGCATCCATTTGACGTCCGTACTCTTCCGCTTCTTCTACAGTCATCTGACTATTTTCTGGGGTATTCACATAACCTCTCCTTTCTTCAGTCATCTTATTTTTCTATAAGTATTCCCTCGTGCGGATGAAACAAACATCCAAAGGACTGAAATAATGATTTTTATCAGGCGGCTGTGATACGCTCTATTTAAACGGGGTGAAAGAATGATGAAGATTTTAGTCGATGCGGATGGATGTCCAGTCGTTGACATTACGATTAGTACTGCAAAGTCCTATGAGATCCCTTGTTTCCTGATTTGTGACACTGCACACGAAATGGTGCGTGATGGCGCAGAAACCATTGTCGTTTCAAAAGGGACAGATGCGGTGGACTTTGTACTTGTGAACAGGATTCAATCGGGCGATATAGTGGTTACACAAGATTATGGTCTTGCGGCAATGGCGCTTGCTAAAGGGGGACGTCCGATTGACCAGAACGGCAGATGGTATACAGATGCAAATATTGATCAGTTACTGTATTCCCGCCATTTTGCACAAAAAGTGCGTCAAGCCGGCGGACGTTTAAAAGGACCTAAAAAACGCTCCGTTGAACAGAACGAAGCGTTTCAAAGCAGTCTGACGAAACTGCTATCGCAGTAAATGCGTATGCGTTTCGTTTAGGCTTGTACTCATATTGCACAGGTTGGCTGCATATCCTGATTCCATTAAGGTGTAATTTGTAAAACACATATATTGGTATCGGTTTCTGCAAACAAACTATGTTTTTCATAAGGAGCCATGTGAAGGATATTTTCTTCTGAAACCGTGACCGGAGTGCCTTCCACTGTAAATCGGACTCTTCCCTTTTTAACAATGATCAGAACTTCCTTGTCTGAGTCATGCTCAGCAACTTCCTCTCCAGCACGCAGTTGAATATTCAGTACTTTAGCATTTGGAATTGCACATACTTGTTCGACCGATTTCGCTTTACTGTTTAGTTGGCTTGGCGTTTCAATAAGCTTCATAATTATCCTCTCCTTTTGTTTGATTTAATCAGACCGGCACCCGCAATTTTTTATTTGCAAGTCCGCCTTATTGAACTAAGTGTACAAGACTCTGAGATGGTTTACTCGTTTTTTGTTTGATAACGTTTACGTTTACTTGTTTTAGGAAATTAGTGAACTAAAGACAATAGGAGGTCCGCACATGCCCAAAATTCTATCGGTGAGTACTCATTTACCGCCTAATCTTATTAAACAAGAAGAAGCTGTTGAACTATCTCGTTCCGTTTTCAGTGGACGGTTCAAAGATATTGAACGGCTGTTAACTGTGTTTCAAAACGGTGATATCGAACAGCGAAATGTCTGTATGCCGCTCGAATGGTATGGGAGAGCCCATGATTTCGAAGAACGAAACGAGTTGTACATAACACATGCAATTGAATATGGAACTGCTGCCGTCACTGCGTGTCTGGAATCTGCAATGCTAGATCAGAAAGTCGACTGCAAAGATATCGATGCCATTATTTTTGTTTCAAGTACAGGCATTGCAACCCCTAGTATCGATGCTCGCATTATGAATAATCTGCCATTCCGAGATGATGTAAAACGGATTCCCCTTTGGGGTCTTGGCTGTGCGGGGGGTGCTTCCGGGCTAAGTCGGGCAAATGAATTCTGTATGGCTTATCCGGAAGCAAATGTCCTCGTCCTTGCGATTGAATTGTGCAGCCTTACTTTTCAGAAGGATGATTATTCTAAGAGTAATCTCGTTGGGGTCTCGTTATTTTCAGACGGAGTCGCCTGCGCATTAGTTGCCGGCGATTTATCCCGATTACGATCCAAGCAAGTGAGACCTTCGATTGTTGCAACGACATCCAAGCTAATGCCTGATTCTGAAGATGTCATGGGATGGGATGTGAAAAATAGCGGATTGTACGTTGTTTTCTCTAAAAGCATTCCTGTCATCATTAGCGATTGGCTCGGTCCGTTTGTCCACCAATTCTTAAACAAGAACAACCTCACAGACAAAGACATTTCCCATTTTGTCGCACATCCTGGCGGTAAAAAAGTGTTAGAAGCGTATGAAGAAGCACTGAACTTTAATAGTTCAATGACGGAGATTTCAAGGAATGTATTACGGATGAACGGTAACATGTCGTCCCCTACGGTCCTTTATGTTTTGAAAGAATTCATGGAAGCGAAGCCTGCAAAAGGTGAATACGGTGTACTTGCTGCACTGGGACCAGGATTTTGCGGGGAACTGCAGCTGTTGAAATGGGAATGAGGTGAATGAAGTGTTCTTCTGGATTGTAATTTCAATCGTCATCCTTCAGCGGCTGGCAGAATTAGTCATTGCTAAAAACAATGAAAAACGAATGAAAGCCCAAGGTGCCTTCGAAGCTGGAGCACGTCACTATCCGGCAATTGTACTGCTGCACACTGCTTTCTTTGTTTCCTTACTGCTGGAAGTACTCATTCGAAAGCCAGCGCTGTCTCCAATCTGGGGCATCCTGTTGACGATCTTCCTGCTCACACAAGTGCTGCGGGTTTGGTGTCTTGCCTCTCTCGGGAAGTACTGGAATACCAAGATTATCATTCTTCCCGGCGCTGACGTCGTCATGAAAGGTCCATATAAATTTATCCGACACCCTAACTATGTGATTGTCGCGACTGAAATCCTCGTCCTGCCAATGATATTCGGCGCCTATATCACAGCCATTGTCTTCACTTTGCTGAATGCCTGGATGATGTCCGTCCGAATTCCTCAAGAAGAACAAGCATTGAAAGACGCAACTAATTATAAAGAGAAATTTTCATTGAAATGAACAAAAGCAGTGGCCTCGCGTTTTGGGACCACTGCTTTTTCATGTTAGGAATGGGTTTCTTTTGCAGTATCTTCATACGTCAATGTTTTACCTAAGAGACTGAACACAACCGTCAAAATCGGTGAGAAGAGACAGAAGAACGCAAATCCGAAATAATCGCCTACAGGCACACCTAGGACACCCGAGATGAATATCCCGCATACACTCCATGGGACGAGCGGATTGACAACGGTCCCTGCATCTTCCATCACCCGGCTTAAGTTTTTACTCGCAAGACCTAATTTTTTAAATTGGCCTTGGAATGCCTGCCCTGTTAGCAGAATTGATAAATATTGTTCACCAATCAAGACATTAATGCTTATTGCTGTTAACGCGGAAGCACCAATTACAGAACTGGCTGAACGTAAAGATTGTTCGACCTTGGAGAGTAACGTTTGGACGATTCCTAACTTAAACAGCAGTCCCCCCATTGTAAGAGCTAAGATGACAAGTGTGATCGTGAAGAACATACTGCTAATACCGCCGCGGCTTAGTAAACTATCTACAGCTTCTACACCTGTTTCGGATTTGAATCCGTCAAATAGAATGCCAAACACTTTTGAAACGCTGTATGCGTGCAGCATACAGCCGATCAAGACGGCTGATGCTGTGCTTGCTGCAAGCGTCAGCAGTGCTGGTACTTTCATCAGCGTCAATACAATAAGTATGACTAACGGCAGGAATGATATCCAATGAACCAGGCCCGTTTCTGCAAGTGCTTCACGAAATGATTGGATAGTATCTAATTTCGCATCCCCCGCTGATGGAGAAAGGATCGCAAAGATCCCAAAGGACAGGACAAATGCCGGAACGGTCGTCCACATCATATTTCGAATGTGGGTGAACAAATCGACACCTACAATCGATGATGCTAAGTTCGTCGTATCCGATAGAGGAGACATTTTATCTCCAAAGAATGCACCTGAAACGATAGCTCCTGCTGCAATCGCTGGTGATAGACCGAGTACGCCTGACATACTGAGCAGTGCGACACCAACGGTTGCAACAGTCGTCAAAGAACTTCCGATCGATATCCCGATAATTGCGGTTACGGTGAACGCAATTGCATAAAAATAAGAAGGGGTGATGAGCAGAAAACCAGCATTGATCAAACTTGGAATGGTTCCGCTCATCATCCAGCTGCTAATGAGCATCCCGATGAAGAAGAACAAAAATACTGCGCCCATACCGGCACCGGAGCCTTCTGTCATTCCGTCTTGAAGGTCCCGGTAGGAAATCTTTTTGAGCAGTCCATATCCAATGAGCAGCAAAATGGATGCCAAAATCGGTAAATGGGGAACAGCCCCAAATCCGATAATACTTGCGCTGATCATCCCGACAATCAAGAGGATCAATGAAATGGACTCTAAGAATGTGGGTTTGAGTAATGGTTGAATGTGAAACATGGCGGTATCCTCCTCGGCTTTTGCGTACAAAAAAACTCCATTCGTTCCCTATAACAGGGACGAAGGAGTTCTCCGCGGTACCACCCATGTTGATAAGCTGACATCGCTTACCCGCTTCATTGGATTCAAAGATTGCTTGTTGACGTAATTCATGTAACGAAGTGCCTGGACTTACACCATCTATCCAGTCTCTGGCTGCTGCTTGCTTCGTTCACTACTGCATCATCACTTTGAATGACTATTTACTTTTCGGTTTGAATGATTATTGAAATCTTACCATGACTTTAAAGTTTGTCAAGTTATACAATATATCTATCTAGGTTCACAAGCCATGCCGTCTTTGTCTCCGTCTAAACGCTCGCTATAAGCGGGGTGACCTTTTTTTACACCTGTTGGATATACTTTCCGGAGTTCTGTACAATTAGCAAACTGTTCCGTTGTGGTCGAAACAGGCTGTTTGGCAGTCGTTTTTGAAGAAGTATCTCCTTTAACAGGATACGTGCCGCTGTCGAATCCACGATCGGTTGCGTAATCTTCTAACGTCCAAATTCCGATGCCTTTTTTCTTCGCTTCTTTTTGAACTTTTTCATACTCATCCAGATGGCGTGTGTTCGGCGGATAGACATAAGCCACCCGAGCAAGCCCTTCAGACAATAATTTCTCTTGAACGCTTTCTCCGTCTATATAAATATAAGCAAGTAATCGATCGTATTTATCGTATTTCTGTCCGATATCAAATTCAATCTCTAGCTTCCCGCTATTCATCAATTCCTGGTTACGTCTCTTCGCTTCTTCTCCGAATGGCTGTTTTCCAAGTCTCGGATGATGAGTCTCTGGTGTATCAATGAGTAAATAACGGACATTCGTTTCTTTGCCTTCGTACATGATTTTTATCGTATCGCCATCAATCGTCTTGACTAATTCAACAGGAATCAGACCATCCCTCGTTGGCGCTGTGTCTTCTTCTTGAAAGAAAAGATAGTAAGCCCCTGCTAGCAATACAGCAACTATCAGTGCGGATAGACTCCCTTTTCCCTTGCCTTTTTTACTCGTTCGCTGTGCCATAATTATTCAGTCCCCACTCATTTGTTCATTCTTCCTAGTTTACCAGGTTGTTAGACGAAAGAAAAGCAGCTGTCTTATGGACAGCTGCTGGTACTCATTTCATCGATCCCAATGGCGGTGTTGTGCCACTGCATTTACAAATTCTTGTGCGAAACTATCATTATTCGCCAGTATTACTCCCGCAGTCTCTTTTACATCGGAGTCATCTGCGAATTCTTTTCCTTTTGATAAAATACCGATTGGTTTAAAATGTTTATACGCTTCGTTGAGGAAGTCAATCGTATCCATTTTGAACTTTTGAGGATTTTCTGCTTCTCCCCCTGCTGCCACAATTGCGTCATACAGGACAGCATGCATCGTCAAGAACGTTTCATCCACTTCCGCTTCCAGACCATTGATGCCAGTCACAGTGCCGTACTTTTCACTGATCAAGTCCACATTCATTCCTGCATTCAAACACTCTTCTACGATAGTTTCAACCTCTTTATCATCGAATTGGTTGCCAATCAGCACTCCAACCTTTCGCGTATCAGGCAACTTCGCTTTGTGCTCTTGGCTTAATGCAGGTGAACTTTTCGTAACTGTGCTCTCTTCACTGGCATTTGGTGCGTGTACACCTACAGCATGGGCAATAGCCGAAGCTAATCCATTATCCACATGGCCAAACATGTCCACGACTTGCTGACGAATATCTTTATTTTTCACTTTACCGACTTCAAAGCTGAACGCATCGATAATATGCTTTTTCTCTACAATCGACATACTGTTCCAGAACAATTTCGCTTGAGAGAAATGATCTTTGAAAGAATCACTGCGAGCTGCGACCTTGCGACCGTCGACTTTTTCCTGATAGTGAACGTATCCGCCCTCTTCTTCCGTTGAAACAGATGGGGTATTATCAGCTAATGAATTTTTGTGATAGGCTACCTGTCCTGTATTAATCGTCTGACGACCATAACCATCACGCTGATTATTATGGAAGGGGCAAACAGGTCGATTGATCGGCAGCTCATGGAAATTCGGCCCGCCTAACCGGATCAGTTGTGTATCTGTATACGAGAATAGACGGCCTTGCAATAATGGATCATTTGAGAAGTCAATTCCCGGCACTACATGACCTGGATGGAATGCCACTTGTTCCGTTTCCGCAAAAACATTATCGACATTTCGGTTCAGCGTCATTTTCCCGATGATTTTCACAGGAACGTCTTCTTCCGGCCAAATTTTAGTAGGATCGAGAATGTCGAAGTCGAAATCGAATTCCTGCGATTCTTCAATGAGTTGAACACCGAGTTGCCACTCAGCAAAGTCTCCATTTTCGATTGCTTCCCATAAGTCTCTTCTATGGAAATCAGGATCTTTACCACTGATTTTCTGGGCTTCATCCCAAACGAGTGAATTAACGCCTAATTTCGGTTTCCAATGGAATTTTACGAAATGGGATTTTCCTTCTGCGTTCACAAAACGGTAGGTATGTACACCGAACCCTTCCATCATGCGAAAGCTGCGGGGAATTGCACGGTCAGACATGTGCCACATCACCATATGTGCAGACTCTTGGTTATTGGCGACAAAGTCCCAAAATGTATCATGTGCAGAAGCGGCTTGCGGCATTTCGTTATGAGGTTCTGGTTTTACAGCATGGACTAAATCCGGAAACTTAATCGCATCCTGTATAAAGAAAACCGGCATATTGTTTCCGACTAAGTCATAATTCCCTTCGTCTGTATAGAACTTCACTGCAAATCCGCGAACATCGCGCACTGTTTCAGCAGAACCTTTGCTGCCTGCTACTGTTGAAAACCGTGTGAAAAGTGGTGTTTTCTTGCCTGGTGTCTGCAAGAAATCCGCTTTTGTATAGGCACTCATTGATTCGTATAATTCAAATTCTCCATGAGCTGCATACCCTCTCGCATGGACTACACGTTCCGGAATCCGCTCATGGTCAAAATGCGTCATCTTTTCACGAAAATGGAAATCTTCCATAAGTGTAGGACCGCGTTCACCGGCTTTCAATGAATGTTCATCCTCGGATACTTTAAGACCTTGGTTTGTTGTTAAAGATTCGTTTTTATCTTCAGCACGAAATGTCTCAAGCTGACGGTGTTTTTTGTTTTGATTTTCATTTTCGTTATGCAAGCTTGTCCGCCTCCATTCAAGAATATCAGTCACAAGTCTATTCCCGAACAGATGCTTATTAAACTGTTACTCTAGAAAAAAGATCCGCTAATATAGCCTGCGTATACAAAACCAATTCCCAAAATGACTGAACCTATCATATATCCGAAAGCTTTCATCATTTGCTGAAGACGCGCCATTCCTAAAACTTCCTTTAGCCAAGTTGAAAACGTCGTCAGAGCTCCCGCAACTCCGGATACAAGGAAAAAGGTTAACGGGACAGACAGCTCCAGACCGAATACTAGACCAATGATCAGGCAGCCAAGCATATTGACTAGAAGCGTTCCATAAGGAATTCGTGCGTTTATGTTCAACTTTCCAGATGCCTGATAACGAATAATTGCACCAATGAAACCGCCTGCTGCTACAGCGGCTAGTTCAAATCCTGTCATGCTGCCTGCCTCCTTCCGCCAAGACGAAATCCAAATGCGCCTGCGAACAATCCAACCGCTAAGCTGCCGCCGCCATAAAGCAGCGCCAATCCAACATCAGTCTGCAAAAGCTCAAAGGTTTCATAGCTGAATGAAGAGAATGTAGTGAATGCTCCCAAAAATCCAACCGTTATGGCGTCATATGTTGTTTTGTTCACAAGCGTCCAATGAAGGGTTTTTTCTACAAGAAAACATAAAATGAACGTACCTGCGATGTTCGCAACAAACGTGCCAACAGGAAATCCATTTGAAACAGGAACCAGTAATCCGAGCAGCGTTCTTGCTAATGCCCCGAGCGCACCCGCAGCACCTATCGCTAAAATTGTTCTCATAGCTCAGCTGCTTCCAGCATTCGCTTTTCAAGCACGGGCTGTAATGCCAATCTCTTTGTAGCAGCGGCAAATCGAATTTCAATCGATTCGCTGCCCACTTCGAGGATTTCTCCTTTACCGAAAACCCGATGCTTTATGAGTGCACCCTTACTTAATAGTTGAAGATCCCCGATTCCATTCGGATTCACCTCGATAGATTTAGGGGCTGTTTTCACCAAACTGCTTGTGGATTTTGCAGAATCCGTGCGTTTCGGCAACAAAATCCCCCGTACTTCATTCACAAACTTGGAGTCCTCTTTGGTCTTTCCATCTTCCATGGAAAAGGACAACAATTCCAGTCTGTCTTTCGCTCGGGTCATGCCTACATAAAATAAGCGTCTTGCCTCCTCTAGCAATTGAGGATCCGTCAGGTCATCCTCTGAAGGAATGGTTCCTTTGACAAGGTCGATCATAAACACCCGTTTAAACTCTAACCCTTTTGCACTATGGAAAGTGGAAAGCGTTACGGCTTGCCCAGCAGGATCACGTTTTGCCTGCTGCACCGCCTCTTCCAGCGTCTTCAGCTGTTCTGCAAACTCAATCATCGTCCTTGTCTGTTCAGCAATGCCTTCTAACGTATCTAAAATTCCTTTTAAGCTATCCGCACGATATCCGAACTTTGTCGACATGCTTACCAGACTTTCTTCATATCCCAGCTCATACCGGATCATGCGGATGATTTGTGCAGGTCTCATATCTGGAATTTTTTTGTAGACATCCTTATATGCATCGAGCTTCCTAATCTGGCTATCTTTCAAAACCGCCATCTCTTTGAAAGCATCGAACACATTCCCCTTTATCATACTTCGCTCAAATTGCTGTAAAGCCGATTTCGATACAAATAACTGCATCTTCCCTGCTACCTTCGCAAAAATATCTTTTCGCTCTAGATTGAAACTCAGCCGCATGAAATTGAGAATATCTTGGACGACCCAGTGGGAGAAAAACTTATCATCTGCGTCTTTCATATAAAAAGGAATGCCTCTGCGATGGAGTTCGTTTACAAAAGGCGTAGAGGAAGCGTTATTCCGGAATAGAATTGCAACTTCACTCAAATTCTCTTCAGCAAGAAGTTCGTACGTCACATACTCCAATTGCTGCTTTGGATTGGTGAAGCGGCGCAACTGAATTTTTCCTTTTGAACCGTTTTCCGTATGCATCTTTTTATCCCAGCGTTTTTTATTTCGTTTGATGAATGTCGCTGATGTTGTCACGATTTCAGAAGAAGATCGATAGTTTTGTTCCATATACAAGAGCTTCGCTTCTGGATACACAAGCTTGAAATCCATTAAATAATCTGGATCCGCTCCCCTCCATGCATAGATCGACTGATCATCATCTGCAACGACACAGAGATTTCCGTGCATGGCTGTCAGATGTTCCACGATTTTGTGTTGGACGAGCGATGTATCTTGGCTTTCGTCTGTTAAGATGTAGTCATAGTTGGATTGGAATTCTGCACCGAGATCTTCATCCGTTCGCATAGCTTGTTCAGCTGCTAATAAAAGATCATCAAAGTCGAGCAGCGTGTTATCTGCACCGCCATTCTTCACCGTTTCATAGTGACGTGCGATCTTTGATGCTTTCTCAAATGGCTCATCTTTTTCCGACCAGTTCTCTGCAGGAATCATTTGATTCTTCATTAGGCTGATATACGTAGAAAGCGAATTTAGCTGGTCTTCTGTTGCATTTTCTTTTAACACTTGACGGCATGCCGCTTTCAGTGCGTTTTGTTTTGGGAATCCTTCGAGCAGTGTAAATTGACGCCCTTGTTTTGCAAGCCACTTTTTAGAAATCGTAAACGCTAAACTGTGGATTGTCGAAAAATCCGCCGCTGGTAATTCTGGAAACAATGTCGAGAATCGTTTCTGCATATCTTTTGCAGAAGCTTTACTAAAAGTGATGGCTTTTATACGCCGCGGTTTAACGCCAAGTTCTTCTATTAAATAACCGATGCGCATTATTATGGTTGTCGTCTTCCCTGAGCCTGGACAAGCCAGCAGCAAAAGGGGTCCTTCCGTTGTAAGGACCGCCTGTTTTTGCACATCGTTCAATTGGATATTCAGCTGTCTTTTTTTACGTTCAAAAAAATCTTCCATCCACATCAAATCTCCCTTAAGAATACGTTCCTTTAAATTTATCATAAATTGAGTTCTCATGAGGACTAGAACGATGTAAAAAACCTCTGCACATGTTCTGCAGAGGTTTGATAAATTAGTTGGTGCACCGCTAAAATCCACCTGTTTCCAGCCGATCATTTTGCAGATCGACTTTCTTTTTAGCACTTCCCGTGTACGCGGTCGAAGCGACTTCATCAGTCCTGCGCTGACTGTCCGTGTACTCCGTTCCAGACATACTGCCTGATTGCTGTTTCGCTCGCTGCTCTTTGCCTTCATGCTTTTCTGACAATGCTGCCACTCCTTTTCTAAGGGTCTATTGCTAGCATGTCTCAAAAACATCAGACTGAGTCAGGTGAATTTTACCTGTTCACTGCGAATAATTACTTTGGATTTCCGATTTCATCGAATGGATAAAAACGGAACTTCACTTTTCCAACTACAGAGTCTTCCTCAATACTTCCAAAGATTCGGCTGTCCATGCTGTTCGCTCTGTTATCCCCCATCACGAACAGCTGGCCTTCTGGTACTTTCACTTCGAAGTCCTGCGTCAATTTTTGACCTTCTGGAAGTGCCGCTTTGTTTGAGTTCAAGTACGTCTCCTTGTATGTCTTTCCATTGATGGAAAGGACGTCATTTTCCATAACAATTGTATCCCCTGGCAGTCCGATTACCCGTTTAATGAAGTCTTCATCTGCATTCGGTGCATGAAACACAATTTTGTCGAAATGTTCAAGGGTAGAAATTTTCGAAATGACTACCCGGTTTTTATCGTGATACGTCGGTTCCATCGATTCTCCTGAAACGATAACTGGTGTAAACAAGAACTGTCTGACAATAAATGCTACAAGCACTGCAACAATCAGGGACTTCCCCCATGACCAAAACTCTTTCTTTGACTCTGCTTCCATAGTAGAACCTCCGTTTTTCAATTTTCAATCACGTATCCAAGTGAACGCAGCACATTATCGATGAATGATTTTGTATATAAAAATACTTCATCTCGCTCGGGTTCATGGTAGATATCATGATATAAATGACGCCACTCTTTATATTGAAACTCACTGAGATTTTGACGTTTCATCCACTTTTTCGATTCCGCTGTATCTGTCATTCGATCTTCTCCGCCAGTTTGAACGAGCAGCGGTACGTCTTGTATCGATTTCTCATTCTGAAGAGTACTTTTCATGAATGATGTGAGTTCTTTGTACCAGCCGCCAGTTACAACCGATCTCACGTCGGATGCATGACGTGTTTTCGGACGTTCATCCATATTTTTCGTAAGCATGTCATAAGTAACTCCATGATCTAACTTCATTGAAGATGCCAGACGTGTCAGCATAGATGAAAACTTAGGCGGGTGGTGGATTAACGATAGCCACGGTGAACTGATAATTAGCCCAGCGCATTCAATTCGATGCCTCTGAAGTAAATGAATCATCACTGTAGCACCCAACCCATGAGCCAATACGATGACGGGCACACTTTCTTTCAATCCAGCGTCGATCATTTTCTTTGCAAACTCTTTATAAGAATCGAAAGTCTCTTCATGAGGATTCCCTTTCTCCTCCGGACTATGTCCCGGCAAATCACCTGTAATCACGTCAAATCCCGAAATCCTTAATTGCTGTATCAGCCATGCATACCGCTGATGGTCTTCGTACGCGTTATGTACAATGACAATGACTGCTTTTGCTTGTCCGTCTGCTTCCCATTTCCACATAGCGCTTCCCTCCATTTATATCAATGCTTTAAACTCAATTTGTACATGGTCCTAAAACTTTGATAGGATTATTATACATCAATGCACAACAAGGAGGGCATTTTCATGATTGTTCCGTATAAGGATGTTTGGCCAAACATCGATGAAACCGTTTTTGTAGCTGATTTTGCTGTCATTAGCGGAGATGTCACAATCGGCGCGGATTCGTCTGTTTGGTTTAGTACCGTCATCCGCGGCGACGTTGCACCGACCCGTATCGGTAAACGCGTCAGCATTCAAGACTTATCCTGTCTGCATCAAAGTCCTAACACACCGTTAGTCATAGAAGATGACGTCACAATCGGACATAAAGTTACGTTACATAGCTGTACAATTAAAAAAGGGGCTCTCGTTGGAATGGGTTCTATAATATTAGATGGTGCAGTGGTTGGTGAAGGCGCATTTGTAGGGGCAGGCAGTTTAGTTCCTCCAGGTAAAGTCATTCCCCCTGGTATGTTAGCACTCGGTTCTCCGGCAAAAGTTGTTCGTGAAGTTACAGACGAAGACCGGGCGGATATGGACAGAATCGTTAAGAGCTACGTAGAAAAAGGTCAGTATTACAAACAACTTCAAAATTGAAATGTAAAAAAGAAAAGCAAGGGCGCTTAAATCGGCCCTTGCTTTTTTGTATTTACCCTTTAAGTTGAGTAACTTCTTCTTTCAATGCTGAAGCTTTGTCTGTCCGTTCCCAAGGAAGATCGATATCCGTTCTGCCGAAGTGACCGTAAGCTGCTGTCTGCTTATAAATCGGACGGCGCAGGTCGAGCATCTTGATAATCCCTGCCGGGCGCAGATCGAAATGGTTTCTGACAAGCTCAACAAGACGGCTTTCAGGAATATCACTTGTTCCGAATGTATCAACAGAAATCGAAACAGGCTTCGCCACACCGATTGCATACGCCAGCTGTACTTCACAGCGATCCGCAAGACCTGCAGCGACTAAGTTTTTAGCAACATAACGTGCTGCGTAAGATGCTGAACGGTCAACTTTGGTTGCGTCTTTACCAGAAAACGCACCTCCCCCATGCCGAGCATAGCCTCCGTACGTATCAACGATGATTTTACGTCCAGTTAAACCAGCGTCCCCTTGTGGACCTCCAATCACAAAACGCCCAGATGGGTTGATGAAGTATTTTGTTTCTTCATCCAGTAAGTTCTTCGGTACGACAGAGTCAATCACGTGCTGTTTGACTTCACGCTGCAATTGCTCCAGTGTCACTTCAGGATGATGCTGTGTAGAAATAACAATCGTATCCACACGGATGGGTTCGTTCTTTTCATTATATTCAATCGTTACTTGTGTTTTCCCATCCGGACGTAAGTAGTCAAGTGTTTCTTCTTTCCGCACTTTTGTAAGCTGACGTGAAAGTTTGTGCGCAAGGCTGATTGGCAGAGGCATCAATTCCTCTGTTTCGTTACACGCATATCCAAACATGAGTCCCTGGTCGCCAGCACCAATTGCTTCTAATTCTTCGTCATCCATTTGGCCTTCACGTGCTTCAAGCGCACGATCGACGCTGGCTGCGATGTCCGGTGATTGTTCATCAATAGATGTCAGTACGGAAGACGTTTCGTAATCGAATCCGTATTTCGCACGTGTGTAGCCAATTTCCTTTACGGTTTCTCGAACCACTTTCGGAATATCGACATACGTAGTTGTCGTAATTTCTCCAATCACGAGAACTAATCCTGTTGTAATTGTCGTTTCACACGCAACGCGTGCGTTCGGGTCTTCCTCGATAATCGCATCCAGAATTGCATCTGAAATTTGGTCGCACATCTTATCAGGATGGCCTTCTGTTACCGACTCAGATGTAAACAGTCGTCGATTTGTCATATGATTTCCTCCTTCAGCCGCAAGTCTCCTTACAGCGAACTCGTGATACGGTACTCTCGTTTTCCCAGTTTTCGTCCCGCGCCTGAAGAGAAGCGACGTTCAACGTTCACAAGGATAAAGGCAAACAATAGAAAAAGCCCTCCACTCACGTATTGCATACATGAGGAAAGGCATGAGTTTCATAGGCACCTTTCACTCTTATCGTCCAGGGTTTCCCCCTGCTCCAGGTTTGGCACCTTTTCATAGACAAGGACGTCTATGCAGGTTGCCGGGCATCATAGGGCCTGTCCCTCCGCCGACTCGGGATAAGAGTATCCGTTCATCTATCTATGCTACGAGAAAATAGAGCTATTGTCAATTTTTTTGTTGTTCTCACTTGAGTTTTGAATTAGTATAGTTTATTATTCTTAATGTGTTATACTAATTCAAAATAAGACAGCCCCAACACGGGCAATAATGAAAAGGACGGTATCTACCTATGATTTCAGCGAAAATAGATAATGGACTCAAAGAACTTCTTTCTGGAACTAATATTACATTACAGCCCTCTGTACCTGTATTAGTCGAAAAAGCAGTTTCCCGCGGTGAGGCGAAGCTTTCAGCAGATGGAGCCGTTACAGCGCAAACCGGGAAGTATACCGGCCGTTCCCCTAAAGATCGTTACATAACTGAAGAAGCGGCTTCAAAAGATAAGATTGACTGGGGTTCTGTCAATCGTCCAATTTCAGAAGATCACTTCGACAACCTATATAAGAAGGTTTTGAACCACCTTCAAACAAAAGAAGAACTATTTGTATTTAAAGGATTTGCAGGAGCTGACAAAGCTTCACAACTTTCTATTCAAGTTATCAACGAATTTGCGTGGCAGAACCTGTTCGTGCATCAGCTCTTCATCCGCCCTACTGAAGAAGAATTGAAAATGCACGAAGCACAATTCACAATCCTGGCTGCACCTTCGTTCAAAGCAGATCCTGCTGTTGACGGTACGGACACTGAAACATTTGTCATCATTTCACTCGAAAAACGTATTGTGTTAATCGGCGGTACTGAATACGCAGGAGAAATGAAGAAATCGATTTTCTCTGTCATGAACTACCTGCTTCCTGAGAACGGCATTCTTTCCATGCACTGTTCAGCAAACGTTGGGGAAAAAGGCGATGCAGCTCTATTCTTCGGCTTGTCAGGTACAGGTAAAACAACGCTTTCTGCTGATGCAAACCGCAAACTCATCGGTGATGATGAGCACGGTTGGTCAGATCATGGAATCTTTAACATTGAAGGCGGATGCTACGCGAAGTGCATCCATTTGTCACCAGAAAAAGAACCTGAGATCTTCGGTGCCATTCAATTCGGGACAGTTTTAGAAAACGTGGTACTCGATACAGAGTCACGCGTGCCCGATTATGATGATACAACTTTAACTGAAAATACACGCGCTGCTTATCCAATTGAGAACATTGACAATATCGTGCTTCCATCAGTTGCTGGACACCCGGAAACGATCATCTTCCTAACTGCTGATGCGTTCGGCGTGCTGCCTCCAATCTCGAAATTGACGAAAGAACAAGCGATGTATCATTTCCTAAGCGGATTCACATCGAAACTTGCGGGTACTGAACGTGGAATCACATCACCAGAAGCAACATTCTCTACATGCTTCGGTTCACCATTCCTGCCGCTTCCGGCAACAGTATATGCAGATATGCTAGGCAAGAAAATCGATGAGCACGGTTCACGTGTATTCCTTGTAAACACTGGCTGGACCGGCGGTGTCTATGGCGTTGGTAAACGTATGGACTTGAAGCACACACGCACAATGGTTCGCGCAGCACTTTCTGGAGAATTAGATGATGTTGAAACAGAAACTTCTGCTACATTCGGCCTTCAGATTCCTAAGCAAATCCAGGGTGTTCCAAGTGAAGTGCTGAACCCTCGCAATGCTTGGAGCGATGCATCCGAATATGATGCAAAAGCAAAAGAGCTATCACAGCTTTTCAAAGACAACTTCAAAAAGTTTGACCAAGTTTCTGAAGAGATTCTTCAAAAGGGCGGTCCAATTATTTAATAGCACGAAAAAGAACCTTCCTAATCCCGGAAGGTTCTTTTTTTACGGCTGCGCTCTCATCCAATTTGTCAGATCCCTGACGATCTTAGCATTGTGCCAGGATGGGAAGTGATGGGTATAATCTTGGAAATACCACGTTTCGGTGGTTTTCTGGTGTTTCCGAAGTGCATCTTCCAGCATAATGGCTTGTTCAAACGACACGTTTTCATCTTTCATTCCATGAATGATGAGTACCGGCGCGTCAATTTCTTCCACCCTGAATAACGCTGTTCGTTCCCGATATGCATCGGGTGCGCTATTCGGTGAGCCGCCAATTACACGTTTCATCATCCGGCGCATATCTTCCCGCTCTTTATACGTAAACACAACATCTGAAACACCAGCCCAATGGACTGTCGACGTGATATCATCCCGTAAAATTGCGGTCCAGAGCGCCATGATGCCTCCTCGTGAGAAAGAAAACAAGTGAACGCGTCCTTCTTTCCATTTTGGACTTTGTTTTAGTACATCTACCGCACTTACAGCGTCTTGCAGGTCTGCACCAGCAAATTCGTCGCGTCCTTCCCCGCCCCGATTTCCACGATAATAAGGAGCAAAAACGACAAATCCCTGGCTTGCGAATTGTGCAATGCGAGCAGGCCGCGCCATACCTATGTGCTGTATGCCGCCTCTCATATATATAAGTCCTTCGTAACTTCCCGCTTCTTTTGGTTCGGCCAGCATGCCTTTCACTTTTACCCCGCCACTTAAATACGTGATTTCAGTGAGTTCAATGAAAGGATTCGGAGACGGATACAGTCGTTTAGAGATGATTTGACCATCATCATGCATGCTGCTCCACCCAACTTCTCAGTTCGTTCATTCCTTTATCCTTCATATGAAAGCTGAGCGTGTCACAGCGGTCTAATTGTTCATCTGTCAGCCACAGGGCTCCATCAGTTTCAAAACGTTCTGCATCCTCATCAATGGCAACAACGTCTGCTGTAAATACCGCTTTGCAAAACGGAGGTTCCGTATAGACCACATACTCTGCAAATTTCACTAAGTTTTTAACGGTCACACCCGTTTCCTCCATCACTTCCCGGATTGCAGCCATTTCTATCGTTTCACCTGACTCCGCTTTGCCGCCTGGAAATTCCACGCCTCGAATTTTGTGGGTGGTCAACAGCCACTTTCCTTCGTGTTTAAGTACTACTAAGACATGACGCGCTTCCAATGCCTGTTCACCAAAAACCAGCTCTACACGACTTCCCTTCAGGTCGTCAAATGTCAACATCGCTTGCACACCCTATCCAGCTGATCTGCCCATTTACATGTTCCCTGCACCTTTATGACTCACGACCGGTTGACGGAAAAACGGCATTTGTTCTATGAACTTTTTCGATTCATCATCCGTGAATTCATGGATGAGCGCGTACATTTTGTATAACCGTAAATCCACGTTGTGATTATTCCGGTCATAATGATAAGGGACATACGGTAAATGGGCTCTCAGAAAGTTAAAAAATTCCAATTCATTGGTCTGATCAAACAAATGGTGAAAAACTTCAATATAATCTTTTGGAATGTTCACTACGTATTCATAGGGGGAATCTTCCTTATGAATATTGACTTGCTGGTGAGCAACTGACACATACATTGTATATTTTTCGTCTGCCAAAGTAATCCCATCCTCTTTTTTAAAGTAGTATGGACCACTTTGGCATGTGTATGTGCAGGGATTTACAGACTGCTTAAATTAGCTGCCTTCTCAACAGCATCTGCCACGTTTTGATGAACATTCGGGTCTAATGGATGCGGCACGAGATCTCCATGTTTTGTCGAATCCAAAATCGCTAATGCTGCAGCAATGAGCATATCATATGTGATTTTAGTCGTTTTCGCATTAAGTGCACCGCGGAAAATCCCAGGGAATCCAAGGACATTATTCACGAGTCGTCCATCCGCAGCAAATGCAGCACCTGCTTCAAGCGCGGCTTCCGGTTGAATTTCCGCATGAGGATTCGACAGTGCTAAAATAATTTGTCCCGGACGAACCATTTCAGGTTTGATCAATCCCTGGACACCAGTGGTAGCAATAACGATATCACTTGTTGCCATTATTTCTTCCAAAGATTCTGCCGTTGTGCCGCCGTATTGAAGAAGACGCTCCAACGCTTGTTCATTCATATCGATGCCCTGCATCTTTTTAACCCCGTATGCCATCATCATTCGGCTGATGGCAAGTCCAGCTGCACCTAATCCAATTTGACCGACAACAGAGTCACCCAACTTTACGCCTGCTTGACGACAAGCAGAAAGAGTTGAAGCAAGTGCAACTACTGCTGTTCCATGCTGATCATCATGCATGACAGGAATATTGAGTTCGGCTTTTAATCGTTCTTCGATTTCGAAGCAATGAGGCGATCCGATATCTTCTAAAAGAATTCCGCCAAATCCTTGATGAATATGCTTAACAGTTTCAACAACCTGATCTGGATCGCTTGTATCCAGTAATATAGGAATGCCGCTGATTCCCGCGAATTGATCGAACAGAACCGCTTTTCCTTCCATTACAGGCATGCCCGCTACAGGACCGATATTCCCTAATCCTAAAATAGCTGTTCCATCCGTTACGATTGCCACTGTATTCGAAATCCCTGTAAAAAATTGTGCTTGCTGGGGGTCTTTTTCAATCACTTTACAGACGTTAGCAACTCCTGGTGTATAGACACGGCGGAGATCACCCAGTGAACGAATCTCAACTTTGCCTTTCATATGTATCTTTCCGCCTTCATGTGCACGCAGCACATCATCGGAAATGGCTTGTACTTGAATCCCATCACCGATTGCATTGATGGCTTCAACGATTTTGTCGAGTTGTTCAGCATCATTACATTGGACCGAGACATCGCGGATAGTAGACAGCGTGCCGACTTTTATGGTTTGAATGTCTCCTATATCCCCTTCCAGCTTACCGATTGCGTAGGCTACTTTTGCGAAGTTACCAGGTTTTGATGGGGTTTCAATAATTAAGTTCCGTAAATAAGGTGTGCTTGTCATTCTAATTTCTCCTTTTTCTATATCAAATATTCACAGTTTAGTCACAGACCTATTTTACACATCGGCCATCCGTTGTTCAATGAAATAGAAAAAACAATGCGTCCTCCCTAAACGGGTGACGCATTGTCAGTTACGCTTTAATATCTACTGCTGAACCTTTAAAAGGATGAGCGGCTTCAGGCATAGATTGCAGCATTTCAGTCGCTGCAGATGCATTTGCAGTCATTGCTTTGTCTAAAATCGTTAGTTTTACTGTAGATTGAAGACTTCGCAATTGACCAGCCATGATGGATGAAATGTCCAAAACAATCAGCTCCTCTCCCCCTGTTTATCGGCACATCCAGCAGGTCATGAAGGTTTTTTGCTTAATTGTTATCTTCCCCGAGGAATGCATTAAGCATCCACTGGTGTTTTTCAATTCCTTGATAAATCGCGTTCAACAGATCTTCAGTCATGAAATCACCAGCATCGCCAGCTAATTTCATACCTGTTTTCAAGGATTTCATTATCGCATCAAAATCGGCTACGATTGCTGCCACCATCTGCTCGGCTTTTTCACTGCCGTCTGCTTCTTTTACAACTGATTCAGATAGATGCTGAGTCATGGTAGCCGTTGGTTTGCCGCCAAGTGTCAGAACGCGCTCCGCAATATCATCCATGTGCTGTGTCGCTTCATCATAGAGTTCTTCAAATTTAGCGTGCAGTGTGAAGAACTGCTTGCCTTTCACATACCAATGGTAGTTATGTAATTTTGTGTACATGACTGACCATGTAGATACTTGTGTGTTCAATTCTTTGATTAATTCTGCTGACATAAAAAAACGACCTCTTTTCCAATAATTTTATCGAATACGTCTCTCTGTTATTTTACCACGTAACGGTATAAACTAAACGTACAATACATGAGGAGCGGTTTATATGAAAAGGTTTGTTTTGTTGCTCATTCGCTTTTATCAAAAAATGATTTCTCCCCTTACTCCGCCCTCTTGCAGATTCTATCCGACTTGCTCGCATTATGGAGTAGAGGCAGTGGAGACGCATGGTGTCATGAAGGGATTGTGGCTGACAATTGTCCGGATTTCCAAATGTCATCCTTTCCATAAAGGTGGATTTGACCCTGTCCCAGCTAAGAAAGAAAAAGTCAAATAACTTTTTCAGTTGTCAAGTACTTCTCCTTCTAGTATGATAGGGAAGTACTTTTTAAATCGTAATGATTACGTATTGGAGGATTTAGGTAAATGACACGAAAACGAATTTTAATTGGGCTTCTCCTTTTGACGCTCATACTTGGAGCTTGTGGAAAAAAGAATACCGCTGAGGAAGGTAAGTCAGACGATGGAAAACTCGACGTATATACGACGGTTTATCCCTTGCAATACTTTGCAGAACGAATTGGCGGCGACACAGTTTCTGTAAAATCGATCTACCCGGCAGGAACTGATGAGCATACATTCGATCCAACCCAAAAAGAAATGATGAAACTGGCAGACGCTGATTTGTTTTTCTATGTGGGACTGGGACTTGAAGGTTTTGTCGAAAATGCAGAAAAGACATTAAAAAATCAGCACGTCAAACTGCTTTCAACAGGTGACCATATCGATCCGTCTAAACTGATGGAAGGTCATCACCATGAAGCAGATGAGGAAGAACACGGGCACGATCATGAAGACGAACACCATTCCGAGGGTCACATGGATCCGCACGTTTGGATTTCTCCAGTCCTTAGCTTAGATTTAGCAGCATCGGTTCGCGACGGACTCATCGACCAGGCTCCTGAAAATACGCAAATGTATGAGGAAAACTTCGAAGCGCTGAAAAGTGATTTAGAAGAATTGGATCAGGAATTTGCTGCGATGGCCGATCATGCTTCTTCGAAGGCGTTCTTTGTTTCCCATGCAGCTTTCGGCTATCTTGCTCATCAATATGGGTTGGAACAAATCTCCATTGCGGGACTCAATACTCAAAATGAACCGTCCCAAAAAGAACTCGCGCATATTGTAGAAGAAGCGAAAGAGAAGAATGTGAAAACAATTCTTTTTGAACAGAATGTGAGTTCCAAACTGACCAAAGTCGTTCAAAATGAAATTGGGGCAGATTCCGCCATTCTTCATAACTTGTCTGTTTTGACAAAAGAGGATCTTGCAGATAAAGAAGATTATTTCTCATTGATGAAACGCAATATTAAGGTATTATCTGAAGCACTGAATTAATTGACTGGAGGCGGAAAGGATAAGTAATCCCTTTCTCCTCCGGCTTTTTTTATTCTATTTTTCCGCAGTTAACATTTCACGAAGTTCCTTACGCAGTAATTTGTTGGACGCATTGCGGGGCAATTCGTCCACGAAGTGAAATGACTTTGGCAATTTATAAGATGCCAGACGCGTTTGGCAAAACTCCATTAGACTTTCCGCGTTTATAGGTGACCGCGTCACAACAAACGCTGCGGGAATTGCCCCCCATTCGGCACTTGCCATTGCACACACGCCTGCCTCGGCCACTTGCGGATGTTCTGCAAGCACCGCTTCAATCTCTGCAGGATAGATGTTTTCGCCGCCTGATATGATTAAGTCTGAACGTCGATCCGCGACAAACAAAAAACCTTCATCGTCGAAATACCCAATATCCCCTGAATGGAGCCACCCCTCTTGCAAGGCTTCCGCAGTTGTGTGCTTTCCTATATATCCTTTTGTCACGTGCGGTCCTTTAATGAGGATTTCTCCTCTATCAAACGGTTCATCTGCCCCATCAATTTGGATTTCTGTGAAGAATAGCGGTTTACCGGCAGATCCAGGTTTCCGCAATGCGTCTTCGGCAGATAGCGTTGCAGTCTGTGAACTTGTTTCTGTCATGCCATACGTTTGCAATACAGGAAGTCCGCATTGTTCTGCCCGCTTTAAATAGCTGACAGGGACAGGGCCTCCACCTGCAAGCAGTGTACGGAACTTCGGATGTACAGTCAGCTTATTATTTTCAATGACCGTCAGTAACCGCTCGAGTGTTACAGCGACAACAGACATTCCAGTCACGCGTCCCGTCGTAATTTCTTCAGCGGCTGCAGACGCGTCAAACTTTTCGAATAACCTCACTTCGGAGCCATATAAAACGGCTCTTGCTAATATGGAGAAGCCGCTTATATGAAATAGCGGCATCATATGAAGCCATGCATCACCAGCGTGCAATCCACTGTTCAACACAGCAGAGAGCGCACTCGAAGTATGATTTTCTGCGGTTTGACGGACGCCTTTTGGAAATCCTGTGGTTCCGGATGTATACATAATCGTCAGCGTACGATCTTCCTCCCACATCTGCTCCAGTGGAAACGATTCTCTCTCCAGCTGAAGGAATTCATCATACACAATAGTTTGGCAAATTTGCTGCTTTGCTTGATTGCGAAAAGCTTCTTCGCACACGAGCAGTTCCGATTCAGAATCTTGCAGCTGATACTCGATTTCTTCTGCCGTCAATCTTGCATTCAGCATGACCATTTCTACTCCGGCAAGCAGACAGCCATGGATGAGCAGCGCCATTTCTGCAGACGTCCCTCCAAGTAATGCAATACGGCTTCCGCGTTCAAGACCAAGAGCACGGAGTTTTCCGGCTCTGTCTGCGGCCTCTTCTTTCAGTTGGAGATACGACCATGTCTTTCTTTGAAAGGTCAATGCAGGCGCATGCGGTGTCAATGCTGCGCGTTTTAATAACCAGTTAGGAATCATCGCTGGCCCTCCTTTTCATAAAGAAAAAACTGCCCAATAGGCAGTCTTTTCGTCTTGTACTCATTAAGGGAATCGCGGGAACTGACCGAAGTCCGGCTTGCGCTTTTCTTTGAACGCATCGCGTCCTTCTTTCGCTTCGTCTGAAGTATAGTACAACAGTGTAGCGTCACCAGCCAATTGCTGAAGACCTGCAAGGCCGTCTGTGTCCGCATTCATGGCTGCTTTTACGAAACGAAGTGCAGTCGGACTCATTGCTAGCATTTCTTCACACCATTGAACAGTTTCATCTTCCAGCTGCTCATAAGGGACAACTGTGTTGACAAGTCCCATATCCAATGCTTCTTGTGCATTATACTGGCGGCACAAGTACCAAATTTCGCGCGCTTTTTTGTGTCCGATAATACGTGCTAGATATCCTGAGCCATAACCTGCATCAAACGAACCGACTTTAGGTCCCGTTTGGCCAAAGATCGCATTGTCCGCAGCAATTGTTAAATCACAAACAACGTGAAGGACGTGCCCGCCGCCGATAGCGAAACCAGATACCATTGCGACAACTGGTTTTGGAATAACGCGAATTAGGCGCTGAAGATCGAGAACGTTCAAACGCGGAATCTCGTCGTCTCCTACATATCCGCCATGACCGCGTACTTTCTGGTCTCCGCCAGAACAGAACGCTTTTTCGCCTTCACCTGTCAGAACGATGACTCCGATACTTTCGTCGTCACGTGCGCGAGAAAAAGCATCAATCATTTCCATTACCGTTTTTGGACGGAATGCATTGCGCACTTCTGGACGATTGATTGTAACTTTAGCAATACCATTGAACTTCTCATACTTAATGTCTTCATATGTATGAAGTGTTTCCCATTGTCTTGTCATGGTTTTCCTCCTAGAAATCATTTTTGTTTTACAATCCCATCTATTATTGTAGCAAATTCTTCAGGTTTTTCCACGTGGATTGCATGGCCTGCGTTTTCAACAGAGAAATGGCTGACATTCGGAAACAGATTCTTCATCTCCAAAGCGATGTTTTCAAACTTCGAATCAAGGGATCCTGTAATAAGGTCCACGGGATACAGCTGGTCAGAAAGGACATTCCAATAGGACGGCTGGCTGCCTGTACCGATACCCATTAGACTATTTGCAAGTCCTTTTGGGTCCTGATTCAGCCGTTCTTTACGCACAGCTTCTATTTGTTCTGCAGACATGGACTTCTGTGAGTCGAACAACGCCAGGCTCTCCCAAAAATCCACAAACTCTTCAAAGGGTTCCTCCAAAAGACGATCCGCCAATTTAGCATCTCGCTGCCTGCGTTCAAAACGCTCTGCTTCCGTTTTAAGGCCTGGTGAAGCACTTTCGAGCACGAGTCTTTGAATTCTCTCAGGATAAGATGTCGCATATCCTAATGCCGTTCGTCCGCCCATCGAATAACCGACCAAGATGAAGGATTGGAGTTCCAACTGCTGAAATAATTGCTCCAGATCTCGAGTCTGCTTCTCCATCGAATAATCAGAACTAGTTTCTGGTTTGTCCGAACGCCCATGGCCCCACAAGTCGATGGCGACGGTATGGGCTTTCCCTTCCATAAGTGAAACAATTGTATTCCACGTGTCCAGGCTTCCCGTAAATCCGTGAAGAAATACGATAACAGGCAGAGAAGGCTCACCCGTCCGCTGCACATGCATCGAATGTCCATTGACTGTAATCCACTCAGAACCCATTACGGCCGAGCTCCTCTCCGATCGCAGTCCACAATTCACGATGTGCCTGCACATTTTGTTCGCGAACTGAAATCATCTCAATGATCCGAAGTGGAGCTGTCTTTTCTGCTGCTAATTGACCTTCCAGCTCTTCAATCGATGAAACCGAGCTGTATTGAATGCCATACATCTCAGCAAGCGGTGCAAATGATAAGCCAGTTGGCGTCCCAAAAAGCTGTTCAAAATGATTGGGAACCGCTGCTTGAGGCAAGTAAGAGAAAATCCCGCCCCCATCATTGTTACTCACCATAATTGTTAAATCCATCGTCTGCATGCGAGAAATTAGTAACCCATTTACATCATGCATGAACGACAAATCTCCTATTAAAAGCCAAGATGGACGTTTCCGTGCAGTCTGGATACCTAGAGCAGTTGAGACGACTCCGTCAATTCCGTTAGCGCCGCGGTTGGAGAAAATTGCAATATCCCGCTCCGTATTACGGAAATACGTGTCCAAGTCCCGAATCGGCATACTGCTTCCGCTGATCAAATCGCTTCCGTCCGGTAACGAGGTGAGTAATGTACGAACGTAGTCACCTTCATGAACCTGTTCACTCCGATGGCTTTCGGTTAATTGTGCAGCGATTTCATTCGCTTTGTGCCACAGCTCCGTATACGATGCCTCTTGATGTCCATCGGCTTCTACTGAAAGTATGTCCATCGCATTCACTTGCAAGTGATGCGTGGCAATACCTAGCGGATCACGGAAAATCGGGGATTCATCTGCAACGATGAATGTTTTCGGACGAAACTTCTTCAAAAATAGTGTTAACGGTTTAGAGACAGGCTGCGGTCCGATACGAATAACCATGTCAGTTTCAGCTTGTGCTGCAAAAGGTGCGTTTTTCAGCAGCGCATCATACGAGTCAATACATAAATGGCGGCTATCCGCTGGAACTTCTGATCGCAGATTGGATAATGGATCGCAAAGTACTGGCCAATTCATTCGCTTAGCAAATGACCAAACTTGTTTCTTATCGAAACCAGGAAGGCATTCACCCATCACAAGTATTCCCCGTTTTGCAGAACTGATGAGGTTACCCACGTGGTTCTTTTGTTCGGTCGTCAGTGTTGTTTCACCGGAAATTCGTTCTATAAACGTTACCTTCGGAGATTCTTGTTCGAAATCGATGAGCAATGGCTCTCTAAATGGTGCATTAATATGAACAGGTCCTTTTGGTTCCGATAATGACATTCCAACAGCACGAGCGATTTGCCTGTCTAAATAGTCATCGACTGCAGCCGAATCTTCCGGTATGGGAAGGTCCACATCATATTTAACGTGAGTACCGAACATGCCCATTTGACGAATCGCTTGCGGAGCCCCCACATCGCGTAACTCGTGCGGCCGATCTGCGGTAATGACAATTAGCGGGACCCGGGCATAATACGCTTCTGTCACAGCTGGATGATAATTTGACGCTGCGGTCCCTGAAGTGCATAACAAAACGACAGGCTGCTGCGTTGCTTTCGCTAACCCAAGTGCAAAAAATCCAGCAGATCGTTCATCTACGTGTAAATGGGACTCCACCTGTTCCGTGGAAGCCAGTGCATACGCAAGCGGAGTCGAACGCGATCCCGGACTTATGACGGCGTGAGCGACTCCCAATTGAACTAAAATCACAGCCATTCTTCTCACATGGTTTGTCAGCGTTTTGCGATTATCCATTTAGCGAACCTCCAAGTGCCCGTAGCATCGGTCTGAATTTCACCCAAGTCTCTTCATATTCCTGATTGGGTTCAGAGTCTGCGACAATGCCTCCACCGGCGTATAGCCATGCTTTGTCCTGATCTAATAACGATGAACGTATCGCAACTGCAAATTCACCGTTACCCGATGTATCAGTCCAGCCTACAGGTGCAGCATAATAACCGCGGTCGAGGTCTTCTTCCTGACGAATCAATTCCATTGCTACAGGTGTGGGAACTCCTCCTAAAGCAGGTGTCGGATGAAGTGCTTTCACGAATTGGAAGATACTGCTTTCAGCACCTAAATGCCCCTGCACAGGTGTGTGCAAATGTTGGATATCTCGCACTTTCATTAACTTGGGTTTCGCTGCAGCGGTATAAGAAGCACAAAGCGAGTCAAAAACACCTGTAATCATGTCGACTACATATTGGTGTTCTTCCCGATTTTTTTTATCTTGCAGAAGCTCGTTTCCAAACTGCTGATCCTCATCGGCACTGCTTCCCCGTTTGATGGAACCTGCTACACAGGCAGAAAAGGCTTGTCCGTCTTTTATTTCAATCAATCGTTCAGGAGTTGCACCGAAAAAGAACTGGCTCCCATTTTCAAGTCCGAAATTATAGCTGTCACGCTGCTCGTTGGAAATGGATTGAAGTGCAGCTGCCGGTCGGATCGGCTGCTCAAATTGCAATGCTAACTTCCGTGCAATGACAACCTTTTCAGCTTCCCCCATTTGAATCTTCTCTGTAATTTGTTTAACAGCCTTCAAATACTGTTCTTTGCGCAGCTCTTTCATTGAGCAGAGCAATGGTTTTTCAGCAGATACAGATTCTTGTACTTGTGCCATGTGGATCAATTGGTCCCGTTGTTTTCGAAGTGCTTCAAACTGCTGAACGGTTTCTGAGTCTTCTGAGACAAAATTGATCGCAACTAATGTTTTCCCATTTTCAATCTTCAACTGGAAAGCAGGCACAGCGAAAAGAGCATTCGGGAAATCTTCCCATTCTGAATGCATGGATAAGCGTTTTTCATCAAAAGAAAACCCGCCAAACAATACAGGATCCATATCTTTGTCTTCTTTGATTAGTGCGTCACAATAATGTTTCCATTTAGATTCAATCGTATCGTAGCGATTAGTTCCAGCTTCATCAGTTAACGTTAACGCTTGTCCAATTCCGACGAGCGTCATTGTTTTAGCTGCGTTTTCCCAATAAAAACGATGAGAATCATGGATAAACGCCCCTGCCTCAAAAAAAGACAGCGGTGATATTCCGCCCGCCTCAATTGTTTCTGTAAAGAAGCGGACATGCGGCATAGCTGCCGTTTTTTCCCAGCTAGGCAAGTCCGTAAGCTTCCGATTCATAGTATTCTCTCCTCATGCGGCAAATTCTTAGTGCCAATATCTACTTCCATTATAGCGGAAATCAGGCGGCTGCGCATTTTTAAGAACCTGAAGGATTCCGTAATTGTGCCGAATAGAGTACAATAAGACTTGCATGTTTAAAAGAAGGAGAGAAAGAAATGCACGATACAATTAAAGTAGAAACAGGCTGGAGAATGTGGTGGCAGCTAACTCGTCCGCACACGTTAACTGCGGCTTTTGCACCTGTGTTCCTTGGCACAATGCTCGCATTGCCTTTTGGGAACCTGGACTTCTTATTATTCGCCGCAATGTTACTCGCAAGTGTATTCATTCAAATGGCGACGAATATGTTTAATGAGTATTACGATTTTAAGCGCGGACTCGATACAGAAGACTCTGTCGGCATAGGTGGAACAATCGTACGAAATAAAGTAAATCCGAAAACCATTTTAAACTTGGCACTTTGCTTATACGGTGTTTCAGTTCTCTTGGGTATCTATATCTGTATGCAGACCTCTTGGTGGCTTGCAGCAGTCGGACTGATATCTATGGCGATCGGATACTTCTATACAGGCGGTCCTTACCCAATCGCCTACACGCCGCTCGGCGAACTGTTCTCTGGTGTCGTCATGGGGATGCTATTAGTCCTTATCGCATTTTATATCCAGACTGGAACCGTATCAGAGCGCGCAGTCTTACTGTCGATCCCAAGTGTCTTACTGGTCGCTGCGATTATGATGGCGAACAATATCCGCGATTTGGAGGGCGATAAACTCGGCGGCAGAAAAACACTAGCGATTTTGTTGGGACGTGCAAATGCAATTCGCATTCAAACCGGATTCTTTGTCCTCGCATTTGCTTGGATTTTTGCCCTTGTACTTTTTGGCGGACTTACACCATGGAGTCTTCTGGTAATTCTTTGTGTAAAGAAACCAATTAGCGCAATTAAAATTTTCAAGAAATTTGAGCTGCCTTTGCAAGTTATGCCTGCAATGAAATACACAGCTCAAACGAATACGTTCTTCTGCCTGCTGCTTGCAATCGGATTACTGATTGGGCATCTTACCACAAACTAAAGAGTTATTAAAAGAGGCTGTACAGCGTCAGTGTAAACTGATTTCTGGAATAGCCTCTTTTTTATGCAGATATCCATATTTCGTAAATGGAATGCAAAAGGTTTAATAACACAGCAAAAAAGGAAATCATTGAATTAACAGCTGACCTATAAGTAATTCTGCTGTTCTGAATCATACTAGAACGTAAATCCATAAAGGACGTGAACGTAATGTTAACTAAAGACCAAACAATGACGTTAAAAAAAGAGCTGCTCCGTCTGCAGGATGAGCTGACTTTGACTGAAGAGCGAACCGATGTAGAAGAAAGTCAACGAGAGGAAATTGGAGAGCTGTCCACCTATGACAACCACCCTGCAGATATGGGGACAGAATTATATGACCGGGAAAAAGACAGGGCACTGAATGTACATGCAAGTGATGAGCTGGAGAAGGTGCAAAAAGCATTAGAAAATATGAAAGACGGTTCATATGGAGTATGTGAGAAATGCGGCAAGGAAATTCCTTACGAACGTCTCGAAGCGGTTCCTTATACACCGTTCTGCGTAGATGACGCGGTCCAAGAAGTTCCGGACGACCGCCCTGTAGAAGATGATTTGTTGAAGATGGCCAATCCTAATACATTTTCGGATAGACGTGAAGGCGTATTTAAAGATCCCATTGACAGCTTTGAAGAAATCGCAAAATCAGGCACGTCAGAAACTCCCTCTGACTTTACAGGAGATCATGACGATTACGAGTCACTATATGATACTGCAATTGAAGACGAAAGCACGGAAGACATTGACGTGATTGCCACAAGTAACTTAGAGGGTGAACCTTCTGGCATCATTCGCGGGGATACCACGTTAGCATACGAAGAAGAACTGGATGAGGAAGGAATCGAATCAGAGTTAGGCGACATTCCATATCGTCGCAAAGACAGTTACACCGATAACAAGTAACAAAAAAAGTTCCTAGTTGCGATATCGCAACTAGGAACTTTTAAGTATGACCCCTACGGGATTCGAACCCGTGTTACCGCCGTGAAAGGGCGGTGTCTTAACCGCTTGACCAAGGGGCCAAACAAATATGGCGGAGAAGGAGGGATTCGAACCCTCGCACCGCTTTCGCGATCTACACCCTTAGCAGGGGCGCCTCTTGAGCCACTTGAGTACTTCCCCGTAATATGGCTCCGCAGGTAGGACTCGAACCTACGACCGATCGGTTAACAGCCGATTGCTCTACCACTGAGCTACTGCGGAATAGTGGGCCTAAGTGGACTCGAACCACCGACCTCACGCTTATCAGGCGTGCGCTCTAACCAGCTGAGCTATAGGCCCAATTTGGAGCGGGTGAAGGGAATCGAACCCTCATCATCAGCTTGGAAGGCTGAGGTTTTACCACTAAACTACACCCGCATAAATGGTGGCTCAGGACGGAATCGAACCGCCGACACAAGGATTTTCAGTCCTTTGCTCTACCGACTGAGCTACTGAGCCACATAGGATTTAATAAACTATGTATTACAAGAAATGGCGGTCCCGACCGGGATCGAACCGGCGATCTCCTGCGTGACAGGCAGGCATGTTAACCGCTACACCACGGGACCATTTGGTTGCGGGGACAGGATTTGAACCTGTGACCTTCGGGTTATGAGCCCGACGAGCTACCACTGCTCCACCCCGCGATAATGATAATTGTAAGACATATCATAAGCAACGCTTATAGATTTTCTTATGCAAGATTACGAATTTCTTTTCAAGAAATTCTACAAATCGTCATCTTCGTATGACGCTTTGCTCCACCCCGCGATAATGATAATTGTAAGACACTTCTTAATGGTATTTAAAGAAAAAATGGAGGAGGTAGAGGGATTCGAACCCCCGCGGGTTTTGACACCCCTGTCGGTTTTCAAGACCGATCCCTTCAGCCGAACTTGGGTATACCTCCGTGCAATAAAAAGCAATACTGGTGGACCTTGCAGGACTCGAACCTGCGACCGGACGGTTATGAGCCGTCTGCTCTAACCAACTGAGCTAAAGGTCCTTTGGATGGCGGCAGAGGGGATCGAACCCCCGACCTCACGGGTATGAACCGTACGCTCTAGCCAGCTGAGCTACGCCGCCATGAAATGGAATATTAAAGATTGGTGGAGCCTAGCGGGATCGAACCGCTGACCTCCTGCGTGCAAGGCAGGCGCTCTCCCAGCTGAGCTAAGGCCCCTCTTTAAAAGATGGTCGGGAAGACAGGATTCGAACCTGCGACCCCTTGGTCCCAAACCAAGTGCTCTACCAAGCTGAGCTACTTCCCGAATCAAAATCTAACATTAGAAAAATTGGCGCGCCCGGCAGAAGTCGAATCCACAACCTTCTGATCCGTAGTCAGACGCTCTATCCAATTGAGCTACGGGCGCATATATACTATTTCTTTACGGTATGCTTAGTGAATTACAGTGGAGCGGAAGACGGGATTCGAACCCGCGACCCCGACCTTGGCAAGGTCGTATTCTACCACTGAACTACTTCCGCATAAGAGATGCGGGTGAAGGGACTTGAACCCCCACGCCCGAAGGCACTAGATCCTAAGTCTAGCGCGTCTGCCAATTCCGCCACACCCGCATAATCTCTAGATAGTCTGTAATCTAATTACAGTAATGGTGAGCCATGCAGGATTCGAACCTGCGACCCTCTGATTAAAAGTCAGATGCTCTACCAACTGAGCTAATGGCTCGTACTAAGTGGTGCCGGCGAAAGGACTTGAACCCTCAACCTACTGATTACAAGTCAGTTGCTCTACCAGTTGAGCTACACCGGCACAAAGTATGGTGGAGGATGACGGGCTCGAACCGCCGACCCTCTGCTTGTAAGGCAGATGCTCTCCCAGCTGAGCTAATCCTCCATATATCACGCATTACTGCGCTTGCCTGGCAACGTCCTACTCTCACAAGGGGAAGCCCCCTACTACCATCGGCGCTGAAGAACTTAACTTCCGTGTTCGGTATGGGAACGGGTGTGACCTCTTCGCCATCATTACCAGACAAATGTGCTTGTCCTGTTTCAAGGACATTTACTATTATATACTACATAGTATTAGAATGCAATACTTTTTTGAAAGAACTTTTGTTCATTCAAAACTGGATAAAACCAACATTGAAACTCGAAACAATCACACAATTCTTTAACTTATATTTGGGAAAGTCCTCGATCTATTAGTATCTGTCAGCTCCACATGTCGCCATGCTTCCACACCAGACCTATCCACCTCATCATCTTTGAGGGATCTTACTTACTTGCGTAATGGGAAATCTCATCTCGAGGGGGGCTTCATGCTTAGATGCTTTCAGCATTTATCCCGTCCACACATAGCTACCCAGCGATGCCTTTGGCAAGACAACTGGTACACCAGAGGTGTGTCCATCCCGGTCCTCTCGTACTAAGGACAGCTCCTCTCAAATTTCCTGCGCCCGCGACGGATAGGGACCGAACTGTCTCACGACGTTCTGAACCCAGCTCGCGTACCGCTTTAATGGGCGAACAGCCCAACCCTTGGGACCGACTACAGCCCCAGGATGCGATGAGCCGACATCGAGGTGCCAAACCTCCCCGTCGATGTGGACTCTTGGGGGAGATAAGCCTGTTATCCCCGGGGTAGCTTTTATCCGTTGAGCGATGGCCCTTCCATGCGGAACCACCGGATCACTAAGCCCGTCTTTCGACCCTGCTCGACTTGTAGGTCTCGCAGTCAAGCTCCCTTATGCCTTTGCACTCTGCGAATGATGTCCAACCATTCTGAGGGAACCTTTGGGCGCCTCCGTTACTCTTTAGGAGGCGACCGCCCCAGTCAAACTGTCCGCCTGACACTGTCTCCTGCCCGGATCACGGGCAAGGGTTAGAAGTCCAATACAGCCAGGGTAGTATCCCACCATTGCCTCCTCCGAAGCTAGCGCTCCGGTCTCTCAGGCTCCTACCTATCCTGTACAGGCTGCACCGGAATTCAATATCAGGCTACAGTAAAGCTCCACGGGGTCTTTCCGTCCTGTCGCGGGTAATGCGCATCTTCACGCATATTATAATTTCACCGAGTCTCTCGTTGAGACAGTGCCCAGATCGTTACGCCTTTCGTGCGGGTCGGAACTTACCCGACAAGGAATTTCGCTACCTTAGGACCGTTATAGTTACGGCCGCCGTTTACTGGGGCTTCAATTCGAAGCTTCGCTTATCGCTAACCTCTCCTCTTAACCTTCCAGCACCGGGCAGGCGTCAGCCCCTATACGTCACCTTACGGTTTTGCAGAGACCTGTGTTTTTGCTAAACAGTCGCCTGGGCCTATTCACTGCGGCTCTCTCGGGCTATACACCCTACCAGAGCACCCCTTCTCCCGAAGTTACGGGGTCATTTTGCCGAGTTCCTTAACGAGAGTTCTCTCGATCACCTTAGGATTCTCTCCTCGCCTACCTGTGTTGGTTTGCGGTACGGGTACCTCCCACCTCGTTAGAGGCTTTTCTTGGCAGTGTGAAATCAGGGACTCCAGGGTATACACCCCTTGCCATCACAGCTCAATGTTGTAGAAACGGGATTTGCCTCGTTTCACACCTCACTGCTTAGACGCGCATGACCAACAGCGCGCTCACCCTATCCTTCTGCGTCACCCCATCACTCAAACGGTGGGGAGGTAGTACAGGAATATCAACCTGTTGTCCATCGTCTACGCCTATCGGCCTCGACTTAGGTCCCGACTGACCCTGAGTGGACGAGCCTTCCTCAGGAAACCTTGGGCATTCGGTGGAAGGGATTCTCACCCTTCTTTCGCTACTCATACCGGCATTCTCACTTCCAAGCGCTCCACCAGTCCTTCCGGTCCAGCTTCAACGCCCTTGGAACGCTCTCCTACCACTGACACCAAAGGTGTCAATCCGCAGTTTCGGTGATTCGTTTAGCCCCGATACATTTTCGGCGCAGCGCCACTCGACCAGTGAGCTATTACGCACTCTTTAAATGATGGCTGCTTCTAAGCCAACATCCTGGTTGTCTGGGCAGCGCCACATCCTTTTCCACTTAACGAATACTTTGGGACCTTAACTGGCGGTCTGGGCTGTTTCCCTCTCGACTATGGACCTTATCACCCATAGTCTGACTCCCAAACATAAATCATCGGCATTCGGAGTTTGTCTGAATTCGGTAACCCGGGATGGGCCCCTAGTCCAAACAGTGCTCTACCTCCGAGATTCTAACGTTTGAGGCTAGCCCTAAAGCTATTTCGGAGAGAACCAGCTATCTCCAGGTTCGATTGGAATTTCACCGCTACCCACACCTCATCCCCGCACTTTTCAACGTACGTGGGTTCGGGCCTCCAGTAAGTGTTACCTTACCTTCACCCTGGACATGGGTAGATCACCTGGTTTCGGGTCTACGACCCCATACTCATTCGCCCTATTCAGACTCGCTTTCGCTGCGGCTCCGCATTCTCTGCTTAACCTTGCATGGAATCGTAACTCGCCGGTTCATTCTACAAAAGGCACGCCATCACCCATTAACGGGCTCTGACAACTTGTAGGCACACGGTTTCAGGATCTATTTCACTCCCCTTCCGGGGTGCTTTTCACCTTTCCCTCACGGTACTGGTTCACTATCGGTCACTAGGGAGTATTTAGCCTTGGGAGATGGTCCTCCCGGATTCCGACGGAATTTCACGTGTTCCGCCGTACTCAGGATCCACTCTGGAGGGGATGAATTTTCGGTTACGGGGCTTTTACCCACTCTGGCGGACCTTTCCAGGTCGCTTCGCCTAACTCATCCTTTTGTAACTCCGTATAGAGTGTCCTACAACCCCAGGAAGCAAGCTTCCTGGTTTGGGCTTTTCCCGTTTCGCTCGCCGCTACTCAGGGAATCGATTTTTCTTTCTCTTCCTCCGGATACTTAGATGTTTCAGTTCTCCGGGTCTGCCTCGTATTTGCTATGTATTCACAAATACGTACCATCCTATTAAAGATGGTGGGTTTCCCCATTCGGAAATCTTCGGATCACAGCTTACTTACAGCTCCCCGAAGCATATCGGTGTTAGTGCCGTCCTTCTTAGGCTCCTAGTGCCAAGGCATCCGCCGTGCGCCCTTTCTAACTTAACCAAAAAGTTAACGTTCTTCTTTCAATCAGCGATGATTGAGAAGAAAGAACAAAAGAATCGCTGTTCGGCTCACTATAAATAGTGTCCGACTCGGTTGATTGTCTTGATTTGTTGCTTCAATGTTGTTTTATCCAGTTTTCAATGAACAAGTTTGAAGTTTTCATCATAATCCAGCTCCGACTCCCTGATGCTCGAGATCATAAGCCAACTCGTCTACGTGGCAAAAATCGCCACTTCGTCGATCTGTCTTATGCTTGTCGCATCAAAACGGTCGTCTCCGCTTTTTGATGAACCTTCAAAACTGAACGCAAAATGTCAACGTAAGAACCAGAGGTTCTTTTCCGAATGTGCAGCTTCATCATCACGAGGATGTTCCACTGACATATATCCTTAGAAAGGAGGTGATCCAGCCGCACCTTCCGATACGGCTACCTTGTTACGACTTCACCCCAATCATCTGTCCCACCTTCGGCGGCTAGCTCCCCTAAGGGTTACCCCACCGACTTCGGGTGTTACAAACTCTCGTGGTGTGACGGGCGGTGTGTACAAGACCCGGGAACGTATTCACCGTGGCATGCTGATCCACGATTACTAGCGATTCCGGCTTCATGCAGGCGAGTTGCAGCCTACAATCCGAACTGGGAACGGTTTTCTGGGATTGGCTCCCCCTCGCGGGTTTGCAGCCCTCTGTACCGTCCATTGTAGCACGTGTGTAGCCCAGGTCATAAGGGGCATGATGATTTGACGTCATCCCCACCTTCCTCCGGTTTGTCACCGGCAGTCACCTTAGAGTGCCCAACTGAATGATGGCAACTAAGATTAAGGGTTGCGCTCGTTGCGGGACTTAACCCAACATCTCACGACACGAGCTGACGACAACCATGCACCACCTGTCACCACTGTCCCCGAAGGGAAAAACATATCTCCATGCCGGTCAGTGGGATGTCAAGACCTGGTAAGGTTCTTCGCGTTGCTTCGAATTAAACCACATGCTCCACCGCTTGTGCGGGTCCCCGTCAATTCCTTTGAGTTTCAGCCTTGCGGCCGTACTCCCCAGGCGGAGTGCTTAATGCGTTAGCTGCAGCACTAAGGGGCGGAAACCCCCTAACACTTAGCACTCATCGTTTACGGCGTGGACTACCAGGGTATCTAATCCTGTTTGCTCCCCACGCTTTCGCGCCTCAGCGTCAGTTACAGACCAGAAAGCCGCCTTCGCCACTGGTGTTCCTCCACATCTCTACGCATTTCACCGCTACACGTGGAATTCCGCTTTCCTCTTCTGTACTCAAGTCCCCCAGTTTCCAATGACCCTCCACGGTTGAGCCGTGGGCTTTCACATCAGACTTAAAGGACCGCCTGCGCGCGCTTTACGCCCAATAATTCCGGACAACGCTTGCCACCTACGTATTACCGCGGCTGCTGGCACGTAGTTAGCCGTGGCTTTCTGACGAGGTACCGTCAAGGTACGGGCAGTTACTCCCGTACGTGTTCTTCCCTCGCAACAGAGCTTTACGATCCGAAAACCTTCTTCACTCACGCGGCATTGCTCCATCAGACTTTCGTCCATTGTGGAAGATTCCCTACTGCTGCCTCCCGTAGGAGTCTGGGCCGTGTCTCAGTCCCAGTGTGGCCGATCACCCTCTCAGGTCGGCTACGCATCGTTGCCTTGGTAGGCCATTACCCCACCAACTAGCTAATGCGCCGCGGGCCCATCCTGCAGTGACAGCCGAAACCGTCTTTCAGAGTTCCTTCATGCGAAGGAACTGATTATTCGGTATTAGCCCCGGTTTCCCGGAGTTATCCCCATCTGCAGGGCAGGTTGCCCACGTGTTACTCACCCGTCCGCCGCTAATCAAAAGGAGCAAGCTCCAATTGATTCGCTCGACTTGCATGTATTAGGCATGCCGCCAGCGTTCGTCCTGAGCCAGGATCAAACTCTCCATAAGTTCTGAGCGGCGATGCAAGGCACATCACGTCGTCAGCTTCACTCTCTCAGTCGGTCACGTACCTGAGTACGCTCCCTTCCTCAATCGTTCGCTTCCTAGCGCTGCACCTTACCTCACCACTCAGACAATCACTCATCAAATGAATGATTATAGTAGAGAATTGATTGCTCAATTCGTACTGGCATCATTTAAGATGTCTATCAGATCGATTAAGATCTGTTGTGTTTGTTTCACCGGAAGAACCGGCTTCTCAAACGATAATTCGTTGACATTTTGCTGTTCAGTTTTCAAGGTTCATATTGGTAAAGTTATTCGTTTTGCTGTTGTTTCAACAACTTTTACATCATAACATGGTGTAATCATCGTGTCAACAACTTTTTTAAAAAAGTATTACTTGCCTTTAGAACTGATAAAGCGTGTTCCGAAGGACAAGTAATAATATACAACAGATAGTATATAGTTTGCAAGCTTTTTTTGAAATTAAGCAGAGTTTTTTTTACGTCCATCGACAACAAACAGCAAAATCCCCAGTAAGACAACGATTCCCCCGATGATTTGAGCTGTCGATAAACTCTCATTGAAGATGTAATAGGCTAAGATCGATGCGCCCACAGGCTCAAAAAGAATTGCGATAGAGATAGCATTCGTACTCACCCACCGAATCGCCCAGTTAAATAAGGTATGACCCAGTAAGTTCGGGATAAGCGCTAAAAGTACAAACCACATCCAATCCGATTGCGAATGAGGACCGAACGATTCTCCCTTTATTAGTACATAGAAGAAAAGTGTAATTGAGCTGATTGAGTAAACTACAAATGTATACGTGATTAAAGACAATCTTTGACGAACATCTTGACCGAACAATAAGTAAGCTGTAATTAACGCACAGCCGATCAGCGCAAGCATATCTCCATAAAATGCAGTTCCACCGAGTTGGAAATCACCGAAACTGATAATGACACTGCCTGAAATTGCAATTACTGCGGATAAGATAGTTTTAAAGGACAATTTTTCTTTAAAGAAAAAGTATGTACCTGCAAATGCAAATATAGGCTGCAGTGTTACTAATACTGTAGAACTTGCAACAGATGTATAATTCAGCGATTCAAACCAAAAGATGAAGTGGAATGCTAAAAATACACCTGCAAGAGTTGAAAATATCCAATCTCGTTTTTTCAGCAGCGTAATTTCTTTTCTGTATTTCAATAAGAAAATCGGCAGCATGAAGAGGACTGAGAAAAACATTCTATAAAATGCAGTAACCCCCGCCTCAGCAGATACCAATTTCACGAAAATCGCTGATAACGCAACCGAAATAACCCCTATGATGATTGGTATAGATGGATGTATAGCTGGTTTGTTCATAAAAACACATCACTTCCCTTGTATTGTGGTTACAATAGTTTGTTTATGGATATAGCATATAGTATATCAGAGATGGCCATTCTAAAAATTCGGTATTTAGAGTGCATTTCTTCTAATTCTAGCTTAATTCTAACAAACTAAGGTAAAATCAAGCGAATCACCTATTCTAGTTTTAAAAGGAGCACACCTCATGACGAATTGGATTCAACTTTTAAAAAATGGTAACAAGCCTGCTCTTCTAGCAGCTATCGTGAATGTTATTATCGCCGCATTAAAGGCTGGAGCGTTCTTTCTAACCGGAAACGTTGCCATGTTTGCTGAAATGATGCATTCAATCGGAGATGCCGCGAACCAATTATTTGTGTACGTCGGATCTGCACTATCGAAAAAAGCACCAACACCGAAATACCCGAATGGTTTTGGCAGAATAGTTAACCTTGTTTGTCTTGGCGCGGTTTTGATTGTAGCAATCCTTTCCTACGAAACAATAGTAGGAGGAATTCATCACCTCCTCAATCCTTCAGAAAGTGGCGGATTATGGATAAACCTAGCTGTTCTTGGTATCGGAATTGTGTTAGAATCCTTTGTTCTATATAAAGCTTCAAAAGAAGTCTTTCACGATGCAGGGATTGAACACGTTGGTCTCTCCTCTTACCCTAAAAGCTTTAAACATCTCAAAAAGGCCAAGCCTCCGACTAAGTTAGTCTTTATGGAAGACTTAGTTGCGACAAGCGGAGGTTTAATTGCATTTGCCGCTGTTTTACTCGCTCATTTCTTCGGCTGGTTCGCAGCTGAAGGCGTTGCATCCATTATCATTGGTGTCATGATGTTTTATGTAGTAGGTAAGGTATTCCTCGAAAATGCACGAGGAGCTATCGGTGAAACTGATGAAGAAATGCTTGCACATATTGCTCACCTTCTTGCAGATGATCAAGACATTGTAGATATCCAGCGAGTCGAGGTAGTAAAGGAAGGCGAATTTCTGCATGTGGAAATAATCGCTGAGGTTGCAACTTCAAATACAGTTGAATATGTTTTGAACGTTAAAGACCGGTTATTAACAACAATCTTGAATCAGAAAGGTATTCAGGACGTCATCATTTCATTAGTCGGCGATGACGGAGTTGAATCGTGGACAGGTACAAACAGTTCAAATCTTACAGAAAATCGAAAAAAGCTTCCTGAATAACAAAAAGCACGAGCCTAAACTGAAATAAGTCAGTCGGCTCGTGCTTTTCTTATTACAATGAATTCGTCAAAATCTGGACGACGTCCTCTTTTGCAAGCTTGGCGAAGTTCCCAAGCGGACCTCTTGCTGCTGCTTTTTCAGCCATCAGCTCAATTTTCGAATCGTCAATATCGAAATCAGCGAGTTTACGCGGTGCTCCGATTGATGACCAGAACTCCTCTAGTTTAACAATGCCTTCTAATGCTGTTTCTTCATCTGTCTTGCCTGAAGGATCTACACCAAACGCTTTTACAGCTAACTGTGCATACCGTTTTGGATTTAAATGCATTGTATAACGCATCCACTCTGGGAATAAGATAGACAGTCCGCCAGCATGAGGAATGTCATAGACTGCCGAAACCGCGTGTTCAATGTCATGCGTTCCCCAGTCACCTGTGTAGCCCATGCGAAGGAAACCATTCAGTCCCCATACACCCGCAAGCATCATCGTCGCTCTTAGCTCGTAATCATCAGGACGATTCACTACTTCAGCACCTGTAGCGATCAAAGTACGAAGAGCACTTTCACACATTTCATCTTGGAAAGGAGTATTCGATGATTCATTGAAGTATTCTTCAAAGATGTGAGACATCGTGTCTACAATTCCATTAACTGTTTGATCTTTCGGAACTGACATTGTATACGTCGGATCCAAAATAGAGAATTTAGGGAAGTTAAACGGTGTTCCCCATCCATACTTTTCTTGAGTTTCTTCATTCGTAATAACAGAACCTGCATTCATCTCGGAACTCGTTGCAGATAGCGTCAATACCGTACCAAAAGGAAGGGCATCTTGAGGTACCGCTTTTTGTACAACAAAGTCCCATGGATTGCCATCATATTTTGCAGCACATGCAATCAGTTTCGTACAGTCAATGACCGAACCGCCGCCGACAGCTATGATTACATCTACATTCTCACGCTTACATAATTCTGCTGCTGCAATGGCAGTTGAAAGTCTAGGGTTAGGTTCTACTCCGCCAAATTCGTGAACAGTGAGTCCCCCTTCTTTCAGAACACTCATTACATCATCATATACACCATTCTTTTTGATACTTCCTCCACCGTATACGACAAGAACGTTATTTCCATATTTTTTTAGTTCATCTGCTAAATTCGAAACTTGTCCTTTACCGAACAATAATTTTACTGGATTTTGAAATACGAAATTATCCAAAATTCATCGCCTCCTCAGACTACTTCTATTATGTTTTACGACAGTTCAGGATGCAACTGTTCTGCCCAAGACCCTGGCAGACAAAAAAGAACACCCCTGAATGCAGGGGTGTTCTCAAAATACTAATTAAGCCCAGCCACGGAAACGTGAAGCTTCCGCAGTTTTGCGAATACCGATCATATACGCCGCGAGACGCATATCAATACCGCGAGTAGTCGATACAGAATAAACATTTTCAAACGCAGTGACCATTTTCTCAGTCATACGCTCACGAACAAGTTCTTCTGTCCAATAGTAGCCCATGTTGTTCTGAACCCATTCAAAGTATGAAACGGTTACGCCGCCTGCACTTGCAAGCACGTCCGGAACAAGAAGGATACCGCGGTCTGCAAGAATTTTCGTTGCTTCAGAAGTTGTTGGACCATTCGCTGCTTCAACAACAATAGAAGCTTTAATGTTATTTGCATTGTGTTCTGTAATTTGGTTCTCGATTGCTGCAGGAACGAGGATATCACAATCCAATTCCAACAACTCTTGGTTTGTCAATGTGTTTTCGAACAAAGTAGTTACAGTTCCAAAACTATCACGGCGGTCAAGTAAATAATCGATATCCAAGCCGTCTGGATCGTGTAAAGCACCATAAGCATCAGAAATCCCGATTACTTTAGCACCTGCATCGTGAAGGAATTTAGAAAGGAAGCTTCCCGCGTTACCAAAACCTTGGATAACGATACGAGCGCCTTTCATATCGATACCGCGGCGCTTAGCTGCTTCGTTAATAATAATCGTTACGCCTTCAGCAGTCGCACGGTCGCGACCTTGTGAACCGCCAAGAACGATTGGCTTTCCTGTAATGAAGCCTGGTGAGTTGAACTCATCAATTCTGCTGTACTCATCCATCATCCACGCCATGATTTGTGAGTTCGTGAAAACGTCTGGTGCCGGGATGTCTTTTGTCGGTCCCATTACTTGAGATAACGCACGGACGTATCCGCGGCTAAGACGTTCTAATTCATCCATAGACATTTCACGGGGATCACAAATGATACCGCCTTTACCGCCGCCATATGGAAGGTCTACAATTCCAGCTTTAAGTGTCATCCACATAGAAAGTGCACGCACTTCATCTAAAGTAACATCTGGATGGAAACGTACTCCGCCTTTTGTTGGTCCAACAGCGTCATTGTGCTGACCGCGGAATCCAGTGAAGACTTTTACTTTTCCATCGTCCATCTTAATCGGGATGCGGACTTCCGTCATGCGCATTGGTTCTTTGAGAAGTTCATACATTCCTTCATCGTAGCCCAGCTTGTCAAGTGCTTCTTTAATAACAACTTGTGTCGATGTGAACAGATTCAGGTTTTCAGTCATTGTATTGGCTCGCCTCTTTGTTTCATAATGTTTTTTCCTTATTCATAGTATCATATTGAACAACCTAATTGGAAAGAATTTTTAGTTAGCGAAAACGCTTTTAATTTTCTCAAGTGCCCAATCAAGTTCTTCTTTAGTGATTACTAGCGGTGGAGCAAAACGAATTACTGTGTCGTGTGTTTCTTTACAGAGTAATCCTAGTTCTTTAAGTTTTTCACAGTATGGACGAGCCTCAACAGTTAACTGCATTCCGATGAACAAACCGCGTCCGCGAACTTCTGTAATGACATCATTTTCGATTTTTTCAAGTTCTTCTTTGAAGTAGTTACCAAGTTCAAGAGACTTGTCTGCAAGTTTTTCGTTTTCAAGTACTTCTAAAGATGCAATTGAAACCGCACACGCCATTGGGTTACCGCCAAATGTAGATCCGTGAGAACCCGGGTTGAACACTTCAAGTACTTCTTTATCGGCTACTACACAAGAGATCGGGAATACTCCGCCGCCAAGTGCTTTACCAAGGATATACATATCCGGGTTCACGTCTTCCCACTCACATGCAAACATTTTACCAGTACGGCATAGGCCGGCTTGAATTTCGTCTGCGATGAAAAGAACGTTATTTGCTTTACATAGTTCACGTGCTTTTTTCAAGTAGCCAGCAGGCGGAATGAGAATTCCAGCTTCGCCTTGAATCGGCTCAATGATAAACGCTGCTGTATTTGGAGTAATTGCACCTTCAAGTGCATCGATGTCGCCATAAGGTACTAATTTGATACCTGGAAGCATTGGTCCGAAACCGCGTTTGTATTCTGGATCTGAAGAAAGGGATACTGCGCCCATTGTACGACCGTGGAAGTTACCTTCACAGCCGATAATTTCAGCTTTATTTTCTTCAACGCCTTTAACATCATATGCCCAGCGGCGAGCTGCCTTGATAGCTGTTTCAACAGCTTCAGCACCAGTGTTCATTGGCAACGCCATTTCTTTTCCAGATAGTTCAGTGATTTTTTCGTACCAAGGACCCAGCTGATCGCTATGGAACGCACGTGAAGTTAGAGTAACTTTGTCTGCCTGATCTTTTAGTGCTTGAATGATTTTAGGATGACGGTGCCCCTGGTTCACTGCAGAGTATGCTGACAGCATATCCATGTATTTGTTGCCTTCTGGATCTTTTACCCATACACCTTCTGCTTCTGAGATAACAATCGGCAGCGGATGATAGTTTGGTGCACCATACTTATTAGTTTGTTCAATCACTTGTTGAGATACTGACATTCAAATTCCCTCCTCGGTTAGGTATGTAGATACAGCGCCTGTCTTGTGACAGGCAGCTGTTTGAAACTAGTCTTATAGCATTTCTGAAGTTGTTTTACCTTGCATGTGAAGCTGCAAGTAGTCTGGGCCGCCTGCTTTTGAATCTGTACCTGACATGTTGAATCCGCCAAACGGCTGGTATCCAACGATTGCACCTGTGCAGCCGCGGTTGAAGTACAAGTTACCGCAGTGGAAGTCTTGACGTGCCTGTTCGATGTGCTCACGGTTAGTCGTGATAACAGCGCCAGTCAAACCATAGTCAGTATCATTTGCCATTTCGATCGCTTCAGTGAAGTTTTTCGCTTTAGCAAGTGCTACGAATGGTCCGAAGACTTCTTCCTTCATAATACGCGCTTCAGGTGCAACGTCTGCGAATACAGTCGGTGCAACGAAGAATCCTTTAGAGCTATCGCCTTCTCCGCCTGCAACAAGACGACCTTCTTCTTTACCGATTTCAACATAGCTCATGATTTTATCGTAAGCAGCTTTGTCGATAACTGGTCCGGCGAAGTTAGACTGATCAGTCGGGTCACCATAAGTCAATTCTTTAGTGAGTTCTTCTACGCGAGCAACTACTGTGTCATAGACATCTTCGTGAATGATCGCACGTGAACATGCTGAACATTTCTGTCCGCTGAAACCAAATGCTGATTTCACGATAGATTGTGCAGCGAGCTCAAGATCCGCTTCATTGTCAACAACGATTGTATCTTTACCGCCCATTTCAGCGATTACACGCTTCAGCCAAATTTGTCCTTCGTTCACTTTTGAAGCACGCTCAAAGATACGTGTTCCAACTTCACGTGAACCTGTGAATGATACGAAACGAGTACGCGGGTGATCTACTAAGTAGTCACCGATTTCAGAACCAGAACCTGGTACATAGTTAACTACGCCAGCAGGCATTCCTGCTTCTTCAAGTACTTCCATGAATTTATAAGCAACTACTGGAGTTGTTGAAGCCGGCTTCAATAGTACTGTGTTTCCTGTTACAAGTGCAGCTACTGTAGTACCCGCCATGATTGCAAATGCAAAGTTCCATGGAGAGATAACAACGCCAACACCTAAAGGAATGTAATCGAAACGGTTGAATTCGCCTGGACGGCTTTCTACTGGCATTCCGTCTTTCAAACGCAGCATTTGACGGCCGTAGTACTCTAGGAAGTCGATTGCTTCTGCAGTATCTGCATCGGCTTCGTTCCATGGCTTACCAGCTTCTTTAGTCAAGAGTGCTGAGAATTCCATTTTGCGGCGACGAACGATTGCTGCAGCTTTGAAAAGAATATCTGCACGCATAGCTGGCTCTGTCTTTCTCCAAGTATCGAAGGTTTCGTCTGCAATCTTCATAGCTTTTTCTGCAATATCTTTACTTGCTTTAGAAACGCTGCCGATAATTTCTTCTTTGTCAGCCGGGTTGAAAGATACGAGCTTATCATCAGTCATGATGCGCTCTCCGCCTACGATTAGAGGATAATCTTTACCCAAGTATGCTTCAACGGTCTTAAGACCTTCTTGGAATGCTTTTTTATTTTCTTCAAGTGTAAAATCTGTGAATGGTTCATGTTTGTACGGTATCATGGTAGTCCTCCTTAAATGGGTTGCGCAAATAATATTTGCACTTCATTGTTAATTACATTTATAATAATGCAAGATAATATTGCACATTGCAAGTATTATTGTTTACATGAAGAAAAAAAGTTGGGCGGTGACAATCTATGAGTGCTTTCGACGAATCACTATTCCCTTTTTATGAATTTGCTGTGCAGCGTGCCGGGGTTGGTATCCATGCTGTAAACAGCGAGGGCCGAACAATTATTTATAACGATAAAATGAAAGATATTGAGGGATTGGATCTTGATGATATCCGCGATTTGTCCATCTTAGAACTATTCAATTTCCGTCAGCAGCCGAGTACGCTGATGGAAGTGCTGCAAAGCGGACAAGAGCAATTGAACATTAAACAGACGTATTGGAACCAAAACGAAACTGAAATCACGACCATTAATAACACCTATCCTATTGTTAACAACGGAGTGCTGATCGGTGCAGTGGAGCTATCACATGACGTGACCGCACTTGAGAAGTTCGTGCTGCAGCCATTAACAAAGGATCGAGAACCTGTCTTGCTAAACAACATTGTCGCAGAATCCGAGTCCATGAAAAAAATTATCGCTACTGCAAAAAAAGCAGTTCGTGCGAAACTCCCTGTCCTCCTTGTCGGAGAAGCGGGTACTGGTAAAGATCTCGTTGCCCAAGGAATTCATCATGAAGTTCCTGTAGTGGATTCATCATTTTATACACTGTACTGTAATCGATCCGATAACCAATCGATAGACAGGCTTGCGACTGAATTGAAGACCGATGCACCGTTCACTCTATTTTGCGAACGAATCGATTTTTTATCCATAGAACTTCAGCGCAAGCTTCTCCGGATTTTAGAAAGCTCAGATCTTCATAAGCGTCAATTCATCGCAAGTATCGGAGAAGATCCTGTTGAACTTATTGCTTCTGGCAGCCTGTTAAAGGAGCTTTATTACTTTTTCGCTTCATTTACAATCCGCTTTCCGCCTCTTCGGGAGAGAAAAGAAGACATTCTTCCGTTCGTTAAAAGGTATTTAGCACGGCGCAAAGAAAGTTTAGGGACAGCATTGAGCAATGTTGCAGATGAAGTTCAAGAGTTATTTCTTTCCTATACATGGCCAGGGAATATTCGGGAACTGGAAATGTTATTAAACGAAGTTGCTTCCCTCTCTTCGGCTGAAATAACAATTACATTTGAAATGCTTCCACAGCATTTCAGAAGTAAAATTGCAGTCATGGATGAAGGAGCTGTTCCGCTGCCATCTTTCATCATGCCTAGCGAAAAGGACCTGCTGCCCCTCGACAAGTTTTTAAGAGAAGCGGAATCCTACTATTTGCAAAAAGCATTGACAATTCACGACGGCAATATTACCAGAACAGCGAATGCACTATCGATGAGTCGGCAAAATTTACAATACCGGCTGCGAAAAAACAAAAAAGGAGAAGAGGCATAATCGCCTTTTCTCCCTTTAATATCCTGATTTGTCGATCCAGTCTCTCAGCTTATCTTTAAGCGAGTTGAATCCTTTTTCATCTTGTTCGTCCACCCGTTCTTGTAAAGATTTGCGGGGACGGCTAAATTTCTTTGCAGGCGCCGGAGGTTCTTGCAGCGCACGGATGGACAAACTGATTTTATTGTCTGTCTCGTCCACTTCCAACACTTTTACAGTTACTTGCTGACCAACCGATAAATGCTCGTGAATGTCTTTCACAAATCCGTAAGTGATCTCAGAAATGTGTACGAGTCCTTGAGTAGATTCATCAAGAGCGACAAATGCACCATAAGGCTGAATGCCCGTAACTGTACCTGACAGTTCTTCACCTGCTTCATATTTACCTGTCATGCGAACAGCTCCCAATTCTGTTTTGACTATCTGAAATTGCCATTAAGGCCACTATCAGTATATCATTTGAATAGTTTTGGAGCAAAAGATAGTCATTTAGATGGGATTTGAACTGTAAGAAGCTGAGATTTATGTAATGATACATTTTGCTTCGAATTTCACAGCCAATAACTTATACGAAATTTGCATGCACTCTTCTAAAGGAATCCACAGTGCATGCGAATGTTCATAGATTTCGCGAATTCGTTTTGCCAGGTCCGTTGGATGATCCATTACATGAAGATCCGCCACAACTTCCACTATTTCTTGTTCATATGCATCTGGCCCTTCAAGGAAAGGATCCCATTCTTCCAGTAAAATCATTGCTTTTTTATTTATTTCTGCAGTTTGCACGTTAAGTCACCTGATTTTTTCGTTTTATTTATGATAGCATAGGTATGAAAAAGAAAATAGACTTAGGGGGATTATGTATGAAAGAATTCACTGCTGTAAAAAATAGACGGAATACATCGTCAATGAAATGGGATCGCATGGATCGCATTTATGGTATAGATAATCCTGAAGAGATTCTCCCGATGTGGATTGCAGATATGGATTTTTCTGCACCCCAACCTGTCATCGATGCTATGAAAGAACGCTTGGATCATGGAGTATTCGGTTATTCATACGTATGCGAGGATTGTAAAGACGCTATTCGCGAATGGATGTCCAATAAGCATAGCTGGCAGACTAAGAATGAGTGGATGTTATCGCATCATGGAGTTGTTCCTGCCATTGCATCCGTTGTGGAGACACTCACAAACGCAGGAGAAACTGTTTTAATCACTCCGCCTGTCTACCCGCCATTTTCAGGAATACCCAGTCTGCAAACTCGTACGTTAGAAGAATGTACGCTTGTCGAGAAGAATGGCACCTATGAAATTGACTTCGATAAATTCGAAGAATCTCTGAAAAGAAATGTCAAACTATTCATTTTTTGCAATCCCCATAACCCGGGTGGAATTGTATGGCCGGTTCCGGTGCTGCAAGAAATTGTTCGACTATGCGCTAAATATGATGTCCTTATTTTGTCCGATGAAATCCATGCAGATCTAGTATTTGCTCCATACAAGCATACTCCCTTACATACCGTTGCCGGAGATGAAGGAAATCGAATCATTACGTGTGTCGCACCTACTAAAACATTCAATTTAGCTGGAATTCAAGCAGCAATGATGATTATTCCTGATGAAGGATTACGTGAGCAATTACGCGATAACGGAATGGCACACGGACAAATGGAATTAAACGCTTTTGCAAATGTCGCGTTAAAAGCTGCTTATCGCCACGGAGAACCATGGCTGGAAAAGTTACTTAAGACGGTGTCTGATAATATGGATTATGTGATTGAAACATTGACGGCTCGGGTCCCAGGCGTTAAAATCACGAAACCTCAAGGAACGTATTTGCTTTGGATAGACTACCGCGGAACAGGACTCTCTGAAGATGAAATAATGGACAAGCTCCTTAACAAAGGAAAGCTCGCACTTGAGCCCGGTACAAAATACGGTGAAGCGGGTCGCGGATATTTACGCATGAATGTCGCTACTTGTCTGTCCACTGTTCGAGATGGTGTCGAGCGCTTTATCAAAAGCATGGAAAACTAAGAAAAGAGCATCCTCATGAATGAGGATGCTCTTTTTGTTGTTCACGCGCATCTCTGCGTTCCTGCAGAATGCGTTCTTCTAGTTCTTTCGTTTCCAATTCTTGCTTTTTGGAATTGCGCTGAATCCACATAAAGGTCAGCACAAGAAGTACCATGAAAAAAGCAAAGGAAATGGCCGCTGGGATGTATTCTGATTTGTCTTCCGGAAAGTACAGGAAGGGCATTAGAACTGTCACCATGGATATCACTTCCTAACCAAATAAATTTAGTGTGAATTACTCGCCTTGAATATCGATAGACTCAATCTTCACATCTTCAACAGGCTTATCTTGAGCACCAGTTTTAACTGTCGCAATCTTATTGACAACGTCCATACCTTCAATAACTTGTCCAAAAACAGTGTGCTTCTGGTCAAGATGCGGTGTGCCGCCACGCTCTGCATATGCATCAGCGATTTCTTCAGGCCATCCGCCTTTTTTCAGCTGATCCGCGTTAGCGCCAGCTAAGTTGGAAGCTTGAACGATAAAGAATTGGCTACCGTTTGTGTTCGGGCCAGCATTCGCCATTGACAATGCGCCATTCAAGTTGAAAAGATCCATCGTGAATTCGTCTTCGAACGAATCTCCATAGATACTTTCTCCACCCATACCTGTGCCAGTCGGGTCTCCGCCTTGAATCATGAAGTCTTTAATAACACGGTGGAAAATAAGACCATCATAGTAACCGTCTTTTGCATGAGTTAAAAAGTTCTTAACTGTTTTTGGTGCTTTTTCTTCAAATAGCTTGATTTTAATTGGACCAAGCGTGGTATTCATAGTAATAAGCTTTTCTCCTGCTGCTACTTCATTAGATAATTGCGGATACATCTGGGAGTCCTCCTTAGGAATCGTTTTTTCTGGTTCGTCTGCTTGAGTCGTTTCACCTTTTTCAGGCGCCGGCTCTTTCTCTTTAGCTTCTTGTTTTCCGCAAGCGGATACAACAAGAATCATTGCCAAAGAAAGCATGAGCATAACAATTTTTTTATGCAAATCTCTCACCCTAAATTAGTTTACCACATCATTCCTTGAAATCGAACTGCGAGCACTTGACTTCCTTCGGGAGCCGAATTGTTTTATACTACTTAAATACAGTTTTTTATAGAGGGAAGGTCACCAATGGATATTCAAAAAAGAAATTTCATCATTATCTGGGTGTCAAACTTTCTAGTTGCCGGAACAATGACTATGATTATGCCGTTTTTGTCATTATATATTGAAACATTTGGCGACTACTCAGATGCCTATGTACAAAAATGGTCCGGCCTCGTTTTCGGCGCGACATTCATCTCCGCCCTCATCATGTCTCCAATTTGGGGAAGAATCGCAGATAAATACGGATTTAAACCTATATTGATTATTAACGGATTCGGTATCGCTATATCAGTATTCTTAATGGGGTTCATCCATTCTGTTGAAGCGTTTTTCATACTGCGTCTTCTAAACGGTATTGTAACAGGCTTCATCCCCACTTCTCTCGCATTCATCTCCGCGAACACCAAACGTGAAGAAGCCGGAAAACGGTTAGGAACCCTTCAAATGGGCAGCGTCACCGGTACGTTGTTTGGTCCAGTATTAGGCGGACTTCTCGCTGATGCGTTCGGTTTTCAATATACATTTGTCATTACTTCAGTCTCCGTAATCATCGCGGCGCTTATTATCATCTTCGGAATTAAGGAACAGCGCAAAGTTAAAACAGGTCGTGAGATTGTCTATTCTCGAAAAACGATATTGAATGGATTGCTGCACCATCGACTAATGTTGAATGTCATGGTCGTGACCGCGCTTATTCAAATCGGAAACTTCAGTATCCAGCCATTGCTGTCACTCTACGTCTCTCATTTAACGGATGCGAAGGACGTTGCCCTGTTAGCAGGAATCACCTTTAGCGCTGCTGGTGTCGGTAACCTGTTATTTGCCCGAAAATGGGGGAAGCTTGGCGATGACATCGGGTACGAGAAAGTGCTAGGATTTTTACTGCTTCTCTCGTTCATCTTTATCATCCCACAAGCCTTTGTAGGAAGTATTTGGCAGCTCGTCATTTGGCGTCTGCTATTCGGTATTTCCATGGGCGGTATGATTCCAATCACGACTGCGCTTGTCCGTCGTGAAGCACCGCTCGACATCCAAGGTGAAGTGATGGGCTATAATACAAGTTTCCGTTTCTTAGGCAACATTATCGGTCCTATGGTCGGAGGAGTTATTAGTGGTTTCCTCGGCATATCTTCCGTGTTTATCATCACTGGTATTTTGTTCTTGCTTGGGTTCGCATTTCTTTACTATGCAAAACGCAAGCCGACACAAGATTTTGAAGATTTCCTGGCAGACTCACAACAAAAAAACTCCTAAAATATAGCACACTCCAAATACTGGAGTGTGCTATATTTTGTATAGGTACTTGTAAGAACGGAGGGACCAGTCGTGAGACAGCTTGCAGGATTTGCTGTCGCTTTGTTAAGTATTCCGCTGCTTTTCTGGCTTCAGCAGGAAGTCGCAGCGGAATGGCATGAGGCGAATGCGTATAAAGAACAAGTAGAAGAAACCATTGAATTCTCAGAACCTGAAGTAACAATTCCAATGGCACTCTACGATCGTAATGGACAATTATTTGCAGAAGAATATGCAGAGTGGCGTGATCCTCTTCCACTTTCTGAGATTCCCTTATTTGCAAAGCAGTTATTTCTCGAAAGCGAAGACAAAGGATTTTACGAACATAGAGGGTATGATGTCGCTGCGATTGCCCGGGCATTCGCGGTAAACGTGAATTCAGACGGATTAAGCCAGGGTGCTTCGACCATCACTCAACAAGTTGTACGGATGCGTTTTCTCTCCCCTGAAAAAACCTATGAACGTAAATTCAGAGAGATTCTTTACGCTGCTGAACTAGAAAAACAATCTACAAAAGATGAGATTTTAGAAATGTACATGAATGAGATGTATTTTGGAAATCAAGTCTATGGAATCGGCGCTGCTGCTACCTATTACTTCAGCAAGCCATTAGCACAATTAAGCGAAGCGGAAACTGCTTTTCTTGCGGCAATTCCGAACAACCCGTCTTTGTATGATCCATTGAAGCATTTTGACCGTACTAAAAAGCGTCAAGAGCGGCTTCTTCAAGTGTTGGTAAACAATGAAGTGCTCTCAGTGGATGAAGGAAAAATCGCACAAAGTGCTCCAGTTGAACTCAGGCTAAAACAGAAAAATAGTCAATTCCCTGCCTATCATACATATGCAGTTGATGAGCTAAAGCAGCTGATCAGTGAAAAGGAAGGGTTTTCCGTCCAATTACAAGCAGCAAAAGACGAAGAATCACAAAAAAAAATTCAGCAATCTTTAGCAAGACGCATCTCTGAAGTGATCAATTCTGGAGTCCGTATCGATACTTCCCTCGATCCTGTTAAACAACGCAACATTGAAAGCGGCGTTTCAAACGCACTTGGAGGAAGCGGGATTCAATCTGGTGCGGCTGTTGTCGATAACCAATCTCGTGAACTTATTAGTGTGTATGGCGGATTCGGCTATAGGAAAACGGACTTCAACCGATCGTTTCAAGCTGTGCGGCAGCCTGGGTCAATCATTAAGCCCTTGCTCGTATATGGCCCTTATTTAGAAAGTGGACCCTATACGGAAAACTCGTTGATCGATGGGAGCGGCATCTGCATAGGGAATTTTTGTCCTGAAAACTTCGGACGTTACTCGTATGGAGTATCCACTGTCAAAAAAGCATTCAGTCAAAGTTATAATACAACCGCAGTCCGGATTTTCCAGCGTGTCGGCATTGAAGAATCGTTTGCTTATCTGACTCCTTTTGGTTTCAAATACGTTACTGATAGAGATCATCAGTCTACTGCAGCTCTTGGCGGATTTGAAAATGGCATGACTCCGTATGAAATGGCAAATGCCTATACGAGCTTCATAGATGGCACGTTTAAACCTGCTAGATCGATACGTTCAGTCAAAGACCGGCAAGGGAATGTATTATATCAATGGGAAGATGAGCGTAAAGAGGTATGGTCTCAGAAGACTGCGGCAAACATTCGCTCTATGCTTAAAGAGACGGTTCGTACCGGAACAGCAAATGGTCTTCGATCCACAACGGGGTATACAGGTGCAAAAACGGGTACAACCAGTCATTTTAAAGACCTATGGGTTGCTGGGCTGAATGATGATTATACGGCTGCGGTTTGGATCGGCTATGACCGGCCTCAGTCACTCCAGAAAGAGAGCGAACAAAAATTACATCTGAAGGTTTTCACAGCCGTGCTGTCCGACTAGCTGCCTATTGGCAGCTGGTCTTTTTCAACTCCTGGGATACTTGCGGCAATCCCGTTATAAAGTCTTAGTAAAATGTAAACGACAGCAGAAAGCAATAACGCCCATACGATGAATTCGAAGAATATAATTCCGATAATCGCCGAAAATGGAAGCTGATGATGCAGCATATACGTGCTGTAGACAAAGTAAACGAATGTGACTGTTAAAAACACGATAAGCAGCCAGTAAATTGATTGAATAGCAAAAGCAGAAACTAGCGCCCCGATGAAGTAAATGAGCTTCCCCCCTCGATCGTCTGCCGCATGGTCAACAGGAGCATCTGTTATCGGTTTTGCTTTGTAGAAGAATAACATCGCGGTTTCATGTATAGTCGCTGCAATCAATTTAAGCGCACTGAATACCATGAAGTAAAAAAGAGAATAGATGGTTAATAAGAACAACCGGAGCTGGGTATCTGTCAGAAATTCCAACAGACCATTGTACAAGCCGATTTCTCGAAATACACTCAATGAAAAACCAACTGTATACACACCAAACGTTAAACTAAACAGCATAATTGTGAAGAAAGGTAAATAACTGAACAAATACGGATTTTTCATACTGCACCTCAGACTGACTGGTTATTTTATATGGATTTCCCAATGTCTCTATAATATAGGAAGAGATTGATTTACCGCAATCCCTTTCAAGTGCCCACAGTGCAAAATGCGCATGTTTACGTTATACTTTAAACCAATGTCTACATCTTGTAAGTACGAGGAAGGAGGATTTTTAGTGGAATTTGTTTGGTTGATTTTCTTGCCAGCTTTAGCAGCTCTTTTCATCCCGACGCTGTTCCGTCGTGTTGCTGGTATACATACAGGCTGGTTTGTTCTGATTATCCCAGTTGTACTGTTCGTCTATTACAGTACCTACCTGCCACTGACAGCAAGTGGCGAACATGCAGTCTCTTCGTTCGATTGGATCCCTTCACTAGGAATCTCTTTTGTCTCCTACCTAGATGGCCTCAGTCTTCTATTCACACTGCTCATTACAGGGATTGGTGCGCTGGTTGTTCTGTATTCGATTTTCTATCTAGATAGGCACAAAGAAAAGCTGGGTAATTTCTATGTATACCTGCTGCTTTTCATGACGGCGATGCTTGGTGTTGTCCAGTCGGATAATGTCATTTCACTTTACTTATTTTGGGAGTTAACGTCGATTTCTTCATTTCTGCTGATCGGTTATTGGTACACGCGGGATGGTTCCCGTTTCGGTGCCTTAAAGTCCATGATGATCACCGTTGGCGGCGGGTTAATGATGCTCGGGGGCTTCGTAATTCTCGGGATTTTAGGAGATACATATTCGATTCGCGAATTAATTTCCGGGTTATCCGATTACTCGGGAGATCCGTTATTTACACTTGCAGCGGTGCTTCTGTTATTCGGGGCATTCACAAAGTCCGCTCAATTTCCGTTTTATATTTGGCTTCCAGATGCAATGGAAGCGCCTACTCCGGTCAGTGCCTACTTGCACTCCGCGACCATGGTTAAAGCCGGGCTCTATCTGGTTGCACGATTTACGCCGATTTTCGCAGAGTCTTCTGTGTGGATTTGGCTCGTATCCGGAATTGGATTGCTTACCTTAATGTGGGGTTCGTTCTTCGCAGTGAAGCAAACCGATCTAAAAGGGATTCTCGCATTCTCGACAGTCAGCCAGTTAGGTCTGATCATGTCCTTACTAGGTGCCGGAGCAATTGCTTATCATTCAGACGCCGCGCTATTCCGATTAGCGATGTTTGCAGCAATCTTCCACTTAGTGAATCACGCAGTCTTTAAAGGCAGCTTGTTCATGATTGCAGGGATTGTCGACCATGAAACCGGCACGCGCGATATCCGCAAACTTGGCGGTTTAATGAGCGTTATGCCGATCAGTTTCACTGTTGCGTTCATTGGCGGTCTTTCTATGGCAGGGATTCCCCCATTTGGCGGTTTCTTAAGTAAAGAATTATTCTTGGAATCCATGGTTGCTTTGAAACACTTTGAACTATTCAACTTTGATACGTGGGGCATTTTATTCCCTGTAATTGCATGGGTTGCAAGTGTATTCACATTTGTTTATAGCTTTTACTTTGTTTTCAAGACATTTACAGGTGAAAAGAAGTTTGACAAGCTTCCGCTTAAGCCGCACGAAGCTCCAATAGGCATGCTGATTTCACCTATTATTTTAGCGGTCAGTGTCATTGCATTATTCTTCATTCCAAACGTTGTTGGAAAATGGCTCGTCGCGCCAGCGGTTATGGCTGCACAGCCGCAGCTGTACAGTATGCCTTCGGAGGCTGCTGTTCATGTACAAGCCTGGCATGGGTTCGGGTCAGTTCCAATGTGGCTGACAGTCGGCGTTATTGCAATTGGAACAATACTGTTTACTTCGATAAAAAAATGGCAGCCGGTTTATGGCTTGCAGCCAGAAATGTTATCACTGAACGCTCTTTATGACGGCGTTATGACGTTCTCAGAAAAAGGGATGAATAAGCTGTCCCGTTTCTATATGAATGGATTAATACGAACGTACTTACTCTATATGTTTGCGTTTTTCTCTGTTATGACGATAGTCGTTTTATTCGCTAAAGGTGCGTTTGAGCTGGATATGAGCAGTCTATCACCGATTACGCTGTTTGCTGTTTTGAATTCAATTGTCGCGATTCTAGGAACTGGCATGGTGATTATGTCGAAGAACCGAATATCCGCCATTATTGCCCTAGGTGCAGTCGGGTACTCAGTTGCGTTGTTCTTCGTATTGTTCAAAGCACCAGACTTGGCGTTAACACAGCTCGTGATTGAGACGATTTCAGTCGCTCTCTTCTTGCTCGCCTTCCGTCACCTCCCAGCTTTAAAAACGCATGGAGAAACAAAGAAAAACAAACTAGTGAACGGAATTATTGCAGGCGGTGTCGGTCTTTCCGTAACTCTTGTTGCATTGTCCGCACATTCCAATAAGCTCGTCGCCAGTATTTCACAGTTCTATAAAGACACCGTCCATACAGAAGCAGGCGGAGGAAATATCGTGAACGTCATTCTCGTTGACTACCGCGGTTTTGATACTTTGTTTGAAATTGCTGTGCTATCGATTGCCGGAATCGCTGTTCTTGGTATGATCCGTCTTCGCTTGGCGAGAAAGGAGACCGATGATGAAAAAAAATAATGTTATTTTACAAACGACTGCAAAAGTCACATTTTTCATCATTTCCTTGTTCTCGATCCATATTTTCTTTGCGGGGCATTTTGCTCCCGGGGGCGGCTTTGTAGGAGGTCTCTTAACGACAGGTGCAATCGTGCTGCTGTTACTTGCATTTGACTTGGAAACAGTTCAAGCAACATTGCCATTTAATTTTACTGTAGTTATTGGAATTGGTCTGCTGTTGTCTCTAGGAACCGCAGCCGGCTCCATTTTGTTCAATGTACCTTTTTTCACACATGCATTTGCACATTTCGATTTACCGCTTTTCGGTGACACTGAGCTTCACACGGCAATGATTTTCGACTCAGGTGTTTACCTTGTGGTTGTAGGTGCGGCAATTACCATCATTCAATCGATTGGAGGGGATGAGTAATGGAATTGCTTATGGCGATTGTAGCTGGTCTGATTTTCACGGCTGCAATTTACTTAATTCTCTCAAGAAGCTTGATAAAAGTAATCCTTGGAACCGGTTTGTTAAGTCATGGCGCTCATTTGTTCATCTTGACGATGGGCGGCCTTGGCGGCAGTGCACCTCCAGTACTCACGGATGGTGCGGCTGATTTTGCGGATCCTCTTCCGCAAGCGCTGATTTTAACTGCAATTGTTATCAGCTTTGGGGTGACGGCGTTCATACTCGTCCTTGCCTATCGTACGTATGCCGTACACAAAACTGATGATTTGAATTCGATGAAAGGAAATGATGAGCATGATTAACCTTCTATTGTTTCCGATCATCATCCCGTTTTTCTTTGCGATTGTACTGCTGTTTTTCAAAGAACAAGTACGCATCCAGCGAATCCTCACTGTTATTGGGCTAAGTGCAAGTATCGTTGCCGCATTTGCGCTCATTATGAAAGTGAAACAGGATGGGATCCAAACACTGACACTCGGCAGCTGGCCCGCTCCATTCGGTATATCGATGGTCTCGGACATGTTCTCTGCGCTGCTCGTAACCTCTACATTAGTGATTACACTATTCGTGTGTATTTATAGCTTCAGCTCAATCGGTGAAGAACGGGAGCGCTTTTTTTACTATCCTGCAATCCTCTTCATGATTACAGGAGTGAATGGTGCATTTACGACTGGTGATATTTTCAACATGTTTGTATTTTTCGAAGTATTGCTGATTGCTTCTTATCTTCTCATCGTTCTTGGCGGTGAGAAAAGACAGCTGCGGGAATCTATTAAGTACATACTTGTAAATGTCATTTCTTCTGCTTTCTTTGTCATTACAGTGGCGTATTTGTACTCAGTCGTCGGAACACTCAACATGGCAGACATCGGACAGAAGATTGCAGATATCGGACAGCCGGGAATCATTTCAGTGATAGCCATTCTATTGCTTCTCGTATTCGGGATTAAAGCGGGAATCTTCCCCCTTTACTTCTGGATGCCTGGGTCGTATGCTGCTCCCCCGCTTCCAATTCTGGCACTGTTCGGTGCTTTGTTAACAAAGGTCGGGGTATACGCCATCACACGTACCTATACGCTGTTCTTCGTCAATGACCTTGCGTTTACTCACACTATTTTAATGGTACTCGCGCTGCTCACTATTGTCGCAGGATGTATTGGTGCACTTGCTTATTTCGATTTAAAACAAATTATCATCTACAACATCTTAATTGCGATAGGCGTTATTCTCTTCGGAGTTTCGCAAATGAATGAAGCCGGCATGCAGGGCGCTGTCTTCTACCTGATTCACGACATGCTGATCAAAGGAGCATTGTTCCTGATTATCGGGATCATGATTTATGTAACTGGAACGTCCAATCTGCGAGAGATGGGCGGACTTATTAAAACCCATGCACCTCTAGGCTGGCTATTTCTAATTGCTGCCTTCGGTCTCGCTGGCATTCCGCCGCTAAGCGGTTTTGTTGGGAAGTTGCTGATTGTTCAAGGCGGTTTTGAACACGGCCAGTTATTCGGAACGATTGTCATCCTCGCTTCCAGCCTGGTTGTCTTACTGTCGGTCATCCGAATTTTCATTTATGCGTTTTGGGGAGAGCCGGTTCCGTTACAGGAAACTAACCGGAAAACCTATAAGCATATGATGTTCCCTGCTGTAATTCTAGTAGCTCTGTCCGTGTTATACGGAGTCGGAACTGAGTGGATTTTCCCGTACGTATCGGATGCAGCTCATGTGCTGCTCGATCCGTCGAGTTATATAAACGCCGTGTTAAAGGAGTAGATCACGTTGGCATTTCAAATATTGCTTAACTTTTTCATCGCAATTACGTGGGTGCTCATCACGGCGTCGTTCACCCCTTCCACATTTATAATCGGCTATATAATTGGGTTGCTGCTGCTCATATTGACGAGACGTTTTTACAAGGACCGTCTGTATTTAGGGCGATTATGGGCGTGCTTGAAATTGACGTTCATTTTCTTTAAAGAATTGATTTTGTCTAATATCTCTGTTGCAATGCTGGTATTAAAGCCCAAGCTGGAATTACAGCCGATGATTTTCGCGATGCCTACAGTTCTTGAAAAAGACTGGGAGATCACGTTGCTAGCCAGTTTGATCACGTTGACGCCTGGAACGATTGTCATCCATGTTTCGGATGATCAAAGGACATTATACGTTCATGCTATCGATGTAGATGATGTTGAAGAAGCTATCAATTCCATCAAACAATCATTCGAGAAAGCAATTCTGGAGGTGAGCCGAACATGAACATATTCATCTGGATCTGTTTAATCATCATCTTCCTATCCATGCTCGGTACGCTCGTTCGAGTATTTAAAGGTCCTTCGACTCCGGATCGCCTGATTGCGTTAGATGGAATCGGTGTGATGCTGATTTCCATTATCGCGCTGCTGTCAATTGCATTTGATACAATATTTTTCATAGATGTAATTTTGCTCATCGCGATCATGTCCTTTATAGGGACAGTTTCGTTCTCGAAATTCATCGAGAAAGGAGCGATTATAGACCGTGATACTCGTCGCTAATATTATCATCGCTCTGTTCATCCTTGTAGGCGTATTCTTTACAGTGGTAACCGTAGTCGGGATACTACGATTGCCCGATGTGTACACACGGGCCCACGCCGCTTCAAAAAGTGCAACGCTCGGTGTTCTCGGAATTCTGATTGGTGTGTTTCTTCACTTTTGGTGGATTAAAGGACATTTCAGTATTCAATTACTGCTGGGAAGTGTTTTTCTCTTCATCACTTCGCCTGTTGGCGGACACTTAATGAGCCGCGCTGCTTATATGTCTGGCGTTAAACCGACAGACCTGACCGTGGGAGACGATCTCGGAGAAGCAATTGGTGAACAGAAATCTCATGAAGAGGAATAAAAAAAGACGCAGTGTCCCGAATCGGACGCTGCGTCTTTTTGTTATTTACCAATATCCATAGGGGCTGTAGTAAGGCGGGTAAGAGTATGGATAATAGCCGGGATAGCCTCCGTATGGCGGATATCCGCCGTAACCTCCACCATAGCCCCCACCATATCCGTAAGGTGAAATTACATTACCCAGTAAGCTGCCGGCTAATCCGCCTAGGAAAGGTCCGCCGAAACCGTATCCGAAGCCGCTTCCAAATCCGCCTCCGCCGAAACCTCTTCCTCCTCCGTACCCTCTTCCACCACCATAGTTATTGCCTCTATATCGTGACATCTTCCTCCCCCTTTCCCACTTATCCTATTCATTGGGCAAAGAAAGAGGTAGGCTGACACCTATTACGCTTCGGCAGTGTCTTCAGCTAAGCGCTCGATGAACGTAGCTAATGTTCTTGTCATGGCACCTGTAGCGCCTTTAGGTCCTAGTGCGTGCGGCGCATCCGCTTCAGATGTTCCTGCGATATCCAAGTGAATCCAAGGTGTATCCCCTGCAAACTCTCCTACGAAACCGCCGCCAAAGATCATATGGCCATCACGGCCTGGCGAGTTATTAAGGTCCGCTACTTCGCTCTTGCGAAGACGCTTTTTATCACTTTCCGTTAATGGCAAGCGCCAAACGAATTCTCCTGTTTCTACAGAAGCTTCCATGAATTCTTCGAAGAATGCTTCGTTGTTCGTCAATGCGCCAGTTTTATCTTTACCAAGGGCAACGATAACCCCGCCAGTGAGTGTTGCAATGTCGATGAGATAGTTGGCACCTGATTGTTTTGCATACGTGACAGCATCTGCCAATACAAGGCGTCCTTCAGCGTCTGTGTTTAAAACTTCGATCGTTTTCCCTGAAAGCGATGTAATCACATCGTCCGGTTTAAACGCATCTCCAGACACCATATTGTCAGTGGAAGCGATGACCGCTATAACGTTTTTGGCAGGACGAAGTTCACCGATGATTTGCATTGCGCCAAATACAGCTGCAGCACCACCCATGTCCCCTTTCATACCGACCATTCCCTCACGCGGTTTCAATGAGTATCCGCCGGTATCATATGTGATCCCTTTACCAACGAGACCCACGACGCCTGTCCAGTCTTCATTGCCGCCTGCGTATTTAAGTACAATTAAACGAGGTTCTTCAACAGACCCTTTGTTAACTGCGAGAATCGCACCCATCCCGAGTTCTTCCATTTCACTTTTACCAAGAATCTCAACTTCAAATCCGTATTTTTCAGCCAGCATTTCTCCGTGTTCGGCCATTTTAACGGCCGTTAAAATATTTGGAGGCGTATTGACAAGTGTCCGTGCTGAATTTACGGCCTCCGCATGTACAAGTCCTACTTCCATAGCTGCTTTAAGTTCATCTTCATCAGCAGTACTCACTAGCTCAATTGTATCAAATTCAAAATCTTTTTCGTTTGAGCTAGTTTTGTAATCTGCAAATTGATAACTTCCTAATACAAGACCTTGCAGTGATGCAAATGCTGCATCCTCTGCATCCAATTCTTCCGTTGTGAATGAATCAGCCCAAATGGAAACGCTTTCTGCTTTCATTGTCTTAAGCTCTTTTCCAAGCTTAGAGAAGACTTCAAGCAATCCTTCGTCTGTTAGTTTTTTAGGTGCTCCTAAACCAATGAAAACCGCGCGTTTGAATGTGCTGTCACCCATAGCCGGAATCTTAGTGACAGCGTTAAAAGACGTTTTCACATCACCTGTCTTTACCCAATCCGTCAGCTTGCCACTGAATGCGTCATTTATGACACTCCAATTCGTTTTGTTTTCTGGATGTTCAGGGACACCAATTACGACCACGTCAAGATTAGTCTCCGTTATCTCTTTGTTTGTAATGAATGTTTTCATTTGACTACCTCCTCATTTTCATACATTCTTAATTATATACCAGTTGAAGAAGAAACGAAAAAAATTCTTCGGTTACCGGACTATCTTCTATAATTATTATGAGCGAGGAGTGCCTACATGACAATTTTGAACAATGTGCCGCTGTTAGTTGCACTATTCGGAATTTTTTTCGCGCAGTTTGTAAAGATTCCGATTCATTTTTTACTCACTCGTGAGCTTGACTGGAGGCTAATGACCTCAACAGGAGGCATGCCAAGTTCTCACTCAGCTGCAGTCACTGCCCTAACCACTGCGATTGCTTTTGAACAAGGATTGGATTCTCCGATGTTTGCCATCTCCGCAATTTTTGCAGTCATCGTAATGTTCGACGCAAGCGGCGTACGTTACCAAGCTGGTCAGCAAGCCTTGATCATCAATCAAATCCGTGCAGATTTCCAAACGTTCGTCAGCGGAACAAAAGACTGGATTAAGAAAGACGAAGAACAAAAGATTGTCGAACTGAAGACTCTCCTCGGCCACAAACCAAGTGAAGTGTTCGCAGGCGCAGTAACTGGCATCTTGATTTCCGTTATCACATATTCATTTATCGTATAAAAAAACGCTCGGGCAGCTTTTGCCTGAGCGTTTTTTTAAAACATCTGATATCCCTGTTTGCGCAGAAGCTTACTCACAATCCCTGAAATAATGGCTCCCACTAAACCGCTTGAGAGAATCACGATATCGACTGTATGTAATGCCATCAACTTATCTCCGAGCATACTGAACGCATGTCCCGGCTTCGTAATATATTCGTATGCCTTCACTTCATCAATAATTAAAATTACGACTATCGGGTAAATAATTGCCATGACCCACGACATGCGCAGTAACATGTTCAACAAAAAGCCAATCCCGAAAAACATAACTATAAAGATGAGGACAGACAGAATAATCTCTGTAAGTGAAATTGTACTCAAAATGATGACCTCCATTTTCCTTAGTTCATTTTACCGGATTGCGGCACTTCTTTCAACAGCTTACGCAACTGTCATAAGATTGTTGGAAAGTAAAAAACACTCGTCCTTATAAAAGCGGACGAGTGTAAGAAACGTATACATTATAGAATATCAAACTTACCTTTTTTTAATGTCAGACCCGCGCCGCCAATTAGGTATAGTGCACGATTGTCGACCATTTTCTTCATGAAGGATGCTTTCTTGCCTGTCATCTTCTTACCGAAAGCAACTCCGATCGCATCGTTAGAACCAAGTGAAGCAATGCTTCCCTTCAAGTCTGGAACAAACGCTTGAGTTGGCTGGCCTTTCATAAGAGCGATCAAGTTATTTGCACACATGTCCCCTTGCTGCATCGCGATTTGAGCAGTTGGAGGGTATGGACGGTTGATTTCTTCGTTAATCATTAATGCGCAGTCACCTACGATGAATACATCATCGAATCCTGGAGCACGAAGATCTTTTTCAACTTTTACACGAGCACGCATGTTTTCAATGCCTGTCTCTTCGATTAGACGGTTACCGCGGACACCTGCTGCCCATACAACTGTACCCGCCTCGATGAATTCAAATTCGTCGTCGCCTTTTTTCAGTTTAACGCCTTCAGGAGTTGCTTCTACAACCGGTGTACCGATTGAGAATTCGATTCCTTTAGATTTCAACTGACGTACTGCGTATTCAACCAATTCCGGGTCAAATCCTGGAAGGACCATTGGTGCTGCTTCTACACAAAGTACTTTTACTTTGTCTGCAGGCACATCGAATTCTTCACAAAGTTCAGGAACACGATCTCCAAGTTCACCAAGGAATTCGATACCTGTAAATCCAGCTCCGCCGACAATAATTGTTAGACGGCTGTCTGCTTTTACGTCTTCAAGAGCCCATGTCGCAAACTGGTATTCAATATGCTCGCGGATTTGACGCGCTGCATTCACGTTTGCAATTGAAAGTGCGTACTTGTCAAGACCTGGAATTCCGAATGTTTCTCCTTCAAATCCAAGACCGATTACTAAGTAGTCATATGCTTGCTGTCCAGCTGTTGTTGTCACTAGTTTTGCTTTGACATCAATTGCTTGAACTTCAGCTTTCACGAATTTCACTTTGTCTTTTTGAATCACTCTGCCAATGTCATAACGCACTTGTTCAGGTTTCAATGTACCTGCAGCTGCTTCATGAAGCCAAGTAGATTCATAGTGGTAATCATTTTTGTTAATAAGGATAATTTCAGCATCGTCTACGCCCAGAGATTTTTGCAGATTAACAACTGTTGATAATCCGCCATATCCAGCACCTAGAATAAGGATTGTAGGTCTTTTTTTCACGGGAATCGGTTCCACCTTTTCATGTATGATGTGCCGGTTTGTAAAAATCACGTGATTCCTACAATCCAGCGCTATTTATTTATATTCCTCATCCATAGTAGCCTTTTTGACCCGCTATTTCAATAGCTTATTAGGAATATAATCGGACATATGGAAATAACTTCGCAGAGTCTTCATAAACGGATGAAAAATGCGAGTTGCCCCCATTTTACTGGAAAGTTAAGTAAATTCCATATAGCTAAAAGACACAAATTCAACAAATATGGATTTTTACTTCTTCTTATTATTTTTAACTGCTAGGACTCTGTTCCATCTTGCGTGTTTTCATGTGCAAAGCTTATGTTCAGCAGGTTTACCAGTATCGGAATGGTCTGTATAAAAACAGTAATTAAAAAGTCTCTTCGACTAGATTCTGAAAGAACAGAACCTGTCGAAGAGACTTTTTTATTGGTATGAATCAATCACAACTTGCAGGAGCCCCTGCTTTCTTCGCTGTTCTAAACGACGTTCCGCAACCGCATGATGCGATAGCGTTCGGGTTTTCGATGGTAAACCCGCCGCCCATCAAAGACTCTTTATAATCGATTACTGTGCCAGCTAAAATATCCGTATCTTCAGAGGACACGACAATTTTTACACCGTGCAGTTCCAATAGCTGATCTGTGTCGTGCTGTTCAGCGTCAAATCCCATTCCATACGTAAGACCGCTGCAGCCTCCACCGTTAACGGAAACACGCAAGAATGAGCCTTGCTCTCCATTATGTTCCATCATTTCTTTAACGCGATAGGCAGCTGCTTCAGATAAGTTGAGTAATTGTGTCATCTATATCCCTCCTAAGTAATATCAATCATATCAATGATGTAAATTGCAATGCAATGAAACCCCCTTGTTCACTGAAGGTTTGCTATAATAAGGGTGATAGTACGAAAGGTTGGTGCATCATGGAACTCACACCATTTTATGATAAGAAAATGAGTTGTTTGAATTGTAAAGAACCCTTCACAACAACGCGGATTCGGTCTCGTTTTTCAAGGGTTGCTTCAACAGATACCGATTTCAAACCAAACTATGTGGACAGCGAAGTGAATCCGCTGTTTTATAATATAGCTGTATGCCCTTCTTGCGGTTTCTCGTTCACGGACGATTTTGCTCCCTATTTTGCTCCGGGAACAAAAGAACAAATTGCTTCTGTCATTACTGCTGGATGGAAACCTCATTCGCTAAGTGGCAAGCGCACAATTGAAGACGCAATCGCTGCCTACAAACTTGGTTATTTAAGTGCTATGGTAAAAAAAGAAAAATCACTCACAACCGCTGGAATTACGCTGAGGACAGCTTGGCTTTATCGCATTCTTGAACACCATGAAGAAGAGCAGCGCTTTTTAACACTTGCCAGAAATCTTTATGAAGAAGCGTACTCTGCAGATGATCACGCAGGAACCCAAATGTCAGAATCCCGTGTTCTCTACATGGTCGCTGAATTGTCATGGCGTACAGGAGATCGCGAAAAAGCAGTTCAATACTTCTCAAAAATTATTGAAACCCAGAGAACCTCTACTGAACCGCAGCTAATTGAAATGGCAAAAGAGCGGTGGCAAGAAATACGAGAAGAAAAATAAAACAGGAACGGACACGTTTGGCCCGTTCCTGAGAAGCCAACTGGCTCTTAGAAAACTTGTTCTACTTCTACGACACCAGGTACTTCTTCAAGAAGAGCACGCTCAATACCGGCTTTCAATGTAATTGTAGAGCTTGGGCACGTACCGCATGCGCCTAGTAGACGGAGCTTAACAATACCATCCTCCACGTCGATAAGTTCACAGTCGCCGCCATCACGTAAGAGGAACGGACGCAATTTATTCAACACTTCTTGAACTGATTCGTTCATCGTTGCTTCTGTCATAAGTTTTATACTCCCCTTTCCTTATAGTTATTATAAACTGGATCGCGAAAAAAATCCAATAGAGAATCAGGAGGCGTTAGCTATGAAAGCTAAACACGTTACAGTTGAAGTATACGGTGCAGAGGTCGTTTGTGCAAGTTGTGTGAACGCACCTACTTCAAAAGATACATATGAATGGCTGGATGCTGCGATTCAGCGTAAATACCCAAATCATCCATTTAAGATTGTTTATATTGATATCGAGTCTGTCATTGAAGACGAAAGGCAGCGTATCTTAGCGGAACAAGTAAAAGAGGAAGAATACTTCTATCCGCTTGTGATCGTCAACGAAGAAGTGATTGGTGAAGGGTATATTCAATTAAAACCGATTTTCAATGAACTGGAAAAGCATGGTTTCGTTTCAGCAAGCTGAGTGATAATACGTAAAATGTAATTGAGAACTTTAAGATATTCCCTTTAGAAAAAAGCGTGAAGACAGAATTCTGTCTTCACGCTTTTTCATTTTGAACGATTAGCCATTATGCCACTTATACATCCATAGCACTCCGGATTTCAAAAGCCGTGCAATTCTTCCAGTTACCGTGCGATCCGCTAAGTATGCAAAACCTTGTTTTTTACCAAGTGATCCCATAAATCCTTTGAGTTTGATCTCTGGCATCTTCTCTGGGAGGGCTTCACCATTCCAAGTATGTTTGAGTACAGTAACAATTTGTTCCCCTTGTCCTTCAGCTAACTGGGCGCTGGGCGCATGAGGAAGTGAAGCGATGTCTCCTACAACGTATACATCTTCATAGTTCGGAATCTGATGATACTGATTTAGCACAATACGGTTTGACTTGTCTTTTTCCACGTCTAATTCACGAACGACTTTCGTCGGTTGAATACCGGCAGTCCAAACAACGGCATCCACTGCAATTTGGTCTTCGTGGTTATGAAGCAGATTCATCTCAACTTTTGTAATGTTTGAGTTGGCGATGACATCTACATCGTTTTTCTCAAACCAACTTTGGATGTAATTACTCAAGCGTTCCGGGAAGTCACGTAAAATACGCGGTCCTCTGTCGAATAATTTGATATTCAAATCAGAACGGCTCTCTCTTAATTCACTCGCAAGTTCAATACCGCTCAGGCCCGCTCCAACAATGCCGACTGTTGCGCCGCCATTTAGATTTAAAAGCTTTTTGTACGTTTCGCGAGATTGACCAATCGTTTGAATGCTGTACGTGAACTCGTCAGCACCTGGCACGTCATGGTAATTGTCTTCGCAGCCCAGACCAATAACTAGCTGGTCGTAGTCTAGTTGTCTGCCATCTGTAAGAAGAACGCATTTCTCTCCAACTTCAATTCCTGCAATTTCCCCTTCCACTACTTTCAATCGTTCATGCGTCGGGAGTGCAACACGCACTTCACTATCGGGTACAGTACCTGAAGCAAGTGCATAGAATTCTGTTTTCAAACTGTGGAATGATGTGCGGTCTACTAATGTCACTTCTACATCTGCTGGCAAATTGTTCAATACTCGCAGTAAGATTCGCATATTACCGTATCCGGCACCTAATAATAGCAATTTTTTCATGATAGTCTCCTTTGTATGAGAGATTTCCGTCTTTTCCTCACGTATGAGTATAACAGTTTGTGACGTTCTTCACAATAAGGCAAGGGCTTTGACGAGTAAAGAAAAAAAGAGTACGATCGTAAAAGGTGAGGTGATGGGTGTGAACCCGATAGTTGAGTTTTGCATTAGTAATTTAGCCAATGGTTCTCAAGAGACACTAGAGACACTTGAGAAGGATCCGAATCTGGACGTTCTGGAATACGGCTGTTTGAGTTACTGCACGAAGTGTGCGGAGTCACTGTATGCACTTGTGAACGGTGAAGTCGTTGAAGCGGATACGCCAGCTGAACTGACAGAGAAGATTTATGAGTTCATAGAAGAGAATCCTCTCTTTTAAAATAGGAAAATACGAAAGGACTTGTCCGAGTTGCGGGCAAGTCCTTTTGTTGTCCTCTACTATGAATCGTTCCTCTTTTAAACCAATATAAAAACTTCAATAAGCCATTAAGAGTTGTCCTCACATATCCCATTCGGCAAGTGTTTTAAACATATAGGTCGGGGCATCCGTTTTAGTTAAAACTTCCTCAAGTGCTGTGACGCCGCCTTGGAGATGGATTGTATCGATACCGAAACGGATGCCTGATAGAATATCCGTTTCATAATTGTCGCCGATCATGATCATCTCCTCTTTGTTTGCGCCACTTTGATGCTGAATAAATTCCAGCATGTACGATTGCGGCTTTCCGAGAATCGTCGGTGTCACTCCAGTTGACGCTTTAACGAGTTCAATGAATGCGCCGTTGCCAGGGACCAGCCCCATTTCGTTAGGTAATGAAAGATCTCCATTTGTTGCGAGAAAGTGTGCACCTTTTCGAATAGACAGACATGCTGAAGCCAATTTATCATATGTAATTTCATGATCGATTCCCATGATCACGATCTCTCCGTCAGCGTCGACGAGTGTAATTCCCTCGTCGAGTAACGCTTCACGTAATCCAGATTCTCCAATCATTTGAACGGTCTTTCCTGTATAGTGCTGGGCACAATACTTCGCGCTGGCAATCGCAGAAGTCATGATTTGCCGTTCTGCGGTTTCAACGCCGAGTACTTTCAGTTTTTGCTGCTGTTCCAGTGCTGTACGGGAGGAATTATTCGTAATGAAATAAGGCTCAATTCCAGCTTGCTGTAACGATCGGATGAAAGCAATCGACTCTGGAATTGCTTGGCTTCCTTTATAGACGGTCCCATCCAGATCCAAGCAAATCGTCTTATAACGTTCCATGCGGTGAATCCTCTGGAAGAAATGCAGATACGGGTCCTAATTCGTTCTCCAAATATGTCAGCACAAAACTCGGGAACTTTTCGAGTGAAGAATAGCTTGAAGAAATGGTTTTCTCCACTACTGCCAAATCGACTTTCATAAAGTCACGTACGAGCATTTTACGTAATTCAATTATTTCTTTAAGCGGTTTTTCCATCTCACTGTCAATCACTTTTTCGTCTTCCATAATATCGATAATGTCTTCATAACTTCCAGGATCTCGCATGATAAAACCATCGATCATTGAATTTCCAACATCAATAACGGATTCGATGAGACTTTGTGCAATCCGTTCAAGTGCCAGCTTCTTCAACATACTGTCCTGCCAATTCGACTCACTTGAAAATTGTGCAAGAAGTTCTTCCATATAAGCGAGTGTTTCACTAATTTTCTTCCGGTCGATAAAATACATGCTAGTTCCTCCTCAAGTGTCTTCCTATATTGAACATACCGAAACGGACGTCACAGAGAATTCTCCAAGACGCCCGAGTAAAATGGGTTATGACGTTTGTGGAATTTCATCAGCTGCAGGAGATTCCTGTTTCGCATCAGCATCCACTTGATCCTGCTTTACTTTCCCTAACTTTTTCAAAATAAAATGGGCACAGCCGAAATTGCAGTATTCGTATAGATAATCCTGCAGCGTACTGATTTTTGTTTCGTAAGTTGCTTTCGCGTTCCGATCATCAAAAAATCCCTTAAGACGGAGTTGTCCATATCCCCAGTCTCCCAGAATATAATCGTATTTCAACAGAATCTCACTGTATCGACTCATCAGTGCTTCATTGTCAAAACCTTCCCGGAAATTTACGATAATCTCGAATTCGTACTGATCCAACGTAATTAGTCGTTCTGTCATGTCGACTCAGCCTTTCACAGTCAAGGAATCCAGCATCTCTTCGCCTCTGAGCTGACGTTCTTTCGCCGCAGCATTCACTTGCTCATCGGCATGATAACTTGAACGAACGAGCGGGCCTGATTGACAATGCGAAAAGCCTTTACTCATCGCAATTTCAAAGAGTTCCTTGAATTCCTTTGGCGTGTAATATTTTTGTACAGTTAAGTGCTTTTTACTTGGTTGTAAGTATTGACCAATCGACATAATATCGACTTGGTTGGCGCGTAAATCATCCATTGTTTCTAAAATTTCATCCCACGTCTCGCCCACACCAAGCATAATCGAAGACTTAGTAGGAATATCCGGATACATTTCTTTTGCACGGCGAAGCAGCTCTAATGAGCGGTCATACTTAGCACGCGCACGGACTCTCGGAGTCATCCGTCTAACCGTTTCAATATTATGATTCAATATATCCGGTTTTGCATCCATCAATCGCTTAATATTATCATACTCTCCTCCCATATCAGAAGGAAGTACTTCGACTGTTGCAAACGGATTTTTTCTGCGAATGGCACGGATAGTTTCTGCAAACACACCAGATCCGCCGTCTTTTTGGTCATCACGAGCAACTGCAGTTACGACGACATGTTTTAAATTCATCAACGCAACAGAATCCGCCACACGTTCCGGCTCTGCTAAATCGAGCTCTGTTGGCAAGCCCGTTTTCACCGCACAAAAACGGCAGGCACGAGTACACGTATCTCCTAAAATCATGAATGTAGCCGTTCGGCGCTCTCCCCAGCATTCATGGATATTCGGACAGCGCGCTTCTTCACAAACCGTATGAAGATTTTTTTCACGCATCAACTTTTTTAAATCGGTATAGTTTTCGTTCGTATTCAACTTGATTTTCAGCCAATCCGGTTTCCGGATATGCTCTTTTTTATTTTCCACCCCTGGTTTGCAAGACAAAGTCTTCAGCTCCATTCCATATCAATTGCGCCTTGGCGTCATTACGGCCAGATTTTTTTCGAGCGAGCTCGAAAAGCTCCCTTAAAAATCTGTGACATCCGCGGGCCGACACGATGTCGGTCATGCAACCTGCGCCACAGGATGTGGCGCACTTAGGTTGCCTTCCTTTAACTTAATTCAGCCAATTTTATCCCCACGAAAAAGAAAAAAGTTCGCATTCATACCGCTATTATAGAAGAGGAAAACTATTGCTGAATTTAGTTAAACGTTTCTGTTTTCCCCACTTCCAATAATGTAACATATATTCAGAAAGCGAACAACTTGATATCTAAAGGGCTGCAACAAGAAAAGCGCCCCTATAATGGACGCTTTTCCTTAGCTGAATTCAGTTGTTTAGTGACCGCCCAAATAAGCATTTTTCACTTCTTCACTTGCTTGTAATTCAGCTGCAGTTCCTGACAAAATAACCCTGCCCGTTTCAATTACGTATCCGCGATCCGCGATTGAAAGTGCGATGTGCGCATTTTGTTCAACCAACAGAATCGTGGTTCCTGCTTTACTAATATCTTTAACCGTTTCAAAAATGGTTTTAACCATAAGCGGCGCCAATCCCATGGACGGCTCATCTAATAGAAGCAGCTTTGGCCGCGCCATGATTGCCCTTCCCATCGCAAGCATTTGCTGCTCTCCGCCTGAGAGCGTTCCCGCAGTTTGTTTACGGCGTTCATACAGTCTCGGAAAAATACTGTAGACTTTCTTGAAGTCTTTCCCAATTTCTTCTTTATCTTTTCTTAAGTAGGCACCCAATTCAATATTTTCCTCCACCGTCATATCAGCGAAGACCCGTCTTCCCTCAGGCACTTGAGAGACCCCCAATTTCACGATGGATTGAGCCGGTTTACCGCTTATCACTGAATCTTGATAGTGGATGGTACCTTCTTTCGGCTTCAGTAAGCCAGATAACGTTTTCAGCAACGTACTCTTGCCTGCACCGTTCGCGCCAATCAGAGTAACAATTTCTCCTTCATTCACTTCGAGAGAAACGCCTTTTAATGCATGAATGCTGCCGTAATAGACGTTCAAATCTTGGATGCTCAGCATGCTCATACAATTTCCTCCCCTAAATACGCTTCAACCACTTTTGGATTGTTCCGGATTTCTTCTGGCGATCCCTCCGCTAGCAGAACTCCATGGTCAAGAACGTAAATTCGTTCACAGATTCCCATAACTAAATTCATATCATGCTCAATCAGAAGAATCGTCAGTCCAAATTGCTTTCTAATAAAGGCGATGAGATCCATAAGCTCCTTCGTTTCAAACGGGTTCATCCCGGCAGCCGGTTCATCCAGCAGCAACAAATGCGGATTCGCTGCCAGTGCCCGGGCAATCTCCAATCTGCGCTGCTTCCCATAAGGAAGATTTTTAGCAGTTTCATCTTTATATTTATCGAGTTCGAAGATTTTCAAAAACTCCATCGCTTTGTTTTCCATCTCAAGCTCGTTTTTGAAATAGGATGGCAAACGGAAAACTGAGCTCATAACTGAATCATTCGCGAGGGAATGATAAGCAACTTTTACGTTATCCAGTACAGAAAGTTCGTCAAACAAACGGATGTTTTGGAATGTGCGGCTCATCCCTAAACGTGTCACTTTAAAAGGCGGGAGTCCATTGATTTTTTTGCCATCAAAGAAAATATTGCCTTCCGTAGGGACATAAACACCTGTTAACAAGTTGAAACTAGTTGTTTTACCTGCACCGTTCGGTCCAATCAACCCAACTAACTCACCTTTATTGATTTTCATATTGAAACCTGAAACTGCTTTTAGCCCTCCGAATTGGATGCCTGCGTTTTGCACATCTAACAAAACCTCACTGCTCATGCTGACTCCCCCTTTTCGGACGCATCCACATCTTCAAGTAGTCTGTAAACTCCATTTTGCCCATTAATCCTTGCGGACGGTATAACATAACGATGATGAGTACAAGACTGTAAATGATCATTCGGGTCTCAGGGAAGTCTTGAAGGAATGTCGATACAATCGTAAGAAGAATAGTTGCAACAATTGCACCTGAAAGGCTTCCTAAACCTCCAAGAACCACATAGATCAAAATATCAATCGATTTCAAGAATCCGAAGTTCGCAGGCTGGATAATGTAAAAGTTGTGTGCATATAACGCACCTGCCACACCCGCAAAGAACGATCCAATTGCGAATGCAAGAACTTTGTAATATGTCGTATTGATGCCCATGGCGTCTGCTGCAATTTCGTTTTCCCGCACTGCGATACACGCTCGGCCATGTCTGGAATTCGTGAAGTTCACGATGACTAGAATGGTTACGAAAAGGCATATGAATGTATATGTCCATGTCGTCAAGTGTGTCACTTGCATCCCAGCTGCTCCGCCAACATAATCGATGTTCAAGAAAATGATTCGAATAATTTCTGCAAATCCAAGGGTTGCAATGGCTAGATAGTCACCGCGTAACCGCAAACTTGGAATTCCAACGACGAGTCCGGCAAGGGCTGCTGCAATCCCTGCAATGAGAATCGCTGCAAAGAATGGCAGGTCCAGTTTCATCGTCATAATTGCGGATACATAAGCTCCGACTGCCAGGAAACCAGCATGCCCAAGTGAGAATTGCCCCGTAATTCCGATGACCAAGTGCAAACTGACTGCCAGCATGATATTGATCCCCATGAAGATCAGTGTATTGGAATAGAAATTATTTAAGAATCCGCCACTGATCATGAACTGGACAGCAGCATAGATCGCAATCGCTAAAACGGCAAAGACCCAAAACTGCTTAGACTTTTTCATCATTTCAATTCACCTACACTTTCTCTCTTGTGTTTTTACCGAAGATGCCAGAAGGTTTAAAGATTAAGATTAAAATCAAAATGATGAACGCCGCAGCATCACGCCACAAGGAGAATCCAAGTGCGCTAACAACCGTTTCGACCACGCCAAGGACAAGTCCGCCTGCAACCGCTCCTGGAATAATTCCGATTCCGCCGAGTACAGCTGCGACAAACGCTTTCAAACCTGGGATAACGCCCATCAATGGATCAATTTTCGTATAGTAAATCCCGAAAATGACGCCTGCAGCACCAGCAAGTGCTGATCCGATTGCGAATGTTGCAGAAATCGTATTGTCTACATTGATGCCCATTAGTTTTGCGGCTTCAGCGTCATACGACACAGCTCTCATCGCTTTTCCGATCTTTGTCTTATGTACAATGAACTGCAAAATCAGCATGAGGACTACGGAAACCGACAAAATAAGAATTGCCTGTGTACTGATTTGTGCACCGAACAGGTTAAATGATTTGTTTGCAAACACATCAGGGTAAGCTGCAGGTTGTGCACCTCTGAAGTAAATCACTCCATTTTGGATGAGAAGCGATACACCGATTGCTGTAATGAGAGCGGCAATCCGTGTGGCATTTCGCAAACGTTTGTATGCGATCCGTTCTATGATGACTCCGATGATTGCACAGATCGCCATTGATAGTAAAAGTGCGGGAAAAAAGCCTAATCCCCATCCAGTAATCGAGATATATCCAATGAATGCACCAATCATGAACACTTCACCATGTGCAAAGTTGATTAACTTGATAATGCCGTAAACCATCGTATACCCTAACGCAATAAGTGCGTAAATACTGCCTAAAGAAATACCGTTGATGAGTTGCTGTAGCCATTCCATGAAGTCTCACTCCTTTTTCCTCATCTTACAATCTTCCAAAAAAAGAAGGCGGGGAGAGAGCTCCCCACCCCTCATGAAATTAAGGATTCACCTTCGTATTGAATACTTGCTCGCCATCCTTATACTCAAGGATCGTTGCCGATTTAATCGGGTGGTGGTTTTCATCCACTGAATATTTACCTGTTACAAGATCAAGTCCATCTGTTTCAGCAAGCGCGTCTTTAATTTTTGTAGAATCAACACTTCCTGCACGTTCGATTGCATCTTTCAACAAGTACACAGTGTCGTATCCAAGTGCGTTGAACGCATCTGGAGACTTTCCATACTCTTCATTGAACTTATCATTGAACGCTTTTACTGCGCCATCTGGGTCGTCAGAAGAATAGTGATTCGTTGTATACGTGTTGTTCAGAGCATCTGCTCCTGCAAGGTCGAGCAATGTTGGAGAATCCCATCCGTCAGCACCCATCAACGGAACGTCAATCCCCATTTCGCGTGCTTGCTTAACAATCAAGCCGACTTCTTCGTAGTATCCTGGGATGAAGATGAATTCCGGTTTTGCTGACTTGATACGAGTCAATGTTGAACGGAAGTCAGAGTCTTTAGCAACATAAGATTCTTCAGCAACAATTTTACCGCCTGCTTTTTCAAAGTCTTCTTTGAACGATGAAGCGAGACCTTTTGAATAGTCACTCGCGTTATCAGAGAAGATGGCAACGTTTTTAACGCCTAGGTCATTCGCCGCGAAATTCGCTGCAACAGTCCCTTGGAAAGGATCGATGAATGAAGTACGGAATACGAACTCATTCACATCACCTTTTTCATTCACAGTCACGGTCGGGCTTGTTCCAGAAGGACTAATGAGCGGCGTCTTATTATCATTGGCAATTTGGGCTTGTGCAACTGTAGCTCCGCTTGTTGCCGCGCCAATGATTGCAACCACTTGTTCTTGAGTTATCAATTTGATGGCTGCGTTTGTCGCTTCAGCAGCATCCGATTTATTATCAATCTTTACGAGCTTAATTTTCTTGCCGTCAATTCCGCCGTCTTCGTTGATTTCATCTACTGCAAGCTGAATGCCGTCCGCTTCAGATGTTCCGTATGAAGCAACTGCACCAGATAGTTCGAGGTTGACCCCGATTTTAATCTCATCACTGTCTTTCGATCCGGATGCCCCGTCCTTTTCTCCTTGAGAACAACCTGCGAGGAGACCAACGCCAAGCGTCATCGCTGCTAATAAACTCCATGCTCTTTTAAACTTCATTTCTCTTCCCCCTTATTTAACTATTCTGAAATTACGACAGAAAGGACATCCTTAGTCCGAGTGGCGACATTCGCACCCTTTCTTTTCTTTCTGTATCCCTATTCTAAAACAAACTTCTTATTCAGTCTATACAAATTTTCAAAATCTTATTACTAGATTGTTAAATTGTTTCGGTTCCCGTCTCTTCTGCCTTCTAGATAGTGGGAACTATTGCTAATTTCCTAGACGTTAAATCTTTTCTAGACACAAAAAAGGTATTCCTCACAACTATCCGGGAATACCTTTTTTGTCATTACTCTGCTGTTACGCTAACAACTTTTTTTGAACTTCTAACATTCCAAATAGTAAACAAAGCCGCTAGAATGACAACTACGGCAGCAAGACCGATCCAAATCGATCCTGTCAGACCAAGAACAATGTACCCGCCAGTCGCAATTCCGGCTGCCATCAGCGCGTAAGGCAATTGTGTGGAAACGTGATCGATATGATTGCTTCCTGCTCCTGTTGACGAAAGGATTGTTGTATCTGAAATCGGTGAACAGTGATCACCAAACACGGCACCTGCAAGGACTGCGGATAATGCAGGTAATAGTAATTCCGGTGCTGCATTCACCATAATCGTCCCTGCAATCGGAAGCAGGATTCCGAATGAGCCCCAAGACGTTCCTGTTGAGAATGCCATTAAACCAGCTAATACAAACAGCACAACCGGCAAAAAGGCTACAGGTATATTAGACTTCGCAACTACCTCTGATAAGAATAAACCAGTTTCTAAAATATCAATTAAGTGAGTGAGTGACCAAGCTAGAATAAGAATAAGCACTGCAGGCATCATCGCTTTTACACCGCTGACAAATGCCTGGCCGATCAGCCCTGCAGAGGCAGTCTGATTCACCTTGAATTGTGAAGCGTATAGAATGATCGCAATTGCAGTACCTGCAAGTCCGCCGATAACCAAGGACAATGGGACATCTGTATTTTCAAAGATCGTCCATAGATTCAACTCTCCGCCGATTCTGTATCCTGTAATGACCATCGAAGCCAATGTTACAGCTACCAGTGTCACAATCGGTGCCACTAGATCTCTTACACGGCCATGCGTGTGCTCTGGGAACTCATCTTTCAATTGACCCGGAATCTCTTTTTCAGGATCAAACAGTTCTCCCTTTTCTTCCGCACGCTTTTCATGATCTTTCATCGCGAAAAAGTCGATATTCGTCCAAGCGAAGAAGAATACCATCGCTAATGTAGCAATTACATAGAAGTTCATCGGAGCCATCATCAGAAACGCAGATAACGGTGAATAATTAACCGTTGCCGTCGTCGCAAGGATAATTGCAAGCTGGCCAATTAAGAATGCTCCCCAGCTCGATACTGGCGAAATCACACAAATTGGTGCTGATGTAGAATCGATGAAATACGCTAATTTCGCACGAGAAACCTTATGCCGATCGGTAATCGGACGTGCGATTTGACCTACCGCAAGTGCATTGAAATAATCATCTACAAAGATTGCAATTCCTAAAACTATCGTAAGAAGTTTTGCACTGCGGCGAGTTCGGATGCGTGTTACAGCCCACTCCGCAAAGGCGCGGCTCCCGCCTGACAGACTAACAAGTGCCGTAATGACACCTAACAATAATATGAAAAGCATAATGAAAATATTATACGTGTTCAACTCTCCATCTGCCCAAAATGAGACGATGAGCGCTTTGCCTAACTGCGTCAATGTTTCCACTGGTGCAAAGGAAGCGACTAGTAATGCAGCGGACAAAATTCCTGCACCGAGTGAAAGCAGCACCCGCTTTGTCGTGAGCACCATTACAATGGCGATCACTGGCGGCAGAATCGATAACCAAGTTCCAATCATTCCAATCTCCTCCTTGAAGTTGTTGATGTAACCGGGGAAACAAAAAGCCGGTACCCGTTTCACTTTGTTCAAGTGGACCGGGTACCGGCTGTCTACATGTCGTTGTTTGATAATCACTTTCGTTATCACACTGACGATTGTAGCTCATCATGGACAATCCAGCTGTCCCTGACAGTGCCATCCCTTTTCGAAATGACCCCAGCCTCATGGAATTGACGTTCCATCAGACTTCGGCAATGCTTCCTTTCGCGCATGGTCTGCGATGTCATTCTCGCATGCGGTACTCTTAAACAATGCAGCCTCTACCCTATCGATTACGTTATTACTCTTTCATCATAACAATAATCGAATTAACATGCAAGGCGACTTATGGCTTCTTTACATCTTGCAGCGGGATTTCGATATTTGCTGGACTCTGGCCCCCTTTAGTATAGATTTGCGGCACAACCCCTTGAATGATCCCGATTGCAATCGGGAATTGCTGAACCACGGTGCTTTGTTTTGTTGCGATTGGAATAATGATTTGGACATTCACGGTCAATTTCATATTTACTTCCATGTAAACATTATTAATTCCGTACTCCGTTAATTTTGTATCTATGTCCGCATGTACATCTCCCACAATATGAAAACGAATTGGGATTTTAGGGCCAAGGTTACCTAGCAAAGGAATATCAGCGACTTGACCAATTGGAACAAAAAACACAACGCCTCCGTGCTTTTCCATCTCTTCCGTATCGAATTTCATCCCATCACTCTGCGGCAACATTTCAAGATCCCCAGATTCTGCACGCTCTAGATGCTGTTCAACAAGTTCATGGATTTCAGCCATAATCTGATTGATAGTTTCTGCATCGACTTTCATGGTAACCGTATCATTCGTTTCGTTTGGAATGTTTAAGAGTACATCATTTGCATCCAGCACACTTGTTGATCTTGATTGTATTGCCTGACTGATGACATGTGCTGCTATTTTACGCGTTTGTACTTCCGCATAATTCATGTACACGGGCTTTAATTTCATATTCAAGTAGAAAAAACTTCCGATTATCGTCAAAAGAAGCGCAGGGATAATGAATTTAAGCCATCTTCTTTTAGGTTTTCGTTTTTTAGGAGCTTGCATATGAAATCTCAAAAAGCGACGCCTCCCTATTCCACGATATGAAGGGGAGAAGCCGCTTATTCCTTATTATGAAGTTGTTCCGAGTTCCTTTTGTCCATACCATCCTGTAATGTCTCGAATGAGTTCAGGAACCAGGTAGTCGATCTTTTCAAATTTCATATTTGGATAAAAGAACCCAAACGTAAACATATCTAACGTGGCTAATTTATAATCTGCGAGCGGATCCACTAGCTTTCCATCCACGTAGAGTTCATCGTTCTTCATCGTGAAATTTTCGTGAATCATGACGCCCATGAGCGTCCCTCTAAAACCAAGCCCTCTCACTTCCGTCCGCGGCCAATCGGGATGGCAGGATGCTACGTAATAATCACGCAGCGCTTCGCCCTTAACAGTGAGTACACAAGCGTTGATAGGATGCGGAAGCACCCGGTGCAGATCTCTTTTCGTGACTGTCCCCTTGGGCAGACTGCCAAGAAAAATCCCTGCATTGAATAAACCGCAGTCTGCTTTCGTATAGGCAAGAAGAGCTTGACCGAAGAATTCGGACAGCGGACTTTTCCCAAATAAGTTTTGCTTAAGCATTGCGGGAGTCACGAATACCTCTTTATCTAACGCTTTTGTGCCTTCGTCAATCATCTTCTGGATTGCGTTAAGTCCATCTGTTGCTGCTTCCAGCTCGTCAGCCGGAATGACAGCCGCGCTTTTATTAACCACTTGTCCCGCTCGGACAGTCAGTGTCACATGACCGACATACTGTCCAAACTTCCCGGTCGCAGCAAGGAGTGTCTCTCCAACGAGTTCTCCGTGTACAAACAAATGATGCGTATGCGCGCCTAAGATCACGTCGATATCAGGTGTCTCATTTGCCAGCAAGCGGTCTTCATGGACACCTAAATGGGAAAGACAAATGACACAATCCGACGTGCTGCGCAGTTCTGATGCGAGTTTCCTCAAAATGCTGCGAGGCTCTTGTATCGTCCACCCAAGCTTCTTGTAAAATAATTCGTATTCAGCAGTTGCCGCGATCACCGATACTTTCAAGCCGCTCGAAGTTGTAAACACCGTATAAGGAGAAGCCCAGTCAAGCGGCTCCCCATCTTCATTCAGCAAATTTGCAACGACGACGTCAAATTGAGCATTCTTATATAATTCCGCTAACGCACTATGCGCCAGCGTGATCCCTTCATTGTTGCCAATTGTCACAGCATCATATCGAGCGCGATTCAACAGTTCGATATTTCCTTTACCTTCGGTCGCTTCGGTGAATGGATGGGAGCGATCGACGTAATCACCAAGATCGAAAACAAAACAGGACTCCCCTTCTCGTTCGTGGTGCGCCCGTTGTTTCAACAAAAACTCACTGATCCCCGGCCAATTTTCAAAGTGACTATGAATGTCGTTTGTATGATAAATATGAATGGTTTCTGTGTTTTCAGCGATCATTCTCATCCCCAAATCCCATCAATTATTGAATTAATTCCGAATAAGAGCAATAACACACGTAACACGACTACTAGTGTTTCCGAGCTCATCTTTTTGTTCAGCATCGATCCGAGCGTTCCTCCGATATAGGCGCCAGGGATGACAGCAAGTGAGTACAGCCACGGGACGTGACCTAAGTAGATATGAGTTCCTGAGTTAATGAGTGCAGACAAAAATACCATAAGCATCGATGTCCCTACAGCAACGTGCGGAGGGAAAAGGAATAACAACAGCATTGCTGGAACAATCATCGCTCCTCCGCCGATTCCAAAAAGACCTGACATTAATCCGATGACAAATGTAAGAAGCAGGGCAAACCAGATGGGATACCCATAGACGTGCGTTTCACCTTGCGGATCCGTAAATGCAATTTTCTTTCCATGATCCACGAACCAATTGATTGGTTTTAAATACTTCCTAACTAACAAAAGACCCGCTAAAAAGATAAGTAAAATCCCGAAATATAAGTTGAAGGAGCCCAAATCCAGGCTTTTGTTGAAGAAAGCACCCATTATTGTCCCTGGCACACTTCCGGCGAAGAAAATGAGGCCGCTTTTATAATCGACAGTTTTGGCTTTCATATGAAATGTCGTCGATGACAATCCATTGAATACCATCATGATGACGGACATCCCGACAACCGTCTGCGGAGTGACATGCGGAATCCAGCCTAGGTCAATTCCGACTAATATCGTGACAGGTACAAAAATCGTTCCGCCACCCAGACCAACGAGTGAACCAACCACTCCTGACAGCATTCCGATGATGATCAGCAATACGTATTCCATCATTATTCCCCCTCAAAGATGTCGAGCTGTTTAGGAGCCAAATCATCGAAAGAGAGTTGAAGCATTTTTTGAAAACGTTTGGCATTCTCTGCTGCATGACCACCTGAATTATTATTAAAAATAACAGCAACGTATTCGGATTGCTGCGCTAACTCTTCAACTGCTGTTTGAATTCCCTGTAACTCCCGATCTGTATAGTCATATAAGTATCGGACTTTGCGCCAGTGCTCTCTGCTGCCGCCCGGATTCTGCCAGCCCGCAACATTTCGACCGTGAAGCCGGATGACTGCTTTGTCGCTCCGGGTGGCAGAAGGAATGAAAGGAACACTGCCAGTTCCAGCTTGCGGTTCGTCCGCAATGACATGGATCAGATTGTTCTCTCTCAGGAACTGAAGAGTCTTTTCTCGGAATTCTTCCGCATACCAAGACTGGTGACGAAATTCAATTCCGATATCGAATCCTTCAAGCCGCTTACATATGTATCGTATTTCATCGACATTCTCTTTGACACAATCGAACCAAGGCGGGAACTGAACTAAAATGAGCGATAGCTTGTCCGCTTCTTGCAGCGGTTCCATTGAAAGACGAAAGAGTTCAAACATTTCCTCCTTCGATTCATATGGCAGTTCTCCGCGCAAATGTCCGGTCATCCCCTGGTACGCTTTGACGATGAATCCGAAATGATCAGGCGTTTCACGGATCCATTTCCGGATATTCCTCTCTGGCTGGATCGCATAGAATGTAGCGTCAAGTTCTACTATTGGAAAATGAGAACTATAGTCCATCAATTTTTCTTTTGCTGTAGATGAGGGCGCATATACATCAGGGTGGTCGCCCCATCCAGTTAAGCCGATTTCAATCATGTACAGCCCTCCATTCGTGTACCAATCAGTTACCCTCATCATATCATACCTAATCCATTATTCTGGTCTTCAGAACTGACTGTGGATGAAAAAATGACCTTTGCGGCTAAGCAAAGGTCATTTCTTAAGACTCCTCTTTTACATAGACAGTCCAACCATGCTGCTCTCTTAGATGGTTGGCTGAAGTCTCGGCATCTGATTTAGATTGAAATACCCCGGTTACTAAACGAAATTTCCTGCTGGAGTTCAACTCTAATGCTTGACTGGAATTCAGTTTAAGCTGGTAATAGTCGATGATTGCATCAGCGATTGCTTGGCCTTGTGCTTTTAACATCAGTGGATTTCTGAGTGCTTCTATATCTGTCCGGGAATCCATAAATCCTCCTTCGATGAGGACTGCCGGCATTTTGGTTTCGCGCAGAACATGCAAGTTTTTCTTTCGTACCCCTCGATCTCGCAACCCCATCGCACGGACAAGTCCCGGTTGAATGAGCAGCGCAAGTTCATTCGCCTTTGAGTTCGAATTGTTCCCTTCAAACATAAAGGTCTCCACACCGCCCCAATCGCCCCAAACACCGGTATTCGCATTGTGATGAAGAGATACATAGACATCTGCATTCCATGCATTCGCATGGTCTGTACGTATTTTCAGCGGGACGTCTGTCCTGCCTGTTGGATCATCCACTCGCAGCAGTTCCACTTCTTCATACAGTTTCAGTTTCGACTTTGCTGCTAAAAGGACTGCATTGTTAAACGTCCATTCTTTCTCGCCATCAGGAGTTTGTTTTCCTGCTGTTTGTAAACCATGCCCTGCATCGAGTACGATTTTCACCATTTTCTATTCTCCTTTCAACTGTTAGTACATAGATCATCATTTATATAGGCTTCTGATAACTAAAGAGATATAGAAAATAAAAAATCCCGTGCACTTAAATGAAGAAGTGTACGGGACCGTGTATTGATTAACCGATAGAACCTTCCATCTCGAACTTAATGAGACGGTTCATTTCTACGGCATATTCCATTGGAAGTTCTTTTGTAAATGGTTCGATGAAGCCCATAACGATCATTTCAGTCGCTTCTTGTTCTGAAATACCGCGGCTCATCAAGTAGAAGAGCTGCTCTTCAGAGACTTTAGAAACTTTTGCTTCGTGTTCAAGCGAAATGTTATCGTTTAGGATTTCGTTGTATGGAATCGTATCTGATGTCGATTTGTCATCCATGATGAGCGTATCACACTCGATGTTGGCGCGAGCGCCTTCCGCTTTACGTCCGAAGTGAACGATTCCGCGGTACGTTACTTTACCGCCATGCTGTGAAATGGACTTCGATACAATCGTAGAAGATGTATTCGGAGCCAAGTGCATCATTTTTGCACCCGCATCTTGGTGCTGTCCTTTACCTGCAATGGCAATTGACAATGTCATACCGCGTGCGCCTTCACCTTTAAGGATGACAGCAGGGTATTTCATCGTTAACTTCGAACCAATGTTGCCATCGATCCATTCCATTGTTGCGTTCGCATCACATACTGCACGCTTCGTAACTAGGTTGTATACGTTATTCGCCCAGTTTTGAATTGTTGTATAACGGCAGTAAGCGTCTTTTTTGATGATGATTTCAACTACTGCACTGTGAAGTGAGTTTGTAGTATAAACAGGAGCTGTACAGCCTTCTACGTAGTGAACGCTTGCGCCTTCGTCTACGATGATGAGCGTACGCTCGAATTGTCCCATGTTCTCTGAGTTAATGCGGAAATACGCTTGCAGCGGAGTTTCCACTTTAACGCCAGGAGGAACATAGATGAAAGATCCGCCTGACCAAACTGCTGAGTTGAGTGCAGCAAATTTGTTATCAGAGTTCGGAATTACTGTACCAAAGTATTTCTTGAACAGTTCTTCGTTTTCACGAAGTGCAGAATCTGTATCCTTAAATACAATTCCTAAATCCGTAAGTTCTTGCTTCATGTTGTGGTAAACCACTTCTGACTCATACTGTGCAGAAACACCTGCAAGGTATTTTTGTTCAGCTTCAGGAATACCAAGTTTGTCAAACGTGCGCTTGATTTCTTCTGGTACTTCATCCCATGAAGTTTCTGTTGCTTCAGATGGTTTTACGTAATACGTAATTTCATCGAAGTTCAACGAATTTAAGTCTCCGCCCCATTGTGGCATTGGCTTGCTGTAGAACAAGTCCAAAGACTTCAAACGGTAATTCAACATCCATTCCGGTTCTTCTTTCATACGTGAGATTTCTTCAACAATTTCTTTCGTCAATCCACGTTCTGAACGGAATACGGATACGTCTTTGTCATGGAAACCGTATTTGTAATCGCCAATTTCAGGCATCTTTTTAGCCATTTGATAGTCCTCCTTCGTTCTATTATTCAGAATCGCTCGCGATTCCTTTCTCCATTGCTTTCCATGGCAGAGTTGCACATTTTATACGTGCAGGGAATTTAGCGACCCCTGTCAACGCTTCTATATCACCAAAATCCATAGAATCATCGATATCTTTACCTAACATCATATCTGAAAAGGCATGAGCTGCAGTGACGGCATCTTCTGTATTCTTTCCTTTGATAAGCTGCGTCATCATAGAAGCGGATGCCATTGAAATCGAACATCCTTCTCCTTCAAACTTAGCATCCTTAACGATGTCGTCTTCAACCTGCAGTGTTAAGTGAATCACATCACCGCAAGTTGGGTTATTCATATCGATTGTAACATTGCTGCTTTCAAGAACTCCTTTGTTGCGAGGAGTTTTATAATGATCCATAATGACCGAGCGATACAGCTGATCCAGTTTTTCGTTTCCCATTATTGAAAATACTCCTTTGCCATGCGAAGGCCTTCAACAAGACGGTCCACATCTTCTTTCGTGTTGTAGAGATAGAAGCTGGCACGTGCTGTTGCAGATACATCCAGCCATTTCATAAGAGGCTGGCAGCAATGGTGTCCGGCACGGACTGCAACACCATTCATATCTAACACAGTTGCTAAATCGTGAGGATGAACGCCGTCAAGATTGAAAGTAACAATGCCTGCACGCTTGCTTGAATCCCGCGGGCCGTAGATTTCAAGACCTTCAACAGTCTTCATTTGTTCCATTGCATAGGCAACCAGTTCGTGCTCATGCTTTTCGATGTTATCGAGTCCAACGGATTCAATATAATCGATGGCAGCAGCCATTCCAATTGCCCCTGCAATGATTGGGGTTCCGCCTTCGAATTTCCAAGGCAGCTCTTTCCAAGTTGAATCATAAAGCCCTACGAAGTCGATCATCTCACCGCCGAATTCAACAGGCTCCATTTCATTCAGCAGCGCTTTTTTACCGTAGAGCGCGCCGATACCTGTCGGACCGCACAGCTTATGGCCAGAAAACGCGAGGAAATCACAGTCCAAATCTTGGACATCCAGCCTTAAGTGAGGAGCTGCTTGAGCTGCGTCCACCACCATGACCGCATTGTGCGCATGAGCAATTTCTGTGATTTCTTTAATTGGATTCATCGTTCCCAAAACGTTGGAGACATACATCATCGAAACAATCTTTGTACGATCTGTCATAGCATCGCTCACTTTTTCAAGTGACAGCGTGCCATCTTCTTCAAGATCGATGTATTTCAGGACAGCTCCAGTCGCTTTCGCCAGCTGCTGCCAAGGAATGATATTCGAGTGATGCTCCATATATGTGATAAGAATTTCATCACCTTCACCGATGTTGGCACGGCCATAGCTTTGAGCAACTAAATTCAAGGCAGTCGTCGTACCGCGAGTAAAGACGATTTCTTCGGTTGATGAAGCATTTAAGAACTTACGCACAGTTTCCCGTGCACCTTCATAACCTTCAGTCGCTCGATTCCCAAGTGTGTGAACACCTCGGTGAACGTTCGCATTGTCATTTTGATAGTAGTCAGCCAGCGCCTCAATCACTTGACGCGGCTTCTGTGAAGTTGCCGCACTGTCAAGGTATACAAGGGGATAACCGTTTACTTCTTGGTCGAGTATTGGAAAATCTTTGCGAATGTCTTTGTTCAGCATCAGCGCACTTTCCTTTCAATGACCTCCGTCAACTGTTTCTTGACGCCTTCAATCGGCAATTTGCTGACAACCGGCTCAAGGAAACCATGGATGACGAGGCGTTCTGCTTCCTGCTTCGAAATTCCGCGGCTCATCAAGTAGAACAACTGAAGCGGATCTACACGTCCAACAGAAGCGGCGTGTCCTGCAGTTACATCGTCTTCGTCAATAAGTAGAATTGGGTTGGCATCTCCACGAGCTTTTTCGCTTAACATAAGTACTCTTGACTCTTGTTCCGCATTTGAACGTGTTGCGCCTTTTTCAATTTTACCAATTCCGTTAAAGATAGAGGAAGCAGCATCTTTCATAACGCCGTGTTTTAATATGTGACCTTCTGTATCAAGTCCCCAGTGGACAATTTCAGAAGTGAAGTTTTGTTTTTGTGAACCGCGTCCAACTACAACAGATTTCATGTCACAGCGTGAGCCGTTTCCAACCAAGTGAGTCAAGTTGTCTGAAATCGTATCGCTGTCATTCATCAAGCCAAGTGCCCAGTCAATGCGGCTATCACGGCCTGCAATTCCACGGCGGTTTACATACGTTGTAAATCCTTCAGCAAGTACATCCACTGCGCCATAAGTAACGACAGCATTATCACCTGTGAATACTTCAGAAACAATATTTGCAAGTCCTTCAGCGTGAGGAACTGTAGAAAGATAGTTCTCAACGTAAGTGACAGCACTGTTCGCTTCTGCGACTACAATTACGTGATTGAAAAGAGATGCTTGAGCATCATCATGTAAAAACAGCACTTGGATCGGCTGCTTCACTTCTACGTTTTTCGGCACGTATACAAATACGCCGCCATTCATGAGTGCTGCGTGGAATGCAGTGAGGCGGTGCTCGTCCACTTTAACGCCATCCGCCATGAAGTATTTCTTTACAAGATCGCTATGTTCACGAGAAGCCGTGAAAATATCTGTCAAAATAACGCCTTGCTCTTTCAATTCATCCGATAGCGATAAATAAGCAGGTGTGTTGTTATGCTGAACATAAATATTTTTTTGGTTTTCTGCGTCAACTAGTGATTTTGCATCGTCTGGAAGTTGGCTAAGGTTCTCGTATACAGTGCTTTCAACAGCATGTACAGGGAACTCAGTGAAATTCCATTTATCAATCTTAGTTTTGTCTGGTTTCGGCATTGGAAGTGACTCTACTTTGTTTAGCGCTTCCAAGCGGAGATCGGTTAACCAGCTCGCTTCCCCCGTAGATGCGGAATAAGAGCGGACGTCTTCTCCGGTCAATGCCAATTTAGTTTCAACCGTCATGTTCAATCGTCCTCCCTCTTACGCTTCTTGTTCAACCGTCTCTTCTTCGATCCCTAACTCTTCTTTAATCCAGTCGTAGCCTTGTTCTTCCAGTTTACGAGCAAGTTCTGCTCCGCCAGATTTCACAACGCGGCCTTGCATCATCACGTGTACGTGATCAGGTGTGATGTAGTTTAACAAACGCTGATAGTGAGTAATGATCAAGCAGCCGAAGTCTTCGCCGCGCATTTCGTTGATGCCCGTTGAAACGATACGCAACGCGTCGATATCAAGTCCGGAATCGATTTCGTCCAGGATTGCGAACTTAGGTTTCAACATCATAAGCTGAAGAATTTCGTTACGCTTTTTCTCTCCGCCTGAGAATCCTTCGTTCAAGTAGCGAGTTGCCATATCTTCGTCCATTTCAAGAACTTCCATTTTGCTGTCGAGTTCGCGGATGAACTTCATCAATGAAATTTCGTCGCCTTCTTCGCGTCGTGCGTTAATGCCTGAGCGAAGGAAGTCAGCGTTTGTTACGCCTGTAATTTCACTTGGGTATTGCATGCCCAGGAACAATCCGGCTTTCGCACGTTCGTCCACTTCCATTTCAAGAACTTCTTCTCCATCAAGAAGAACAGAACCTGATGTTACTTCGTATTTTGGATGACCCATGATTGCAGACGCGAGCGTAGATTTACCTGTTCCGTTCGGTCCCATGATTGCATGGATTTCATTTGTGTTGATTGTTAAATTGACACCTTTAAGTATTTCTTTGTCTTCGATTGAAACATGAAGATCTTTGATTTCCAAAGTAGCCATTCCAATACCTCCAGTATGCTTAAGATGAATTTTATCATCTTCTATTTATCATCATTCTAATCTTATCCTATATACGTAGTACTTGCAAATCATTAAGAATGATTATAATTAATCAAAGAAACCTTCCATTTACTCGGTTTTTTCCACTTACTTTCATTTTCAATTGATGTATTGTCAATGAGAATTTATCACGGCCTGTTCACAAACTGTATCTGCTGATTTAGTTTATTAAACATAGATATTCTCATCTATTCTTTCATTCTTTATAGAAACCAAAAGCGCGCCATCCTCTAAAGTAATAGAAGATTGACGCGCTGCTAATGAACGTTTGCTTATTTAGATAGTTTTGCAGATGTGCCGTCTTTTGAAAAACTGTCGACCACGATGGCAAGTGCCCCGTCGCCTGTAACGTTGGTTGCAGTACCGAAGCTGTCTTGTGCCATGTATAAGGCAATCATGAGCGCAACCATAGACTCGTCAAAGCCCAGCATGGAAGCCAATAGACCTGTTGCTGCGACTACTGCCCCGCCTGGTACTCCTGGCGCCGCAATCATTGTAATTCCTAACATGAAGATGAAGCCAAGATAGGCAACAAAGCTAATTGGCATATCGTTCATGAGCATGACTCCGATTGAACAAGATACAAGTGTAATGGTGCTGCCTGATAAGTGAATGGTCGCAAACAACGGAATCGTAAAGTCCGTAACTCGTGCAGATGCACCTGTTTGCTTCGCTTGACGCAGCGTTACAGGAATCGTTGCCGCTGAAGATTGAGTACCCACCGCTGTGAAATAAGCGGGAGCCATAATCTTCATCAGACGGAACGGGTTCCGCTGCGATACTGCCCCTGCAACTGTGTATTGCAATGTGAGCATAATCAAATGAAGAATGATGATCATCACAAAGACGAAAATGAAAATCGAAAGTACTTTTGCCACTTCGCCAGTATAGGTCATATTTAAGAAAATCCCGAAAATATGAATTGGTAAAAGAGGAATAATGATGACTGAAATCACTTTTTCAATAATTACATTCAATTCTTCAAACATACTAAGCATTGTTTTGCTGCCAATTGCGGCCATTCCAATCCCCAATACAAATGCAAGAAGCAATGCCGTCATAACCCCCATGAGAGGTGTCATTTCCAGATCGAAGAACGCAGTTGCCGCCTCTTTCGCAGTTTCTAATCGATTTGCTGCCTAACCCGCTTATGTATCCTGGCAGTATGCTGGTTGCTGCAAAGAATGCAAGAATTCCTGCGATGATTGTTGATGTATACGCAAATAATGTCGCAAGACCAAGCAGCTTCCCAGACCCTTTACCAAGTTTTGCAATTCCCGGTGCGATGAATGCCAAAATAATTAATGGAACTACAAAGTTAAGGAATCCCCCAAAGATCATGTTAAATGTTGCGAAGAAGCGCGTGAAGCCTTTTGCAAACCCTTCACCAATCATAGGTGTTAAATAACCAAGCCCCACTGCAAGGGCGATCGCTATAACAATACGCCAAATCAGTCCTATTTTAAATTTCAATTTCCAAACTCCTTTCGTGCGTTGAATTAGTAAAACTCTTTCCATCATACATGAAAACGCTTTAAAAAAGTATGAACCTTTATGAACATTTTCCATAAAAAAAACCTCTCATTTTGAAAAAAAAATGAGAGGTTTCTTCTATTATTTAGTGACAGGTACAACGGACCCTTTCCACTTATCGAGGATGAAGTCTTGGATTTCTTTCGAAGTCAGGACTTCACCAAGTGCTTTAATCGCTGGTTTGTCTTCATCACCTGTATTAACTGCGATAATGTTTACGTACGGAGAGTCTGATTCTTCAAGTGCGATTGAATCTTCCATCGGATTGATGCCTGCGTCAATTGCATAGTTTGAGTTGATGAGAACTGCATCGCCTTCTTCACTATCATACATTTGCGGAAGAAGTGCTGCTTCGTAGTTCGCATCGAATTGAATGTTTTTAGGGTTATCCACAATGTCTTTCACTTCAGCTTTAGTTTTATCCACACCGTCTTTTAGCTTGATAAGACCTTCTGCTTCAAGCATTGCAAGAACACGGCCATGGTCTGCGACTGAGTTACTGATTAGGATTGTAGCGCCTTCAGGAAGTTCGTCCAGCGATTTGTATTTCTTAGAATAGACACCGATAGGCTCGATATGAATGCTGCCTGCGTTTGTGAAGTCATATCCGTGGTCTGCAATTTGTGTTTCCATGTAAGGGATGTGCTGGAAGTAGTTCGCGTCCAGGTCTCCGGAGTCCAGGTCTTGGTTCGGAAGTACGTAGTCCTGATACGGTTCGATTTCTAAGTCATAGCCTTTTTCTTTCAACAATGGCTTTGCTTCTTCTAGGATTTCTGCGTGTGGAACGTTTGAAGCACCGACTTTGATGACTTTCGAGTCTTCATCAGAACCGCCTGCGCTTCCGTTTTTGTCGTCTTTGGCTCCGCATGCTGCAAGTGCTAATACAAGTACCGCTAGTAAAATTCCAGTTAAAAACTTTTTCATCCATTCCACTTCCCTTTTCTGATTTTTTAGTGACTTTGTTGCTAATACATGATCCGTTGATTGAAGTGTAAGGCGGCGACTCCTGCGGAATCAGCGAAGACCGAAGACCCCGCAGGAAGCGCAGCGACCGAGGAGGCTGAGTTCGAGCCCGCGGAAAGCGTCCGCCTGCAACGTAAATCAACACCGTCCATAACCAAAGTCATTATATAGTAGACAGGCACGCCTGTTTTTCCCTGGATTATCGTTTGTCTAATCTTTTGACGGCGAAGTCTCCTGCGAATTGCAGGATGAAGACGACGACTAGGATTAAGACGGTTGAAACGAGAGTAACGTCTTCACGGCTTCGCTGGAATCCGTCTAGAAAAGCGAGTGTTCCAAGTCCTCCGGCACCGATAATTCCTGCCATTGCTGTGTAGCCTACCAGTGCAATCGCAGTAACTGTGATCCCTGAGATTAAAGCGGGCATCGATTCTGGCAATAATACTTTGAAGATGATGGTTGAGGTTTTTGCTCCCATTGAGCGTGCTGCCTCCAGTACACCTTTATCGATTTCAGTCAGCGCAATCAAGACCATTCTTCCGTAAAATGGTGCGGCTCCTATAATCAATGCCGGCATTGCTGCTTCCGGTCCGCGAATTGTGCCGAGCAGGAATTTCGTGAAAGGAATAAGCAGGATGATCAAAATGATAAATGGAATCGACCGGAAGATATTAACGATCGAGCCAGTCAGCAAATTCACGAGTTTGTTAGCCCATATATGACCAGGTGCAGTTAGGAACAATAGAATTCCAAGTGCGAGTCCGATAATGAATGTGAATACGGTGGAGACTGCGGTCATATAAAGGGTTTCTACAGTTGCATCCCACATTTTTGCCCAGTCGACGTTCGGGAAATAGGTTTCAATCATTTCTCAAACACCTCCGTTTGAACACCTTGTTCATGTAAGTATTGAATCGCATTTGTAATGGCTTCGGGGTCCCCTGTCAGTTGTAAAATCAGCGTCCCGTATGCACCGCCGCGAGTTTGCGAGATGTTCCCTTGAAGAATGCTGACATCCACTGGATACTCTCTTATTAAACTAGCGAGGACAGGCTGCTCAGTGCGTTCTCCGACAAATGCTAGTTTGACGAGGGTGCCGTCCGGATAATCCTGATGCATGAGTGACATCACTTTCTTCGCATCTTCCGGTTCCGTCACTTGTGAAACAAATCGTTTGGTAATCGGTTCTTTAGGTGACTGGAAGAGCTGCAGTACGTCTCCTGTTTCTACAACGCGTCCCGCTTCCATTACTGCGACCTCATGACAGATTTTCCGGATGACGTGCATTTCGTGCGTGATGAGGACAATTGTTAATCCGAGACGTTCGTTAATGCTTGTCAGCAAGTCTAGTATTGCGTCCGTCGTTTCTGGATCAAGTGCTGACGTGGCTTCATCACATAAGAGTACTTCTGGGTCGTTTGCAAGTGCCCGGGCAATCCCGACACGCTGTTTCTGGCCGCCTGATAATTGCGATGGATAAGCATTTTCACGTCCTGCTAATCCTACAAGCTCTATCAGTTCAGATGCTTTTTTCTCTCGCTCTGCTTTGTTAACACCTGCTATTTCTAACGGAAAAATGATGTTTTCTTTAACGGTGCGAGACCAAAGTAAATTGAAATGCTGGAAGATCATACTGATTTTTTGCCGGGCTTGGCGGAGTTCTTTTCCGCCGATGGATGAGATCTTACGTCCATTGACTTCGACCGATCCGTCTGTTGGCTGTTCCAGTCCGTTCAGCAAGCGGATCAATGTACTTTTCCCGGCACCGCTGTATCCGATAATGCCGTATATCTTTCCTTCTTCAATTGTAAGGTTAACTCCGTCAACTGCAGTAATTGCAGTGCTTGAGGTCCCAAATCGTTTGTTGACATTTGCTAATTGAATCATTCGACACCCACCTCACTGCTTTTCATTCTGTCCATGATTGTTTGCAATTAAAAAATAAAAACGCCTTCCTGCAGATTCACAGAAAGGCGTACGCATTAAAATTCATGGCGTTCATCCGATCTCTCATCTTTCAAAGCAAATGCTTTGTGTGACTTGGCACCATTTCAAGTTTATTGACGGTTGCCGGGCTTCGCAGGGTACTCCCCTCCACCTCTCTGTATAAGAGTCAGTTATTCAATTGGTTGCTATTAGTTATACCATAGCGATTTAGGAGTGTCAACTAAGCTTTTCGAGAATATTTTGAACCGATTGAAAGGCATAGACTTTCTCAAGTGACTTTCCTTTACGCTTAATGAGCAAGCACGGGACACTTTCAATCTGGTATTCTGCTGCAAGTTCTTCAACATAGTTCAAATTGGCTTTTCCAATCGGAACATCAGGCTTCAATTCTGTTACGACATTCAATATTTTGCTGGCCACTGCACACGTTCCGCATAGCGGTGTATACAAATAGAATGCCGTAAGCTCTTCTCGATCAGCGAGTTCTTTCCACTCACTATATGTCCATTCATTCATACCTATCACCTTCACTCTATTTCAAAAGAAAATATAAAAGACGCCGGATCAGCGGCGTCTTGAGGTTTTATTCTCCGACAGTCATTTTGTCGTAGTCTTCAGGAGTCATAAGCTCTTCGAGTTCAGCCGGCTTCGTTGCTTCCACAACGACCATCCAAGCACCCTCGTAAGGAGATTCGTTGACTAGCTCGGGGCTGTCCTCTAAATCTTCGTTTACTTCAACGACTTTACCGCTGATTGGTGCATATAGTTCTGAAACTGTTTTTACAGATTCAACACTGCCGAATGGCTCGTCTGATTTTAATTCGTCGCCAACTGATGGCAATTCAACGAACACGATATCACCAAGCTCAGATTGTGCAAAGTGTGTAATACCAATTCGGTATTTACCGTCTTCTTCTTTAACCCATTCGTGCTCTTCAGAATACTTCAAACCTTGTGGTGTGCTCATTCTTTACCCCTCCAACAGTTAATTGTTATGTCTAATTCTATTTTGCCACAGGTACCTTTGAAAGACAAGAAATGAAGTTAAGCCTTCCACGTTTCTGCGAAAGTCTCTTCGTTGAAGCCTACTGTGGTCGTTTTACCATCTGTCACCAGAGGACGCTTAATGAGCATACCGTCAGATGCCAGCAATTTAATTTGTTCATCCTCACTCATAGTCGCAAGTTTGTCTTTCAATCCAAGTTCACGATATTTCATGCCGCTCGTATTGAAGAACTTCTTCAACGGCAACTGTGAACTTGTGATGATTTCTTTCAATGCTTGTTCGCTCGGCGGCTGTTCAGCGATGTTCGATGCTTCGTATGGAATCTCATTTTCTTTCAGCCACTTTTCAGCCTTTTTACATGTTGTACATTTTGGATAGCCATAATAGTGCAGTCCCAATACAGTCACCCCCATTGGTTCCATTTTACCACAAAAACATCCAGACTACTTAAATTGCAGTCTGGATGGGAATATACGTATTAAACTACATATTTAGCAGCATCGATAAGCTTGACGGATGCTTCACGCTTCTTCGCAATTACGTTGTAAGGGTTCGAACGAGTCAACTTGCGCAATGCGGAGATCATCATGCGCTGGTTATCTCCGTCCACTGCTGCGTATAGTGTTTCTTTTGCATCACGTTCGATTGCAGCGAATGCTTCTTGACAGAAAATCTCGGTGTACAAGATTTTTTGCTGTTCTTTTTCCGCACCGTTTTTCGCGACTGCTTTTTCAGTACGCAGGAGCGCAGATTCCATTGCAAAGATGTTGTTCGCAATATCCGCAATGTTTACAAGGACTTCTTGTTCTTCTTCTAGCTTCGTACCGTAACGCTGTGCAGCTAATCCAGCAGCCAGCAGACCGATTTTCTTCGCATTTTTCACTAGAACTTTTTCTTGTTCAAGCGGTGCATCGCCGATTTCTTCCGGCATCATCATAAGAAGCTCTTCTTGAAGTGCTTGAGCTTGTTGCAGCAATGGCAACTCGCCTTTCAATGCTTTCTTCATGAATGTTCCCGGAACGATCATGCGGTTGATTTCGTTTGTTCCTTCGAAGATTCGGTTGATACGTGAATCGCGGTATGCGCGCTCCACTTCGTATTCAGCCATGAAACCATATCCGCCGTGTAATTGAACCGCTTCGTCAACGATATAATCGAGTGTCTCAGAACCGACAACTTTGTTGATAGAACATTCAATTGCATACTCAGCAATTGCTGCTGCAATCGCTTTTCCGTCTTTTTGCTGTTCAGCAGTCATCTGGCTTTGACGCTGCTCGAAATAACCAACTGTACGGTAAATCAAGCTTTCCGTCGCATATAGCTGGGACGCCATTGTTGCAATCTTTTCTTTCGTCAAGTTGAACGATGAAATCGGCGTATTGAATTGCTTACGCTCATTTGAATACGAAATCGCAAGTTCAAGCGCACGCTTCGATCCGCCAACTGTACCGACTCCAAGCTTGTAGCGGCCAATGTTCAAAATGTTGAAAGCGATGATGTGGCCGCGGCCGACTTCACCAAGCAAGTTCTCAACAGGCACTTCAGCGTCAGACAAGATCAATGTACGTGTAGATGAAGACTTGATACCCATCTTTTTCTCTTCCGCTCCAACAGAAACGCCAGGGAATTCGCGTTCTACGATGAATGCAGAGAACTTATCACCGTCGATTTTCGCATAGACAACGAATACATCCGCAAATCCAGCGTTCGTGATCCACTGCTTTTCACCATTCAATACGTAGTGAGTACCCGCTGCGTTCAACTTCGCAGTCGTTTTAGCTCCAAGAGCATCTGATCCTGAACCTGGCTCAGTTAACGCGTATGCAGAAATTTTGTCTCCTGCTACAGAGTTCGGCAAGTATTTCTTCTTTTGCTCTTCATTACCGAACAATACGATTGGAAGCGTACCGATTCCAACGTGTGCACCGTGAGTGATTGAGAATCCGCCTGCTACTGCAAGTTTTTCTGAGATTAATGCAGATGAGATTTTATCCAATCCCAGGCCGTCATATTCTTCAGGAACATCTGCGCCTAGAAGGCCCAGATCCCCGGCAGATTTAAGAAGTTTTACGGAATGCTCAAATTCATGATTTTCCAACTTATCCACAACTGGAAGCACTTCGTTTTTCACGTAGTCTTCCGCAGTTTTCGCGATCATCTTCTGCTCGTCAGAAAAGTCTTCAGGAGTGAATACGCGATCCGGTGTAATGTCTTCAGTTAAAAACGCTCCGCCTTTAATTAGCTCATTTGTCGTAGTCTCAGTCATTTCTAGTTCCTCCTCTATTTTACGTTCCTAGTTTGCTTATAATAATTCAAACACGCCAGCTGCGCCCATTCCGCCGCCGATACACATCGTAACGACACCGAATTGCTTGCCTTGACGCTTCAGTTCACTCATCATACGCACCGTCAAAATCGTACCTGTAGCACCAAGCGGGTGACCGAGTGCAATTGCACCGCCATTCACATTCACTTTGCTTGTGTCCAGCTTCAATTCACGGATGACTTGAAGCGATTGGGATGCGAATGCTTCGTTCAATTCCCATACGTCAATATCTTCAATCGATAGTCCAGCGATTTTCAGGGCCTTAGGAATCGCAGCGATCGGTCCGATTCCCATAATTTCAGGTGGTACGCCTGCTACTGCAAACGAACGGAACTTCGCGATTGGCGTAAGCCCTTCCGCCACAGCTTTTTCGCGATCCATGACCAGTACAGATGCTGCTCCGTCAGACGTTTGTGAAGCATTACCGGCAGTAACGGTTCCTGTTACGGAGAATGCAGGACGCAGTTTCGCCAGGATTTCAGTAGTCGTACCGCGACGCACGCCTTCATCCATCGAAAACGTCTCTTTTTTCTCTGCGAATTTCCCATTGCTGTCGACATATCCTTTTGTAAATTCGACTGGGACAATTTCGTCATCGAACTTTCCAGCGTCAATCGCCGCTGCTGCACGACGATGGGATTCAACCGCAAACGCATCTTGGTCGTCACGGCTGATTCCATATTTTACGGCAACTTGCTCGGCAGTATGCCCCATTCCCATGTAATATTCAGGTGCTTCTTCAGCAAGCTTTGCATTCGGGCGAACGGTATTGCCCATCATTGGAACCATACTCATAGATTCTGCACCGCCTGCTAGGATGGCTTCAGAGTGTCCGAGCATGATCCGCTCAGCTGCATACGCAATGGACTGGAGTCCTGATGAACAAAACCGGTTAATCGTAATCGCTGGTGTCGTGTCTGGCAATCCCGCCAGTGCACCGATGTTACGCGCCATATTCATGCCTTGTTCTGCTTCTGGCATTGCGCAGCCGATGATCAGGTCTTCAATCGGACCGTCATAACCTCCTGCGCGTTTTAGTGTTTCTTTTATAGTAAGAGCTCCTAGATCATCTGGTCGGACTGTCGCAAGCGATCCTCTGCCTGCCTTGCCGACCGGTGTGCGGGAACCCGCTACGATTACTGCTTCACGCATTGTATTTCCTCCTCTAAAAGTTCTGATTCATCAGTTACGCAATGGTTTGCCTTTGACAAGCATGTGCTGCATACGTGCTTGTGACTTCGGCTCTGCTACAAGGCTCAAGAACGCTTCCCGCTCTAAGTCCAGCAAGTACTGCTCATCGACTAGTGTGCCGTATGGCAGTTTCCCTCCAGCCAATACATATGCGAGTTTCTTCGCAATCTTCATATCATGATCGCTGATGAACCCTGACAAACGCATGCCTTCTGCACCGAGTAATAATGTTGCATAGCCGGTTTCACCAACTACCGGGAATTTCTCATGCTTTGGCGCTTGATAGCCATTGTCATAAAGCGATAGTGCTGCTTGTTTTGCATCATATAAAAGGTGATCCGCGTTGACGCTAATGCCGTCTGCGAAATCGAGGAAGTTGTTTTCACGTGCTTCATCAGCGGAAGTCGACACTTTCGCCATCGCAATGGATTCAAATACGTTGTTTGCGATGTTTTGGTAGTCTACTTGTAGGCCATTCGGCAATCCTTTTAAGTGTTTCAAATACAGACCGACGTTTCCGCCGCCGCCGGGAATGAGGCCGACACCGGCTTCAACAAGCCCGATATACGTTTCCATGGAAGCTTGGATATGAGCCGCTGGCAAGCAGACTTCCGCTCCGCCGCCCAGCGTCATTTGGAACGGTGCAGCAACGACCGGTTTTGAGGAATACTTGATTTTCATCATGGCGTTCTGGAACGTACGCACCACAAAATCGAGTTCGAAGATGTTATCATCCTGCGCTTCCATCAAGATCATTCCGAGGTTTGCACCGACACAGAAGTTCTTTCCTTGGTTGCCGATAACGAGACCTTTGTAATTCTTCTCGACTTCATCCACCGCAAAGTTGATCATTTGCATAATGTCGAGGCCAATCGCATTAGACTGTGAATGGAATTCAAGAAGTGCAATTCCGTCCCCCATGTCGATCAAGCTTGCGCCTGAATTCTTCTTGATGACGCCATGCTTTTTCTTATAGCGCTTCAAGTCGATTACTTTCTCATTAACCGGCACTGGTGAGTACCCTTCCCCGTCAAAGTAGAAGAGCTCATTGTCTTCCTCTTTATAGAACGTTTCGAATCCTTTATCGAGCAAAGATTGAGCGAATGAAGGAATCGTTTCTCCCTGTTCTTTCATCCGTTCGACCGATTTACTCACTCCGATGGCATCCCATACTTCAAACGGCCCCTGCTGCCATCCGAAGCCCCACTTCATCGCATTATCGATGGATACAATTGTATCTGCAATTTTCCTATGCATGTCAGCGGAGTAAAGAAGTGTTGGTGCCAAGATGCTCCAGAGAAGCTCACCTGTGCGATCATCTGCATACACTAATGACTTCACACGATTGCCGAGTCCTTTTTGCTGCTTCGCCATTTCAATTGAAGGCGTTTTCATTTTCTTGACCGGCCCGTATTCAAGCGTCGATGAATCGATCTCGAAGATTTCTTTGCCTTTTTTCACAAAGAATCCTTGCTTCGCTTTAGCACCGATCCAGCCATTGTCGATCATTTTCTTCATGAATTCCGGGAGTTCGAATACCTCTTGCTCTTCTCCTTCAGTCTTGTCGTAGACGTTCTTCGCAACGTGCATGAACGTATCCAGTCCGACGACATCCAGCGTACGGAATGTTGCTGATTTCGGCCGGCCGATTAGAGTACCTGTAACGGAGTCTACTTCCCCCACTGTGTAGCCGCGTTTTTCCATTTCGCGAAGGGTTACCAGAAGTCCGTAAGTTCCAATTCGATTGGCGATGAAGTTCGGTGTGTCTTTAGCTAAAACAACACCTTTTCCAAGTCGATCTTCCCCGAATGACGTCATGAACTCGATGACTTCAGTTGAAGTTGTTTTTGCCGGAATTACCTCAAGCAATTTCAAGTAACGCGGCGGATTGAAGAAATGCGTGCCCAGGAAATGTTTTTGGAAGTCTTCCGAGCGGCCTTCTGCCATAGCATCGATACTAATTCCTGATGTATTTGAAGTGACGATTGTTCCGGGTTTGCGAACAGCGTCGATTTTTTCATATAAGCCCTTTTTAACGTCCAAGTTTTCAACGATAACTTCGATGATCCAGTCCGCGTCTTTCAACTTTTCCAAGTCGTCTTCCAAGTTGCCCGCTTCAATTAAAGCCAGGTTTTTCTTAGAAGTCAGCGGTGCGGGTTTTTGTTTCAGCAGTTTCTGAATGGATCCTGAGACCATTCGATTCCGAACTGCTTTGTGCTCCAGTGTAAGTCCTTTTTTCTCTTCGTCTTCTGTTAGTTTGTTCGGAACAATGTCCAGAAGAAGAACAGGAATCCCAATATTGGCGAGGTGTGCAGCGATTCCAGACCCCATCACGCCAGATCCGATTACAGCTGCTTTCTTAATTTGATAAGCCACGTGAAAATCCTCCCTTTGCTTTTGAATGAATGCTCATTCATTTTGTGGGTAAAAAAAATAGAAACCTTTTCTATGAATCTAAGTGTAGACTATTTCCAGCGTTTTCGCAATATTTAAATCCGAAAAATAATGATTGCCTTCATGCGAAACAAGTTGATAGTCTGAAAGCGCTTTTCATTGTACACTGAGGGTATGAAAGGAGTCGAATATATATGGATTCAATTACAACCGCAAAACAATTCGATGACATTATTAACGAACCATCACGCTCAGTTATTAAATTTCAAGCAGGATGGTGCCCGGACTGTCGAGTGATGGACATGTTCATCGGACCGATTACAGAAGAATACGACCAGTACGATTGGTATGATGTAGACCGCGATGTGCTTCCTGAAATTGCAGAAAAGTATGATGTGATGGGGATTCCAAGCTTACTCATTTTTGAAAACGGAGAGAAAAAAGCGCACTTGCACAGTGCTAATGCAAAATCTCCAGAGCAAGTAACAAGCTTCCTTGAAGGTTTGACAATTTAAACCGTGCCTGCGATTCAACCGGCTGCCTTGCAGTCGGTTATTTTTATGTATTTTTTTGAAAATCAGTTATACTTGAGAAAGGTTAAAGAAAAACTAAGAGGTGCAAAATGAATCCTAATGAAGAAATTGAACAATTGAAAGCGACTATTGCCGAGTATAGAGAAATCATCAAAGAGACATCCGTTCCGATTATTACGTCTATTATTGAAAATACGATCCTGCTTCCGATCGTCGGATATACAGATAAGGAACGGATGGAACGAGTCCGCTCTAAAGTTCTAGAATACGCAGGAGATCATCGGCGCACTGAAGCTGCCGTTTTCGACTTTTCCAGTATCCGTTTAGCTGAAGAGGAAGGATTGGAGATGTTGTCTCTGGAACTGCAGCTTATGCGGTCCGAACTGCAATTGATGGGCATTCGTCCGATAATGGTCGGCTTCACCCCTCCATTTGTTCGTCAATTAGTGAACGCAGGAGTTGCATCCGAGGTAGAATCCTATGCAAACTTCAAATCGGCATTGCAAGTGCTTATGGATGAAAAAGGACTTTCCTTTTCTAGAGCATAAGTAAGGAGGTTTTTGTCATGCCGTTCGTTAAGGAGTTCCAAGGCAGATCGCAATTTGACACTTCCATAGACCCGAAATTCAGATCCTCTGCATGCAGTCCTGTAACCGCTTCTGTGATCATACACGATTTGAATCTCCCTATTTCCAGAGTTCCTGTTAACAAGCTTTACAAGCTATTGGGGACTACTCGAATCGGGTTATTCACGTGGCGTTTCGTTCACAGGCTTGCTAAGTTGCTGGGTGACGGATGGGAAGTTCGGAAGTGTACATTATCTGAAGTATTAGGGGAACTTGAAAACGGCCGTCCCGTTGCTGCGAAATTTGATAAATGGTTTTCATTCAAATGGAGTGGACACTATGAATTTGACTACCACTGGGTCCCTGTTATTGGATACGAAAAAACAGCGGATGATGTGATTCTTGCTATCCATGATAACGGCAGTCCCTCTTCTCCCAGCACTGTGCGCTTTGTGTCCTACCGCAAGAACCAGGAAGTTTTGTCTTTTGTGAAAATCTCACCGAAATTGAAAGGACACTGATTCACTCAGTGTCCTTTTTGTTATGCCACATATTGAATTGCTTGTTTTAACGTTGCAAAGCTTTTGATGGTCCCGAAGTCGAGGCCGAGACCGACCAGCGTTTGTGCGATGGCAGGTGTAACACCGCTAACTACAGGAACAGCCCCGACTAAGGACAGGGATTCAAAGAGAATGAATAATTGCTGTGCAACAAATGTATCCGTTGTTTGAAGTCCAGATAAATCGATAATCAAATACTCAAGATTGAGACGGACTGCTTCCTTTAACACTTTCTCTTGTAACGCTGTGCCTCTATTGAAATCCATGACTCCAATTAGCGGAAGGATAGCGGTCGTATCATTTATTGAGGCAATCGGTACAGAAAGTTCGGCAATTGCAGCTTGTGAAATTTTCAGCATTTCTTTCTCGTAATGGACAAAAGGAAGACTGAAGTAATAGACGACGTCATTGACAATTGTATCGAGTGCCGTTGTAAGTTCATACATATCTTCTGAACTGATTTCGCTGTTAATTCCTTCGTGCTTTAAAACAGTTCCAATATACGCGCGATACTCAGGAACTTCACGCAGCATCATGTCCAATGAGATAATTTCTTTTTTGGCAAAGTGCGTCCCTGCCTCTTGACCCCATTTTTGCAATTGCTCAATTCGCTCTCCATCTTCTAACTTCAATGCATTTGCATATAACTTTACTAGTTCGACACGGGCTGGATAAAGTTCTTCTTCTATCCTCTTCATGATCGGATAGCGATCATTCTGCTGCCTGGTAATCAGCATAGCGAGCTGTTCTGCATTTTCAATAACTTTATCACTTAAACGGATCAATAATTCCTTCATCCAGACTCCTCCTTGTAATTGGTAATAGGTTTGCTGCTTCCAATTGTTTAAGGACTGAGTTCAAACCATATTTCCTTAGATGTGCTTCCGTTTGTTCATTATAATCCGGAATTTCAAGGGACTCTAATGATTTACCTAAATCTACCTCGCAGTGTATGGTTGCGAGTTCTTTAGATAAATGCAGCATCGCCAAGTTGTCCTGTATTTTGTTTTTTTCCGAACTCGTCAGCTTGTCCAGCGAATTGACCACTTCTTCAGCTGTCCCATAAGTTTGAATGAGTTTTAATGCCGTCTTTGGTCCAATCCCTTTGACTCCGGGATACCCATCACTCGTGTCTCCAATGAACGCTTTGTAGTCTATGAATTGGACAGGGGTCATTCCGTAATCATCTATAAAACGCGCTTCTGTGTACACGTCGTAGATGGAATGCCCTTTTTTTGTCAAGGCGATCCGGACAGATGGGGCGAGCAACTGAAGGAGATCTTTATCTCCAGATACAACCGTTACGTCCGCATCCGCTTTCCACGTTTTAACGAGGGAGCCGATTAAATCATCAGCTTCCATGCCTTCAACGCCGTAGTTTTTCCATCCCATGGCTTCTGAAGCCTGACGGGCCATATCGAATTGCGGGACTAACTCTGGGGCAGGCGCAGGGCGATTGGCTTTATAGCCGTCATACATATCATTCCGGAACGTAACAGCCCCCATGTCCCAGCAAACCGCGATATGGGTAGGCTGGAAAAGGTTCGCTGCCGTTAACGTATGTCTTAAAAAACCTTGAACTCCATTTGTGGGGATTCCATCTTCGTTATATTGAAATTGTTTTCGTACAGCTGTCGCAAAAAACGAACGGAATAACAAGGCCATTCCATCAATTAACAATATGTGTGGACGTTCAGCACTCACATGCTCACTCTCCTTCGCAGTTCTTTATCTTATGTACTTATTTCTTCTCTTTATCATACCATGACTTCAAAGTTTAGCACGTTCATTTCTTAAAGGGGGCGCTATTAGATAGGCACTCGTCTAACGCAGCCTGAGCAGTTGTCATAGTATGGGGAGCAGAGTGAAATTCTGAAAGGGGTAAGATTATGAATCCTAACGATTATACCGAGGAACAATGGTTTCCCGAGCTTCCAGATGGATACGTTCAGCAGCCCGGCAGTCAGGAAGATTGGAATGCGACTGCGATGCATGTGAATCCTCATCAAACGGCAGTGAATAACTGGATCCAACCTTCCCAATCAGGTTGGAATCCGTGGCAGAATTCGTCCCGCCATCCACAGCAAAGCTGGCCGGGATGGTCGAACCAGCCAGGATTTCCAGGTCAGTCCGGCTGGCCAGGGCAAGGCGGATGGAACCCGGGTCAGCCTTCCTATCCAGGATCGGGTGGAGGCGGCGGTGGCGGACAGCAGCAAGGACCACCTACTTCAGCCCCCCCTTCCCAAACACCGCAATACCCTGAACAAAGTATGCTGCGCGTAGATCCTGGCGGAATTCGTGGATGCATGTACCGCTTTACGTATGTCTGGACCTCTCGAAGACACGGTTTCTGGTTCTTCCCGACCTTTGTCGGCAGAACGTCAGTTGCAGGATATCAGTGGAGTGATCAGTGGCGACGCTGGGTTTATACTGGGATTGACTTAGATCGCATTGATCAGTTTACTTGTTTTTAACGGAAAGATTATGGTGAGAGAGGGAGACCAGCTGCGGCTGGTCTTTTTTGGGTTGAAATTTGAGAGCTTGAAGGGATAGATTTTAGGGATATGATCACTTTTCGGGATTTATGAGCGCTTTGCCCGGGGTATGATCACTTTTCGGGATTTATGAGCGCTTTGCCCGGGGTATGATCACTTTTCGGGATTTATGAGCACTTGGCCCCGGGGTATGATCACTTTTCGGGATTTATGAGCGCTTTGCCCGGGGTATGAACACCTATCGGGATTTTCACACCATCTACCTGAAACAAAAGACAATACATCTTGCATCCCACTTAGTTATTCTAAAAAAGAGAACTTGAAAAGGAAATGTGTCTAAAAAAACGAAAGAGCGGTTATAGAATGCATGGTTGAAGCAAACAGGAGGTAAGTACCCATGAAGAATCATGTTATTGGAGTATATGAAAATGAGCACCAAGTGACTGATGTTGTGGAAAGCCTAAAAAAGACAGGCTTCACAATTGAGGAAATTTCAGTTATCGCACAAAATACAAGAGATCTATCTGAAATTACACAGGTAGTAAAACCTTCCACTAAGGATGGAGCCATAGCAGGAGCTGTAACTGGGGGAACACTTGGTATAGCAGGCGTAATCGCCGGGCTATCTGCAATTGCGGTTCCCGGGCTTGGCGCTGTGTTGGCAGCAGGCCCTATTCTTTCAACAATTGGAGGAGCCGTGGTAGGCGCCAGATCCGGTGCTGGCGGATTCAAGCATGCGCTTATGGAAATCGGAGTCCCCGATGAGGAAGCCGAACGTTATTCTGAAGACGTTCAGGAGGGTAAGATTCTGGTGTTCGTTCATCCCGAAGAGTAATGCATGTTTTTGAACACATAAAAAAGAAGGCAGCCAAGTTAACCATTGGCTGCCTTCTTACCATTTCACTAAATTGTTTCCAAAATCACCTTATACTTATCCTTGAGTTACACAGTGAACTTTCCGATTTCTCCTTTTAAATCTTCAGCGATGTCGGATAAGTTTTTAGCTGCAGAAGCAACTTCGTCTACTGTTGCTGTTTGCTCTTCCGTCGTTGCCGCAATTTCACCAGAGTGGATTGCTAACTTTTCGTACAATGAAGAGATTTGGTTGATTGAATTCAGTAACGTCCCCATGACACTTTCGACTTCTGTTGAAATCGATGTTGCTTCGTTTGTTTGTTCAGAAACAGATTGGACTGCCTGTAAAATACTTCTGAATGCTTCACCCGCTTCACTCACTAACGAAGTGCCATTTTTCACTGCTTCATATCCATCTGTCATACTATCAACCGTTTGTGAGATGTCTTGTTTGATTTCATTAATCAGCTGACGTATGTGATTTGCCGCGTTACTCGATTCTTCGGCAAGTTTCCGTACTTCATCTGCCACCACCGCAAATCCTTTTCCTGCTTCACCGGCGCGTGCAGATTCAATAGCAGCGTTCAATGCCAGCAAATTGGGTTGTTTCGAAATTGAAGTAATAAAGCCAGAGAATTTTTCGATTTCCGAAGACTTCTCGTGGAGTTCGATAACCGTTTTCTTTGGACTGTCTTGTGTAGTTATTGATTTGTTCCATGCTCTTTTCTATTACTAATATGTTCATTTTCAGTGAAATTCAATTGGGCGGTTCGGTCAATCACTTTACTAAACTCATTTATAGGTCTGGATACTTTGCGCCCGATCACAATTGATAATAAGACAGCCACAGTAATGGAAATGAAAACCATCACAATTGCAGATATGCTGTTGGCCTGCAGTTGTGACGGTTCCTTTTTTATCAATGAACCCTGTAGAAGTGCAGTATCTCATAACAAGTAGGCTCTTCTTAACGACAATGTATTGATGTTCATACTTCAGTATTTATATCACAAAATACTGATAGAAATCAGTTGCAAAATAACATACAAAACCGTCTCCGAATTACCGGAAACGGTTATTTGATAGTATCGAGTTTGTTGGATACAAAATTTATGTCTTCTTTAAGGAGTTCCAGTAGATTGGGTCTGCGCCTGACAGCTAGAGGATGATAGGCTGCAGTTGTTTGGTATCCCCTTACGTCATGCCATGATCCCCGTAATCCTTTCACATCCACTTCCGGATCTGTGAAGAAAGATTGTACAGCTACATTTCCCAAACATACTACAAGTTCAGGCTTTTGGCTGGTCAACTGCTCTTCCAAATGACGGATACAAATGGAGCGGACTTGTTCTTTATCATATTTCCGTACAGGCCTTCTTTTTAAAATATAGGTGATATAGATTTGTTTCTGACATAAACCTGCTTCGTGGATTGCTTGCTGTAAAGTCTGCCTTGTGCCGCAGACCATCGAATTCCCTTCTTTATATTCTCGCGCGCCCGGATTATCCAGGACGATCAAAATGGGGGCATGCGGATTTCCTTCTCCCCAAATCATTCGTGACCCTTGTTGATAAAGTCCGCAGCATTGACAATCGATCTGGCTCTCAGGCGTTGGATCTTCTGCCCACAGTTCCGGACAAAATTCATTCATTTTATCATCCTCCCAGATGTTCAGGATTCCCTTGTTTGGCTGAAACATTCAGGGTGGGATGTGGAACTGTGGGTATCAGTTGAAGGTTATGAGCGCTTTTTGTGATTTATGATCGCTCTTGTTGGGTTATGATCACATTTCAATTTTTATGAGCGCATTTCCACGTTTATGAGCATAATCCCAGATTTATGAGCTTTTTTCCTGATTTATGATCACATTCTAAGATTTATGAGCGCTTGGCGCCTGAAGCTACGCAAAATAAAACACCGTCCACTCGGGATGGTGTCGCAGCCGTATAAAAAGTCTAAATAGAATTGTTAATGGTATGGATTATGAACTTCTCATGTTAATTTTACTTTATAGAATTAACATGAGAAAAATGATGAGTCTTGCCCTTTATTCTGACACTTCGTCTTTCCATTTGTTCAACTTCTCCATTACGAGATCATATGTTTTTTGTGAAATCTCGGGAAGCTCTCCGCCTAAAGCTTTCTTCGCTTCATTAAATCCTTCTTCAATTGCATTCTTTAAAAGATCAAACTTACTCTTGTCACCGCCAGAAATCGCATTGGCAAAGTCGACTATGCTGTCACTGAGCTTTTCAGGACTAAGCGGGCCTCCTTCGCCAATTGCTGTTTGTGCTTCTAAGCGGGCTTGTTCGTCCACGACGACTTCTTTTTTCCCGCTTACTGCATCTTCCATATTAATCCCTTGTCTTTCAAGCAGCTGACGAACTAAATTCATCAGGTTTTCATGAACTTTCTCACTCTCCGCTTTTAGCCGGTCAATTGTCGGCATATCCGGCTTAGCCATGGGCTTCTCATACACGACGCTTTTTTCTTGCTGAGAGGGTATATACTGATCAACCTGTTTGTTAGCTATTGATTCGTTTGTCTTTACCGTATCCTCTTTTTCTTTAGCCGTTTTTTGCATATGCGTTTGGGGCTTATTGAAAGCTGCTTGATTCGGTGTGATTTTCATAGTACATCCTCCTCTTTTGATATCGAGCTATTTTAATAGTACATCGGTCACGATGTGTTATTTTAAATAGAATGGTAAAAAACCTGACAGAATATAAAGCGTTGGGGAATAGTCTTCCTTTGTACAATACCCTTTCGCTCCATCGTAAACACCCAATCTCATTTAACATACTGCTTATGATTAGTAAGGAATGGATGAATGCTTCTTGATACTTCCCTCTCTTAAGTGAGTCAATTGAATACCTTAAATTTTTTCTTTCGCTATTCAAGTTCACCATTTTTAGTTTAACGCTAAATTAACAAATAATACAGATGATTTTTTTATTTTATTAGTGAGTTCAGATTCTTTGTAGTATCCAATTTTGGGTGTAAACTAATGAGTATATCGATATAAAAGGAGTGTTTTTTATGACAGGAACTATGGAAGGTAAATCAGGTTTAGTCACAGCATCAGGTTCAGGAATTGGACGAGCATCTGCAATTGCACTAGCAAAAGCAGGAGCAAAAGTTATGATTTCTGACGTAAACGAACAAGGTGGACTTGAAACCGTACAAATGATCAAAGATAACGGCGGCGAAGCAGCATTTTTCAAATGTGACGTTAGTGACGAGGAACAAGTCATTGCACTTATCGACAAAACTGTTGAGACATTTGGTAAGCTTGACTTTGCTCATAATAATGCGGGCATTAACAAAGGTCTTGTGCCAATCGGAGAATTGGACTCTAAAGATTGGGACATTACACTTAAAGTAACACTTTACGGTACTTTCTATTGCCTCAAGCACGAAGTCAATGCCATGTTGAAAAATGGCGGCGGAGCGATTGTCAATACAGCATCAGGTGCAGGTCTTGAAGGATCACCAAACATGGCACCATATATTGCTTCTAAACACGCTATTGCTGGTTTAACGAAATCTACGGCATTGGAATATGGTCAAAAAGGCATTACCATTAATTCGATTGCGCCTGGTGCAACGATTACACCAGCAATTGAAGAATGGTCAAAATCAAATCCAGAACAATTCCAAGGCGTTCTTAAATCACTTCCTGGTGGCAAAATGGCAACAGCTGAAGATCAAGCAAATGCCGTTGTCTTCCTCTGCTCAGATCTTGCAAGTTCAATTAGCGGAGTAACACTTGCTGTAGATGGTGGCTTTACTGCAGGTAAAATGCAACAATAATATTTGCAGATTAAACGGTTTATATAAAAAATGGATCAAGCATTATGCTTGATCCATTTTTTCATATTTTGAATAACATCCTATTGAGAAGCAAACAAGAATCCTTCATTAACTAAACAACGAGTCCCCTTTTACTCCATTTGCGCTGAGTCTGTGTTGCTATCACTGTACTGAGCTGATCCCTTACCGCCAGTCTTGGCAATTAACTCATTAAGTTCATTGTACGTGAGTCCGGAATTGGCGTTCTGTCGTTTCACTTCGTCAATATCCGTACCCGCTACCGTGTACTTTTTTTCGGTTTGCACGTTAATTCGCCTCCTCTTCAACAGTATTTACTTTTTTCTAGTTTTTATGAAAGCAATTTTTGTACTTGTGTGTCCTGTGGTCGATTGGTCTGCTTCGTGAGAACTTGAATGGAGCGCTTAGGCTTCAGATTGGAGCAGTTAAACATGTGAATAGAGCGCTTCGCCTTGCGATTAGAGCGGTTATTGAGTGGAATGGAGCGGATGGCCATAGGAATGGAGCGCTTAAGCGTTGGTAATGATCGCTTAGGCCAGTGTCCAGGAATTATCTAATCCAATTTACACAACGAGCTCATCTTATACTTCTCCAAAACAAAAAACACCATCCGAGGGGATGGTGTTTTTTGCTTACTGAAACTGGGTACTGCCGGTCACTTCGTTACTTAGATTCTTCATCCGCATCTTTGGCGTAATTGAACTGAGACGGATCCACTGGCGTAAAATCTTTTGGCGTATAGAATCTTAATAAGTCGCCATTCACAACTTTATCGGAAAGCTGCAATTTAAGACTTGCCTCTTTTTTGAGTGCCTCCGCGTCTTCTAATTGACTTTCATCGAGTGGTAATCCGGTTTTATTGTCATAAAACTTTTCATGAATTGAATCGATTTCAGGACTGATGAAATCACCGTTTCTGAATGGTACAAGCTCATTATGCTCTTCTGATAACAAATCCGAACCAAATTGAACATATTCTTTAGAATCAATTCCTAGTAAATGCAGCAAGGTTGGAAGAAGATCTGTCTGTCCGCCGTAAGTGTGCTTGACATCGCCCTTCATTCCCGGAACGTGTATGAACAATGGGACGCGTTGTAAATTGGCACCTTCATATGGAGTAATTTCTTCTCCCATGACTTTTGCCATCGCTTTATTATGGTTATGTGAAATACCATAATGATCACCATACAGAACAATCATCGAATTATCATATAACCCTTGTTCTTTTAATTGGTCGAAGGCCTGTTTGATGGCTTCGTCTGTATAACGCGCTGTTTGGAAATAGTCATCCACACTGGAATCTCCAGTTTCAGCTTTGTTAATGGTTACTAAGTCTTGGTTCATTGTATATGGAAAATGGTTTCCGACTGTAATAAATTTCGTATAGAATGGCTGCGGTAACGAGCTTAACATACTTTTGGATTGTTCATAGAATGGTTTATCGAGCAAACCATATTCGGCCATGTCTTCTGGTGAGCTCGTGTCAAAATAACTAGCATCAAAGAAGTGATCGAATCCGAATGATTTATAAACTTCGTTCCGATTCCAGAAGCTTCCTTTATTCCCGTGGAAGACAGCAGATGAATATCCATAGTCTTTCAAAATTCCAGGCGCTGCTTGGTACGTATTTTGAGCTTTTGTAATGAACGCAGATCCTTGAGGCAATCCAAATAAAGAATTTTCCAGCATAAATTCTGCATCGGAAGTTTTACCTTGACCTGTTTGGTGGAAGAAGTTATCAAAGTACAAGGTATTTTGATCTTTTGCTAATGCATTTAAATAGGGTGTCACTTCTTCACCGTTCAATTTGTAGTCTATAATGAAGTTTTGGAATGACTCCAAGTGTAAATAGATGACGTTCATTCCTTTTGCAGCACCAAAATAGTCAGCATTTGGTTCAGCATAATTAGACTGAGTATAGTTAAGTACCTCAGATATATCACTGCTGTCCGCTAACGCTCTCTGGGACGTAGCTTTCATCGTTTCTACTGAGTCATAAATCGAATAGTTGTACATGCCTAGATATTTCACAATATAGTTCCGGTCAAAGCCGCGAGTCAATAGCTGCGGGCGGTTCGCTTCAGCAAGCCCTAAATTGATGATGGATACGATTAATGCCACCGCAATAATCGTAATTGGTTTTTTATAGCCAATACGAGTTGTTTGCTTTTGTATTCTTTTCGAGAACCGTAAGTAAACCATTGCGAAAACGTCCACAAAGAACAAGATATCAAAAGGTTTGAGCAGCGTAAGAATACTGCCGCCTAAATCCCCGAAGTTCTGGGTTTGGAAAAGTGTTGGCAATGTAATGAAATCACTAAAGAATCGGTAATACACAACATTGGCATACAGAAGAATGGACATGAGTGTGTATATAATAAGCAGTGCTGTATATTTTCTTGTTCCTTTGAATAAAAACGAAATTCCTAGAAACAGCAGTGCCGATCCCAGTGGATTTAATAGTAATAGGAAGTGTTGAAGAGGTCCTTCCACACCCAGTTCAAATTGTGTGGATTGTGTGATATAGGTCTTAATCCATAACATCAAAACCGCTACTAAATAGATGCCTAAAAAGCCGTTCATAAGAGTACCTTTATGAGTGGTCAGCCTTTTCATTTTTGCACCAGCCTTTCATTTATTTAAATTTATATTTATATTTGCTAAAATCATTACGTTAACTATCAGAAAAATTTCACTTTAAAGCTTCGGTTTTTCCCGTCGCTATTGAATTTTACTCTCCTTTTACTTCAGTGTCAATTTTAAAAACCACAAACCTGCACGGTACTAAAGCGTCAAGATTGTTGTTATATTAATGCATTTGGCGCTGAATAACACTTCTCCAATACAAAAGAAAGCAGATCCTGGCCGGCATGGCTGAGATTTACTTTCTTTTGTTTACTATGGACGCCGTATGGCTTTTACAGGTTGCTGGGGCTTGGAACTAAATGACCTAGAACTAAGACAATGTATGTACTTGGGAGTTCAATAATCTTCCTTACCACTTTCGGTTTGACTAAAAAAGTCAGCTAGCAGACGGTCGTATAGTTTTGTATTTTTAGGTACATTAACCCATTCCTTGTTACCGTCAAATTTCATTTGCAGAGCTCCCGTTTCTGTATTTAGCCAGAACCGGTAATTTCCTTCTTTGTATAAGTGTTTACTATTCTCTATTTGACTCGCTCCCCATAAATCATATTTTAGGACACCAGCGGGTATAGCGGTTGCCGTATATTTAATAGGCACGTTTTTTAGTTAGCGTTTATTTATAATTCTTCATTAAGTTGCATAACAAAATCCCTAACAAGTTTTAAGTTTTCTGCCGACATACAGTCGATCGATTGCAGCAAGTCTTCCCGATTCACTTTTGCTAGGCTAACTTCATCACTATCATCACTATATCATACCAGCAAATTCTCAAATGTTTATGATTTGTAGAGACAGTGCATGCGACGAAGTCATGAATCTACTTATGAGCGATTTGGCAAGTTTATGATCACAATTACATGGTTATGATCGGTTTTACATTTTTATGAGCACAATTAATGAGTTAAGAGCGGTTTCCTTGAGTTATGATCATATTCCGCGATTTATGATCACATTTCCTGTTTTATGAGCGCACGCCTGCTTGCCTGTAGCCAAACTTCCCTACTACGTTACAAACTCCGCCCAAAACAAAAACACCATCCACAAGGGATGGTGTTTTACCATATTTCACTATGGAGACGGTGGGAGTCGAACCCACGTCCAGAGGCTCTAATACGTAAACGTCTACGCGTGTAGTTTTCCTATTTGAGTTCGCGCTGCATTATGCCGGAAGACAGGGCGTCCTGAGCGCTATTTCGGAAATCTCTTCTGGGGAGCCTCGAAAAGCAGCATCCAGCGTATCCCACTTTAGGTTAGCCCTGCAACGCCACATGGGCGATGGTATTACAAGGCAGATTCAACAGCTTACGCTGCGAATGCTAGGTTGTTGTTTGTTTTGCCTGTTATTATTAAGGTCCGTTTCTGACGGAGTCGAGCCTCCGACGCGCAGCTCACGCTTAGACCACCCCTGTCGAATCCGTAACGTCCCCGTTAAAGGGATGTCCGGGAAACGTCTGGAGTCATCAGCAGCCTCCTGCTGATGCTAAGACTATCGGAACTGTATTACTATAACTAGTATACCTCAAAGACCACTGCATATCAATATTGCTGTTTGTCTTTGAACGCCCGCTGCATCTCACGTTTTGCTTCTTTCTCTTTCAAGTCATGCCGTTTGTCGTATAATTTCTTACCTTTACCGACACCGACGAGGACTTTTGCGAAACCATCTTTGATGTACATCTTTAAAGGAACAATGGCAGTCCCTTTTTCCTTCGTCTGCCCGATCAGCGTACTAATCTGTTTCTTATGCATCAGCAGTTTACGAGAGCGAACCGGATCATGGTTAAACTGATTGCCTTGTTCGTAGGGACTGATGTGCATATTGGAGATCCATGCTTCGTTGTTGCGGATGAGTACGAACGCATCTCTCAACTGCACTTTCCCGTTACGGATCGATTTGATTTCTGTACCTTGCAGTACAATTCCTGCTTCAATTGTTTCTTCGATTGCGAAGTCATAATTGGCTTTCTTGTTGACTGCGAGTACTTTGCCTTTGCCTTTTGCCATCGTCATTCACCCTCCCGTGAAACCGAATGGCCAGTTGGCAATCCGGTTCACTTTCTTTTTCTAGGTTTCTGTTTTTTGTTTTTCTTTGCAACACCTTCGTAGAACTTCTTCTTCTGACTGCCGCCTGAACTTTTGGCAGCTGGTTTAGCAGAAGAACTTCGTTTTCCGGAATCACTCTTTTGTCCACTGCCTCTTTGTCCATTCCCCTTCGAATCGCTTGAAGGCTTGTTTCTTGCATGGATCACTTTCGGTGTAGTCTTTCGAGTTCTATGGAACGTTTTCTTCATATCTGCAATTTCGAAGTCAATCGAAGATTCTTCCGGCTTCACAGCAGTTACTCGTACTGTGACTTCATCCCCAATACGGAATTGCTTGCCTGTATGCTCCCCGATCATCATCAATTGACGGTCGTCAAAACGATAATAATCGTCTGTCATATAGCTAACGTGAACGAGTCCTTCAATTGTATTCTCAAGCTCCACAAATAATCCGAAATTCGTAACAGAAGAAATGACGCCATCGAATTCTTCTCCAATTTTATCCAGCATGAATTGCGCTTTCTTCAATGCATCCGTATCGCGTTCTGCATCGACTGCACGGCGCTCCATATCGGAAGTGTGCTGTGCGATTTCCGGTAACTCCGCATCCCAATGTGCAATTGTTTTCCCTGATACGTCTTTTTCAAACAGATACGTACGAATCAATCGATGTACGATCAAGTCTGGATAGCGACGGATCGGAGACGTGAAGTGTGTATAGAAGTCTGCAGATAAACCAAAGTGGCCGAGACTTTCCTGATAATACTTCGCCTGCTGCATTGAGCGTAAAAGCATCGTGGAAATAACAGTTTCTTCAGGAAGACCTGAAATGGACTCTGTAATTTCTTGCAGCGCTCGTGGATGTACTTTGTTGCCGGCACCTTTAACGACGATTCCGAAGTTGGTCAGGAACTCAAACAACCGCTGGAGCTTCTCAGGTTTCGGGTCTTCGTGAATTCGGTACATGAACGGTACTTGCATCCAGTGGAAATGCTCGGCAACCGTTTCGTTCGCTGCAAGCATGAACTCTTCAATCATTCGTTCAGCAACTGTACGTTCAATAATCTTAATCTCTGTTGGCCAGCCTTCACCATCCACCAACACTTTCGACTCTTTGAAATCGAAGTCAATGGCACCGCGATCGCCACGCTTTTGACGTAGGATCTTTGCAAGCTCTGCCATATCAGTCAACATCGGAACGATTTCCGAGTACTTCGCACGCAGTTCTTCATCCAATTGATCTACAATTTGAAAGACATCCTGGTACGTCATCCGATAATCGGAATTAATGACACTTGGATAAATTTCGTGATGCGTCACTTTCCCGTATCCGTCGATCGTCATTTCACACGTGAGTGTTAACCGATCCACGTCAGGGTGCAGCGAACAGATTCCGTTTGACAGTTTATGCGGCAGCATCGGAATCACGCGGTCCGTTAAGTAGACACTCGTTCCACGGTCATAGGCTTCTGCATCCAGTGGGGTATTCTCTTCGACATAATGACTCACATCGGAAATGTGAACAGACAGCGTATGCGTCCCATCCGCGTTTTTCACGAGTGAAATCGCGTCATCCAAATCCTTCGCATCTGCACCATCAATTGTTATTGTCAGTACATCTCGTAAGTCTTTGCGTTTGAACAGATCCGCTTCCTGGATTTCTGCAGGAATTTTGTCCGTCTGCTGAAGTACTTCTGGTGGAAACTCGATTTCAATTCCATGTTTGTGGATGATTGAAAGGATATCGACTCCAGGATCGTTTTTGTGACCGAGAATCTGGACAACCATTCCTGTCGCAGATTTCATATCACTTGGAAACTCAGTGATTTCCGCTACGACTTTATGGCCTTCAATCGCACCTAGGTTATTTCCTTTTGCAATGAAGATATCCATAGGCAGCTTTTTATCATCCGGAATGACAAAACCGAATCCTCGATTGTCTTGGTACGTACCGACTACTTTCGTCGTTTTACGTTCAGCGATCCGAATGATAGCGCCTTCGCGACGATCTCCGAAAGAGCTATTCGCCACTCGTACTAATACGATATCACCGTTCATCGCACCATTGACTTCAGTTGGCGGAATGAAAATATCATCCATTCCTTCAGTTTCCGGTGTTACAAATCCAAACCCTTTTGCATGTCCGATGAATTTTCCGCGTACTAAATTCATCCGTTCAGGAACGCCATAGCGATTCGTTCTTGAGCGAATAATGAGTCCTTTTTGTTCCAAATGGACAAGCATTTTCACTAACTCTTTAAATTCTGCAGCTTGCTCCATACCGAGTAATTCTTGGATTTCCTGTACGGTAAGGGGCTTATAAGAATCATCTTTCATCGTTGAAAGAATTTTTTGTTCCAATTCTTTTTCAAAAGTATCCAACTCTCATCCCTCCTTGTCTAGTTAGTATTGCCTGATTTGGGGTTCATTAATCTTCCCAATCAAGTGACTCCAAAAACTCGAAAATTTCTTCGTGAAGTTCATTTTTCTCAGGACCTAACGTAATTACATGTTTCGATTTCTCGTATAGGGAAATTTTCTTATCTGTGGACTCTGCGTTATCATAGATGATTTGTCCTGAATCCGGGTCAATCACTTCATCATGAGTGGACTGAACGACAAGTAACGGCGCATAAATCGTGTCCACTTCAGCTCTCACGTTCTCGATCAGCTTCTGAAGATCGGTTAGCGATGGCATCGATTTTTCACGAAGTGCCGCCACTTCCGCATCGATGATTTCTTCGTCTTTGCCTTCGAGCTTTTTATATTCGCGGGCGTAATGGAGCACCCCTTCATACATCTGATCTAACGAACGCATCGACATCGGTGCATTCATCGTAACAATCCCCAGTACAGGACGCTCAGCACCTAATTTCAGCGAAAATACGCCGCCTAATGATAAACCGGCTACTGCAATTTGGTTGAATCCAGCGTCTTTTAACTGATCATATGCTTGAATGACGTCTGGCCACCAGTCGTCAGGTCCAGTTGTTATAAGTTCTTCTGCAGGACCGCCATGCCCTTTATAATGCGGTGCAAGGGAAGTATATCCTTTTTTCTCCAAAAAACGGCCAATCATTCGTACGTCTGCAGATGTTCCTGTAAATCCATGCAGTAAAAGCACTGCTCGCTTTCCATGTTCAAAAAAGAAAGGCTTTGCATGAGAAACTTTCATGCGACTTAACCTCCAATCATTACCATGCCAGTTTTGAATAAAAAAGCCTGGCCGTACAGATGGCCAGGCGGAAATTGCTTCTTTTTATATTTTCACGATCGCAATCGCCAGTGCAAAGAACAGCACGGAAAGTACAATTGTAACGCGCTGCAAGACTAGGTCCAGACCGCGTGCCTTTTGTTTGCCAAATAACTGTTCAGCACCACCGGAGATGGCTCCTGACAGTCCTGCACTCTTCCCTGATTGCAGTAAGACAACGACAATTAGTGAAAGTGAGACAATCACGAGCAATGTCATTAATAACGCGTGCATAATGTTCCACCTCCTGAAACAAAACTCAACTACCTTAACAGTTTACCAAACTCTAGCAATAGAGACAACCGCTGATTACAGCAGTTGTCTCTAATTTCTGCTTATTAGTGCTTCAAGTTATAAAATGTTTGTTTGCCAAGGTACTGTGCTGTTTCATCGAGCTGGTCATCGATACGCAGCAATTGGTTATACTTCGCAACACGATCTGTACGTGAAGGAGCGCCCGTCTTGATTTGACCTGCGTTTGTTGCGACTGCAAGATCAGCGATTGTTGTATCTTCTGTTTCACCTGAGCGGTGGGAGATAACCGCTGTGTAACCAGCGCGTTTCGCCATTTCAATTGCATCGAATGTTTCAGTAAGTGTACCGATCTGGTTCACTTTGACAAGAATCGAGTTCCCTACGCCTTCTTTAATACCGCGTGATAATTTTTCAGTGTTCGTTACAAATAAGTCGTCTCCAACAATTTGAACACGTTTGCCTAAGCGATCTGTAAGCAGCTTTGTGCCAGTCCAGTCGTTTTCATCCAAACCGTCTTCGATAGAGATGATTGGGTATTTATCGCAAAGCTGTTCGTACCAATCCACCATCTCTTCAGATGATTTGACAATCCCTTCGCCTGATAGATGGTATTTGCCGTCTTCTTTGTTGAAGAATTCAGAGGCTGCAGCGTCCATAGCCAGCATAATGTCTTCACCTGGTTTGTAGCCTGCTTTTTTGATTGCTTCTACGATTGTAGATAATGCTTCTTCGTTGGATGAAAGGTTTGGTGCGAATCCGCCTTCGTCACCTACTGCTGTGTTCAATCCTTTTTCATGAAGAACCGCTTTCAAACCGTGGAAAATTTCAGCGCCCATACGAAGTGCGTGACGGAACGATTCTGCACCCACTGGCATGATCATGAATTCCTGAATGTCGACGTTGTTATCTGCGTGCTCTCCGCCATTGACGATGTTCATCATCGGAACAGGAAGCTGCTTCGCATTAACGCCGCCCAGGTATTGATACAACGGAATATCTAAGTAGTCTGCTGCAGCATGGGCTACGGCCATAGATACACCTAGAATCGCATTTGCTCCAAGTTTGCCTTTGTTATCCGTTCCATCCAGTTCGATCAAAGCGTGGTCAATCACGACTTGGTCGAGAACTGAATAGTTTTCTTCCAACGCGTCTGCAATGACTTCGTTGACGTGGTCAACCGCTTTTAGCACGCCTTTTCCAAGGTATCGATCTTTGTCGCCATCGCGAAGTTCAACAGCCTCGTATTCACCTGTTGATGCGCCAGATGGTACAATTGCTCGTCCAAATGCTCCACTTTCTGTAAACACTTCGACTTCAACTGTCGGGTTCCCTCGTGAGTCGAGTACTTCTCTAGCTTGAACAAGTGTAATGATTGGCATGCAAATCTCTCCCTTTAGTTAAAATAATGGCGTTCCTGTCATCTCTTCTGGCTGTTTGATACCTAGCAATTTTAACATGGTTGGTGCAAGATCAGCGAGAATACCGCCTTCTCTTAGTGTAACACCGTCTTTCGTGACAATTACCGGCACTGGATTTGTTGTGTGCGCAGTCATGGGTGCACCTTCAATGGTCATGACTTCGTCAGCATTCCCGTGGTCCGCTGTAATAATCGCTGCGCCGCCTTTAGCAAGCAGCACGTCGAGAATACGTCCAACACATTCGTCCGTTGTCTCAACAGCTTTCACTGTCGGCTCGAGCATTCCGCTATGGCCAACCATGTCTGGATTCGCCAGATTAAGAATGAACGCATCGATTTGGTCCTCTTGTATTTCTTTGATCAACGCATCTGTTACTTCATATGCACTCATTTCAGGTTTCAAATCGTATGTGGCAACTTTAGGTGAGGGGATTAAAATTCTTTTCTCGCCATCAAATTCTTCCTCTCGTCCGCCACTCATGAAAAACGTTACATGAGGATATTTTTCAGTTTCTGCAATACGAAGCTGACGAATATTGTTCTGAGAAAGGACTTCACCAATTGTATTTTTCAAATCCTGTTTGGCAAATACAACTTGAGAAGCGACTTCAGCACTGTAATCTGTAAAAGTAACAAATTTCAAATCTGTATAGTTCTTCGCTGCAAATCCGTCAAATCCATTTTGAGTGAACGCACGGGATAACTGAATCGCGCGGTCAGGTCGGAAATTGAAAAATACAGCAGAGTCTCCCTCGGAAATCTTGACTGGAGCCTGTCCTTCTGGTTGAACAATAAACGGCACAACGAATTCGTCTGTCACACCCGCCTCGTAAGAAGCTTGGACACCTTCTTCGGCAGATGCATATACAGGTCCTTCTCCATTTACCATGACATCATACGCAAGTTTGACGCGATCCCAGCGTTTGTCACGATCCATCGCATAGTAGCGGCCGGATATTGACGCCAGCTGTCCTACACCAACCGATTTCATGACTTCTTCTGTCCGTTCAATATACGTCAATGCTGTTTTCGGACCGACATCTCTTCCGTCTAAAAACGCATGAACGTATACATCACGGATGCCATTCATTTCAGCAAGGCGCAGCAAGGCAAACAAATGCTCATAATGACTGTGGACACCGCCATCTGACAGTAACCCCATTAAATGCAGTGCGCCGTTATTCGCTTTTGCGTGCTCGACAGCTGCGAGCAGCGCTTCGTTTTGGAAAAAGTCGTTTTCACGAATCGATTTGTTAACCCGAGTAAGACTCTGGTACACGATCCGTCCTGCTCCGATGTTCAAGTGACCCACTTCAGAGTTCCCCATTTGCCCCTCAGGCAACCCGACTGCTTCCCCGGACGCTGTTAGCGTAGCGTGCGGATAAGCATTCCAGAGTCGCTCATAGTTTGGTTTTTTCGCATGCGCAACAGCGTTTCCGGAAGTTTCTGAGCGCAGTCCAAAACCGTCCATAATGATGAGGCCAACAGGTCCTTTAGACATTCGCTCCAGCCTCCGCGAGTGCGGCGAACGATTCCGGATCGAGACTTGCCCCGCCGACTAATGCTCCATCGATATCACTCATCGATAATAGTTCTTTAATATTGCCAGGTTTTACACTGCCGCCGTATTGAATACGGATTGACTGTGCTGCGGATTCTGAATATAACTCTGCAAGGACTTCTCGAATCTGCCCGCATACTTCATTCGCATCTTCAGCAGTTGCAGTGCGCCCAGTGCCAATCGCCCAGATCGGTTCATACGCCACGATTGCTGAAGAAGCATCCGTTTCACTTATTCCCGCAAACGCTTTCTTTACCTGTTCCGATACGATTGCAGCAGTCGCGTTATCTTCACGCTGTTCCAATGACTCACCTACACAAACAATTGGTGTGAGGTTATGCTCAAACGCTGATTTTACTTTTCGGTTCACAGACTCATCTGTTTCGTTAAAATATTGTCTCCGCTCAGAATGTCCAAGGATTACAAATTCAACACCTACACTTTTCAGCATAGTCGGACTGATTTCACCTGTGAATGCTCCTTCAACCTCTTCATGCATCGTTTGTGCACCAATCTGAACCGGTAATTCTTTGGATTTTTCCACAAGAGCAGCTAGATAAGGTGCTGGCGGACAAATGACTGTATCTGCTTTGTCCGTTGCTTTCAGCTTTCCAGCAAGTGCATCCACGAATGCCACTGCTTCATCTGACGTTTTGTACATCTTCCAGTTTCCTGCGATAATTGGTTTTCTCATGAGTAGGTTCCTCCTTATGAACGATCTTTCAATGCAGCGACGCCCGGCAGTTCTTTACCTTCCATGAACTCCAGAGACGCTCCGCCGCCTGTAGAGATGTGATCCATTTTTTCAGCTACTTCAAACTTTTCAACAGCAGCAGCAGAATCGCCGCCGCCAATAATTGTGAATGCTTCGGTTTCAGCCATTGCTTGAGCAACACGCTTTGTCCCTTCAGCAAATGGTGCCATTTCAAAGACACCCATCGGCCCATTCCAAATCACAAGTTTCGAGTCCTTAATCACACTCTCATAAAGTTCTGCGGTTTTAGGACCGATATCGAGTCCCATCCACCCTTTTTCAATACCGCTAACAGGAACAACCTTTGTCGCTGCTGTTTCTGAGAACGAATCAGCCACCCTAGTATCGATTGGCAAGTAAAGATTGACTCCTTTTTCTTTCGCTTTTTCAATGAAAGATTTAGCAAGATCGATTTTATCTTCTTCTACTAAAGAGTCACCGATTTCGTGCCCTTGAGCACGCGAGAATGTATAGGATAAGCCCCCGCCGATTAACAGGTTATCGACTTTATCCAGTAAGTGATCGATAACTCCAATCTTGTCTTTAACTTTTGCGCCGCCAATAATCGCTGTGAATGGACGCTCCGGATCGGATAATGCTTTCCCGAGTACGTCGAGTTCTTTTTCAAGCAGAAGTCCTTGAACACTTGGCAAGTACTCTGCAATACCAGCTGTTGTTGCATGTGCGCGGTGTGCCGCTCCAAATGCGTCATTAACGAAAACATCTGCCAGTGCAGCAAATTGTTTAGCTAGTTCAGGATCGTTCTTTTCCTCGCCTTCGTGGAACCGTACATTTTCAAGCAGCAGAATTTCTCCATCTCCTAACTCAGAAACGTGCTTTTCAACGTCCGGACCTGTAGACTCGTCCAATTTCAGAACCGGTTTGCCGAGTAATTCAGCCAATCGTTTTCCCGCTTCTGTTAAACGTGAATCTTCCTTCACTTCACCTTTCGGACGCCCGAGATGACTTGCAAGAATTACTCTTGCCCCTTGTTTAGAAAGGTACTCGATTGTCGGAATGGCAGCACGGATTCTAGTATCATCTGAAACTTTCCCGTCTTCCATAGGTACGTTAAAATCCACTCTGCAGAAAACTCGTTTCCCTTTTAGATCCAAGTCTTTCATCGTCATTTTGGCATTCATGCGAACAAGCACTCCTTCACAACAAAAGTTTATAATAAAAAAAGGAGGAAACGGGCAATGCCGTTCCTCCTGCCCATCTATTAAGTATAATCGGTCACAATCTGATAAGCCAGATTTTATGTGCCCGATGTATGGTTAAGATCGGTGATTATAGTCCTTTTTTGTTCATGTATAACGCAAGGTCGATACAGCGTGCAGCATATCCTTGTTCGTTGTCATACCAGCTGATGACTTTTACCATGTTGTCTCCAAGTACCATTGTGGATAGACCATCTACTGTAGAAGAAGCGTGGTTCCCATTATAGTCTTTTGAAACAAGTGGAAGATCGCTGTAGAATAGGAAGCCTTTCAATTCGTTTTCTGATGCATCTTTCAACGCTTTGTTTACATCTTCAACAGAAACGTCTTTTTTCAACTCAGCAACAAAGTCAACGAGTGAAACGTTTGGTGTTGGAACGCGTACAGCCATTCCATCTAGTTTTCCTTTCAATTCAGGAATAACTTTAGTTACAGCAGATGCTGCTCCTGTAGTTGTTGGGATCATAGACTCAGCTGCAGCACGTGCACGGCGGTAGTCTTCGTGTGGCAAGTCAAGAATTCGCTGATCATTTGTGTATGAGTGAATTGTTGTCATCATACCGCGTTCAACGCCGAACTTGTCATTCAACACTTTAACGACTGGTGCCAGACAGTTTGTTGTACAAGACGCATTAGATACGTAATGATCTGTTGCAGCATCGTATTCTTCTTCGTTCACACCCATAACAAGTGTTTTCACATCGCCTTTAGCAGGTGCTGACAAGATGACTTTCTTCGCGCCGGCATCAAGGTGTTTCTGTAATCCTTTTGCATCGCGGAAGACTCCAGTACTTTCAACAACGATATCGACTCCAAGGTCTTTCCATGGTAAGTTAGCTGGATCTTTTTCAGCATAGACACGGATCTTTTTGCCATTCACAATGATATGGTTTTCGTCCGAAGTGATATCTGCATCAAGAATTCCGTGAACTGAATCATACTTCAACAAGTGCGCAAGCATCGGTGCGTCAGTTAAGTCGTTTACTGCTACAACTTCAAGGTCCTCGTGCTCCAATGTATCTCTCATTACAATACGTCCAATACGTCCAAATCCATTAATCGCCATTTTTACAGTCATGTAAAATCCCTCCAAGTTTTGTTGTTATATATTGACGGCATACTTCGGATAATTTCCTTAGCAGGCCAATTGTAAACATGCGGTGTTATTCATTTGCTAGTAAATTCACGATTTCTTTTGCGGCACCTTCATCTGTAATCAGAACAGTTTGTTTTGTGGCACCCCGCAAATATGAAAGAATCGCTTCTGCTTTTGCCGAGCCGCCGGCCACTGCTAATAGCAGAGGAATCCGTTTCAAGTGATCGGTCTGAATTCCAACCGTTCGAAGGTGATGAACAATCTCTCCAGAACCATTAAAGTAGTATCCGAACGCTTCACCTTTTGCGCCTCTAGAATCGAGTAATTGCTGCTCTTCCTCGTTGGAATCCCGCAGTGCTGCCATTTTCTTCGCATCGCCAATGCCATGCAGCAAGCAATCCGTCGTTTCATAAAGTTCGAGCATTTTTTGTGCACTCGGTTCTTTCAAGAAAATGGCATGTGCTTCTTCACTCAGTGATTCAGGGTAATACAGGGACTTATACGAAGCATTGCACGTATGCGCGAATGTAGCAGCGATTACATTTGCCTGCTGTCCTATATTATCTCCAACCCCGCCTCGGGCAGGGATGAATACTGTCTCTTCAGCACCTGGATAACAACTCAGATGTTTCGGAATAGCTGCCATGGTACTTCCGCCAGTAACGGCTACAACACGTCCATTCCCAATGCGGGCTGCAAAAACAGATGCAGCTTCAGTTCCAAGCAATTCGTTCGAGCCGCCTGGTTCAGAACTGTCTCCTTTTACAATGTGCACATCTTGAATGGAAAAATAACTTTTAATACGCTTCGCAAGAACATTCTTTCCATATTGCAGCTCAATTAACGGTCCCAGATGCTGCAATACACTTTCGCCATCGGCTGTAACAGTCGCTCCTTCTTTTGCAACACGAATGAGCTGCTGATCTCTCAGAGCTTCCATTACCGAGCGTGTTTCTCGTTCAGATAATCCCGCAGTGTCTGCAAGAGGCCGTCTTCCGATTGGCCCGGATGTTTTAATCAGCTTTAGCACAAGATAGCGTTGTTGCAGTGTTGCCATCATTTCAGGTACTAACTTTTCCTGAGCTTCAACAATAGACGTTTTCAGAGAGACTCCCCCTTTCAACTTAGGACATCTTTTGACCATGATGGATAAAATACGTCCCACTGAAGTCAAAAAAATATATTAACTTATAATGCAAGTATACATACTATTCCCGATAATTTCAAATTTAAACTTCCGATTCAAAAAGCATAGCTAAATCAATATAACTTATCACACCTGAACAAAGCACCTCATCATCTTTTTCCACAACAGGGATCATGAAGACGTATTGCTCATGTTTTGCATCATCCTCTTCAATATTGACCGTAGCCCACGTCAAGGGATAGTCCTCTTGAATAAGTTCCATCATCTGTTCGGCTTCGTCACACAGCGGACAGCCAGGTTTCGTATAAAATAGCACATGCATGAAAATCCCTCCATATAACCCCAGTGTAAAATGAAAAAACGATCTACGCAACAAGCATTGCGTAAATCGTTTAAAGTTACCAGCTTCGGCCAGCGCCTCCGCCACCGCCGGAACCACCGCCGCCGAAGCCGCCAAAACCGCCTCCGCCGCCTGAACCTCCTGAACCGCCTCCGAAGGATCCTGGGAAGAAGACCATACCGCCACCTCGGCGTCTGCCGCCAGGTCCGCCTGAACCGCCCGAACCTCCTCCTTTTCCAGAGTTAAAGAAAATCTGGATGAGGATGAAACCGATGACGATGATGGGGACGATCGGGAACCCGCCTTCATCGTCCTCGTTGTCAAACGATGCGACGGGAAGTTCATCACCTTCAAGGCCGTACTCTTTTGCTATTTCGTTGTAAACATTTTTATACGTTTCAATTACCGCTTGATCAGGTTGCCCATTTTTTAAATAAGGCATGGTCACTTCGTCAATAATACGACCAACTTTACCGTCAGGAAGGGCCCCTTCCAATCCATAACCAACTTCTAAACGAATATGTTTATCACCATTTTCGTCCGCTTCAGTTGTCATCACAAGTAGCGCCCCGTTATTTTTCTTTTTATCTCCAAGTTGAAATTCTCGTAATTTATTCAATGAATACTCTTCAATGGGTCTTCCTTGTGTAGACGGTACAATCCACACAGCAAATTCAGCACCTGTCGCGCTTTGTAACCGAGTTCCATAATCCCTCAGTTCTTGAATTTGACTGTCAGACAAAACACCTGATTCATCTTGAACAACATCCACTTTCGCATAAACCGCGGGCTGGACTGCTGTCAGCAAAACTAAAAGCATGCCAAGCAGGGCAAATGCTCGAACAGCCGACTTTCTCATTACTCATCTGCTCCAAAGTCGACATCTGGTGCTGATTCAGCTCCAGCTTCCGCTTTGAAGTATTCTTTTTCGTCAAATCCAAACATCGAAGCAACGAGTTTGCCCGGGAACCGCTTCACTTGTTTGTTGTAAGAAGCGACCTCGTCATTGTAATCCTTACGTGCTACAGCAAGTCTGTTTTCAGTTCCAGCTAACTCATCCATAAGCTGTCTGTAGTTTTCATTACTTTTCAATTCTGGATAATTCTCTACAACCACTAATAATCGACTAAGTGCTCCAGAAAGTTCAGAGTCAGCAGCCGCTTGATCTTCAGGGCCATTTGCACCTGCTAATTTAGAACGCGCTTCGGTTACCTGACCAATTACTTCCTTCTCCTGCTTTGCAAACCCTTTAACGGTATTCACTAAGTTTGGAATAAGATCCACCCTGCGTTGTAATTGCGTCTCGATTTGTGAATACGCTTGGTCAACGTTCTCTTCAGCTGTCACAAATTTATTGTAACTTCCAGAGAAAATCGCAATAGCAATCACAATAATTGCAACAATTATTCCTAACGGTAACAATAACTTCTTCAAAATTCCCCGCCTCCTCAATAATAGCTTCAGCTTTTTCGCTTCTTCACTTTCAGAAGTTTACCCTGAAAACCAGAAACTCAAAACTTGTTCGTTATCCTTTATACGCACTAAAGTTAAAAAAGTTTCTTTATAGATAAAAAAACTCACCCGATTGTATGATTCCATACAATCGGGTGAGTATCATAAAGCACCTATATGCCCTCGGCGGGAGTCGAACCCACATTTCAAGCTTCGGAGGCTTGCGTGCTATCCATTGCACCACGAGGGCTTCGCATAAAGTAGATTTGCAGCGGACAAGTTATAGTATACTTGCTGGTCAGTTTAAAAGCAACAAATATTTGCAAAGCGTTATATTTGACCTTAGTTGACCATACTATGTATGATAAAGTCATGGTTGAGCGGACATCCGTTTCAACATACGACCTATTTAACCATCAAAGGGAGGAAATGAAATGAACTTAATTCCTACAGTTATCGAACAAACGAATCGTGGAGAGCGTGCGTATGATATATACTCCCGCTTGCTAAAAGACCGCATCATCATGCTTGGAAGTGCAATAGACGACAACGTAGCAAACTCTATCGTCGCTCAATTACTATTCCTTGAATCTGAAGATCCAGACAAAGACATCTCTATCTACATCAACAGCCCAGGTGGCAGCATCACAGCTGGTATGGCCATCTACGATACTATGCAATACATTAAACCAAACATCCAGACGATTTGTATCGGTATGGCTGCTTCAATGGGATCATTCTTACTTGCAGCAGGTACCAAAGGAAAACGCTATGCGCTTCCTAACGCTGAAGTTATGATTCACCAGCCACTTGGCGGTGCTCAAGGTCAAGCGACTGAAATCGAAATCGCTGCTAAGCACATCCTCTTCATCCGCGAGAAGCTGAATGCTATTCTTGCTGAGCGTACGGGTCAGCCTATCGAAGTGATTCAAAAAGATACAGACCGTGATAATTTCATGACCGCAGAACGTGCAAAAGAATATGGGTTAATCGACCACATTATCACACGCAGCGATATGAAAGAATCTGAAGGCAAATAATTACAGCACCCATGAATGGCGTCCCGTAACTTACGGGGCGTCTTTTTGTTAGCTTACCCCTTGCACAAACGCTGACAGCGCTTCAGCGGCTTGTTCTTCATCGCTGCCATCGGCAATCAGTGTAACTGTGCTTCCTTGTGCAATCGCTAAACTCATAACGCCCATAATACTCTTTGCATTCACTTGCCGTTCATCTCGTTTAACATATAAGTCCGATGTGTAGCGATTCGCTTCTTGTACAAATAACGCTGCCTGCCTGGCTTGCAAGCCGGGCTTAATTTTCACTTCAGCGGTTCTTTCAATCATCTCTTCTATCCCCTTCCTTAGTTAGGTAATTCCGCCAACTCGAACACTTTCTGCGATCTCGTCAATTTTACGCAGACGGTGATTCACACCTGATTTACTCACAGGTCCGCCTGACACCATCTCACCTAACTCTTTCAGCGTAATATCCTGATACTCCACTCGCAAATGTGCAATCTCCTGAAGCCTGTCCGGCAGCTGGTCCAAACCGATGGTCGATTGGATGAGTTTAATGTTCTCTACTTGGCGCTGCGCGGCACTGATGGTTTTGTTGAGATTCGCTGTTTCACAGTTTACTAACCGATTTACACTATTTCTCATATCCCGGACAATGCGGATGTCTTCAAAACGCATGAGTGCAACGTGCGCGCCGATAATACTCAAGAAATCCGCTATCTTTTCAGCTTCTTTCAAATAGGCAACGAACCCTTTTTTGCGTTCAATCGATTTCGCATTCAGCTGATAATCATTCATAATCTCGACTAATGCATCGGAGTGTTCTGCATACATCGAAAAGACTTCCAAGTGGTATGAAGATGTCTCCGGATTATTTACAGATCCTCCTGCCAGGAATGCTCCACGCAAGTATGCCCGTTTACAACAATCGTTTGGAATGATTGTTGGCGAAATGGTTTGATTGGACTGGAAGGTATTTGTCAAAATATCTAAATCATCCAGCAAGGGGCGTGCCCCTTCGCGGATTCTGCAAATATAAACATTATTTTTCTTTAACCGCATTTTACGCCGAACTAGAAGTTCAACCTTATATGTGTACAGCTTTTTTAAATTGGAATAGAGTCTTCGTGCAATAGCAGCATTTTCTGTTTGAACATCTAAGCTTATGGTTTTATTTGAAAAAGATAGGACCCCATTCATGCGAATGAACGCTGCAACTTCTGCTTTTGTACAGCAATCCTCCGCCTCAATTTGTGTCAATTCTTTTTTTGTTTCTGATGCGAAAGACATGAACTTTCCCCTTTCCCGGTGACGATCACGTCTGTTTGGTTTTAGATTCGTCTGTTATGTAATTTACGAACCATTCTGCTACTTTTTCTGCATCGTGCATTACCCGCTCATTCTCAGCGAGCGCAATATCTTCTTGCCAAATTTCAGGCACTAACTTTTGCAATTCCTCAAGATCCCGTTCCACTGGCCAAGATGTGACCATCTGTCCCGCTTCGGTTAAAAGCGGCATGATGTCCGTCTTATTCAATAACACTGCGTCCAGGAAAGGTTTTCCGACATGATCATAAAGTGCTGCAACATGTTCGGACGCTGTATACCGGTACGTCTCACCTTTTTGCGTTGTTAAGTTCCCGACATATACTTTACTAGCTTTACTATTTAGAACAGCATCCCGAATATCCTGTACAAGCAAGGAAGGTAAAATACTCGTATACAAACTTCCAGGTCCGATGATGATCAAATCTGCCTGCTGAATTGCATTCAATGTCTCTGGCAATGGCTTAGCATCTTGCGGGGATAAATAGACCTGTCTGATTTTCCGGGCGTACATTGGAATCTTGGACTCCCCCGTAACAATCGTTCCGTCATCCAGCTCTGCATGCAGCGTAATCCGCTGATTGGCTGCTGGAAGTACTTTCCCTTTAATGTTCAATACCTGGCCAGTTTTCTTAACCGCACTGGCAAAGTCACCAGTAATGTCTGTCATCGCTGCGAGCATTAAATTCCCTAGTGAGTGTCCGTGGAGATCATCTTTCGTTGAAAAACGGTACTGGAAAAGCTGCTCGATAAGAGGTTCAACATCTGAAAGCGCTGCCATCACCTTTCGGACATCACCGGGAGGCGGGATATCATACTGATCCAACAGCCTCCCTGAACTTCCGCCATCATCCGCAACTGTAACCACTGCGGTTAAATCGACTGGGTACTTCTTCAATCCTCGAAGCAGCGTCGACAAACCTGTACCGCCTCCAAACACCACAACCTTTTTGCGGTTATTGGGTGTTGCCATAGCGTCAGCCCTTTCTTTTTTCGATATGCTGGTGTGTTACATAGGTTGTATAGTCGTCTTTGAATAGATTTCCAAAGTATTCCGCCAGAGTAACAGAACGATGCTGTCCCCCTGTACAACCGAATGCAATTACGACTTGTGATTTGCCTTCGTTCTTATATTGAGGGATTAAAAACTGGAATAGATCAGAGAGTTTTGTTATCAATGTTTTCGTATCTTCCCATTTCAGCACATACTCATAGACATCTTTATCAAGACCCGTTTGCGGACGCATGGATTCATTATAATAGGGGTTCGGTAAAAAACGAACGTCAAATACGACGTCTGCGTCAATTGGCATTCCATGCTTGAAACCGAACGAAATGAAATTTAATGTGAAATTTTCACCTTCGCCTACTGAGAACTCGGCAATAATTTTGTCTCTAAGTTGTTTTGGCTTCATGCGTGACGTGTTAAAGATTGAACGCGCACGGCCTTTCACATCACTTAAGAGCCCTCGTTCTTTTTGTATGCCGGTTAACGGCTGACGTCCGTTGGCTAAAGGATGTGATCTCCGCGTTTCTTTATAACGGCTGACGAGTGTTTCATCATCCGCTTCCAGGAAAAGAATTCGAGTCGAAACCGTATCCATTCGAGTTAAATTATCGATTGCATCGAGTAGGGCGTCGAATAGACCGCCGCCGCGTGTATCGATGACGGCGGCAATTTTTGATTTTTTATCCGCAGACTTCATCATTAGATCAAGAAATGTCACGAGCAGTTCCGGCGGTAAATTATCGATGCAGTAATAGCCCATATCTTCAAAACTTTGCATTGCTACAGACTTACCCGCCCCCGACATACCTGTAATAATGACCAGTTCGAGTTCTTCAGAATGTACATCAGTCTCCATCGGTTCAATCACCTTCCATAGACTTTTGAATTTTTTCGTCAAGAAGCTCAAATTCCTCAGTATACGTAAATGTACCATATTGAATGCCTGGGCTTGAAGCAGCGAACAACAAGTTCGTACGATCGCCTTCTGCCATTGGCAGCGTATTTAAAGCCTCTACAGGATGCCAGCCAAGCTCTCCTTCAATCGTTTCAGTGAGTGGAGTTCCTGTTAGATCATGAGCGATGAATGTATACAGCATCCACTCATCCACAACTTCCTCGCCCCTGCGAATGACCATCGTGAACACACCTTTAAGATGAGGGGCACCGGGCTTTGCACCAGTTTCTTCCGTGAATTCGCGGACAGCCGTTTCCATGATGGACTCACCTGCATCCATCTTGCCGCCAGGAGCCACATACCAGCCTCTTCGCGGTTTTTTCAATAATAACATTTTTCCGTCTTTCACAACGAGCAAGTTTACAATTCTTTGCATAAGCGTTCCTCACTTCTCTTTGTACACATAGTAATAAGTATAATCGATTTCTTCGAAAAACGACACAAAAAGAAGCTGCCGGCATCGTTCACTCCGGCAGCCTAAAAGTTTATTAAAAAAATAGGGGGTCAATCAACACTCTTAGTATAACCGATAAGTATTTCAGGAGCGTTACAAAATTGTTAAAGTTGCGTTAAGGAAAGTTTTTTCACTTACACTTTAGTTTCAAGTGATTCGGTCAATTCTTCCACATACTTTTGACAAGACTGCGCTGCGATACTGCCATCACCTGTTGCTGTAACGACTTGGCGCAATAGTTTTTCACGCACATCGCCTGCTGCAAAAATTCCCGGAATTTCAGTTTCCATCACTTCGTTCGTCTTAATATACCCATTCTCATCTAAAATACCAAGATTCTTGAATGGTGCAGTGATTGGATCAAGTCCGATGTAGATGAACATCCCCTGCGTTTTAAACTCAGATTCAGAACCATCTTCCGTTGAAATCAATGTCACTGAATCGATTTTGCCATCTTTACCGTGTACTTCTTTAACAGTTGTATTCCAGATGAAGTCGATCTTATCATTCGCAAATGCGCGCTGTTGAAGGATTTTCTGTGCACGCAGCTCATCGCGTCGGTGAATAATCGTTACTTTGCTTGCGAAACGAGTAAGGTACGTCCCCTCTTCGACTGCAGAATCACCGCCGCCAATGACGATGATTTCTTTGTTTTTAAAGAAAGCACCATCACAAACCGCACAATAACTTACTCCTCGGCCTGTTAACTCTGTTTCACCGGGAATGCCCATTTTACGATATTCCGCACCCGTTGTAATAATAATGGAGCGAGCTTTGTACTCTTTGTTGCCTGCAACAACTGTTTTATATTCTTTTCCATCGATAATCTCTTTTACATCCCCATACGCATATTCCGCACCAAAGCGTTTTGCGTGGTCAAACATTTTAGTGGACAGCTCAGGCCCAAGAATAGATTCGAATCCTGGATAGTTTTCAATTTCTTCTGTGCTTGCCATTTGGCCGCCTGGTACTCCGCGTTCCAACATAAGAGTCGTCATATTAGCGCGTGCCGTATAAACCGCTGCTGTCATACCAGCAGGTCCTGCTCCGATAATTAACGCGTCATAAATAGTTTCAGCTGACATACTAGTTCCTCCTCTAATTAACTGCTTCTGTTCAAATCGTATAAGGTTTCTATCTTTCCATCAACTTATCTGCCTACTATCCGCAATGGATGCACAGGGAGTTTTTTCAAGAGAAGTTTGGAAGGAGTTCGAACAATTCGCTTACATATTTAGTGAGGGTAGGTGTACTTATCTCATACAATGCTGACAGATTTGTTTTCGTGACGCCTTTGTTGCGGGAAGAGTGAAACATGTAATCAGCAGCTGCAGCAATCGCTTTTGGATTTTTGAATGGATACTGCTTTGTAATCCCAATTTCAAATAACGTAAACCACATTTGAAATAGATGAGTGCCCTCTTCGTCAAGCGGATTATGTTTCGCATATAATAACTCACTCGCTTGCATAGCCCGATTGAATGCCTCATCTGCGATTGTCTTTTCCACTAGATGGTAATCCAAACTGGAAGCGAGGACAAGCTTCTCAAGATCCTCCAGCTTTTCCACATCTATATAAGCAGGGTGTGCAATAATTTCTTGTTTATGAATGGACTTCCCTAAAAGAAAGAAGCCGAACATTCTTTCACTGACATACTCATTGCCGATTTTGTCGAGTAAGAATTGCTTGTCCTGTGTATAGACAGATGTATCAATTTCTTTATTCTCGTTAGCATCTATCCATGGTTCCAGACCAGCTTTTGAAGGGTCGATTTCAATCAGACGGCTAAATGCTGTTTCAGCCTGCTGCCTGTGCCCTGAAAAGAAAGCCGCATGGGCAAGCCAGAAGAAGAAGCCTGCGTCGCCTTCGAACCCTTTCTTCTGAATGCTGCGTAACCAGTGGTATGCTTCTTTATGATTACCAATCAGAGCGAAAGTAGCTCCCAATTTGTACCGGTTCTCAAACTGATATGGCCGAATTTTAACGAGTAATTCAGTAAGGGGCAGTAATTTTTCCTGATCCCCCTCGTAGTAATAGAAAACAGCTAGATTACATAACGCATGGATATTGCCTTGATCTTTTCGCAATACGTCGTACAACAATGCACGGGCATCCGAAGTTTCGCCTTTATAAAAATAAGCGAGGGCTAGGTTGTTAAACGAAGACCAAGATTCTGGATAATCCACAACGATGTCTTCTAAGACGGAGACCGCTTTGTCAAACTCGCCAGTTTCCATTAACCTTCTTGCTTTTTCTTGCAGCAAGTGAACTTCCTCGTCCGCCGGCTCGTCATCTGCTAAAAATGCGGCTTCTTGCTCTGCAAATTCAATGATTTCTTTCGCTTCTTCTGAAAGTTCCCCTTCAGGCGCCACATTCATATATTTTTCCGCAAATAATTTTGCTTCACGCAATAGCCCTAGATGTGCATGAATCTCTGCAAGATAGAAAATCACATCCCCATCTGCAGGCTCCAATTCATACGCTTGAATCAATAAATCGAGCGCTTCTTCAAAACGCCCTTCCTCCATCACCATAATGCCGTATTGCATGACAATTTGATGATCATTAGGGTTAAGTTCTACAGCACGCTTCAAATATTTCAGAGCCTCCGGAAATTGTTCTTTCTGAATTTCCGCCAGTGCCCGTTCATAGTAAAAATCACCGTCTGGGACAAATGAAATAATTTTATTGGGTTTTTTTTGCTCGTTTTTATCCAAACAGATTCCTCCGAAAAAACAAGAAGGAACGATTAAGACGCCCCTTCTTGCAATATGTCTACAGTATACCATAACTTCTTTTGTACAACGTTAAACCTTTAGCGTGTTTTTTTCCCGTTCAGCCCTCTGTTCGGCAGTATAAATTATTTGAACAGGATTCCCGCCAGCAAAAGCACCAGCCGGGATATCCTTATTCACAAGCGAAGCTGCAGAGACGACCGCGCCATCACCAATTGTAACTCCAGGCAATATTGTAGAGTTGGCACCAATCATAACTTCGTCTCCAATCACTACATCCCCAATCCGGTACTCGTCAATTAAGTACTCATGAGCCAAGATCGTCGAATTGAAGCCGATGATTGTATTTTTCCCGATACGGATGCGTTCAGGGAACATGACATCAGGAAAGACCATGAGTGCAACCGCTGTGTGCTGACCGACTTCCATCCGTAAAAATGTTCTATAAAGCCAGTTTTTTGCTTTAAAGAACGGTGTGTAGCGAGAAATTTGAATGACCATAAAATTCTTTGCCACTTTGAAAAACGAGACGGTTTTGTACAAGTTCCAGAGTGAATTTCCTTTCCCATGCACCTGAAAGCGGTCTGTCTTTCTCATTTTACTTTCACACCTGTAAGTTCATAAAGATCTGAAATGTGGTTCAACATATAGTCTGGGTTAAAAGTCGAAAGAAATTCTGGACCTTTTAAAGACCACGAAACCGCAGCAGTGCGGACACCTGCATTTTTCCCGCCTTCGATGTCATGATAGTTATCCCCGACCATTAAAACTTCTTCTTTAGATGCATGCAAACGCTCTATCGCCAGTAACAAAGGTTCGGGATCCGGCTTCGGATTCTGCACATTATCTAATCCGATAACCGTTTCAAATAGATGGGAAATGCCGATCAAATCCAATCCTTTTTGGACCATATCATTTCTTTTAGTAGAGACTACCGCCATACGGATTCCATGGTTTGCTAAATGAGTTAACACTTCTGTAACTCCGTCAAACTCGGAAACTAAACGGTCATGGTTGGTCATGTTCCATTCCCGATACTCTTGAATCATTCCTTCCGTCTTAGAAGGATCCATCTTAGTGAAGGTCTCAGCCAATGTCGGTCCTAAGAAAGGTAAAATTTCAGTTCGTGTATATTGTCCGGGGTAATGTTTTCCGAGCAATTGCTCAAAAGACTGCATGATCAATTCATTTGTGTCTAATAACGTACCGTCCAAATCGAACAGTATGGTTGTAATTGGCTTATCCATTAATAACAGCAGCCTCCTTTTCCAGTTTCTCGTTCAGCTTCTGTCTCCAGAAAAATGCAACTGCTATCGTTAATACAAACGCGGTTATAATTCGAATCAAAAGCAGCGGCCAGACAGGAATTCCTAACGGGATAAACAGTAAAGTATCTTCAATGACAGCATGACAAGCGACAAGGAAGATGAACGATAATGTTGCATCTCGTTTGCTGACCCCGTCTTCTTGAACTGCCTGAATCATAACTCCCGCACCATACGCAAGACCAATGACCAGCCCAGCCACGAGCGTTAAAGATGCGTTCGGCTGAACACCAATCAGTCTAGTGACAGGCGAAAATTTAGAGGAGAACTTTTCCAAGTACTTTCGGTCCTTCAAAAATTGCACGACAAGCATTAACGGGATTACAATGAGCGCGAGCTGCAAAACTCCGAAAGAAGCCTTTTGCAGTCCTAATAAAAGAATTTCAAGCCAGCCGTCTGGCACTGCAGCTGTTTCAGGAGCAATCCCATACTTCGCAATCTCACCGCCTCCTTGCCAAACGAGGTTGATGACAATTCCTGAGACCGCCGCTAAACCGAAGCGTACAACCAAGACAATCCAAAGTTTAACGCCAACTTTTAACGCAACACCCGTTTCGATGAACAAGTTGTGAGCAAAACTAAGCATGACCGCGATGATGAATACTTCTTTCACTGTCAAATCGAGCGACAGGATACCGGCAATTCCGGCATACAAGTTCAATGCATTCCCGAGCACCAGAGGGATCGCCGCTTCTCCCCTTAATCCAAAAAGGTTCATAAATGGAGAGATCAGCTTAACAATCCAAGGCAGTATCGGAGTATGTTGTAAAATTACAACGAGAATCGTGATAGGGAAAATAATTTTCCCCAGCGACCACGTTGTTTTCAATCCAGCTCCTAAGCCGTTCTTAAGCGTAGACACATTTGCGTCAGTTGTCATTGTACCTCACATCCGTTTTTATGATAAACCTGCGATAAATGAGTATTCCAAGTGCAATGAGCACCCCTAAAATAGAAACCACCTGCGCCGCACGAAGACCTCCTCCGTACAGACTATCCGTTCTCATTCCTTCAATGAAGAAACGTCCTACTGAATACCAACTGATATAGAAGAAGAAGATTTCACCGCGTTTCAAGTTCACTCTGCGCAATAGCAGAATGATGGCAAGCCCCACTAAGTTCCACATGGACTCATATAAAAAGGTTGGATGATACGTAATCCCTTCAATTGTCATCTGATTCATAATCCAATCAGGGATGATGTTGTTTTCAAGAAATGACTGAGATACGGGTCCGCCATGAGCTTCTTGGTTCATAAAGTTGCCCCAGCGCCCGATGATTTGACCAATCAATAAACCCGGTGCTGTGATATCTGCAACTTTCCAGAAAGACACTCCGCGTTTTCTTGTAAAGATAACGGCTGTAATAATAGCGCCAATCAATGCACCGTGAATGGCGATGCCGCCTTCCCAAATCTTTATAATATCTCCGGGATTGTCTTTATAGAAATCCCAAGAGAAAATAACATAGTAAATTCGTGCGGAAATGATGGAGATGGGAACTGCCCAAATGAGCATATCCGTCAGGAAATCAGGGTGCATCTTTTGTTTTACCATTTCCTTCTGTACGAGTAAAAACGCTAAAATGATTCCTGTCGCGATTAAAATTCCGTACCATCGGACTTCGAAAGTACCAAAAGAAAACGCAACTGGATCGATTGCTAATAATGTATTCATTTACCGATGAATCCCCTTTTCTTCTGCCGCAGCCGCCTTTTGACTAATCACTGCATCCAGCTTGTTTGTAAATTCCTCAGCTGCATTAATGCCTAATGTTTTAAGCCGATAATCCATTGCAGCCACTTCAATGATCACAGATAGATTTCGACCAGGACGAACAGGTACAATCAGCTTCGTCACTTCGGAATCCATAATCTTCAGTTTGTCTTCGTCCACACCTAGACGATCATACATTTTTTCAGGATCCCATATTTCCAAATCGATGACGAGAACAATCCGTTTATCATCTTTAACAGAACTCGCTCCGAATAAGGTCATAATATCTATGATCCCGACTCCTCGAATTTCTAACATATGCTGAAGCAGCGGAGGAGGACTGCCGATTAAGATATTCTTCCCCACTTCCCGAATTTCAACGGAATCATCTGCAATAAGCCGATGTCCGCGCTTCACTAGTTCAAGTGCCGTCTCACTTTTTCCGACACCGCTTTTTCCGGTGATCAGCACACCAATTCCATAGACGTCCACTAAAACTCCATGAAGGGTTTCCATTGGAGCCAATCGACCTGATATAAAATTCGTGATCATCCCCGAAAGTCTCGTAGTCGGAACGTCCGCTCCTAAAACAGCAATCCCCATTCGCTCTGCGGCCATTTCAAGCTCTGGCGGAAGTGCCACGCCATGGGCCAAAACAAATGCGGGAGTATCTGGCGTACATAACAAATCCATTCGTTCAATCCGAAGTGATTCAGGAAGCATTTCGAAGAACGAGATCTCCGTCTTCCCTAACAGCTGGATGCGCGTGCGCGTATAGAAATCGAAATAGCCTGCCATCTCCAGTCCGGGACGGGAGATATCACTTAACTCAATCGTTCGGTCAATCCCCCTGGCACCAGCCAGCAATTCCAAGTCAAACCGTTCCTGTATATCTTTAACCGTGACTCCACCCATCTGATAGCCACCTCCATCTTCATTTGTCACCTATGCATCATTCTAACATTGAACATAGGATTTTGAACGGTTTTTTGTATCGAGCATCCGCCGATTTTCATTATTCTGGCGGAACGATTAAAAAGCCTCCCCTCGATTGCTTCGAGAGGAGACCCAGTGTATTCCTTATTCGGCTTTATCGGGAGTATAACAAACCATGATAGAGCCCGTTTTAGATTCTGCAAAAACGTGCAGCGTGGAAGGGGCATCCTCTGCATCCTTCTTAAAGTTCATAGAGCGATGCAGCAGCTGATCCTGAGTAGATGTATTCTCTACATCTGGCAGTTTCAAATTCAAGCTGCCAATTGTGGATGTAATGCTTCCCACTAACGACAGTTGACGAGGTACATACAGCTCGATATTGCCGCCTACACTTTTCACATCTAATTTTTCAGGAGTCTCATGTGCAGTAGTTACGGAGATGGAACCGTTAAGTGTTCTCGCTTGAGCATCTTTCACTTTCCCATCAATGTAAATGAGACCATTCAATGTCTGAGTCTCAAGTTTTTTACTTTCGATACTGAGCAGCCGAATTTCTCCATTAAGAGTCTCAATGTCCACTTCGTTTGCTTTAACGTAGCTAACATTGACTTTCCCGTTCGCTGTTTTTACGCGCAAAGCATCCGTTTCCAGATTACGCAATTCAAATCCGCCGTGTAATAGCCGAACAGAAATCTTGCGGTACAGTTTCCCAGGAACAGTAAGAACCGTATTCACTTGTACCGTTTTAGAATTACTTGAAATTCTTAATGCCTGGTCATCTGTTACAAAGATCAGCTTTTCCATGAATTCTTGTTTTGCTTCTTCTTCGGTATTCGATGTGAATGTCTTTACTGAGAATACAGCTGAAATTTCGTCTCCTTCACCGGGTATAATCGATAATTTACCATTGTCGATATCCACGATAATTTCATCCAGGTCTTTACCGTCTTTTTGCACGTTGTGCTCAAATGTTGTGGAAGCGCCAAAAGGATTTTCCATATCAAACTGTTTCACTTTTTGAACTGCACTCTGCATGAATTGCATAAATTGGTCACCAACATTCGTCAGATCCTTACGAATATCTTCCATGAATTCTTCAGCAGAAGCGCCTGACCAGCCAGATTTTGAAGACTGCCCTTTTTCTTTAGAAGACTCTTTGTCCTGTGTTCCCTCATCCATTTTCGGTTCAGCATGAGGTTGTTCTTTTGACTCTTGTGCAGAATCACCGCTGGTTGCGGCTGGTTCAATTTCAGTAAAAAAACCAGCAGGCTTTTTTGCAGAATCATCTTGAGAGAGTGCTTCTAGCAACGTCAATGCCTCGTCCGTAGAAATCGTTCCATTTTCAAGCATAGTTAAAATGCGTTTTCTTTCGTTTTGCATTTCTTTCGCCTCCTGAGTGGAATGATGGTGCATATGATCTGCTTATCTATACGGCTTACAACAAAAAAAGTTTCATGTTACTGGATTTTCAGCTTGCTCGATTCTTGCCGACATCCGACTGCGATCTCGCTCCAGGATAGGTTTCAAGTACTTTCCTGTATACGACTTTTTATTTTCGGCCACTTGTTCCGGCGTTCCTGCAGCGATGATTTGCCCGCCCTTGTCACCGCCTTCAGGTCCAAGGTCAATAATATGGTCCACAGTTTTAATAACATCCAAGTTATGTTCGATGACTAATACTGTATTTCCCGTCTCAACAAGTCGTTCCAGCACTTTAAGAAGTTTGGCAATATCGTGTACATGAAGACCCGTCGTCGGTTCATCCAAAATGTAGAACGACTTTCCATTTGAACGTTTGTGAAGTTCAGAGGCAAGCTTGACGCGTTGTGCTTCTCCGCCGGAAAGTGTTGTGGCAGGCTGTCCTAATTGAACATACCCTAATCCGACGTCAACAATCGTTTGCAGCTTGCGCTGAATTTTAGGGATATTTTCAAAGAACACGGATGCAGATTCTGCTGTCATTTCAAGAACGTCTGCAATGTTCTTCCCTTTATACGTGACTTCAAGCGTTTCCCGGTTATATCTCTTCCCGTGACATACATCACAAGGAACGTAGACGTCAGGCAAGAAATGCATTTCGATCTTAAGAATTCCGTCACCGCGACACGCTTCGCACCGTCCGCCTTTCACATTGAAACTGAATCTTCCTTTTTTATAGCCCCTGACTTTCGCCTCGTTCGTCATCGCAAATACATCTCTGACATCGTCGAATACGCCTGTATACGTAGCAGGATTAGATCGCGGTGTCCGTCCAATTGGAGATTGGTCGATTTCAATTACCTTTTCTAATTCTTCCAATCCTTCAACGCTTTTATACGCACCCGGACGTTGTTTGGACCGATTCAGCTTTTGCGCCAATATTTTATACAGGACATTGTTGATTAGCGTACTTTTACCCGATCCTGAAACACCTGTTACTGCGATAAACTGACCTAACGGAAACTCCGCATTCACTTTTTTAAGATTATTTTCAGTGGCACCTTTGATAATTATTTTGCGTCCATCCGATTTCCGGCGCTCAAACGGCAGTGGAATGTAACGCTTCCCGCTCAAATATTGCCCTGTCAATGAGTTAGGATCTGCCATCACTTCTTCTGGAGTCCCTGCAGAAACAATTTCGCCTCCCGCTACACCTGCCCCAGGGCCAATGTCGATCAGGTAGTCAGCTTCCATCATCGTGTCTTCATCATGCTCCACGACAATGAGCGTGTTTCCGATATCTCTCATACTTTTCAATGTACTGATCAGCCGGTCATTATCTCTCTGATGCAGCCCAATCGAAGGTTCATCGAGTATATACAGGACGCCTGTTAAGCGTGAACCGATTTGAGTGGCAAGGCGGATACGCTGTGCTTCTCCGCCTGAAAGCGTTCCAGCTGCGCGGGATAGTGTTAGATAATCGAGGCCTACGTTAACCAGAAAACCGAGCCGCTCATTGATTTCCCGAAGGATCAGTTCAGCAATCTTAGCATCTTTTTCTGAAAGCTCAAGGTCATTGAAGAATGAGCTTGCTTCGGTAATCGATTTCTCGGTTACTTGACCAATGTGTATGTTATCCACTTTCACGGCGAGTGATTCTTGTTTCAACCGGTAGCCGTCACATGTAGGACATGGACGCTGCGCCATGTACTTCTCCATCTGTTCACGGACATAGTCAGAAGATGTGTCTTTGAAACGGCGTTCTACATTCGATAAAACCCCTTCGAAGTAAATCGCATTATCCCGAGTCTGTCCGAACTCATTTGTGTACTTGAATCGTATCCGTTCATCCTTGGATCCATAAAGAATCTTATTCAAATCCTCGGTTGCCATTTCACTTACAGGGCACTCCATTGAGATGCCATAATGATCAGCAACTGTCTTCAGCAGTTCTGGATAGTACTGTGAACTTGTAGGTATCCATGGGACGATTGCATCGTCTTTTAGTGAAAGAGAGGGATCAGGAATCACAAGGTCCGGATCTACTTCTAATTTCATGCCAAGACCATCGCAGTCCGGGCACGCACCAAATGGGCTGTTGAATGAAAACATTCTAGGTTCTAATTCACCGATAGAAAATCCGCAAATTGGACATGCATGGTGTTCGCTGAACAATAGTTCTTCCCCGTCGATCACATCCACAAGCGCGGTTCCTTCGGAAAGACGAAGTGCCGCTTCCAGGGAATCACTGAGACGGCCTGCAACTCCCTCTTTAATAACTACCCGGTCAACAACCACTTCAATGTTATGCTTTTTGTTTTTGTTCAAGTCGATGTTGTCATCTAAATCGAAGGTTTCGCCATCAATTCTGACACGCACATATCCTTGTTTTTTCAAGTCTTCCAGCAGCTTGACATGTGTCCCTTTTCTGCCCGAAACGATAGGCGCTAATATTTGGATGCGGGTCCGGTCTTCCAGCTCGAGCACACGGTCTGTCATCTGCTCTACTGTCTGTGATGTAATTTCGATCCCATGGTTGGGACAAATCGGTTTTCCAACGCGTGCAAACAGCAATCTTAAATAGTCGTATACTTCCGTAACTGTTCCAACTGTGGAACGCGGATTTCGACTGGTGGTTTTCTGATCGATTGAAATGGCCGGAGAGAGTCCTTCAATAAGATCGACATCCGGTTTGTCCATTTGCCCAAGGAACTGCCGGGCATAGGAGGAGAGCGACTCCACGTACCGGCGCTGTCCTTCTGCATAAATCGTATCAAAAGCGAGGGATGATTTACCCGATCCTGAGAGACCTGTCATAACGACCAGCTGATCTCGGGGAATGGTGACGTTAATATTTTTCAAGTTATGCGCTCTTGCACCTTGAATGTAGATTTCAGTATTTTTCATGCCTTCTCACCTTTCCGCTTTCAATTCCAATATGGTATCTCTAAGCTCAGCAGCACGCTCAAAGTCGAGCGCCTTCGCTGATTCTTTCATTTCTTTTTCAAGCGATGCCAGCAATGTCAGTTTTTCTTCTTTCGTCAACTTCTTGCCTTCTGTCACTTTATCCATAAACGAAAGCGATTCTTCAGAAGCTTGTGTCGCACGGATGACATCGCGAATTCCTTTTTGAATCGTTTTCGGTGTTATATTATGTTCTTCGTTATACGCCATTTGTTTTTCTCTGCGGCGCTCGGTTTCCTCAATTGCTTTGTTCATCGAATCCGTATATCTATCCGCATACATAATGACTCGTCCTTCAGAGTTCCGTGCTGCGCGTCCAATTGTTTGGATGAGTGCACGTTCTGAACGAAGGAACCCTTCTTTGTCCGCATCGAGAATGGTTACGAGTGATACTTCTGGGATATCGAGACCTTCCCTCAACAAGTTAATGCCTACTAAGGCATCGTAAGTTCCCAGTCGCAGTTCGCGAATTATTTCGATTCGCTCCAGTGTTTTAATCTCCGAGTGAAGATAGTTCACTTTCACTCCAGCTTCTTTCAAATAATCCGTCAAGTCCTCAGACATTTTTTTAGTAAGTGTTGTGATAAGCACCCGTTCATTTCTTTTACTGCGCTCGTTGATTTCATCGAGCAGATCATCAATTTGTCCTTCGATCGGACGCACTTCAATGATCGGATCGAGCAAACCGGTGGGACGGATAATTTGTTCTACCATTTTAGGTGTATGTTCTATTTCATACGGTCCTGGTGTTGCAGAGACATAAATCGCCTGGTTCACGTGCTTTTCAAATTCTTCGAACATGAGCGGACGGTTGTCCAGAGCAGAAGGAAGCCGGAATCCATGTTCAACCAGAACTTTTTTCCTCGCTTGGTCTCCGTTATACATGCCTCGGATTTGCGGAAGCGTCACGTGGCTTTCATCTGCCACAATGAGGAAGTCATCAGGGAAATAGTCAATCAGCGTATAGGGTGTCTCCCCAGCATCACGAAGCGATAAGTGACGTGAATAGTTTTCGATTCCTGAACAGAATCCCATCTCACGCATCATTTCTAAGTCGTATCGTGTTCGCTGCTCTAGTCGCTGTGCTTCTAAGAGTTTGTCGTTCTCTCTCATGATTTTCAGCTGTTCTTCCAATTCTATTTCAATTCGTTCGATCGCCTTGACCATTTTCGCTTCACCTGTAACGAAGTGGGAATTCGGGAAGATTGCGACGTGTTCGCGTTCACCCAGCACTTCACCTGTCAGTGCATCTACTTCACGCAATCGATCGATTTCGTCTCCGAAAAATTCTATGCGGATACATCTTTCATCTTGAGACGCCGGGAAGATTTCTACTACATCCCCTCTTACACGGAACGTTCCGCGTGTAAAACTCACATCGTTCCGTTCGTATAAGTTATCAACGAATTTCCGTAATAGCTGATTTCTGTCAATCTCGAGTCCGGGACGGAGGGATATCATGTGAGACCCATATTCTTCCGGTGACCCCAAACCGTATATACAAGAAACCGACGCGACAATCAGTACATCTTTCCGTTCAAAAAGGGATGCAGTTGCAGAGTGACGCAATTTATCGATTTCATCATTAATACTTGAGTCTTTCTCTATATACGTATCTGTTTGCGGGACATACGCTTCCGGCTGATAATAATCGTAAAAGCTGACAAAGTATTCAACTGCATTATCAGGGAAGAACTCTTTGAATTCACTGTAAAGCTGCCCTGCAAGCGTTTTGTTATGTGCGATGACCAAAGTCGGTTTATTGATTTCTGTTACGACGTTGGAAACGGTAAATGTCTTACCTGTACCTGTTGCCCCCAGCAGCGTCTGATGCTTCTCGCCGTTCTTGATACCAGCGACTAATTTTTTGATAGCAGCAGGCTGATCGCCTTGGGGTGTATATGGGGCTTGCAGATTAAATGTATCTGTCACTGAACGTCACTCCCTAGTATTCCTCTATAGTCTATTTTATCACATTCCCTCTCTAACCCAAAGCGAAAAGCGAACGTACGTTTTTTCTCAAAAAAAACCTGCACGCAAATGCGCACAGGTTGGAATCATTCTTTTTCGTCCAGCTGCTGAAGAGAATCTGTCAGCTGCATAAAGGTCGGCTTATCATTACGATCCAGGGCCGCATCAATCTCTTCCAGCAAACGTGTTCGAGTTTGTTCACGGTGGATGTGATTCAAAAACAAATCGATGTAGATGTCATTCAGCATTTTTTCCGCTTGCATTGAGGAACTATTCTTTCCCACAGCCTTTAGGAACTCAGCATATGAATAATTATTCTCCATCTCTCTCACCTCGGAACCCTTTTAATTATTGTAACGAATCCTTCCTCCATATTGCAAGTACTTTTTCGAATATTCCTACTCTTCTTCTTTATTATTCGTTAAGCGAATGGTTGCTTCAGATATAATCAGTACAACAGCCCCCATAATGAAAGGTGTTACTGACAAACCATGCATGAGTAAACCTGCAAGTAAAACGAGGCCTGCCTGCAGCCATTGGACACGCTCAGTTAAACGGAAAATTTCCTTTGGACGTGCTTCTTCTGTATTCGGGAATAATAAATCCATGCGGAATTCATCTCCGCCACGCAATGTTTGCAGCGTTTGAATTGCAGATGCGAAGGCAAGTGCTCCAATGAAAACAAATGCGACGATTGGAAATGGGATGAATACTACTCCTAAAATAGACAACACCGTCAGCCGCAGCCACAGCCAAAATGATTCGTCCGTCCGGATAAACGTCCGACGCAGCAAAAAGCTTTGTGCATCTGTTCGTTCTACGTGTGCGTCAGGCATGAATACACCAAGCCAAGACCGTTTGCTGATAGACCCCTTCAAATGTGGGACCTCGGTGAAATAGTTTGCAAAACGATAAAAGCCCATCATCCGATTCTGCTCAAGTTCGATAAAATGAGTATAAGGGAACGGCTGCATCGCTGCTTTCTTCTTCCACAGTAAACCGTAGAGCACATAGGCAATTGCAATGACCGCCAGGATAATCCACTGTTCAGTCAAGACTGCATAAAACACTAGCGTGCTTAGCACGAAACGAATGAAACGATCTTGCCATACCCCTTGTCCTTCGTTCGCTTTGCGATAAAGGAACTCCGTTCGCACACTCGCCCACATCGCGACGATGACTATCAGCAGCAATAAGCCAAATACTGATTTACCGCCAATATCATATGCACTTAACATGGGAAGCGCGACGATGAAAACAATGATTGGCAACGGTAATTTTGAGAAGAACGTCCAGTTCAGCGCTCTGCCTGTATACGTCGGCAACTCTTTTTCAAGAGGCAGCAAATAGACAGCATCTGCTGGTTTAAGCAGCGTCACGGGTGTGGCAATGAACGTTGAGCCTGCGAGCAATAATGCAATCAGCCAAGCTGCCGGCAACTCCGCGGGTACATCTTTTAGCCATTCGCTGTAAGCATAGCCTGCTGCTCCGATTGAAAACAGCATCACAATCGCCAAATGCCCAGTGAACACATACTGCAAGTACCGCTGCAACTCCATTACATATTTTCCGAAACGACTTCCCCACAGATCACGTAAGCTGTTCATAATCAGCTTCCTCTGTCATCGCAATGTATAAATCGTCCAATGACGCTTCCGGACGCCCGAATGCTTTTCGCAAATCGTCCATTGTTCCGTGTGCCCGCACGCTGCCTTCGTGCAAGAGGATGATTCGATCACAATGTTTTTCAGCGGTTGACAATACGTGTGTCGACATTAAAACTGATGCGCCATTTTCCGTTCTCTGTGTAAGCTGAGCAAGCAATGAGCGAATCCCCAGTGGATCAAGTCCGACAAAAGGTTCATCGATAATATAGAGTGCTGGTTCTGCAAGAAACGCACACATAATCATAACTTTTTGCCGCATCCCTTTTGAGAAATGAGACGGATACCATTTTAAGCGTTTTTCCATTCGAAACTCTTTCAGTAACGCTGCTGATCTTGCTTCAAATACGTCCTGAGGAATTCCATACGCCATCGCAGTAAGTTCCAAATGCTCACGCAGTGTCAGTTCCTCATACAAAATTGGAGTTTCAGGAATATAGCTGAACGACTTCCGATACTTTTCAGCGTCCTCGTCAAATGTGACACCGTTAATTTCAATGGCTCCTCCTTGAGGATTCATTAACCCGATAATGTGTTTGATAGTTGTACTTTTACCGGCACCGTTTAGTCCAATCAGCCCGACTAATTCACCTTTTTGAATGTTAAATGAAACTTCATGCAGAACAGGTTTTCTTGAATAACCGCCTGTTACGTCTTTCAAGTCAAGTATTGCCATGCGTCTTCCTCCATTCTTCTTCTAGTTTACCAAATCTGAAACAACAATGCCTTGTCCAGCTCATGCCGATTATCTGAAAATATGCTACACTAATGACATTCATGAAAGGAAGTGTACAAATGTCCTCTTGTATTTTCTGTAAAATCGCAGCTGGGGAACTCCCTGGAGAAGTTTTGTATGAAGATGAACACGTAATTGCTTTCATGGACATTATGCCAGTCACTAAAGGGCATGTCCTCTTAATTCCTAAAAACCATAGGGAAAATGTGTATGACCTGACTTCCGATGAGGCTTCTCATCTATTTGCAGTTGCTCCTAAACTTGCAAATGCCATTAAGGATACGTTTAACCCTGCTGGGATGAACCTTGTCCAAAATAATGGTGCTGCAGCAGGCCAAGCCGTTTTCCACTTCCATCTGCATTTTGTTCCAAGATATGATGAAACAGATGGGTACCGTCCAACATGGGATCAAAAAACAGAAGAATTCCCTAGTGAACGAATTCACGAACTTGCAGGAGACATTAAAAAACATCTCCAAACACACGCATAACAACTCATTTAAAATGCAACCAGGTTTTAACGATGCATGACAAGGAAATGAAACGAATAGGAAGGAGTGAGCAATTCATGAAAACATCTACATTTTTTGCAGGACTGGCCGTTGGGTCAGTGGCTGCTGCGATTACAGTACTATACTCAACTCCACAATCCGGAAGCGAGATGCGTTCGTCTGTAGCAACTGCATCTGCCGATTTGAAGGCAAAGCTGAAAGATGTGAAAGGCCGAGTGAATGAGTTGAAAGAATCTGTTTCAGATTTTGCGAACCAAAACGTTCAGCCTGCAATTGAAGGGGTCAAAGATTCTGTAGGCGGCTGGCGCACTGCGGATGAAGGATCACGTAACCGTCTGGAAAACGAGATCCAAGAAATTCAATCTGCAATTGAAGAACTTGAACGGCATGTTGCAGCACAGCACAATCATTAAAAAGACCTCTAAAACATCCCTCATTTTCGGGGATGTTTTTTATTTTGAGATGAAAATTTTTAACGAATTGAATTATTTTTTAATTCTAACTTTTTTATTTGTTGCTTTCTTGCTATAATGAAAACATCTATAAAATATAGGAAGTGGGTGCTGGCATGTCCGAACAGGAATATTCCTACAAGGAAGCAATGATTTACACTCAACGTCTTGCGCAGATGTCGAAAGCGTTGTGGAAGGCTGTTGAAAAAGACTGGCAACAATGGATAAAACCTTATGACTTGAATATTAACGAACATCATATCCTTTGGATTGCCTATCATCTGCAAGGTGCCACAATATCGGATATTGCAAAGTTTGGAGTCATGCATGTCTCTACTGCATTCAACTTTTCCAAAAAGCTGGAACAGCGAGGGTACTTAAAGTTTTTCAAAAAAGAAGATGACCGCAGGAATACATATGTCCTCGTCACTGAACTGGGCGAAGAATTACTTAAAGAAATGACGGAAAACTACTTTGTCTCCGATCATACAATTTTGGACGGATCACTTCCGATCAAAAATCTCTATGGAAAGTTCCCTGAGTTTTTGGAGGTCATGTCCGTTATTCGCAATGTATACGGTGAAGATTTTATGGAAATTTTCGAAAAGGGATTCGAAAGTCTCGGTCAGACATTCAATGAGGAAAATGGGCATCTGACTGCAGCCCCTGCCAATCTGAAGCTCGCTTCAGGTGAGGATAAATAATTCCCAAATCTCTGCCCAGTCTGCTATGATGGATAGAGATGTCCAAAGGGGGTATGCACGTGATTTTGATAATAACTGTTCTCTTTTCATTATTCTACTTGTTCCAAATCAACAAGATGACGTTCGCACTTTGCGAATCACGAGAAATTCCTGAAGAAAAGCAAAATAAAATATATGCAACTGTAAATGTGCTGATTACTATTTTAATGTTGTCACTTTACGTAGAAGTCTTTTTAAAGGTTTAATAAAATGAAAAGTCCACCCCTAATACGGGGTGGACTTTTATTTACATTTTAGTACAAGTATGCCGCGCCTACAATGATCAATAGAATGAACAGGACAACCAACAATGCGAATCCAGATCCTGCTCCAGTACCTCCAGCGTATCCACTCATCGAAGCACCCCCTCTCTTCTTTTGTATCTTATGCGAACCCCTTTTCAATAGTTGGGCGAATTTAACGGGAACTTTTTTGTACTCGATTCGTTTGTATGTTATAGTGTCACTTGTTAATTACATTTACAGAGGAGTATCTAACTATGATGAAAAAAACAGTACTATCGTTCACGTTAGCAGCATCTGTTCTTGCACTCTCGGCTTGTTCAGGGAATGCTTCTGATGACGAAGCAATCGTTACATCCAAAGATGGAGATATAACAAAGAGTGAGTTTTACCAAGAGATGAAAGATTCTGTTGGTGAACAAGCACTGCAAATGATGGTTATTGAAAAGGTCCTCGATTCAAAATATGATGTATCTGACAAAGATGTGCAGGCAGAATTTGATGACGTCAAAGAACAGCTTGGCGATAATTTCGATCAATACCTTGCACAACAAGGTCAAACAGCAGATGGTTTCAAAAAGGCAATCAAGCTCAATAAGTTGCAAGAAGCAGCGCTTACAGACGGCATTGAAGTAAGCGATGATGAACTCAACAAATATCTTGAGCAGAAAAATACAGAAGTGAAAGCGAGCCACATCTTAGTAGAGGATGAAGAAACTGCTAAAGAAGTGAAAAAGAAAGCGGACGCTGGTGAAGATTTCGCGAAGCTTGCGAAAGAATACTCAACTGAAGAAGGCGCTAAAGAGTCTGGCGGCGAGCTTGGATGGTTCGGTGAAGGTAAAATGGTTCAGGAATTCTGGGATGCTGCTGTCGCAATGAAAAAAGGGACAATCAGCGAACCGGTTCAATCTGAATTTGGTTACCACATCATCAAACTAGAAGACACTCGTAAAGTCGATGACAAAGAGCCTTCTAAAGAAGACAAAGCAAAAGCTAAAGATGAGTTGAAGCTTGCAAAAGCAGATACTAGCACAATCGTCGACAAAGTTGCGAAGCTTATGAAAGACGCTGACGTGAAAGTGAAAGACAAAGATTTGAAGTCTGCACTGGATATGTTCAACGAAAGCAAGCCAGAAGCTAAAGAAGACGGCGCAGATGCACCGGCTGATACTGAAGCGGATGCAGAAGACGAAGAAAAGTAATTTAGAATAGCCACATGGTTTGTCAGTTGATCTGACGGACCATGTGGTTTTTTTATGGGGATTTTATGGGCACTTTCTTTTTTCCCGCGGCATACTCCCCTTTTGCATTCCGTATCCAAGGTCGCGACCAATTATCTTTTCTTAAAAGCCTGATTGGTGTGCTTCGCTCCGCTGCGCATTTAGGGATGGGGGGGTGGGGGTGATAGGGTTTTCACTGCAACTTGCTCGTTTCTCTGTGCAACCCGCTCGTTCCCACGCGCTACCCGATCATTCTTCAACGGAACCCGCTCGTTCCCTCGCGCAACCCGATCATTCCTCAACGCTACCCGCTCGTTCCCCCGCGCAACCCGATCATTCCTCAACGCTACCCGCTCGTTCCCCTTCGCAACCCGATCATTCCTCTGTGCAACCCGCTCGTTCCCTCGCGCAACCCGATCATTCCTCTGTGCAACCCGCTCGTTCCCCTTCGCTACCCGATCATTTCTCTCCGCTACCCGCTCGTTCCCCTTCGCTACCCGATCATTCCCCCGCACAACCCGCTCGTTCCCCCGCGCACCCCCGATCATTCCCACTCCCAGAATCACCTTCCCCCAATTCCATTAATCCCCCTCTCTCCACTCAAAACAAAAAGAGCTTCCGCGGAAGCTCCTCCTCAACTCTTTTATTCAAATGTTGGCTTATAGAATGAACGATTCTCCAATGGGAAAATGCGTTCAGAGAACTCACCGGGTTCAGTTTTGCTCATCGCCCGGTTCAGCATGTTCATTTTAGCATCGATGTTGTCGATGTAATGGAGCATCTCGGCTTCAGGCAGCATCGGACGTTTCGGGCTGCCCCACTCTTCTTTTCCGTGGTGGGAAAGAACCATGTGCTGAAGGAGCATCACTTCTTCACCTGAAATATCAAGTTCATCCGCAGCTTTCGAGATTTCCGTCACCATGATACTAATGTGTCCCAGTAAATTCCCTTCTACGGTGTAGTGCGCCGCCACCGGTCCTGATAACTCAATGACTTTCCCGATGTCATGCAAAATCACACCAGAATACAATAAATCTTTGTTCAAAGTTGGATACAGATCCGACACTGCTTTCGAAAGTTTCAGCATCGATACGACATGATCAAGCAAACCTGATACATAGTCATGATGATTCCGTGTGGCAGCTGGGTACATCGTGAAAGCTTCCTGGTGCTTCTTAATCAAATGACGGGTTATCCGTTGAATCTGAGGATTCTTCATCTCGAAGAAGAATTGCATTAACTCCTCCATCAGTTCCTCTTTGCTTTTTTCAGCGGATGGCACCAGATCCGACATCGTAATTCCTTCATCTGCTTTTGCAGGGCGAATGCTCTTAATGCGCAGCTGGTTTTTCCCGCGGTACTCGTGCACTTCCCCGCCAACGCGAACAATAGCAGCTGCCGGATACAACCGCTCCTGCTCTTCTCCAGTATCCCAGAGCTTTGCTTCCAAATCTCCGCTTTTATCTTGCAGTACAAGTGACATGAAGGGGCTTCCTTGCTGTGTGACCCCTTTTGTGGATTGTTTGATGAAGAGGAATAAGTCTACCGGTTCCCCTACTTTATGATCTAATAGTTTTTTCATAATGCAACTCCTTCTGGTGAGTTTCCAATTTCGGAAACATGGATAATTTTAGCTTCTGGCCAATGTGGCGCCAGCGTCTCATGACAAGTAAATACGATGAATTGATGGTCAGCGGACAATTCCGATATGAGTTCAGTCATACGGGTGAGCCGTTTCGCATCGAAATGGACAAACGGATCATCCATTATAACAGGAAAGGGTGCTTGACCCGCTAATTCACTTGCCAGTGAGAACCGAAGCGCTAAATACGCTTGTTCTTTCGTCGCTTGACTTAACTCCGCAATCTCAAACGACTGTCCATCTTTACGCAATGCTTGGAATCGTCCGGCTGGATCAATGTCCAATTGATCATACCGTCCTGCAGTCAGTTGATGGAACAGCTTGTTTGCACGCGTTAAGACAGCAGGTAACTTTTTGTCTTTCAAGTCCCCCATCGTTTGACGAATCGCCTCTGCTGCTGCTTGCCGGCTCGACCACGATCGTGCCAGTGCATTAAATTCCGCTTTTTTGTTCTCATAAAGCTGCTGTGTATACAGATGCGCATCATCAGAAAGTAATGCTTCTGTTTTATGCAGTAAACTAGCACGCTCATCTGTCAGCTCTGAAATCGTAAGCTCTGCAGCTGCCAGCCGTTCTTCAGAGATGGCAAGCTGCTGCTGGATCCATGCTTCATCATCTCCGAATTCATCCGCATGATGGAGCGTCTTCAACTGGTCATTTAATCCGTCTAAACTCAGTTTCATAGTCTGGACTTGCTGCCAGCGGTCAAATGCGTTATAGAACGATTGTTTATCAGCTGCTCCTGCCTGTTCAAATAAATGCTGCTCTTGTTCTCGATACGCTTGTAATTCCAGTTTTTTCTCTTCCAGTGTTCTTGAAAGTTCTTTAACTTTGCGTCCGTATGTTTCAGCTGTGAGCGATGCGTCGCGCAGCTGCCGTGCTTCTTGCCTGATTAAAGTATACAGGTCTGCTTCAGGAACTTCACGCCCTAGCACTGTGCGTGCAGACTCGAGATGCTTCTCGATTTTCGTATTAGTCTCCTGCTGATCGTTTAAACGCTGTGACAAGGACCGATCTGTTTCTTGCAGCTGCCTTACCAATCGGAACAGTTCCGGAATCGCTTCAATTCCTGCCGAGTCTGTTAAACCGCATTCGTGAAGCTCTGTTGCAAGCCGACTGCGTGCGTGAATACTTTCCTCACTCAGACGGGTGACGTCGTTGCGAAGGGCTTCTATGTCCATTGCATGTCCTTCTGCAATTACATTTAATTGTTCTGCTTTTCGGATGAAATCATCCGTCCTCTTGCACAATTCTTCAAACGCCTCTTCTTTTCCTTCATACGCTTTTACCAGGGCCATCATTTCTCTCATGCGTTCATCCGATTGAGCAGGAGTTCGCTGATTTTGCATCAGTCCGTAACCGCTCACTGCCGCCACGATAACGCCTAGAAAAGCAAGCAGCCATTGCTGCTCGAGGATTCCATAGCCTGCTACTAAAATACCCGCTGCAAGCAAGATCCATATGACAGTTTTAGAAGATGTTTGCTGTTCTTTCCTAGCAAATGACACATACGCTTTTGCTTCAGAAAGACGCGTGCGCACAGCTGGCCACTTTGAAGCTTGAGCTTGTTCATCAGGAGTGGGCGCTTCAGCATGCAGCCTCTCCAGCTGCTGTGAGGTTCTCCGTTCCATTTCTTCGGTCCGCTGCAATTCCAGCTGACTGGACTGGACGGCACGTTCTGTTTGCTGAACTTGTTCTGCTAATTCTTGCAGGCGCTGCTCTTGAGTGAATGAACTGTCCAATTGTAAAAGAACTTCACCTGGAGAAGGTTCCGCAGCACCGAGGAGACCCAGCAGCCGCTGCCGTTCAGTCGTTAACCGCGCAATATCTGACTTCGCACTTACACGTTCCTGCTGAAGAACCTGCCAATCCGATTCCTTTGCAAGCAATGCTTCAACCGCAACTTCCCGATCTTTTTGTCCGTCACTTTCCAGCTGGTCTTTCACATTCTGCAATTGAAATGAAGCCCGTGCGTAAATTGCTTCCGCTTCATGTTTTTTACTTTCCAACATTTCCTGGTCACGTATCCCGTTTGGAGGGAACTCATTCTGACCGAGTTCCTCAATCTCTGAAAGCAGCCGATTTCTGTTAGCAATGATCGGAAGCCGCAAGAGAGCAGTTTCAAGTTTTTTAGACGCCGCTTGGCAATTTTGCAGATTGTTACGCTCGATTAACAGCTGCTGGTCCACTTCTTCCAATCGGTGCACAGCGGGTTCGTATTCATCTACTTTCGCTCGCTGCAGTTTCAGTTTCTCTTCGAGTTCACGGAGTTCTTTCAACAGCACATTCATTTGAGGATTTTTCCCCGACTTTTTAAAGAGTTCTGCTTTCTCTTTTTCCAGCCGTTTTTCTAATTGAAGCAGCGTATCCATTCCAGTTGTACCGGAGGATAATAGCGTTCGGCTAAGCTCATCCGAGTCCATCTGCTCCATTCCTTGCAGCTGAAACAATGAAAACGAGAAGACAGACTCAAATGCTGTGCGGTCATACTGGCGCAGGAGCTCATTGAGTTCAGATTGACCGCCTGTCTTCCCGTCCTCGAACCGTATCGTAACGTCTCCCGCTGACTTCCCTCGAATCCGCTCAACTTCCACCCGACCATACTTTTCATCGATCAGCGTAATTTTACCGCCATACCTCGATCCGGTCTTCGGTTCATATCGCAAAAGCGCGCTGTTCTTAGCAGGAAATCCAAATAATACTTGCAAGATGAACTGATGAATCGTTGTTTTACCGGCTTCATTCTCCCCGTAAAAGACCGTGACTCCTTCTCCAAGCTCAATCGTCACATTGCTGTGGCGGCCAAATCCATAGATTGTTAACCGCTCAATCTTCATAGCGCGTCACCTCTTTTCATGTCGAAAGCTCATTTGAGATGAGTTTCCCTGCTTCGTCGCTCAATTCTTTCTTCATTTCAGCAGTTAATGCCGACAAATAAGGTCCGGAGCGGGCATGCTGATAAACATCTTGCAGCGCCTGCTTCCAATCCTCGTCATCCCAACTATCGATTTGTTCCTTCACGGATCGAACGAGTGGTGAATCAGGCAAAAGCGCACTCTTTTTGTTTTCCTCAAATTGGAGCCCAGAGAACCATATGCCTCGATCTGCTGATTCACGCAGCACTTCCAGCCATTCCTCATTTGATGAACCACTGAACAGATGAGATGCTTCGGGACTCATCTTTATATTGCGTACACTGAGAATACACGCACCCGTACGTTCCATGACTTCCGTTGCTGCATTCTGACAAGCGGTCAGCCACTCATTGGCATGACTCATTTCTGTACAATCTATCTCGATTTCATCAAACACAAGAACTGATGTCGGTACAAATTTCAATGATGCCTCATTGCCTTCAAGTTCCACTTCATAAAAACCTTTCACTCCGCGTTCATTGCGATGACGACCTTGTAAGTTACCCGGGTAAACTATGGGCGGCTCATTATGTAAGACCTGCCGTTTATGAATGTGTCCAAGCGCCCAATAGTGATAGCCCTTTTCAAGGAGTGCTTCTCTTGTAAAAGGTGCATAGACTGCATGCGATTCTTCTCCCGCGATGCTGCCATGAAGCATGCCGATGTCAACGATTCCTGAATCACGGGCGGAATTCGGATAGTGTCCAATCATCGCTTCTTTAATATGCCGCTCCTTATAGCTGAACCCATGAATTCTGACTCGCTGACCCCGTACAGTCAATTCTGCTGTTTCCACTTCCGGACCAAATACGGTCACGTTTCCTGGCAGTTGAAACCGTGTCCACTTTCCTCCCAGATGATCATGGTTCCCGTAGGACATGAAAACTGGTATGCCGGCCTGCTGCAGACGCTCAAGCCCCTTCACAAATCTCATTTGCGCGCGCAAACTTCGATCTTCTCCATCGTAGATATCCCCTGCAATGAGAACAAAATCCGGAACAGATTTCTCCGCATATTGGATCAGGTTTTCATAGGCAGCGAATGTACTTTCCCGAAGTTCAGTCAATCGGGAAATCGGCATGTCTGTAATTCCTTTAAATGGACTATCTAAATGCAAATCCGCGGTATGCAGGAATCGAATCATTGACAGCGGGCACCTCCTATAACGAATATTTGTTCTAATTTTACCATATTTCAAGTAGATACGCGACAGCAATCAAGAGATTCCCGCTTTCAAAACGGCAGCAAAAAGCAGAGGGACTGTGCTTTCCCCTCTGCTTGAACACGCTTTAATCATACAGTCTTATTCTTTTCCTAACTGAATCGCTTTCTTAATATCCTTCAATGAACGGGATGGACCGTACATGAGAACACCGCCGCGATAAACGCGTGCTCCGAACCATCCGAGTACAAAAATAGTTACCAGCATGATTGCGATCGCAAGAAGCGGCTCCCACATCGGTAAATCCAGCATCCCTACACGTAAAAACATGACGAGCGGTGTAAAGAACGGGAAGAAAGATGCATACTTCAAGTACACGAGCTCTGGATTCCCGAGACCCGATGCAGCTAATATGAATGCTGCAACAATCATGAGCGTCATTGGCATAATCATTTGCTGGACATCCTCTGTACGGCTTACGAGAGAGCCGAGCAGTGCTGCCAGCGTTGCGTATAAGAAGTAGCCTAGCAAGAAAAATACGACTGCATAGACAAGTGTCATCGGATTAATGTCTGTAAAGTTAAAGAAACTGCCGATCCCTTCAGTCGCTTCTGAAGCAGAAGTTTTGAAGGCGATAAAACCGACGATTCCATAAACCAGGATTTGGACAATCCCCAGTGTTCCAATACCAAGCACCTTTGCAAACATGTGCTTGACGGGTGACACACTGGAAATTAAAATTTCCATCACACGGGAGGATTTCTCTGTTGCGACTTCTGTGGCAATCATTCCTGAGTAAAGGATAACTGCAAAGTAAATCACAAACATGAGCACGTACACTAAAATGCGGGCCTGATTCAATTCATCTTCGGATTTCGCCGAAGCGGAAATATTATTGTTTTCAAAGTTTACTTGTGTAAAAAGTGAATTGACTTGGTCGCCTGATAAGGATAGTTCATCTGCTTTAATCCCCGCCTGAACGGTTTGCAATGCATTGCGCAGCGGTTCTGGAAGACTCATTTCAATGCTGCTGAGCGTTGTGTATTTCGCTTGGATTGTGTTGGTTTCGTCCAGAGAAAGTGTTAAAAACGACTCGATGTCTTCAGAACGGACTTGTTTCTCCAGGTCCTTCTCACTTTCTTTAGTGGGTTCTATCGTAATATCGGACTCATTCGCTTGTAGAACTGCAGAAAGCGGATCATCTAGTTTCCCACTCGTGTCAATCACTTTCATAGCAGTCGGTTCGTCGCCGCCAATCCCGTCAATCGAATCTAGAATTCTTGGTAAGTTTGACAGTAAAAAGATTCCCGCAACCACTAGTGCCGTTGTTATGATGAATGATTTCGTTTTTGCTTTCGTCATAAATGCTTGTTTAAATATAATCCAGAATTCACGCATGTTCTTTCCCCACCTTTGCAATGAAGATATCTTGAAGCGTCGGTTCTTCAATTTCAAATTGCCGGACAGGTCCTGATTTTAGCGCTTCCGTCAAAAGCAGTTCCGCTGTTTCATCAGAATCCACCTGATACACTGCCCCTTCAACCGTTGGTGTTACAGAAGTCACACCTGGAAGTCCAGCAAGTGTACCCAATTCATAATCCGAACGGATGCGGACATTCTGTTTGCCGAATGAACGTTTCACTTCTTTCAGTGTCCCGCTGACAACCTGCTTCCCATGGTCAATAATACTGAACTGCTCACATAATTCTTCTACGTGATCCATGCGGTGACTGGAAAAGACAATCGTCGCCCCGTTATTCCGGATATCCAGAATCGCTTTTTTCAGCATCTCCACGTTCACTGGATCCAGTCCTGAGAATGGTTCGTCTAAAATAATTAGTTTCGGCTTATGCAAGAGGGCAGCGATCACTTGGATCTTCTGCTGATTCCCTTTTGACAGTTCCTCCACTTTTTTGTTCAAATACTGCGGTACGTCAAAACGATCGAGCCATCCGCCGATTTCCCGCTTTGCATCTGATCGTTTCATGCCTCTCAGTTCTGCTAAAAACAGGAGCTGTTCTTCGACTTTCATTTTCGGATAAAGTCCGCGCTCCTCAGGTAAATATCCGATATGAGGACTCGTCGCATATGAAATCGGTTTGCCATTCCAAGTGATACGCCCTTCGTTCGGCGTCAGCAGTCCTAGGATCATACGGAATGTCGTTGTTTTACCTGCACCGTTTGCCCCCAAAAAACCATACATCGTTCCTTCTTCAACAGTTAACGATAGATCATTCACAGCTGTGAAGTCTCCGAATCGTTTCGTCACGTGTTCAATTTGTAATGACATGATTGTACTCCTCCCTATTTCCCTATTCTAGTTATTACGAGTCACGAATCAATCCGTTTCACTTTTTTCACAATTTCATAGACGATCACTCTGTTTACCTTATAACTTTTTGTTATAAATAAGAACAGCTGCAAAATACACAATTAGTCCAACAGCATATAAACACGCTAATAGTATTGTTGCCAGAGTCCATCCTTCCAGCAATAAAGCTGCAAGTGTAAAAAGGTATGACAATCCAAGGAAAGTAATCCAAGAGACTGTTCTAGCCTTGATATGGACTTGCTCATATCGTTCATCAAATAATCGATTTTTCCTGCCTCTGCGCCAAAAAATCAATGCGAGAATTGACACTACTCCAAATCCTACAACAAATCCTGCGGCAGTTGATAACCAATCCACCCAGATCCCCCCTCTCTATTTTCCATCTGTTTCATCAGGTTCAAAAATGTCTTCTATTGGACGATCAAACAATTTTGAAATTTTAAACGCCAGGATCAGCGATGGATTGTACCTTCCTTTTTCCAGAGAAATTATCGTCTGACGAGATACTTCCAAGCTTTCAGAGAGCTCATCTTGGGTGAGACCCATCTCCATACGGATCTCCCGTATCAAGTTTTTCACTCTGCAACTCGCCTCCATTTCCGTAAAACTAATTTTAGATAGAACCACGTTTGAGTAAAGGTGACTTTACGTAAAGCGTACTTTACTATTTATCCAATGTCAAGCAAGGTTGACATTTCATCCACAAAAAATACAATGACAACAGATGACTTATTATGGAACAATGAATCACTGTTCATTTACATTGTGAAACGTGTATACTATAGAAAAAGGATAGGAGTGGATAATTGTGAGGACATATAAATTAACGGCATATGAAAAGACTGGAAAAATGATTGCAGATGAGACATTTACTGCTGAAACAGACGAGGCAGCGAAAGTAATCGGGCAATCGTTATTGGAAAAGCAAAGCTTGGCCGACCAGACACATCGCCTCGCTTCACCAGCTGGGAAACTGCTATTATTTCATGTTTAAAGCGTTTTTCCGTCCAGTGTGCTATTCTGTAATCAATCAGATAGGAGGCGCATACGATGAAGATTGCTTTAATAGCCCACGATGAAAAGAAAGACGAAATGGTTAACTTCACGATTGCCTATGAATCCATATTTGAAAACTTTACGCTTTACGCGACTGGAACTACCGGAAAACGAATTATGGAAGAAACGAATCTTCAAGTGAACCGTATGAATTCGGGACCGCTTGGCGGCGATCAGCAAATTGGTGCGATGATTGCTGAAGGAGAGCTCGATCTTATCCTGTTTTTCCGTGATCCACTGACTGCGCAGCCTCATGAACCGGACGTCAGTGCACTATTGCGCCTTTGCGACGTATACGGCATTCCGCTCGCAACGAACATTGCAACAGCTGAACTGCTCATCCGATCGATTGAAAAAGGCTATTTTCAATGGCGCGATACTGCCGATAAATACAAACAAAAGACGCTTGCCCGCTTTGACCGCGGATAAGCGTCTTTTTTAAATTTACAGATACGTTTTAATGGCCCGCTGAAGCGTCCCCAGCGTTTTGGTGTCACCGTCTAATCGGATCCCGAGCGTTGCCATTTTGCGGACGACATCTGGACGCAGTCCCGTAATGACTGTCTGGCACCCCATCAGTTTCGTGCTCTCAATGACTTTACTTAAATTATCTATGACCTCGTGTTCCATGTCTGAAATTCCAGATAGGTCGAGAATGAGCGTCTGAATGTGATGATTGCTAATTTCATTTAACACTTTTTCTTGGATTATAGTCGTTCTATAATAATCGAGCATTCCGATTAACGGCAATATACTCGTTGTTGGCGTGATAGGAATAATCGGAACAGACAAGTTTTCCACAAGATTCTTTTGAGCTTTAATCTCCTGATCTTTGTAGGAAGAGTAACTGATGAAGAACTCATTCAAAAAATGATCGAGGCGCGAATTGATTTTCTTCTCGAGAATGAAGAATTCGTTAAATGAAAACTCTTCTTTTTTCGTTTGTATGTACTCTTTTATAAAGTCCCATAGCGTACGGCGAATTGCAGAAACCCATTCCAATTTGAACGCAAGTGTTAGAGAATGTCTTGCCCACGCCACCCCTTCAACATTAGCAAAAGACTCCAGTTCATCTTTCCTTGCTTCAATTACAAAGGCAACAAGTTTATGTGCATTTTCTATTAAGTCAATATTACCGATACGAAGTATTTCTTCAATTTTATCATTAACGGTTGCCGCCTGGATTAAGAGTTCGCGCTCAAACTCATCCTTATTGTCTATCATGAACTGTTTAACTCTTGGACTCACATGATCACTTGACATGCTGTTGCCTCCTTCATTGACTTAAATTACATAAACAATTTTATTCTTTCCCGTTTTCTGCATATTAAAACCTATTCCATGGATTTTGCATCAAAAGCAAAACCGGCGATCCTCTATTTGAGATGCCGGTTTTGTTCGATTAGTTCCCCGTAAATTGCGGGTGTCGTTTCTCGACAAAAGCTCGGATGCCTTCTAAATGATCAGTCGTGTTTCGCATCGCTACTTGAGATTCACTTTCCAATTGCAATACGTGCTCGAGCTCTGTGCGTTTACTTTCATGCAAAATTCTTTTAGACGCAATCATTGCTGTTATCGGTGATCTGAGCAACCCATGAGCAAGCTGAGTTGCAGCTTCCTCAGAGTGTCCGCTTGGAACGAGTTCATCGACAAGTCCAGCTGCTTTTGCTGTCTTTCCGTCTATGACTTCCCCGCCCCAAATCATCTTCTTAGCATTGGTTGTGCCAATACGTTCTTTCAAGAAGAAATGTCCGCCGCCGTCCGGTACGAGTCCGATGCCAATAAAGTTCATCGCCAGTTTGCTGTCTTCCTCAGCAACCAGAACGTCACAGCCAAGTGCCAGACTGAATCCAAGTCCTGCAGCTGAACCATGGATAGCAGCTATTGTAATTTGCGGCAGCAAGTAGAGTGTCTTCGCCAGGCGCGTAATATGCTGCATGACGGCGCCCATATCCATCGGTGACTCGGGATCGATCATCTTTTTAATGTCACCGCCTGCTGAAAACGTCCGGCCCGCTCCTTTAATAAGCAGCACCTGAATTGCACGATCCCCATTCAGCTCTTCGAATGCATCCGCCAGCTCTTTCATCATCACATCGTCCATCGCATTCATGGAGTTCGGCCGATTCAGTGTCAGTGTTGCAATTCTGTCGTCCTTCTTAAGTTCTATTGTTTGATACATAAAAACTCCCCTTTTCCCTATTAGATTAACTGCTTGCAAAAATGAATAACCATTCATTACCTAATTCGGGGTAAAGGTGAAAAGTCCTTTATTTTGAAACGGGTTGCGGAAAGATTTCATCCAGCAGCTCTAATTTTCTTTCGATCGATTCTTGGTATGACAATATATAAGCGGCTGGATCTTTTGGATTGTGGAATTGTGTAATCCGGCCAGTCTTCGGATCCCGGAACTTGCTAGAAGCACCGCACCCAATACCGATAATGGTCTGCACTTCTTCCATAATCATTATATTGTAGATGCTTTCCTCGCCTGGCTTTGAATACCCGACATTCTCAAGATTTCCGAGAATATTTTTCTGGCGATATAAGTAATACGGGACATATCCATTTGCTTTGGTCCACTCTTCACCGAGCTTCATCATTTGCTCAGCAGTCGGGCGATCCGCCACCTCATATTTCTTTTTGTTTCTTGTCATTTCAGAGGCACGTTTAAACGAAAGCGTATGGATTGTTAAGGATTCCGGCTGAAGCTTTTCAGTTTCCTGAAGCGAGTGACTGAACTCTTCAACACCTTCGTTTGGCAGTCCGATGATTAAATCCATATTAATGTTGTTCATGCCCATAGAACGGGATAGCTTAAATTTATCAATCGTCTCTTGAACGGTATGATGACGCCCGATTGCTTTCAGTGTTTCGTCCGTATACGATTGCGGATTCACACTTATGCGGTCGATGCCAAATTTTTTAAGCACATCAATTTTTGCGGGAGTGATGGTATCCGGACGTCCTGCTTCGACCGTCACCTCTCTCACGTCTTTCATGAATGGGAATGACTCAACCATCACTTGATACAACGCATCCATTTCTTCAGCTTCAATCGAAGTCGGGGTGCCTCCCCCAAAATAGATGGTCGTCACTTTAACATTCCGTTCAGTCAGCCATTCTCCCAGCTGCCGAATTTCTTCATGCAAGCCATCTAAAAATGTTTCGACACGACCGCTTTTCCGATGAATTGCATACGCCGGAAACGTACAGTACGCACATTTAGTCGGACAAAAAGGAATTCCAATATAAATACTTACTTCTTCTTGAACACGGTATAGATCAGGTACAGCCGTCAGTTGTACGTCTGCAATCGTTTCAAGCAAGTCCACTTTTCTCGCTGACACACGGTGTTTGTCCATTAACAGCTTTTTAACCGACTCGGCGCTATGACCTTCCTGGCGATATTTATGGTAAAGTTTCGTCGGACGAATGCCCGTCAATATGCCCCACTCCTGGTTCATCCCCGTATAGGATTCCAGAACTTCCAATAATACATGTGAATAGAGCCGTTTCCATTGCCGGTTCTGTTCTTTCTCATTGCCGCCTTCAGATATCTCTCTGAACTCCGCATGATAGGTCTTTTCTTGAACCGTCAGTTCCGCTGTAACGACAAACTGGTCACCTTCCTGACGTTCTTGGAATCGTAAATCAAGATCACCTGTTTCTTCTTTCTTGCTAATTTTAGTTTCTTCAAAAAACAAATTTGCCAGGTGGATGAACATCCGTACCCAGTCTTCTTTAAAATCGCCGTGAAGCGCGATAGTTTGCATAGCTCGCCCAACTTTCTCATGGATCTAGATGATCCGATTGTCTGTGATACTCAGTATAACAAACCCGCAAAAGAAAAAACCAGCCGCACTGGGCTGGTTTGGTGTCAATTCATTGTCTCGTACAGTTCTTGAACCGGTTTCATCAAAACCCGGTTAATTTCTTCGATGACTCCGCTTAGCTTCATTTCAGCTTCTAGCATTGCCATGATTTTTGGATTTTGCTGTGAAAGCTGAGCTGTTTTTTGAGCATGCTCCAGTTCGTCCGGCTGAATTTCTTCGCCTGCCATTTGTTTTTGCTGCAGTGTCACTTGAATTTCACGGAAGTTACGGAACATTTCCAAGGCTTCAGAATCCGCCTTTACGTTTTCAATCGCCTCTTTAACTGCTAAAAATTCATCTGTCGTGCGCAGTGATCCTTCTAACTTATTGATGTCATCATAAATATTAACTGCCATGTCAAATTCCCCCTAAGTAAGATTTGTAAAGTATACAATGAGTCCTTGCACAATTCCAATCATACCACCTAATAGTGCCCCAAGGACGGTAATCATTTTAAATTCACGCTTTGAGATGCCAAGAACGAGATCTTCCAGTACTGAAACTGGGAATGTATCGACTTGTTCTTTCACGATCTGATCCAATTTCAATCGTTTCAAAGATTGTTCCAGTTGAATCTCAGCTTGTGTAAATGCGAACTCAATGACTTTTGGAGTCAAGTTGACTGCAGTCCATTCAGCACCTGCCGGCCAATAATCGTGAATCGGTTTTGCGAGTCGATTAGCGACATCCAATTCTTTTAAGAGATAGTTTCGCAGCGAAATGCCAAGTCCATCCCAGTCAAATCCGCCCGCCAGTTCTTCCATCGGACGCTGCTTCAACTTGGTCCACTCTTTCGTCAGCATCGTTTCAATGAGTTGCGCAGTTCCCGGAGCGGAAATGAATTTCTTCGCTTCCCGCTGGACTTTTTCGACGAGTGAATTCGAATCTCCGAAAAACATTTTGACCATTCCGCCAAGTGTTCCTTTAGACTCGAGGAAATCTGTTATCAATCGTTGAAACATGACTTTTCCTTCATAAGAATCTACAAATTGATCCGCCCGGGTCAATACATAAGAAGTTACGGCCGGAATATGTGTTTCTGCTTCGAGCAGCCACTTTTCAGGAACTTTTTCTTCCACAGTTCCTGATAGAATTGCTTGTTTTGCTGCGTCAAATCGAGCGTCAATGAGCGCACTTGTTTTCCGTTCCAGAACAAGCTCCAAATCTGAAACCCCTGCCAGTTCAAGCCATTCAGCGATCGTTCTCTCCGAATTGAAAATTTCTTTCTCCAATCGGCTTTGAACGAATTGTTCCGCTTTAGCTGCCATGTCAGGCGTCAACAGACGCTTTCGAAAAGTATCCGGTGTGAGTAAATAATTCGTTACAGTACGGCCGAGCTGTACTGCAAGTTCATCACGTCGTTTCGGGATAAGTCCCGGGGTAAATGGAATCCGCCAACTGCCGATATATTTTGCCTCGTGAGGTCGAAATAACATCTTAATAGCTAAGTGGTTCGTGAAGCCCCCGATTACTGCTCCGATGAGTGCCATGAACAAAATAATCCATATAAATTCCAATCGCTTCACCTTTTCCTGTTCGATTTCTTTCATCTTATAACAGAACAGCATGCTTCACCAACTAATTAGGCTGTCAGTTGTGTATAGTTATTCGGCTGATTTTGTTTTGAAAATCCAGTATGATGAACAGTAGATACGTGAAACGATGAACGAAAGGATGATTCCATGGAACGAACAGTACAAGATGCACTCGGCAGATCTGTCACCTACACCTATCCGCCGAAACGAATTATTTCCTTATGTCCCGGTATCACTGACACCTTATTTGCGTTAGATTTGCAAGATGAAATCGTGGGAAGAACACGTTTTTGCATTCATCCCTCTCCAGCGGTATTGGACGTTAAAGCCGTTGCCGGCACAAAGGACATTAAAATGGACGCAATCTTGCAGCTCAAACCGGACCTGATTATTGCCGAGAAAGAAGAAAATACAAAGGAAATCGTCGAAGCGCTTGAGCAGCACCTCCCAGTTTACGTTGCAGAAGTACAATGCGTGCAAGAGGCGTATACTATGATTGAAAATATTGGGGATGTCACCAATCGCCGACTTGAAGCCGAGAGCTTGAACTCTGCGATTCAGGAGGGATTTAAGTCTCTTCAAGGATTGACCTCAGGCAGTGCAGTGTATGTCATTTGGAAAAAGCCATATATGGCCGCTGGCCGCACAACCTATATCGATTCACTGCTTGAAACGCTTGGATTTACGAATCCAATCACCGAATTTCCTGGAAGGTACCCAGAACTTACGACTCATGATTTCCAATCAGTAAACCCCGACTTGGTACTTTTAGCTTCTGAACCATATCCTTTCAAAGAAAAGCATATCCCTGAATTTCAGGAGATGCTGCCAAATGCGACAATTTTACCGATTGACGGGGAGATGTTTTGGTATGGGCCAAGAATGATTGAAGCTGCCGCTTACTTCAAGAAACGGCTTAGTGAAGCGTTTTGATGAAGCCGAAAAAACTTTTCTAATTTTCCCATTAATTACTACATGGCAATATATTTACACAAATCGCGTTTAGTGCTATAGTTGTCCTATCGACATACCTTTTATCATGGTAACTGAAATTCCGACAGGGCTTTTAGTAACGAACTCTTCTGTTTCCATTGATACTCTGTCGAATGACATTTTGACAGTGCGCTGTCTTTCAAACTTTGCATTTCTGATTGGCCTCAGGAATTCATTTAGCATCATATACATACAAAACCACCTTCCGCATTTTTGCGAAGGGTGGTTTTGTCAGTTTAAGGGAGCGCATTATAAATGGTGGACATCCGGATTGCGTGCTCCATTTCATCATGAAGTGCGATGAACAAAGGATTGTATGCTTCTTCAATAGGAATTGTTAACAACATTTCTTTATACGTTTCAATGTCCTCTAATTCATCTGCAAGGGCTTTTTGTACACATTGTTTTGCGTCATAGCATGGCACTGGACGCTTCGGATTAGGAACAAACGAACCTGTCAGCATATAATGGAGCTGTTGGAACATTTCGTAATGACTTTTCTCGTCTTCGTATGCATGCTGGACAAAGTCTTTCCACATCGGTTCTTTTAATTGATCATGCAGCGACTTGTAAAAAAAGTAGGCACGGTATTCATCTTGAATGGCTTGTTTTAATTTTGAGACAAACACGTCTCGCCCTCCTAAATAGTTTACTTCAACTATATGCAGGAATGAATTGAATCATGAAAGGGGTTAATCATATGTTACAGCATTTTAGAGTACAGCCGATGTTTGAAGGCGGTCAGCTGCCGGGATGGACGTTTTCATTCCAGCAGGGGGCTGAACGGTATACAGGCGATTATATGCCAGACGGGACCATTAAGTGGACAAATTCTGTCCCGAATGATGAAGAGTCCGTAAAAAAAATGGTACACGAGCTGATGACCTTTCACGTTTATGAATAACGAATTCTTTTTTGCACAGACTATCTGTATTAATTAACCTTGGAGGGAATGTGCATGGAAGAAAAGACTCCTGAACAATTGGCAAAAGAAAAACAGCAATTGTTCGCAGAAAACCAAAAAACAGAAAATGTTTTTGAAGACAAAGACCGTATGACCGATGAGCAAAATGCGTGGAAAGAAACGCAGCCTAAGCGGATGTAGCTGTCAGATTAATAGTGACCAAAAAAGGACGATTCCTAGAGGTGTTCATACCCTTTTGGAATCGTCTTTTTTAGTCTTCAGATAACTTTTGTTTGCCGATCACGACATAGTAATATATCGAAGAAATGACGTAGAGCGCTGCCGTGATACTGAAGGCGATTGCATAACCCCAGTAAAAACCTTTAGCAACAACGAGCCCTGTTGCGATGGGCGCCATGGATGCCCATCCCAGTTGAAAGACCGTTTGGTTCATTGAATTGGCGAGTCCTCTATACTTATCTGAAACAAGTTCCATCGCAACCGCACTTTGAATTGGATTGCCCGCATTCATAAGTGCTTGGCGGAGCAGAAATCCTAGAGACGCCAGCATGAGGGAATTTGTAAACGCTGTAAGAAGCAGAAAAGGGATTGAAAGCAATTGAAAAAGAATGAGCGCCTTCACTTTACCGATTCTCTTAACCAGTAAGGGTCCAATGAGTGCTGCGACTGCTGTCATAGCAGAGCCAAGGGAAAGGATGAGCCCGATATACGAATTGGACGCACTGAAACGATTGGCAAAGTATAAGTTCAAGTACGGAACTACGAGACCCGAACCGATTCCAATCAGCAAACCTGCGAACGAAAAGTGAAGGATGAGGATGAAGTTCTTTTTGAAACTTGTATCCATCCGTTCTTCAGGCTGCTTCGGAGTTGCTTCACGCACTTGTACGGGAATTGGCGGCTTGTCTTTTAAAGCGAATAGCGGCGGCAGGCCTAACGCAAATACTCCGGCACCAATATAAAGCGACCAGCGGATGGCATCGACTGCGCCCATATTGAAGAACAGCTGCAGCCCGTCTGCCAGCAGCCCTCCTGCAAGGCTTCCGATTACTTGTGAAACCGTAATGAGCGCAAACTGGATGCTGAATAGCTTAACCCTTTCAGAAGGGGCTGAGTTTTCTGCAAGAAATGGAATTCCGGAAACTTGCACAAACGCCATAAACACACCAGTGAGTAAGGACACAAAGATAATGGGTTCTTCCATTACTGTCGCACTTCGCCAGAATAAAGTGATGACCGTAATCGCTGCCCCTCCTGTTATCATCCACTTGCGGCCGAATTTATCACTTAAAAATCCAGCTGGTACAAGCATAATCGCTGTTGCGAGCGCGGTCATGGAAATCACTTTCCCATTTACCGTTTCTGGCATGCCGAGTTCACGAATATACAAATTATACATCACCATAAAAACACCAAGCCCAATTTGAATGAAGACGTTGGCGAGCAGGAAGAATTTCACGTTTCGATTAAACGAAAGGATGGTCTTTTTCCAATCATGAATCAGGTTCAAGGGATGCCCTACTTTCTTTTACCAGATATTTCGTTACTCTAAATATATGTTTTTTTTAGAATGTACGCAATCCTTTTTCGTTTTTTTAATGAAACTCCTGATTCACTTACGCTTCATTCCTGAACAGAAAAAAGCCGAAGCACATTAGCTTCGACTTTTTTAGGGTTTATACAGATATCCCGGATTGCAGCTTATACATTTGCGCGTATTGACCGTCGAGCTGTACCAATTCGTCATGTGTTCCGCTTTCAGCGATTTCCCCGCGATCCAACACAAGAATCTTGTCTGCATTTTTTATCGTAGAAAGTCTGTGGGCGATGATAAATGTCGTACGTCCTTTTTTCAATACATCCATTGCGTGCTGAATAATTTCTTCCGTCTCTGTATCGATATTGGATGTGGCTTCATCCAATATTAAAATTGCAGGATCGAACGCGAGTGCACGAGCAAACGAAATGAGCTGCCGCTGTCCGCTGGAAAGTGTACTTCCTTTTTCAACAACGGGTTCCTCAATTCCTTTCGGTAAATGCTCCAGAACCCGTTCGCCGCCAACCGCTTCAAGTGATTGCTGAACTTTTTCTCTTGAGATACGCGCATCCCCAAGACTGATGTTGGATTCAACTGTCCCTGTGAACAAATAAGGATCCTGCAAAACGATGCCCATATGATTACGAATCGTCTGCCGCGGCAAAGAAGTGATATCAACCCCATCGATCAGGATTTTTCCTTTCACAGGATCATAGAAACGGAATAATAAGTTCATGATTGAACTTTTTCCTGATCCCGTATGCCCGACAAGAGCAACCGTCTCCCCGCGCTTCGCTTCGAACTGAATATCTTTCAAGACATACTCCTCATCTTTGTAGGCAAACCATACATCTTCAAACGTCACATTTCCCTCGTAGCGCTCCATTCGTTCATCACTTACTGGTTCTCCAGTCCGATCCATCAGCTGGAAGACCCGCTCTGCAGCGACTAACGAGTGTTCCAATCGGGCAAACTGGTTCACGATACCCGTTACTGGGTTAAACAGACGCGTAATATAGTCAACGAAAGCGTACAGTAAACCGACCGATACAGCGCTTTCTGTTGTAATTGAAGCCCCTGCAAAATACCAGATGAAAATTACGAACGTAATCGAACGTATCGCATTCACCAGGTTATGGGACGTTGCCGCTTCCACTTTCAGTAACTTCGTCTGGTACTCGTAATGCGTCGTATTCAGCTCTTCAAATTCGTCTTCCATTTGTTTTTCTCGTCCAAATGCCTGGATAATCGTCATCCCATTAATGGATTCATTGATCATCCCATTCATGTCACTGACTTTTGCGCGGATGACGTGATTGACTTTGGATGCAAATTTCCGATAAAGAATCATCCAGATGTAGAGTAAGGGCAGGACAAATAGCAAAATCGCTCCCATTTTAGAATCCAGACTGAACAATGCAATATAGATACCAATAATATACATACCACTAATTGCAAATTGAGACACGACGGTTACATACAAATGACGGATGGCTTCTGTATCGTTTGTCACACGCGCTACGACTTTACCCGCAGGCAAGTTATCAAAGTAGCTGATAGGCAGCGTCTGGATATGCTGATACAGTTCATTTCTCATTTTCTGAACAATCCGGTTTGCTGTTGACTGCAGCATTAAATACTGACCGTATCTAAAGATTGCTGTGACTACAGCCAGGCCGAAGAAAATCGCAAGAAGTTTCGCAATCGGTTCAAAGTCAATTCCGCCTGTTGCTGCACCTGCTATATGGTTATCAATAATTTGTTTCGCAATAATTGGTCCAAGCAAATCTGCTCCGACCGCAATCGCCAGAAGTGCCATGCCGCCAATGAAATACCCTTTGAATTGCACCGCATAGTTCACTAAACGTTTACCTGTTGTCATTATTCTCCCCCTCCGATCTGCTGGCGGTCATACTGTTCTTTATACCAGCCGTTCATCGAGAGCAAGTCTTCATGGTTACCTTCTTCAGTCACGCGGCCATCCTCAAGGACAATAATCCAATCCGCATGTTGAATTGCTGATAATCGGTGCGTGGTGATGATTGTCGTTTTCCCACTGCGCTCATTTTGGATGTTCTCAATAATCCGGGTCTCTGTTTTAGCATCGACTGCGGACAGTGAATCATCCAATACCAATATCTCTGGATTTTTCACAATAGCACGGGCAATTGAAATCCGCTGCTTCTGACCGCCAGAAAGTGCCACGCCTTTTTCACCCACGAGTGTTGCCAGCCCTTCAGGCAGCATCTCCAGATCCTTTTCAAAATGAGCCAGACGAATTGCTTCTGCAATATCATGATCATCCGCATCCGGTTTACCAAACAAAATGTTTTCGCGAACCGAACGCGAGAATAGCACATGATCTTGCGGCACATAGCCAATCCAATTACGGACTTGCTCTTTCGTCATTTCATCCAAGCGATTCCCGTCAAAAGACAGCAAGCCTTCCCCTGCAGGATATTCGCGCAGCAGCTGTTTGACAAATGTTGTTTTCCCACTGCCCGTTTTACCGACAATCCCCAATGTTTGACCGCCGGATAACTTCACCTGAATATGATCCAAGTTTTTACGTCCTGACGTTGGGTAAGAAAAACTTACATCCTCGAAACCAATCACTCCAGGACGGTTCATCTGAACAGGCATTGATGGATCACGGACATCTTCAATCGCATTCAAGGTTTCTTGCACACGATCGAGAGATGCATTTCCGCGCTGCATGACATTGATAAGTTCACCGATTGCAAACATCGGCCAAACAATCATTCCAAGGTAGACATTGAAGGTTACAAGTCCGCCTAATGACATTTCTTGAATTGAAACCAGATAAGCCCCATAACCAAGGCCGATCATATAGGAGAGGGATGTCATGATTTTTGATATCGGGGTAAATAATGCGTCAATTCGTTCTACGTCCATATTTTTACGGTAGACGTCCTCCGTAGCTTCCTCAAAACGGTGTTCCTCTGCACGTTCTTGTACGTATGCACGCACTACTCGAACTCCTGCAACTGCTTCTAGAACGTCGTCATTCAAATCACCAAATGCTTTTTGTGCGGTGACGAACTTCAAATGGATTCGCTTCCCTAACACTTGCATCAAATACGCAAGAATTGGCAACGGTAAAATCGCTGCAAGGGTGAGCTTCCAGGATACGAGAAACCCCATCATGACGATAAGAGTGGACAAATAGACGGTGGAGTCGATGAGCGTCATAATTCCAAATCCAGCAGTTTCCGAAATAGCCTGTAAATCATTCGTCGATCGCGCCATCAGATCTCCTGTTTTGTTTCTCTGATAAAACGTCGGAGTCATTTTCAGAAAATGACGCATTAAATTGCCGCGTAATTTCCGTTCAATTACATTGGCCCCTCCAAAGAGCTGGTACTGCCAAACGTAATCACCGATATATCCAATTACAATAATAAGCAGCATAATACCGATATATGTCCAAAGTAATTGAGCATTCATCGTATTCATGTGGATTCCATCGATTGCCTTTCCAATAATCCACGGCGGGATGATTGCTAAAATACTTGTCATAATGAGCAAAACCAGTGCAATTGTGTAGCGCTTTTTGTTCTCCTTAAAAAACCAGCTTAATTTCCCTAAAACCGAAAACATACTATTCTACGACCTTTCTTGGAGCAGCCTCAGCTATCCGCCTTCAGGTGTCTCCTTTTTCAACAATTTTATAGGTTGGATCGTTTCGTTCATCACATCGATAGCTCCCCTTTCGTATTAGTTGTATATGCAACACGCTTTGCGTGATAACACCTTATTTTAGTGAACATAAAAAAACACACGTTCTCACTCAGAGACGTGTGTCTGAATAGAGAACTGTGCCCTGTAATCCAACGATTTTAGATTCAATCTGCTAGAATCGCGGTGCGAAGGGCCAAGCTTGAAATTGGGTGATTTTTTTCTCTGCACGATTGTTCATGTTAAGCCCTCCTTTTCCTTTCGAGTTTCGAATAATATTAGATTATCACGCTCTTTTGAACATTGTCAATACTTTTTATGAAATCTTTTGAAAATTTCATAGGTTCTTACAGATGGTTCTTAAGGAAAAATTATTGTATTTCTTGCTTTAACCATTTATGATTAGTTCAACTACCTAATTTTAAACCACAGGAGGTGTACGCTTTGTTTCCCCCTTTACTGGCATGGAACAAAGCACCCATTTGGATATTCCCATACGCTTGGCAGCATTTGCTGCCTTGATCGCCCTCACTGCATTTTTTGTTGCAGCTGAGTTTGCAATAGTGAAAGTCAGAATGACACGAATCGAACAGCTAGCTTTAGCAGGCAGCAAAAAAGCGAACAATGCTAAACGTGTTGTAGATAATCTCGATGAATACTTGTCTGCCTGTCAGCTCGGAATTACGATTACCGCACTCGGACTCGGTATGCTTGGTGAACCGACCGTTGCGTTAATGCTTGAGCCTTTGTTTACTTATTTGCAGTTATCAACTAGCATGACAGTCTTCCTTTCTTTTTCTATCGCGCTTATTGTCGTGACGTTCCTTCATGTAGTCATTGGCGAGCTTGCTCCCAAAACGGTAGCGATTCAGAAAGCAGAAACGTTAACACTAGCACTTGCAAAACCACTCATCATCTTTTATCGCACGATGTATCCGTTCATTAAGATTTTAAATGGTTCAGCAAGATTAGTGACCCGGTTATTTGGTTTACGGCCAATCCATGAAGCAGATGTAGCCCATACAGAAGAAGAATTGCGAATGATTTTGTCCGACAGTTTGAAAAGCGGGGAAATCAATCAATCCGAATACAAATATGTGAATAAGATATTTGAATTCGATGATCGGATTGCAAAAGAAATTATGGTTCCTCGAACGGAAATGATGACCATTGAAAAGGAAATGACCGCTGCTGAAATCTTCAACATGCCTGGCATCGAACAATTCACTCGATACCCTGTCATCGATGGCGACAAAGACCATGTAATCGGTCTCGTCAACATGAAGCATTTGCTTACAGCATATATTAAGAACCCTAAAAACGGGGAGTTGCCGGTCACTGCGTACATGCAGCCGATTATCCGTGTCATTGAAACGATGGCAATTGGAGATTTGCTGTTAAAGATTCAACGCGAGCGCATTCATATGGCAATTCTTATGGATGAATACGGCGGTACTTCCGGTTTAGTAACAATTGAAGACATATTGGAAGAAATCGTAGGAGAAATCCAAGACGAATTCGATAAAGACGAGTTACCGGATGTTCAAGTGGTTGGCGAAGGCCACTTCATCCTTGATGCAAAAATGTTATTAGATAACGTTAATAATACCCTTGGCATTGATCTCGATGAAGAAGACATCGATACGATTGGCGGCTGGTTCATGTCCCAGCGTTTTGAAGCCATTCCCGGCGAAAAGATTATTGAACAAGGCTATGAATTTTCCGTCAAGGATGTAGAAGGTCACCATATTCTTTATCTTGAAGCTGAGAAGCTGGAAGATGAAGAGGCAGACTTGGAAGAAGAGATGGTCTAACCAAAAAGAGACGATTCCATTTTAATTTGGAATCGTCTCTTTTTTATTGCTCGGGATTTTTAGAAAAGTAATCTACTCTGTAAATATCACGACGGCGATCTTTCAACTGTTTGACAGTCCCATCTTGACGCTGGCGTTTCAAAACTTCTAAGTCAACATCGCCGATCAGCACAGTCTCCAGATTTGCATTCGCTTCTCCGACAATGCCGTCTCTTGCAAATTCAAAGTCCGAAGGTGCGAAGATCGCAGATTGTGCATATTGGATATCCATATTAACGGCTTGCGGCAAGTTTCCGACCGTCCCAGAAATGACCGTATAGATTTGGTTTTCTACAGCACGTGCTTGAGCGCAATAGCGAACTCTCAAATAACCTTGACGGTCTTCAGTACAGAACGGTGTGAAGATGATGTTAGCGCCTTTTTCAGTTGCGATACGGGCAAGCTCAGGGAATTCAATATCGTAACAGACTTGAATCGCAATCTTACCGCAATCCGTGTCAAACACCCTTACTGAATCGCCAGCACTGATTCCCCAGTATTTTTTCTCGTTTGGCGTGATGTGAATCTTATACTGTTTATCAATCGAACCATCCCGTCTAAAGAGGTAAGAAATATTGTAGATTTCCTCGTTCTCTTCTTCAACAAAGTGTGACCCGCCAATAATATTCACATTATAACGAACCGCCAAGCTGTTAAACAGTTCGATATATTCTTCTGTGTACTCGGAAATCTTCCGCACAGACTGACTTGCTGATGGTTCATCCAAGAAGGACATCAGTTGAGTCGTAAAGATCTCGGGGAATACGGCGAAATCGGAATTCGCATCAGCTGCAACATTCACAAAGTATTCCACTTGGGATGCTAATTCTTCAAAACATGAAATTTTACGCATTAAATATTGAACGACACAAATCCGTACGGGGTAGCTCGTTTTGTAATGACGTTTCGACACGGCTTTATAGTCAATATTATTCCATTCCATAAGTGTCGCATACCGCTTGGACGCTTTATCATCCGGCAAATAGTTCGGGTTGATGCGCATCAGGGTGAAGTCATTCATCAGCTGGAACGTTAACACGGGATCGTAAATTCTATGTTTTGCGACTGAGTTCACGTATTCTCTTGGTGACATCTCATCTGAATGCTTATGATAATTTGGAATGCGGCCGCCAATAATGATCGACTTCAAATTCATTTCACGAGCAAGTTCTTTACGAGCTTCATAAAGTCTTTCTCCGACTTTCATGCGTCTGAACTCAGGGTGAACCATTACTTCGATTCCATACAAGTTATATCCTTCAGGATTGTGGTTCGTTATGTAGCCATTATCGGAAATATCGTCCCATGTATGGCGGTCATCATATTCTGCAAAGTTCACAATCAGACTGGAGCATGAACCAATAATTTGTCCATCCAGTTCAGCAACAAACTGCCCTTCTGGAAATACAGTCAGGTGACTCTTTAAATGTTCTGTTTCCCAGGGATCCATTCCAGGAAAACAAGCCTCTTGCATTGCTATTATTTCAGGGATGTCCGACATTTCCATTTGCCGAACAATCATGCTTATTTCAAATGATGATAAATCAAATTCTTCACTCAACACAAATCACCTCTCTACCTTAATTACCCTAAATTTTAAAGATTATGCCCAACAATAGCAAAAAAGTTGGTTTCCCTCTATAATAAGGAGTTGAAATCGCTGAGAGGAGCACTTGAAATGAACAAGCGTTTGGAAAACTTGTTACTGGTGATATGGACCGTTGCATTGGTTGCAACATTAGGCTCCTTATACTATTCAGAAGTTAAAGGATTCATCCCGTGTCTATATTGCTGGTATCAGCGTATTTTGATGTATCCCCTTGTTTTGATCGCGGGGATTGCACTCATCCAGAAGAACGGACGTATTGCGCTTACCACTGCGGCATTCAGCCTGATTGGCGTTTGCTTGTCAGCCTATCACTATGCAATCCAGAAGCTCAGCTTCTTCCAAGACCGTGCCGGTACGTGCGGAGATGTCCCTTGCACAGCACAATACGTAAATTACTTAGGTTTCATCACTATCCCATTTATGGCATTCGTTGCATTTGCTGTGATTTTTATTGCCAGTGTAATCATGCTAAAACAGTTGAAGGAGACGAAATAATCTATGAAGAAGTTATTAATCATTGGTGGAATTATCGTTGTATTTTTTGTCGCGATTTTCGCACTTACTACTGCCTCAAACAAATCGAAGCTCGCTGACAATCCATATGGAACGGACGAGTTAGAACCGTCTACCATCGACTTGATCGGCAATGAGAACTATGACAGCATTGTATTGCCTGATGCAGTATCCAAAAAGATTGAATCCGGCGAACCTACTACCGTCTATTTCTTCCACCCTCAATGTCATTTCTGCATGGAGATGACCCCAGTCCTAATGCCGATTGCGAAAGAAGAAGGCGTTAAAGTCAATCAATACAATATGCAGGAATTTGGCGATGATGCTAAAGAAGCCTATGGCATTACAGAATGGCCAGCACTTGTCCAGTTCGAGAACGGCAAGGAAGTCGGCCGTCTCGTTGGATTGCAGCCTGAAGAAAATATCCATGCATTCTTCAACGAGTATTACAGCAAGTGAGTAACGGAAAAGAGGACAAATTAATGACATCATTTACGTACACAGTAAAAGATTCTGACGGTACGCTTGAACAATTATTGCGTGACGGCTGGCAAGCTGGAAAGAAAAATATTCACGAGTTGCGAATGGCGAATGCCGTGACAGATTCAGGAGGAGTTCCTGTAGTCTGGCGCACGCCTTTAACAGCAGGAACTGAGTTAACATTTCAGTTACCTGAAGCCCATTCAGAATATGCACCATTAGATGTGCCTGGTGTGAAGGTACTCACAGAAGATGATCACTTCCTGGCAGTTTTCAAACCAGACGGAATAGCCGTTCATCCTGATGGGACAAGCCGTGAAGCCACCATGATGAATGCTGTGATTGCCCATGTTCAAGCTGCAGGCGGTACGTACGCTGAGCATATTCAGCGTCTTGACAAAGGAACTTCAGGAATTGTGATTGTCGCGAAGCATCCCATGGCAAAAGCCATGTTCGATCGTATGATTGCTTCGAACGAGATTACCCGGCTGTATCACGCTGAAGTGGAAGGTCGATTGAAACGTTTGAAAGGCAGCGTCAATATGCCGATTGGCCGTGATCGACACCACCCGACGCGCCGGCGCATTTCAATGTCAGGTCAATCTGCCGTCACTCATTTCAAAGTGATTGAACGTAAAGAACAAACGACAATGATCGAAGCGACCCTCGATACAGGCCGTACACACCAAATCCGTGTTCACATGGCGCATTTAGGCCACCCGGTAGTGGGAGATAACTTATATGAAGCATCAGCTCTTCCTGACGGCACGTATCGTCTAACTGCCGTTGAAACTTCCTTCATCCATCCATTTACGGGTGAAAAAATTGTCATCACTGCTTAACGAATAGACAAAAGCGTCATGGGAAGGTCCCCATGACGCTTTTTATTTTAGCCAATTGTATCTGGATCCGTACCTGTTCTTTCGTTACGGTTTAATTCATCAATCATTTTCATCTCTTCTGCAGTTAACACAAAGTCACCAATTCGACTGTTTTCCAAAATTCGTTCTGGTGTAACTGATTTTGGAATGACGATTAAATCATTTTGCAGATGCCAGCGAATAATAACTTGCGCCGCCGTCTTGCGATGTGTTTTCCCGATTTCTCCTAGAACAGCATTATCCAAAAGCTTCCCTCGTGCAAGTGGCGACCACGACGTGACTGCAATGTTATGCGCACTGCAGTAGTCCCGTAAAGGAACTTGTGTCAGCAAAGGGTGCAATTCTATTTGGTTAACCATTGGAGCAATATTCGCAGTTACAGAAAGTTTTTCAAGATGATGGATATGGTGATTGGAAACACCAGGTACTCGAATCATCTTTTCTTCATACAACCGTTCAATAGCACGGTACGTTTCTGCGAATGTTTCGCTAACTGGCCAATGCGTCAAATAGAGGTCTAAATAGTCCAATCCTAATTTATTCAAGGAAGATTCAAATGCCCGTAATGTCTGATCATACCCTTGGTCAGTATTCCAAACCTTGGATGTGATAAAAAGTTCATCACGCGAAATTCCTGAAGTCCGGATTGCTTCTCCAGTTTCAGCCTCATTCTCATAAATCGCTGCTGTATCAACCGCACGGTAACCATGCTCCAATGCATAAGAGATTGCTTCAACCGTTTGCTTGGAATCCGTCATTTTATAAACACCTAGACCAAAACGAGGCATATGTACGCCGTTCGCAAGCTGTTTGGTTTCTGAATAGGTAGCTGCCATAGTAGTACCACTCCTTTGTTTTTACGTATTTCTTATTCTAATCATATCACTCGTCAGGAGGACTGAACACGAATACGCAATAGAATTTGTCAGGCACTTGTCATATATTTTAAAGTGAGTCATTTCCTTTTTGTTGCGGTTCCGGTATAATGATGTTAGAACAACTGATTCAACAGGAGGGTATCTGATGAGACTAATTCTAATCATGGGTGTCTGCTTCGCATTCCTATCCGCAATCTTCACAGGCGGTTATGCTGACAAGCCAGGCAAAGTGAAAAAATAACACATTAAAAAGGATGCAGCTCAATTGAGCTGCATCCTTTTTTAGTGCAAACCAGGGTAACTTTGCTGGCGCAGCGCTTCGTATACAAGTATCGCTGCTGTATTAGACAGATTCAAGGATCGTATATGATCATTCATAGGAATTCGAAGACACGTATCTAAATGCGCTTCTGTCACCTCAGAAGGCAATCCAGTCGTTTCTTTACCAAAGACAAAGAAGATATCTTGATCAACAGTTGAAAAGTCGAAATCGGAGAAAGTCTTTGTCCCAAACTTAGTGATGAAATAGAATATCCCCTCAGGATACTTCTCAAACAATTGATTGATATCCCCGTGATACGTAATATCAACATGCTCCCAATAATCCAGACCTGCCCGTTTCAACATTTTATCATCGGTTGAAAACCCAAGTGGTTCTATTAAATGCAGTTTGGCTCCTGTTCCTGCACAAGTTCGTGCAATATTGCCAGTGTTCGCTGGAATAAGCGGTTCAAAAAGTGCTACGTGTATCGGCATAATTCCACTCCTTCTATTCAGTAACAGCCATCTTCATGACTGCTTTTTTTATTTCCTCCACTACAGTATCTTCCGTCTCTGTTTCTACCACCCGTTCAAGTGTCAGCCGTCCAGTTTCGGATCCTATTTCCCCTATAGCCCAAGCGCATGTATGACGAATCATCGGCCGTGGATCCGTTTCGAGCAGCTCCACCAAATCCGGGATTGCCGCCTCTTCTTTGAAATGTGCTAACGCTAAAATCGCATTGCGCTGAATAGGGTTTTTCCCTCGCCAAGAGCCTGACATATGACCAAAGGTTTCCTTAAACTGAAGATTTGACAACTTTAATATCGGTTGAAGTAAAGGCTTTACGAGTTCAGCTTCAGGCACGAACGATTCTTGATCCAAATTATATTTCCGTTTGTTTTTCGGACATACAGTTTGGCACGTATCACACCCATAGATGCGGTTCCCCACTTCTTTACGGAACTCTTCAGGGATTGGCTGCTTCGTTTGCGTCAAGAAAGCAATACAGCGCTGTGCATTCAATTGCCCCCCTTGTATCAAGGCACCTGTCGGACACGCATCCAGGCATAGTGTGCACTCCCCGCATTGATTCTCCATTGGAACATCCGGTTCAAAAGGCAAATTTGTAATCATTTCGCCTAAATAGACATAGGAACCGAATTCTGGCGTTATAATAGAACAATTTTTCGCAGACCAGCCGATTCCTGCACGTTCTGCAACAGCCCGATCAGCCAGCTCTCCCGTATCTACCATTGAGCGTGTTTTCACTTCCGAAGAACGCTCATGTAAGAACTCTTCCAATAATGCTAACTTTTCGCGTAAGACCGTATGATAATCGGTTCCCCATGAAGCCCGGCAAAACATTCCGCGCCGCTCACCTTTCTTCCCTTTCGGTGCATCAGTCATCTTGGAAGGATAGGCAACCGCAATGGAAATGATACTCTCTGCACGATCTAATAGTAAAGCAGGTTCTGTTCTTTTTTCAACGTCACTTTCTTCAAATCCTGATTGATAGCCAAGGTCCTGCTGCCGCTTCAATCGATTTTTCAACTCCAAGAAAGGAGCTGCTGTTGTAAAGCCGATCTTATCAACACCAATTTCCAAAGCATAAGCCACTAAGTCTTTTTGCAATTGAGCGATATTCACCATCTGCCACCTCCCTTATGATAAACTTGAGAAAAATATGAACAGGATGATTTTATGAAATTCTATCTAGAACCTTCAATAGTTGATGCTGTTCCTGATTTCAAAGTAGCCATCATCCATTATAACAGGACAACCGTATCTGACTCTCCCCAAATGCTAAAAGGAAGACTGCAATTATTTCAAGAACAACTCTTCTTTGAACTGGAAGAACGTTCTTTTGATGAGATCGACGGAATCCGGGAATGGCGCAATGTTTGGAAGGCACTTGGTGCTGATCCTGCCCGCTATCGCCCCTCAGTTGAAGCATTATATCGACGCATCAGTAAACAAGCTTACATGGAAAGTCATTCGAGTGCAATTGACTTGAATACCTTGTTTAGCCTTCAATACGGAATTCCTTCCGGTATGTATAACTTAGAAACATTAACTGGCGATATACGTGTAACGATAGGACATGCAGAAGATGGATACGATGGATTAAATGGCAGATTCAATTCATTACATAACATGCCAATCCTAAAGGACGGATACAGTCCTTTCGGCAGCCCCTATGCAGACTCTGTCCGGAGTGCAATCACCGAAGAGACAACAGAAATACTTCATGTATTATTCCTGCGTCCTGAGATGAATGTAGAAGAAGCACAACGCCTTGCAAAAGCATGCGGGACGATGTTTACGAGCATTAATGGGGGTGAAGCAACAGCCGCTATTTTATGTGCTGAGAACCCTTCTATAGAGGTTACAGACTTACCGCCTCGACAAGATGCTAAGTATTAACTTCATTACTACCTATTATAATAGTGTTAGGTTGGAAACCCGCAGATCTACAGAGTGCGGGTTTTTTCGCATGGCATGCATGAACCCATTTAGGACCTGAGATCAATGAGGATTCTTGAAAATAGACAACAACAAAAAAAGAACAACCGAAGTTGTCCTTTTCTGAGATACCCGAGGCCGGACTTGAACCGGCACGCCTTGCGGCATCGCATTTTGAGTGCGACGTGTCTGCCATTCCACCACTCGGGCAAACTAGTAAAATAAAATAAACGGAAACCATATATTGGAGGCGGCAACCGGAATCGAACCGGTGGTAAGGGTGTTGCAGACCCGTGCCTTACCGCTTGGCTATGCCGCCGTAGAATAAGTGGAGCGGAAGACGGGATTCGAACCCGCGACCCCGACCTTGGCAAGGTCGTATTCTACCACTGAACTACTTCCGCTAATAACTGGGGTAGCTGGATTCGAACCAACGAGTGACGGAGTCAAAGTCCGTTGCCTTACCGCTTGGCTATACCCCAAAAATAAAAAAGGGGCGGCTGAGGGGAATTGAACCCCCGAGTGCCGGAATCACAATCCGGTGCGTTAACCACTTCGCCACAACCGCCATAATAATAAGATGTTTCAAGTCAAGAGACAAGTAAGATAAATGGCAGGGGCAGTAGGAATCGAACCCACACCAAAGGTTTTGGAGACCTCTATTCTACCGTTAAACTATGCCCCTGTAAAGAATGGTGGTGGGGGACGGATTCGAACCGCCGAACCCGGAGGGAGCGGATTTACAGTCCGCCGCGTTTAGCCACTTCGCTACCCCACCATAGGGAATTTCATGGTGCCGGCGAAAGGAATTGAACCCTCAACCTACTGATTACAAGTCAGTTGCTCTACCAATTGAGCTACACCGGCATATAAGATGGCTCAGGACGGAATCGAACCGCCGACACAAGGATTTTCAGTCCTTTGCTCTACCGACTGAGCTACTGAGCCATATTGTTTTTAAAGAAAATGGCGGTCCCGACCGGGATCGAACCGGCGATCTCCTGCGTGACAGGCAGGCATGTTAACCGCTACACCACGGGACCATTTGGTTGCGGGGACAGGATTTGAACCTGTGACCTTCGGGTTATGAGCCCGACGAGCTACCACTGCTCCACCCCGCGATAATATTAAAACCGATTAATAAAGATATAATGGTGGAGGATGACGGGCTCGAACCGCCGACCCTCTGCTTGTAAGGCAGATGCTCTCCCAGCTGAGCTAATCCTCCACAATACTATGTGCTGCTGGCATATCTTATTCATAAGAATGTAAATGGTGACCCCTACGGGATTCGAACCCGTGTTACCGCCGTGAAAGGGCGGTGTCTTAACCGCTTGACCAAGGGGCCATACTGTTTATAATAGAGAAGTTAACTGGCGGAGAGCAAGGGATTTGAACCCTTGAGACAGCGTTAACCGTCTACACGATTTCCAATCGTGCTCCTTCGGCCACTCGGACAGCTCTCCATTATGGCTCCGCAGGTAGGACTCGAACCTACGACCGATCGGTTAACAGCCGATTGCTCTACCACTGAGCTACTGCGGAATAGATAAACTATTAAAGGATTTTCACTTAGCAGTGAAAGCCTGGCGACGTCCTACTCTCACAGGGGGAAGCCCCCTACTACCATCGGCGCTGAAGAACTTAACTTCCGTGTTCGGTATGGGAACGGGTGTGACCTCTTCGCCATCATCACCAGACAATTTCACAACACAAGAATTATTATACCATATTCAAGTTGTAAGTGCAAGTGTTAATTTTAATTTCTTTTTAAAAAGTTTTTTAAAAATTAATCACTCAAAACTGGATAAAACCAACATTGAAACTCAAAACAATCACATGATTCTTTAACTTATATTTGGGAAAGTCCTCGATCTATTAGTATCTGTCAGCTCCACATGTCGCCATGCTTCCACACCAGACCTATCCACCTCATCATCTTTGAGGGATCTTACTTACTTGCGTAATGGGAAATCTCATCTCGAGGGGGGCTTCATGCTTAGATGCTTTCAGCATTTATCCCGTCCACACATAGCTACCCAGCGATGCCTTTGGCAAGACAACTGGTACACCAGAGGTGTGTCCATCCCGGTCCTCTCGTACTAAGGACAGCTCCTCTCAAATTTCCTGCGCCCGCGACGGATAGGGACCGAACTGTCTCACGACGTTCTGAACCCAGCTCGCGTACCGCTTTAATGGGCGAACAGCCCAACCCTTGGGACCGACTACAGCCCCAGGATGCGATGAGCCGACATCGAGGTGCCAAACCTCCCCGTCGATGTGGACTCTTGGGGGAGATAAGCCTGTTATCCCCGGGGTAGCTTTTATCCGTTGAGCGATGGCCCTTCCATGCGGAACCACCGGATCACTAAGCCCGTCTTTCGACCCTGCTCGACTTGTAGGTCTCGCAGTCAAGCTCCCTTATGCCTTTGCACTCTACGAATGATGTCCAACCATTCTGAGGGAACCTTTGGGCGCCTCCGTTACTCTTTAGGAGGCGACCGCCCCAGTCAAACTGTCCGCCTGACACTGTCTCCTGCCCGGATCACGGGCAAGGGTTAGAAGTCCAATACAGCCAGGGTAGTATCCCACCATTGCCTCCTCCGAAGCTAGCGCTCCGGTCTCTCAGGCTCCTACCTATCCTGTACAGGCTGCACCGGAATTCAATATCAGGCTACAGTAAAGCTCCACGGGGTCTTTCCGTCCTGTCGCGGGTAATGCGCATCTTCACGCATATTATAATTTCACCGAGTCTCTCGTTGAGACAGTGCCCAGATCGTTACGCCTTTCGTGCGGGTCGGAACTTACCCGACAAGGAATTTCGCTACCTTAGGACCGTTATAGTTACGGCCGCCGTTTACTGGGGCTTCAATTCGAAGCTTCGCTTGCGCTAACCTCTCCTCTTAACCTTCCAGCACCGGGCAGGCGTCAGCCCCTATACGTCACCTTACGGTTTTGCAGAGACCTGTGTTTTTGCTAAACAGTCGCCTGGGCCTATTCACTGCGGCTCTCTCGGGCTATACACCCTACCAGAGCACCCCTTCTCCCGAAGTTACGGGGTCATTTTGCCGAGTTCCTTAACGAGAGTTCTCTCGATCACCTTAGGATTCTCTCCTCGCCTACCTGTGTTGGTTTGCGGTACGGGTACCTCCCACCTCGTTAGAGGCTTTTCTTGGCAGTGTGAAATCAGGGACTCCAGGGTATACACCCCTTGCCATCACAGCTCAATGTTAGAGAAACGGGATTTGCCTCGTTTCACACCTCACTGCTTAGACGCGCATGACCAACAGCGCGCTCACCCTATCCTTCTGCGTCACCCCATCACTCAAACGGTGGGGAGGTAGTACAGGAATATCAACCTGTTGTCCATCGTCTACGCCTATCGGCCTCGACTTAGGTCCCGACTGACCCTGAGTGGACGAGCCTTCCTCAGGAAACCTTGGGCATTCGGTGGAAGGGATTCTCACCCTTCTTTCGCTACTCATACCGGCATTCTCACTTCCAAGCGCTCCACCAGTCCTTCCGGTCCAGCTTCAACGCCCTTGGAACGCTCTCCTACCACTGACACCAAAGGTGTCAATCCGCAGTTTCGGTGATTCGTTTAGCCCCGATACATTTTCGGCGCAGCGCCACTCGACCAGTGAGCTATTACGCACTCTTTAAATGATGGCTGCTTCTAAGCCAACATCCTGGTTGTCTGGGCAGCGCCACATCCTTTTCCACTTAACGAATACTTTGGGACCTTAACTGGCGGTCTGGGCTGTTTCCCTCTCGACTATGGACCTTATCACCCATAGTCTGACTCCCAAACATAAATCATCGGCATTCGGAGTTTGTCTGAATTCGGTAACCCGGGATGGGCCCCTAGTCCAAACAGTGCTCTACCTCCGAGATTCTAACGTTTGAGGCTAGCCCTAAAGCTATTTCGGAGAGAACCAGCTATCTCCAGGTTCGATTGGAATTTCACCGCTACCCACACCTCATCCCCGCACTTTTCAACGTACGTGGGTTCGGGCCTCCAGTAAGTGTTACCTTACCTTCACCCTGGACATGGGTAGATCACCTGGT